>JAZLBJ010000044.1:0-12489 GCA_045613645.1 Alistipes sp. | reverse complement strand
CGAGAGCTACGAAAGTATATAAACTACTATAATAACGACCGTATTAAACTAAAATTAAACGGAAAGAGTCCGGTACAATACCGAACTCTTTACCAATAAATCTATTTAATAATCCGTCCAAATTTTTGGGGTCAGATCATTTAAGGATACGCTCTTATTATTTATTGTTGTTGTTTGAGTCTACTTTTTCATCGGTAGGTTGATAATCTCGTTGCGACCTACAAGGCTTACCTGAACCTTGCCGCTGCGAGTGTCGTTGCCGTATACTATGTTGAGGAACTCCTGAGGGTCGCGGTGCTGGTCGTTAGTGTAGACAAATGGCTCGCTATATACCATGTCGCTATAGTTACCGCGGTAGTCCTGAACAACACCTGCTATCACATACTGGGTGTCATATGAGCCAGCTGAATTCATGATAGGTGTGTATGAGTAGTAAACAAGGTCTTGGAATACACCCTGATCACCATATGTGCTTACAAAGTTTGTATCGTAGATATAGTGATATACGCCTGAGTACTCCTCGCTCTCAGTCTCAAGCCAGTGGAGCATCACGAAGTATCCATCATAGTTTGCATATGACGCATATTCTGGGTCGAGCTCCGAGATTGCCACAGGGTCGTATGGACCATATTGAACGATGTTCTTAACGCTATTCACTGCAGGTGCCTCTGCCTCGGTCTTTACATCCAAGCGTGTGAGTCCTGTGGTAGCCACACCACCGTAGTAGCCGAAGACAAGAATTGAGTACTCGGTCTCGGGCTTGAGGTAGCAGTTGTAGTAGTTGAATGTATTCTGATACTCATCAAGCCAGTAGCCATTAACAGCATAGTCTATAATCTCCTCGTCGGTAGTGTACTCTGCAAGAGCCGACTTGTTGAGGATGAGAATAGTGTAATTATCGCTGTTGGATGGTGTTACGGTGAAGTCCAAAACGCGTGAGTAGCAAGCGTTAAGTTTAATGTCGAAGGTGATGTCCGATGCTGCAACATCGCCAGTGTTAGCATAGAACATTGAAGGCTCTGCTGAGAGCATTGGCAGACCATCGATAATCTCTATTGGCAAGATCAAGACCATATAGTTGCTATTAGCCTGAAGTGTCTCTAAGAAATCGTGTTTACCGCGGTAGCACTCCTGCTCAAGAACCTGCTCTGCTGTCATCTCGTAGTAGCCCATATATGAGTTCACATTCTTCATCCAGTGCTGAGCTGCACGAATACCATAGTCACCATATGTACCATATTCTGGGTCGATGTATAACTCGTGTGATGAGTCAACCACAATTGTTGTGTAATATCCATCGTAGTCAATAGGCTCAATAGTGTAGTCAATTGTTGGACCATCAACAGATAGTGATGGGCAGAATGATACTTTGCCAAGTTCATTCATCGGTGTCTCAACAACCTCGTAGAAGATAGGTGTGGTCACGGTATAGTCACTACCATCCTCGTTGAACTGAACACCATAGATATATATTACATAGCTCTCCGCAGGAACAAGACTTGTCCAGTCGATAGCCTTGTCGCCCTGGTGTGCAAGGCCAAAGCCTACCATAAACTCCTTTAGTTGGTAGCCATATGCACCTGCATACTGCGAGAAGAAGTTGTAGTCGTCGACCAATAGGCTCTCCTCATCGGCGATGCCCATATCCTGGAAGTATGATACCTCCGACATATATGCTACATAGTAGTTCTCGTCGTTCTGGGCAGTGATGTCCGATACAAACTTGTTATATGTTATATCCTTGACCTCGATGGTATATGGCTCTCCATCTTTACCTGCCTGCATCACCTCAATTACTACGCTCTCAGCCTCGGGATACTTAAGTGTAAGCGTGGTATTGCGAGCATTATCCTCGGGGTTATACGCTGCGTTGACAACCAAACTTGTAGCTGTGGTCTCCTTTACTGTGAGCCACTCAGCTTCGCTATTTGCTCCAACCTTAACATCACCGATGGGGTTTGTTATGGTGAATTCAATAGTGTAGTCGCCACCCTCGGCAGTCACCTCAAGAGTGGTGTCGCTGATGTTGATTACTGGAGTGTTGTTCTGAGGCTCGTTTTTGTTGGTTGCGGGGTCCTTCTCACAAGCCGAAAGCAGTCCTACGCACATGAGGGCTGCACATGCAAAAAAAGTGTTAAAAATTCTCATGGTCACAAATATTAAGTTTATCTCTTTGCAAAAGTATAATAAAATAAATAAAAATGAAAATATTTTTACATATTTTTTTAATCATAACTATGATTTTATTATTTCTTTTGTTTCTGGTATATGGGTTGTCTTCTCCTTATGCTCGGATGTTGGTTTGTGTAAGTGTGGTGATAGTAAAATAGTTAATGGCACTTGAGTCTCCCCAAGTGCCATCACTTATGCTATTGAGTATGTTGCTTGCTATCCTAACGCCACATCGAGAATCATCATTATGACAAAACCTATGGCGAAGGCTATAGTGCCCGTGTCGGAGTGCTTGCCCTGCTGCGTCTCGGGGATAAGTTCCTCGACAACCACATAGAGCATGGCGCCAGCCGAGAAGGCCAAAAGGTAGGGTAGTGCTGGTGATATATACTCGAAGAGGAGTATCATCAGCAGTGCAGACAGTGGCTCGACGATGCCCGAGAGAGTGCCGTACATCCAGGCCTTGCGTCGTCGCATGCCATCGGCACGCAGCGGTAGAGATATGATAGCTCCCTCAGGGATGTTCTGTATGGCCATACCCACGGCCAGAGCCATAGCTGCAGCCATAGTTATGCCACTATATCCACCTAAAGCACCTGCCACAACAGCGCCCACGGCCATACCCTCGGGAATGTTATGCAGCGTGACGGCAAGCATAAGCATCTGACGGCGGCCGAGTGTAGACTTCATACCTTCGGCATTGTCGTTAGTGGGGTGCATATGTGGCACGAGGCTATCGAGAACAAGTAGAAAGAGCATGCCGAGGAGTATGCCCACGGTGGCTGGTAGCCAACTCATGCGGCCCATATCTGCCGAGAGGTCCATGGCGGGGATTATCAGTGACCACACCGAGGCGGCAACCATAACGCCAGCGGCAAAACCCAGTAGGGCATTCTGCACGCGTGGTGATACACTACGGCGAGCGAAGAGCACTGTTGATGCTCCAATCATTGTTCCCAAAAAGGGTAAAAGGAGTATTGGCAATATATTCATACTCGTCTACCTTTGTATAGAGAGGGGGCTGAGCAAAAACTATGCTTGCAGCCCCCTCTCATGATGGTTATAGTTATCTACTAATAGTTCTCAGCCTTAATCTGGAAGTAAGCCTTAGGGTGAACACATACTGGGCATACCTCAGGTGCCTGCTTGCCTACATGGATGTGGCCGCAGTTTGAGCACTGCCAGATCATATCGCCGTCGCGTGAGAATACCAAGCCACCCTCAACATTTGCCAATAGCTTGCGGTAGCGCTCCTCGTGCTCCTTCTCGATCTTGCCCACCTCGTCGAAGAGGAATGCGATGTGGTCGAAGCCCTCCTCACGAGCATCCTTAGCCATCTCAGCGTACATGTCTGTCCACTCGTAGTTCTCGCCCTCGGCAGCTGGCTTTAGGTTCTCAGCTGTAGAGCCGATGCCCTGCAAGAGCTTGAACCAAATCTCAGCGTGCTCCTTCTCGTTAGCTGCTGTCTCCTCGAAAATCTTAGCTATCTGTACATAGCCATCCTTCTTTGCCTTAGATGCAAAATATGTATACTTGTTGCGTGCCTGTGACTCACCAGCAAATGCCTCCCACAAGTTTTTCTCAGTCTTAGTTCCCTTCAAATCTTTCATAGTCGTATTAGTTTTTAGTTAGGTTTATTATTATTTGTTATTAGGTTTCTCTCTTTTCCTGATGCAAAGATAGTAAGAAAATTGTTATCTGCAATAGCTTCTTGATTGTATATTTTTATGTCTATATAGGTTTTGTTTATATAATGGTCGAAAACTATAATGTGGTTATACCTATATATTATATATAATATGGAGGTGGGGCTGTAGCGCGTACAGCCCAGGTGAACAAGGGTTCTAAAGAGTTCTAAAATGGTCTATGGGGTAGTGTAGTCTGTTGATTTCGTTTCGAACTCTTCTGACCCTTTTTGAATCTATTTCTTGTGCTTGGTTCTCAAAATCCTTTTTCCATAAGGTTTTGTCGATTTGCACCATAATTGCAACTATATAGCGATGAATAATCAAAACCTAAGTTTTATGCAAAGTGTTAACAAATCTAAGGGTTCTGGGCTTAGCGTGATGACGCTGGCCATCATGAACATCACGGCGGTAGTTAGCCTAAGAGGTCTTGCCACTGAGGCGGTATATGGCCCTGCCTCGGCATTCTACTACCTCTTTGCCGCCATTGTATTTCTCATCCCTACTGCTATGGTTGCTGCCGAGCTTGCAGCGATGTTTTCGAACAAGCAGGGTGGTGTCTTTCGCTGGGTGGGCGAGGCTTTTGGCACTCGCTGGGGCTTCCTTGCTATATGGTTGCAATGGATACAGTCGACCATATGGTATCCTACCGTATTGACCTTTGGCGCGGTGAGCATCGCCTTTATTGGTCTTGATATGAATGCCGATGCTGCCCTTGCCTCAAATCGTGTGTTTACGCTTGTGGTGGTGTTGGCAATCTATTGGGCAGCAACATTCATTGCCTTGCGTGGTATTGGTTGGGTAGGTAAGGTGAGTAAGTGGGGCGGTATAATAGGTACTATTATTCCAGCTATCTTGTTGATACTCTTGGCTATTGTCTATCTCGCTGAGGGCGGTAAGAATAACCTTAACATGCATGAGAGCTTCTTCCCTGACCTCTCTAACTTCAACAACTTGGTCTTGGCAAGTAGTATCTTCCTCTTCTATGCTGGTATGGAGATGATGGGTGTTCATGTTATGGAGGTGAATAACCCTAAGCGTAACTATCCGCGTGCCATCATCATAGGCTCGCTTATCACTGTCTTGATATTCATCCTCGGTACCTTCTCGTTGGGTATTGTTGTGCCTGCCGACGAGATTAGCCTCACACAGACTCTACTCATTGGCTTCGACAACTACTTCAACTTCCTGCACATGTCGTGGATGGGACCTATCGTAGCCATAGCCCTTGTGTTTGGTGTCTTGGCTGGTGTGCTCACCTGGGTGTCAGGACCATCTAAGGGTATCTTCACCGTAGGTCGTGCTGGCTACCTACCACCATTCTTCCAGCGTACCAATAAGCACGGTGTGCAGCGCAACATTCTCCTCGTGCAGGGTGTCATTGTAACCATCCTCGGTATGCTCTTTGTTATCATGCCTTCGGTGCAGTCCTTCTACCAGATACTTTCACAGCTCACCGTGTTGCTGTACCTCATAATGTATATGTTGATGTTCTCAGCTGCTATCACCCTACGCTACAAGCGTCCTAAGCTCGAACGACCATTCCGTCTTGGTCGCCGAGGTAACGGCCTTATATGGTTGCTTGGTGGCTTGGGCTTCTGTGGCTCGTTGTTGGCCTTTGTGCTCAGCTTTATCCCACCATCACAGATTGCCGTAGGTAGTAACACCGTATGGTTCAGCGTGCTCATCATAGGTGCCATTGTGGTTGTTGTCATACCTTTTATCATCTATGCTAAGCGTAAGCCCTCGTGGCGTGCTGCCGATGCTGATATCGCCCCCTTTGGCGAGGATTAGTGTCAGGTGTGGAAAAAATGATAGCGTGTCAATCATTCGTTGACACGCTATCTTATTTTGATATATTTGACTACTTCTCTATATCCTTGAAGTAGCGGTATGTCACAACCTTAAGCTCCTCGGCAGCACGGTCGTCGCAGACGATGATACCTGCAGGGTGTGTTTGCAAGGCCGAGAGTGTCCACTGATGGTTGTAGCTGCCCTCTATGGCATGGCGTAGAGCGCGTGCCTTCTTAGGACCTGTTGCCAAGATCATCACCTTGCGGGCATCCAAGATTGTTGCAACACCCACGGTGAGCGCCTGTGTAGGTACCTTAGAGATGTCGCCACCAAAGAAGCGTGAGTTCACAGCTATGGTGTCGGGTGTAAGGGTCTTGATGCGTGTGCGTGACTGTAGCGACGAGAAGGGCTCGTTGAATGCTATATGGCCATCCTCGCCAACGCCGCCCATAAATAGGTCGATGCCACCTGCCGACACGATAGCATCCTCGTAGGCCTGGCACTCGGCCATAAGATCCTCGGCATTGCCATTGAGGATATGTACATTACTCTTGTCGATGTCGATATGCGAGAAGAAGTTATTCCACATGAACGAGTGGTAGCTCTCGGGGTGTGACTCTTCCAAGCCTACATACTCATCCATGTTGAATGTAACAACATTCTTGAACGATACCTCACCAGCCTTATGGAGGCGTATTAGCTCTCGGTAGGTCTCAAGGGGAGTTGAGCCTGTGGGGAGACCGAGCACGAAGGGAGCATCAGTGCGTGCTGCCTTAGCCTTAATCTCACTGACGATATATGCGGCTGCCCACTCGGCAACCTCGGCAGTGCGATCTTTGATGATAACTCTCATAGTTTTCTATAATTTTTGGTAATTAGAACATCTTAACAAATACCTCTATAGCCTGGTACTCTGCCATGCCGAGCTTGTCGTATAGCTTTGCGGTATTCTGTGTGCGCTCCTCGGCACGCTGCCAAAACTCGCGTGTGTCGCTACCTGGAAAGGGGACAATATCCTTCTGCGATAGGTGGCGGTAGATGGCGTGGCGCTTCTTGAGCATCTCGTCGGGAGAGAGGGGCACAGCCATATCTACAAGGCCGAGGTTCCACTCCATCCATGCACCACGATAGAGCCATAGGTGGCACTCCTCGCGCCAGTCGTCATCCTTGGTGACATCCAAGGCCTCCATGAGCGCCTCGATACACATGCGGTGTGTGCCGTGAGGGTCGGCAAGGTCGCCAGCGGCGTATATCTGGTGTGGTCGTATCTCGCGTAGGAGCTCAACGATAATCTCGATATCGCGCTCGGTTATAGCACCCTTCTTGATACCTCCTGTCTCGTAGAATGGTAGGTTGAGGAAGTGGGCATTGGTGTCGGGGTTGAGACCGAACGAACGCACAGCGGCGCGTGCCTCAGCACGGCGTATAGCGCCCTTGATGTTGAGGAGCTCACGAGGCTCAGGCTCGCCACCACGCTTATTGGCGATGATATTGCGTACCTCGTCGTATCTGTTACCCAAGCCCAACTCTCGTGCCGTATCCACATTCTGCAACACCACATCATCGTGCACGGCAACATTTCCAGATGTCTGGTATGCCACATGCACATCGTGGCCCTGCTCCACAAGGCGGATGAATGTACCTCCCATGGAGATAACATCGTCATCGGGGTGTGGCGAGAAGATAAGCGCACGCTTGGGGTAGGGTAGCGATGGTGCGGGGCGTGTAGAGTCGTCGGCATTAGGCTTGCCACCAGGCCAGCCTGTGATGGTATGCTGCAGGTCGTTGAAGACGCGTATGTTAATCTTGTCGTAGGAACCGCACTTCTCCAGTAGCTCGCCCAACGAGTTCTCTATGTAGTCCTTGTAGGTGAGCTTCAAGATGGGTTTGTTCACCTTGTTGCATAGCCATACCACGGCCTTACGCACGAATTTAGGTGTCCAGTTACATGGTCCTACGAGCCATGGTGTCTGCACGCGTGTGAGGTTTTCTGCGGCATTCTCGTCGATGATAACCTCGATTGCTGGATGCTCTTGTAAGTGGCTGGCAGGCACAATGTCCGAAATCTCCTCCTCTACTATGCGCTGCACTACGGGAGCCTTCTCCTCCCCCCACGCCATAAGCACTATGCGGTCGGCACGCATAATGGTGCCAATACCCATGGTGATACCCATCTTAGGGGTGTTCTCCAGACCGAAGAACTGGTTTGACTGCACCTTGCGTGAGTTGTGCGATAGCTCCACAAGGCGTGTCTGCGACTTGGCGTATGAGCCCTGCTCGTTGAAGCCTACCTGACCATCCTCGCCGATGCCAATAATCATGAGGTCAATCTTGCGTATTAGCTTGTCGTAGTTTGCGCAGTACTCCGATACTTCGTTTAGTGGCACAGTGCCATCGGGGAGGTGTATATTCTCCTTTAGAATGTCAATATGCTTGAGGAACTCCTCGTATATGCGGTAGTTGCGGCTCTGATACTCGTCGCTGCGTATGGGGTAGAACTCGTCGAGCGAGTATACCGCCACATTCTTGAACGACACTTCACCATTTTTGTGGCGCTTGACAAGCTCACGATAGAGGCCTAATGGTGTGCGGCCTGTGGTGAGACCAAGCACAAAGGGTGGCAACTCCTCGTAGATGTCGCGTGCCGAGGCGTTGTTAGAGTGGTTGCGTATAAGGCGACAAATGATGTCTGCGATATACTGCACGCCATAGTACTCACTCTTGAAGACCCTTGTGGGTATGCGCTCATAGCGATGCACAATGTCGTTGGGGGCTACCTCGTTGGCAAGACCGCCATCCATCGGAAGTTGATACTTAGTGTTCATAGGTTATACAGTTTTATCTCATTTATCCTAAATAATTTGCACCGTCACTCCTTGTGGTGCTATCATCATAGCCCTGCTATCGGGCACTTTGACCCTCAAAGTTATAAAATTTTTGCCAAAGATGCGATTAATAGAGGGATTTTTTTTGATAAAAGGGTAGTATGGACGAGGGTTAAGTGTGGGGTGTAGGTGCGGACTGGGGTCTTGTGGGTTCTTGTAGGGTTTTGTGGGTTCTTGTGGGAGCGTTGCCCATGACTGTCATTACGAGCTTGTCGAGGAATATCCTCATAGCCGACAAGTGACAGCGATTTCAGTGTGCCGTTGCGTAGAAGATTCTTCACTATGCTCAGGATGATAGCCTGCGACAACACACCGCAACATCCCTTTTCTCTATTATCTCCCTTTTGTCCGCGTTATTTCATGCCCTCTCAAACAAAAAGCCCGCCTAACGAGGTGTTAGACGGACTTAACTATTGTATCTATTGCCCAGGGCTTAGAAGATAGGCTTGCGGATGATGGTCTGTTCACGGTCGGGACCTACCGATACCACAGCAACCTCTACACCTGTGAGCTCCTCGAGCTTGGCGATGTAGGCCTTAGCATTTGCTGGTAGCTCGTCGTAGCTCTTGATGGCGGTGATATCTTCGCTCCAGCCTGGAAGCTCGATATACTCTGGCTCCACACGCTCAAGGTCAGCGATGGTTGATGGTACATAGTCAATCTTCTCGCCATTGAGCTTATAGCCTGTGCAGATGCGGATTGTTTCCAAACCCGAAAGAACATCGAAGAGCATCAACGATAGGTAGTTGAGACCGCTGATACGACGCACATGGTTGAGTACCACGGTATCCAACCAACCCACACGGCGAGGACGACCTGTTACGGTGCCATACTCGTGGCCACGCTCACGGATATACTCGGCACGCTCGTCGAAGAGCTCCGAGGGGAATGGACCCTCACCCACACGGGTGGTGTAGGCCTTAGCCACGCCCATGACATTGTTCACATAGCGAGGTGCGATACCTGTGTTCACGGGTACGCTGGCTGCTGTAGGGCTTGATGATGTCACGAAGGGGTATGTACCGTGGTCGATGCAGAGCATAACACCCTGAGCACCCTCGAAGAGTACCTTCTTGCCCTCTTCAATGAGGCGGTTGAGCAACACCGAGGTGTCGCAAATCATGGGGCGCAAGCGCTCACCAAGGGCGAGGTACTGGTTATAGATGGTGTCGAAATCACAAGGCTCCATGCCGAGGGCCTTGAGTTCGATGTTCTTCTGCATGAGGGCATCCTTCAATCGCTCGGCGAAGTACTCCTTGTTGAGGAGGTCGCCCATGCGGATACCTACACGGCTATACTTATCGGTATATGCAGGGCCGATACCCTTCTTTGTTGTACCAATCTGGCGACCACCCTTGAGACTCTCGTATGCGCCATCGAGCATCGAGTGATAGGGCATCACACATGCTGCGCGGTCCGAGATATAGAGTTTGTAGTCGGTGATGCCTGCGCTGTGAAGACGCTCCAACTCCTCGATAAGCGATACAGGGTTGATGACCATGCCATTGGCCATTACATTTATAATATGTGGGTTGAAGACACCCGAAGGTATAGACTGCAAGGCAAACTTCTTGCCGTCGAAGACGATGGTGTGACCCGCGTTGTTACCACCCTGATGGCGTACGACAACATCTGCGTTACCAGCGTAGAAATCGGTGATTTTACCCTTGCCTTCGTCGCCCCACTGAGCGCCTACAACTACCAATGTATTACTCATAAGTTAATCTGTTTTTAGCCCATGTTTCTGCTACGCCACATGATGGCGTAATTTTACGGCTACAAATGTAGTAAATTTTATGCTAATAAAAGTGCTTTTGCTCGGAAATTATCAACACTTTTTTCACCTTTAGCCTCTCTTGCGGTTCACAACATGCTCCATGAGGATGACTGTGATAACACCCATGGCAAAGCCATTGCCCACCAGAGGTTGTATAATCTCGGGCGCAACATCCTTAGGCATAAGCTGAAAGAGCATCGCCACCATGATGGGGAGACCCAAGGTGAGGGCATCGCTGAAGGTCTCGGCCGACTTTGTGGAGTGCATCATCTCGAACGAGGCAGCAAGCTGTGTGCCCATGAGGAAGAGGAGTATCACGCCTATGACGGGTAGAGGTATGGCTGTAAGTACCCATATTAGGTCGGGACATAAGGCGCACACCATAAGGGCTACGGTCGAGGGTATGAGCGCATAGCGTGAGGCGCATCCCGTAGAGGCTATCACACCAGGACTCATAGAGTAGTTTACAGGGCCGAGAACACCCATGCTACCTGCCACGATGTTCATCACGCCCGATATGCCGACACCACGCTTTAGACGGCGATCCATATTGGGGACCTTGAGCAAGGCACCCACAGACTCTATGGAGCCTATGTCATTGATGATAAGGGCTATGTAGCACACCACGAAGGCTATGATAAGACCTCCGTTGAACGAGGGCTCAGAGATGAGCAGTCCCTCCCATGAGGCGGCTGTCGTGGTGTACTCGCGCATGGGGAAGAAGGCGTAGTAGCAGAGGCTACCTACGGCCAGAGCGCCGGGGATGATAAGGCTCTTGGCCACACCCGTTAGCTTGCGGTTGAGTATCACCATGGCCATTGTGCCTACAGCCGCAAAGATAAGGCTGAAGGTGTAGGCCTCGGGCATCTTAGCGTCGAAGACCAGAGTGTTCGATATTGTTGGTGCCAGTGTGAAGGCTATGAGCATGAGTATCACCACTATGATGCGAGGGGTGAACAGACGCTGAACATAGCGCATGGTGTTGCCTAATGAGAGTAGCGATACAATGACGCCACCTACGGCTATGGAGGTATATATGTCCTCGGTCGAGTGGCCTCCGTTTAAGGATGTCATCACGCCCACGAGGAGTACGGCTGCAGGGCCCACGACGATGGGTAGACGGTGGCCCCAGAGTATCTGTATAAGGCCTGTGAAGCCCATCACGGCGAATAGCTTCTGGGCGTAGAAAAGCTCATCGGCGGGGCTTCCCTGCGCAACAAATACGCTTGTTGCCACTACGGCTACGGCCAGCACAAACCACTGTATGGAGTAGGCCACGAGTTGTCCTGCGGGGAGTCGGTCGTCGGTGTTGTATTTGAGTTTCATAGTTTTATTATAGTTTATATAAGGTGTGGTTAATACTCTACTTTGTCGCACTTGTCGTTCCACTTGCGGAATGCCTCCATAGCCTCGTCGCGCATGAAGTGCTCGCAGTGTATCGAGCGTCGGTCGTAGTCGAGGCGTAGCTGATCGTAGATGAACGAGTCGTCGAAGTCTATGGCAGCAGCATCGCGCTTGGTGTTGGCGTAGCATATGCGCTTTATTCCCGACCAGTATATTGCGCTAAGACACATGGGGCATGGCTCACACGAGGCATATATGGTGCAACCCTCAAGGTCGAAGGTCTGCAACTCGCGGCAGGCGTTGCGTATGGCCACCACCTCGGCATGTGCTGTGGGGTCGTTGTTGGGCACCACACGGTTGGCTCCCTTGGCCACTACATGACCATTGCGCACGACCACTGCACCAAAGGGGCCTCCACCCTGGTCGATATTGGTGATGGATAGCTCTATGGCCATCTGCATGAAGGTTCTATCCTCGGCTGTTATATCGTGGCTCTCGGGGAGTCCATGTTGTTTGTCTATTGTCATAGTGCTAAATATTTATGGTTAATTGCCCCTGGTGGATGCAAATACCGAGCAAAGATAGAAAAAAAATCATGGAAGCACTTGTTTGTTAGAAAAAAAGTGTTACCTTTGCCGCCGAATTAATTATTGCAATATTAATTATAACAAAAAGACGAAATGAAAAAGGGTATTCATCCAGAGAATTATCGTTTAGTGGCATTCAAGGATATGTCGAATGACCACGTGTTTTTGTGCAGGTCCGCCGTTTCGACAAAAGAGACCATCGAGGTGAACGGCGAAACCTATCCCGTGTATAAGATGGAAATCTC
>JAZLBJ010000043.1:0-34340 GCA_045613645.1 Alistipes sp. | reverse complement strand
CCATTCTTGTAATTTCTTGATCATAGGGCAGACATCTGCTGCCTAAAACATAAAATGCCGTCAATGGGATGTACTTATGTACTAACCATCGACGGCATTTTTGTCGAGGGGGGGCTGCTGCCCATGGGTTCTGGTAGGTTCTGGTAGGTTCTTGTGGGTTCTGGTAGGTTCTGGTGGGGAGCGCAGGCGGTTGTTCCCTTTTGAAACATTATAACCCCTTAGAACTCTTCAGAACACTTTTTTCTCATATCTATCAAAAAAACACTTATCACCGTTGCACATTGCCGTTATTTTTGTAAATTTGCAACTTGTGGGAGTGTGTAACTACAACTCACACTGCGATGTGAATCACTTAACTATTAACTAATATGAACAAAACAAAAGTTTTTCTTCTTGCATTGGCTGGCTTGTTCGCCGTATCGTGTGCAACCGATAATGTCGACAACAGAGAGTCAGCAGATGTGACAGCTGTGGCTGCAAAGAAGTTTGTAAACACCTCGAATGAGGCTGTGCAGGGTGAGTTGATCATCTATGTAGACAACAACACTGCCGAGCGTCTCGCTATGGCAGAGTGCGCAACACGCTCAGGCTCTCCTGTGGATGCTGTAGCCAGCGAGATTGGTGCTACATCCATCAAGCCTGTCTTCAACCTTAGCGTGAATGGCGATGTGAAGCGTGCTCGTGGCATGCACCGTTGGTTTACCGTGTCATTCCCTGAGAGTGTAGATTTGGAACTCGCAGCACAGAGCCTTGCAGCTGTGGAGGCTGTTGAGCGCGTGCAGTTCGCATCAAAGGTTATCGTACCACAGACCACAATTACAGAGGTGGACATTGCAGAGTTTGCGCAGACACGCTCTGATGATTTGCCATATAACGACCCTATGCTCTCGAAGCAGTGGCACTATCGCAACCTTGGTCTTCCGGAGACATATCCTGGTGCTAAGGCTGGTGCAGACATCAACCTCTTCCCAGCATGGGAGATTACCTCTGGTCGCAACGACATTATCGTAGCGGTTGTTGACGAGGGTGTATGCTACACTCATGTTGACCTCAAGGACAATATGTGGGTAAACGAGGCTGAGGCTAATGGTACCGAGGGTGTTGATGATGATAACAATGGCTATGTGGATGATGTTCACGGTTACAACTTCGCACACAATGGTCGTGTGACCTGGACTCGTACTGGCGACCAGGGTCACGGTACTCATGTGGCTGGTACTGTTGCTGCGGTTAATAACAACGGTATCGGTGTAGCGGGTGTTGCTGGTGGTACAGGTAATGGCGATGGCGTGAAGATTATGTCTTGCCAGATTCTCTCTGGTGGTAAGGACGCTGGTGCTGGTGGTACTGCTAAAGCTGTTGAGTATGCTGCCGATATGGGTGCTTGCATCTTGCAGAACTCTTGGGGCTTTGGCGCTGGTCAGATTGCTAACGACAAACAGTTCAAGGAAGGTCAGACAAGCGTAGAGCTCGAGGCTTTCCACTACTTCATGGAGACTCAGAACTCTCCTGCGTTGGAGGGTGGTATCATCATCTTTGCCGCAGGTAACGATGGTAAGGCTGTAGCTGGCTATCCAGCGGCTTACAATGAGCTTATCTCTGTTACAGCTATCGCTCCTGATGGTCTTCCTACATACTACACCAACTACGACCGTGGTTGTAATGTAGCTGCTCCTGGTGGCGAGTACGCTCCTACAACATGGGCTGAGCCAGGCTGCGTGCTCTCAACATTGCCAAACGACAAGTATGGCTATAGCCAGGGTACATCAATGGCTTGTCCTCATGTGTCGGGTATCGCTGCGTTGGCTATCGCTTATGCTTTGGATAACAACATCGTGCTCACATTGCCCGAGTTGAAGGATATCATCGTAAGCTCAGTAAACAACATCAACCCATTCCTCACAGGCTTTAAGACCAATGTGGCAGGTGGTACTCTCAACCTTGCTTCGTACAACAACAAGATGGGTACTGGTCTTATCGACGCATACATGGTGTTGATGTCTGTGCGTGGTACAAAGTGTATTCCAATTCCTGTAGGTGAGGAGGTTATCGTTAATGTAGCATCGTACATCGGCGATGGTACTAACGACAAGATTAAGATGCTTGAGTCTGAGATTTCGCAGGAGGCTATCGACGCACTTGGCATTGAGAATATCAAGTGGATGGGTGGTAAGCTCATGCTCACATGTACTAAGCCAGGTAGCGCACTTGTAACATTGAAGTATGTTGCTGGTGGTACCAACGTAGGTGGTGGTCAGATCACTGGTGGTATGGAGACTCAGCAGGAGTTCGCCTTCGTAGCACGCCATGGCGTAACATATGACGAGGGTACCTTGGAGCCTATCACTCCTGGAGGCTGGTTGTAATATTTTGTCTAATGCTTAAAATATTGATTCGAGATATGAAGAGTTTGAAGATATTTTCACTTGCAATGCTCCTCGTTATGGTGTTCACTGGTTGTGAGAAGCAGAATAACCCTAATGGCCCTGGTAATAAGGGCGCGTTGAGTGGCGAGTGGGTGCTCACATCGTGGAACGATGCAGCTCCAGAGTTCAATGTCTACATCGACTTTAACGACGATAACACATTTGAGATCTATCAGCAGGTATGGTCGTTCGACTATGAGTTGTTCACTGGTACCTATAACATTGAGGGCGATATTGTAACGGGCATCTATGCCGATGGCTCTAAATGGGCTTGTGGCTATAAGTTCGTAAAGGAGGGTGATAGCCTCACAATGTACAGCCAGGAGGATATTTCTGTTACAAGCGTTTACGAGAAGTGTGAGATCCCTGCTGAGATTAAGGCAGAGGCTACGGCTACTCGCTCTGCGGAGGTTGTTCCATTCTTGTAATCGGAATATTGTAAATCTATAATTGGGGTAATTCTCATGTGTGGGAGTTACCCCTATTTCTTAAGCGTATGAAGCGAATAATACTCCTTTTTGCTCTTGTCGCAACCTCGCTATGTAGCGTTGTGGCGCGCGAGGTACCCCAGGGCGAGGCGCTGCGTATAGCCTCTGAGGTGCTTGGCGAGACTACACGAGGTGGTGATATTGTGGTGGCGTGGGATAGCTCAATCCTCGGCACTACGCGCAGCGATGACTCCGCGCCAACATTCTATGTGGTGACCCCCACTTCAGGCGAGGGCTTCGTGATTGTTGCGGGCGATGATGTCTTAGCTCCCATATTGGCATACTCAAATAGCTACTCTGCCCCTTTGGCAGAGGTGCTACCCAAGAATTTCGAGAGCTGGCTATGCTATATAGACTCCGTAGTGCGCTTTGCTCGTGAGCATAACATCGCGCCCGATGCTCTAACAGCTAAGAGGTGGAGCGAGGAGTATAAGCCTGTAGATGCCGTGATGCTCAACACCGCACGCTGGAGTCAGCTTGCGCCATACTATAACGAGTGCCCCATTGATGGCGATACGCATAGCCTTACTGGTTGTACGCAGACGGCGATGGCGACAATCATGTATCACAACCGTTGGCCTGAGCGTGCTCAAGGTGTCACCGAGGCATATACAACACTCGCTGGCCTTGATGTCCCCCAGCGCGACCTGAATCATGACTACGACTGGGACAATATGCTTGAGACCTATGTCGAGGGCGAGTATAATGATACTCAGGCTCAGGCTGTCGCAGTGTTGATGGCTGACCTCGGCCATGCCTTCAAGGCAAATTATACGGCTGTAGATACCGGCGCATTCCCTGATATGTGGGCGTTGTATAAGAACTTTGGTTATAGCCCTGCATGTACCCTTACCATGCGCGAAAACTACTCTAACGAGTATTGGAATAGCCTGTTGCGTAGAGAGATAGAGAATAACTACCCAGTGTTCTATGCAGGATATACGGCCGATATGGCGGGTCATGCCTTTGTCCTCGATGGTGTCGACGATAACAACTACTTTCATGTTAACTGGGGTTGGGGAGGCCCTTATGATGGCTTCTTTATGCTCGATAACTTGCACCTTGATGAGTACCTATTCGATACGGATCAGTGGGCAGTGTTGGGTATGCGCCCTATGCGTAGTAGCGAGGTAGAGAACTGGTTGTGCCTCATCTCTTCGGGTCTTAGTGTTAATACGGATGGCGAGCAATACAATGTAGAGTCGATATCTATAGGTAACTACTCGCAGTTAGATTTTAAGGGAGAGATTCGTGTCGGCGTATGCAATAAGCATGGTGAGCATAAGTCGTGGGCAACAGAGGCACAAACTTTCGAACTCCCTGCACGCTATGGCGGAGGTTGTGGCGCTATGACAACTATCATAGAGTGTGATATTGAAGAGGGTGATAGGCTTGTAGTATTCTATCGTAGTAGCGGTAGCGATAACTGGTATAGGATGTCGTCGTTTGCTGATGATGCCTGCGAAGAGTTTATATTGAAGTATGCACCTATTGGCGAGACTACATCCTTCGACTACGACAAGGTTAGCGGAACAATCGTCGTAGACTATGACGACGATGTTAAATCGGCATTGTATCTTGATGGCCAGTATGTTGAGGATGGCGTGACCATAAGCAAGGGCATGATGACAATATCTACGCAGCGCCTTACACCTGCTTTGATATACACCGTCCTTTTGGTGCGCGAGGGTGTTGAACAGCGCGAGATAACATTCACCATTAAAGGCTTGAAAAAATGAGAGTAGCAACTATTATATCAATTTTGGCTCTTGTTGCCATGGGTTGCAAGAGCGAGAAACCTCTACCACTTCCCGAGCCCGTTGTCGATACCCTCGATGTTGTTGAGGATAGCTTCGATGTAAGCTACGAGGCGCAGACCATTGAACTTAACTTCGCTACCAATGTCGAGTATAGCTTCGAGGTGGGTGCTGAGTGGATAACACTTGTGGAGAGTCGTAGTGTAGAGAGTTATAAGGTGTGCTTTACTATTGCCGAGAACTTGTCACGCGATGAGCGCAGCTCATATATTAAGATTGATGCTGGCGATGTAGAGGCAAAAATTCCCGTTCTTCAGCGTGGTGCCCCCGAGCGTATGACACTTAAACTTACGCACACCGATGCAACGCTTGCTATGCCCATGTGGTATGGTGACGCGGTGAGCGGTAGAGTAGAGTGGGGCGATGGTAGTAGTGATAGCTACGCCGAGGGCCTGGAGCACGACTACGCCTCAGATGGTTCAATATCCTACGATGCTCTCTTTGATATGTGTGGTGCCGAGGGCTTTCATATACCAGCCATCGGTGATATCAGTGATATTGAGATAGCCGTGGAGCTTATCTTATAAATAATAAGGGGTCAAAATTATTTTTGACCCCTTATTATTTATAATTATTTTTTCCGAGAACTGCCTTGACAACCAGTGCTGTAGCTCCGCAGTTGTGCTCGGCATATCCCTTTGCTGCATGGCTCACCTTGGCAAGGTGCTCGGCATTGTCGCGCAATGGCTCAAACCACTCCTTTAGCTCCTTGGCCGACTTGACGCTTGTTGCGGCGTGTAGCTCTATCATGTCGCAAGCCTCCTGGAACTTCTTGTACTTAGGACCAAAGGCTATTGGTAGGCCAAAGGTAGCTGCCTCCAATGTGTTGTGAATACCCACACCAAAGCCACCTCCGATATATGACCATGTGGCATAGCCATATACTGCTGATAGTATGCCTACCGTATCGAGGATAAGTACCTGTGTATTGCTAAAATCGGTGCTATCGTCCGATTCGGTATATCGTTTTGCACCACCCTTAACCTCGTTGATAATATGTTTTATGCGTCCCTCATCCATCTCGTGAGGAGCTATGACAAAGCGAATTGAGGGGTTGTCGTTGATAAGGTCAATGAGTATCTCCTCGTCAGGACCCCATGTTGAGCCTGCCACAAAGAGGCGACTATCGCCACGGAATTTCTCAACAATAGGAATGTGACGAGCCATCTTGGCAATGGCTGCCACACGGTCGAAACGCGTGTCACCCGCAACAACCACATTCTTGTGGCCAATACTTCTAAGAAGCTCTTTAGACTCCTCGTTTTGCACGAATATTGTGGTGAAGTTATTTAGGGCCTTGCGCCACGCGCCACCCCATGGACGGAAGAATATCGACTTGGAACGGAATATCGCCGATACTACATATGTTGGTATGTTACGCTTGCCAAGTTCGTCGAGGTAGTTGTGCCAAAATTCATACTTGATGAATATAGCAGCCGTGGGGTTTACTATATCCATGAAGCGCTTAACATTGCGCTTACGGTCCATTGGTAGGTAGAAGATGTAGTCGGCACCCTCGTAGTTCTTGCGAATCTCGTAGCCAGAGGGCGAGAAGAAGGTGAGGAGTATCCTCTTAGAGGGGTCAACCTTGCGTATCTGCTCGATGATGGGACGGCCTTGTTCAAACTCGCCAAGCGATGCACAATGGACCCATATGATGTCGTCATTGGAATCTATCCTCTCGGCCATACGATCGAGGATGTCGCAACGACCCTCCTTCCACAACTTTGCCTTTTGGTTGCGGAGAGCAGCCATCGAGACTATTCTCTCGAAGAGCCACATACCTATGTTATATAAGCCCATCTCTGTTTGGTGATTGACATTAATCGTACAAAGATAGTAAAAAAAATTATATATCGAGACTTTTAGCCGATAAAAGTCGTTTTATATATACTTTGTAGCAAAGTATGTGTAGTCCATTATATAAGTTATGAGCCTGTCTAACAATGAAGTTGTTAGGCAGGCTCATTGGGTGTTGAGTTTTGTTAACTCTTGTGACGACCTTTCTTATAGGATATTCTCGGTGTACTCCACCTGCATACCACTATTATGTAGTAGCTCGTCGCCATCGTAGGTGATGGCTATGAGGTCGAATTGCACATTGTGGTTTAGGTGGTGTATGGCGCGGTAGTACGACGCAGCACGGCGTAACGAGCGTATCTTCTGCTCGTTAATGCTGTCGTATGCCGACTGCCATCCGCCCCTCTTGCGGGTTTTGACCTCGATGAAGTGTAGCGTGTCGTAGTGCTCGGCGATAATATCTACCTCGTAGCGTCCAGCACGCCAGTTGCGCTCAACAATGTAGTAGCCGCGCTCGCGTAGCCACTCCATGGCTATATCCTCACCCTGGCCGCCTATTATGCTTCCCTGACCGCTCACCTATTACTTAGTGCGCTTAATCAAGAACTCGATGTTGTCGCCTGGCTGCACCTCATAGGTCTCCATGCCCTTCTTGAAGATACGCATAGGGCGTGAGCCAATAAGCTCAATCTTATCATCCTTGAGACGGAGCATACATCCCTCGCGAAGACCAACAACATAGCGGCTGCGGTTAGCCTCCAAATACTCCATGATGCGCTGCTCGCGGGTCTCACCTGCGTGGCCCTCGGGGTTAGCATCGAGGTAATGAGGGTTGATCTGGAATGGTACAAGACCTATAGCGCGAAACGATGCTGGCTGAACAATAGGCATGTCATTTGTAGTGCAGATGGTAGGACATGTAACATTGCTACCTGCCGACCAGCCTACATATGGAGTGCCAGCCTTAACGCGACGGAAGATAACATCGAGGAGGTCCTCCTCCTGCATCTTCTTAAGAAGAGCAAAGGTGTTACCACCGCCAATCATGATAGCCTGGGCATGGCGCACGAAGTTACGCTTGTTGATGGCACGGTGTACTGAGCTAACCTTGATGCCTATCTCGTTGAGGCGCTCCTGAACTTTGCGCTCATATTCGTCGTAAGAGAATGTCACTGCAGCATAGGGGATGAATACAACCTCGGTTACACCCTCCAATGTTTTTTGTATCTCGGCGATGGGATATTTCAAATAGGGTTCGCCTGCATTGGTAGAATTGGAAATTAATAAAAGATTCATATTTAGTTGGTTATTAATTGGTTAATATGTTCTGATGCGAAATTGTTGATATTTTTTTTGCGTCATAATGTCAAAGATAATAAAAAAAGTGTTACATTTGCATCGTCTGATGAAAAAAATTAATCAGACACTATTACAGTAGATTCGATTTACTACTATAATGTTTAACTAAAACTTATTTATTATGTCAGAAATTCAGTCAAAGGTTGTCGAGATCATCGTTGACAAGTTGGGCGTTAAGGAGTCAGAGGTAGTACCTGAGGCAAGCTTCACAGCACACCTTGGTGCAGATTCTTTGGATCAGGTAGAGCTTATCATGGAGTTCGAGAAGGCTTTCGATCTTCAGATTCCAGATACTGACGCTGAGAAGATTCAGACTGTTGGTGACGCTATCACTTACATCGAGGCTCACAAGTAATAGAGACTTATATTATTGGTCTTGATGCTTCAGTCGCCAAGCGACCATGAAGCGTGGCCACTTCGCATAGCGAGCATTGTGGGGGGGAGATAGGGTAACTTTTTCGAACTCCATGATGCAATTGAGCGACGATATTTAGTCGTTGCCAGGGTCTTGTGTGAAGTATGGAATGTGGCAATGCCGCTTATTCCGAGAATTTTTGGACTATGCCAAGGGAGGTTGCTCCCTTAGGTTTAGTCCATTTTTGTGCCCCATGAGGCTTACTCCTCAAGACATGCACAGAGTTATGTGGCCACCAATAACCCAGCTCCGCCAAGTGGAGTAATACCTATTGTAGTTATACTATGTTCGATTTCATACTACGCCCCATACGCCGTAAGTTCGGTCCCGATAAGCACTTCTATGCTGCTATCGACGATATGTTCGGCTTCATACCTAACAACATCGAGCTATACAAGCTCGCGCTTATCCACAAGTCGGCATCTGTTGAGCTTGAGGATGGTAGTCATGTGAACAATGAGCGTCTTGAGTTCTTGGGCGATGCAGTCATTGAGAGCATAACCTCCGACTACCTCTTTATAGAGTTTCCCGAGCACGATGAGGGCTTCATGACACAGGTGCGCTCGAAGATAGTATCACGCCAGTCGCTAAACCGTATAGCCTCAGAGATAGGTCTCGACAAATATGTCATATCGCATGCCGCAGGTAACATCACCCAGAAGCATATCTACGGCGATGCCTTTGAGGCGATGATGGGTGCTATATATCTCGACCAAGGATATAACTTCGCCAATCGTTTGCTTATCAACGATATATTTGGTCGTTATCTCTCACTTGATGATGTGCTCACTCTTGAAACCGACTTCAAGAGTCGCCTTATTGAGTGGTGTCAGAAGAATCACTACACCATTGAGTTTCGCACATCTAACGACCATAGCGGCTCTGCCTCTCGTCCCCAGTTTGTATCTACCGTCTATGTAGATGGTATGGCTGTGGGTCATGGTACTGGAGACTCCAAGAAGCAGGCCGAGCAGAGTGCCGCCTTCTCCGTATCGCAGTCTTCGCCCACAGCGATAGATGATGAGAGTAGTGCGCGAATACTTGATAAACTCGATAATTTCTTGAGATAAGGCAGACATCTACTGCCGCTCGGCAAAAAAATGCCGTCAATGGGACTTATGATAAGTATTACCCATCGACGGCATTTTTTTTGCTGAGTATCCTTTAGTGAGTTTAGTGAATTTAGGGGGTGGTATCGCTACACGCCCTAAGTTCCTTAACGGCCCTAATCTCCCTAACCTCTCTAACCTCCGCCCCTCGATTAACTATTTTTCTTCCATCTTGTTTGCATTCTCGATAATTCTTTGTAACTTCGTGAATCTAATGCAAAACAACAATGAGAAATATCGTAGATAAGGCCACCTCGCGTGGCCTTGAGAGTCTTACAGACGAAGAACTTGTGGCCGTGGCTATTGCCGACAGTGGCGATGATGACAACGCTAAGGTCGTGGCCGATGGCCTATTGCAGGGTGTTGGTGGCTCGCTTGTGGGGCTCTCACGCATGGAGTTGTCGCGCCTGCGTATGATATCGGGCTTGGGGCGTCAGCGTGCCTTGCGCCTTAAGGCTGCTGCGGAGCTCGGACGTAGGGTGGCTATTGCCGATACGGAGTCTTGCGAGAGCATCACCTCCGATGCGGATGTTGTTCGCATTATGGAGCCTATGCTCGGTGTGCTCAAGCATGAGGAGTGCTGGGCCTTGTACCTCGCCTCGTCGGGGCGTGTGTTGGAGCGTATGCGTGTGAGCCAGGGCGGTGTTCAGGCTACGGTTGTAGACTGCAAACTTATCATCAAGCGCGCGATAGAGCTTCTCGCCTCACAGATAGTTCTTGTACACAACCACCCCTCTGGAAGTGTCGAGCCAAGCCACCAGGATATAGAACTTACGGAGCGTGTCGCGGAGGCCTCGAAACTCTTCGATATACGCCTCTTGGACCATGTGATTATAGCGCAGGGAACTCACCTCTCGATGCGAGCAAATGGAGTTGTAAAGTAAAAAAGTAAACTATATAGACTATGGAACTACAACCTGGAACATATCTACAGGGCGATAAGTATCGCATTATCCGTGCCTTGGGTAGTGGCGGCTTTGGCATTACCTACCTCGCCGAGCACGAGCTTGCTGAGCGCAAGGTATGCATCAAGGAGTTCTTTCCTAAGGAGTTCTATAATCGCGACGATAACTCGCGTAGCATATCTCTCGGCTCGCAGGGCAGTGCCAAGATTATGGATGCCTATAAGGCAAAGTTCATAAAGGAGGCTAAGACCATCGCTCGCCTTAAGCACCCCAATATCATCCATATCCACGATGTCTTCGAGGAGAATAATACTGCCTACTATGTTATGGAGTATATTGATGGTGAGTCGCTTAGTAGTCTTGTGAAACGAAAGGGAGCTCTTGCTGAGTCTGAGGCTGTTGGGTATATACGCTCTGTTGCCGAGGCTCTTGGCTATATCCACGACCGTAAGATTATGCACCTCGACATTAAGCCTGCAAATGTTATGCTTAATAGCGAGGATGGCCAGGTTGTCGTTATCGACTTCGGACTCTCTAAGCAGTATGACGAGGAGGGCAACCAGACCAGTTCTACGCCCGTAGGTATCAGTGCAGGCTACGCCCCTATGGAGCAGTACCAGCAGGGTGGTGTCAAGGAGTTTTCGCCCGAGACCGACATCTACTCTCTTGGCGCTACATTGTACTACCTTGTTACGGGTAATGTGCCTCCTCAGGCGGTGTGTGTTGCCGATGAGGGCTTGCCCGAGTTGCCTGCGCATCTGTCGAGTGGTGTGCGCAACGCCATAGAGCGCTCTATGACATTTCAGCGTAAGCACCGCCCACACTCTGCTAAGGAGTTCTTGGCACTACTGGAGGATAACACCCCTGAGGTTGTAGTTATTCCTACACCTAAGCCTACACCATCGCCAGTTTCGGCTCCTGTGGACGATAAGACATCGGTTGCCGCTTCTGCCCCTGTGGCGGATGAGCGTACGGTTGTTGGCGCTCCAGCCCCCAAGGCTCAGCCAACGCCACGTTCAAAGAAGGAGTGGACACCGAAGTATAGCGCAGAGATGCCCAAGAATGCGGAAGAGACAAAGAAGAAGAGCAAATGGTGGATGTGGTTGCTGATTGTTGCTGTTGTGGCTATCGGTGGCTACTTGGCTTTAAGTGGTTCTAACGATAGCGAAACTGCAAAATCAGAACAAGTCCAGAAGCGCCAGGCTGAGGAGGCTCGCATAGCTGAAGAGAAGCGTCAAGCTGAAGAGGCAGAGAAGGCTCGCATAGCCGAAGAGAAGCGCCAGGCAGAAGATGCAGAGAAGGCTCGCATAGCTGAAGAGAAGCGTCAAGCTGAAGAGGCTGAAAAGGCTCGCATAGCTGAAGAGAAGCGCCAGGCAGAAGAGGTTAAGCCCGTAGCCCCAAAACAGAAGATTCAACCTAATAACGAGATATGGTACACCTCATCTGATGGTAAGGTTGTTAAACCATATTTTGAGGGTAAACGTAGATTTGGGGCAGAGATAGAGTCTAATACATATAAGGACGGCAAGGGTATTATTAAGTTTAATGGCGATGTAACTACGATTGGAGAGGATGCATTCAATAGTTGCGAGAGCCTCACCAGTATCACTATCCCGAATAGCGTAACAACGATTGGAGTTGGTGCATTCTGTGATTGTGGCAGCCTAAAGGAGTTTAAGGGCAAATATGCAGCTAATGGAGGACGCTGTTTGATTAAGGATAATATTATTATCGCTTATGCCAATGCCTCTGGCTCAACGTATGCAATCCCGAATAGTGTAACGACGATTGGAGATTATGCATTCTATCATTGCCATAACCTAAAAAGTATCACTATCCCGAATAGTATAACGACGATTGGAGAGGGTGCATTCAAACATTGCAGCTTCACCAGTGTCACTATCCCGAATAGTGTAAAGACGATTGGAAAGTATGCATTCGGATTATGCGAGAGCTTAACCAGTGTTACTATTCCGAATAGTGTAACGACGATTGGATATGCTGCATTCACATATTGCAGCCTCACCAGTGTCACTATCCCGAATAGTGTTAAGACGATTGGTGATCATGCATTCTCCCATTGCAATAACCTCACCAGTGTCACTATCCAGAATAGTGTAACTACGATTGGAGAGTTGGCATTCTATGAATGTAATAATTTGTCGGAAGAGACAAAGAACAAGATTATATCAATTAATCCTGAGGCATTTTAATACTCTGCGGGGCTTAGGCTCCGCAGAGTCTTTTTTTGTAGGGCTGGCAGAGGAAGGTGAGGGGAGTCGCGGGCTGGGTTCTTATAGGTTCTTATAGGTTCTTATAGGTTCTGGTGGGGGCTGACGAACAAGGACTCTAAAAGTGAGCACAGTCAATCCCCACAAGAACCCGCCAGAGCCCGCCATAACCCACAAAAACTCACCGACCCCATGATTGTGCTCGCTACACTCAGTATGATATGCAAGGAGTAGTAGGGGTGCAGGGGCTCTTCATCCCCTACAAAATAACCTCTCGCCATATTTTCCTGAGTTAGCCTTTCTTGTTTCGGCTTTTTTTACTATCTTTGCGGGATGAATATGCTTTAGCATATAGCCACAGAAACAAGAAACAAAAAACGATATAGATTATGACACAGGAAGAGTTGTTTAAGAAGCTTATTGCACACTGCAAAGAGTATGGTTTTATATTCCCATCAAGCGAGATTTATGATGGCTTGGGCGCTGTTTACGACTACGGTCAGAATGGCGTGGAGCTCAAGAATAATATCAAGAGCTACTGGTGGGACTCAATGGTTAAGCTCCATGAGAACATCGTAGGTATCGACGCTGCCATCTTCATGCACCCACGCGTATGGGAGGCATCGGGTCATGTGGGTGCATTCAACGATCCACTCATCGACAACAAGGACTCTAAGAAGCGCTATCGTGCCGATGTGCTTATCGAGGACTGGATGGCTAAGCAGGAGGAGAAGATCGCTAAGGAGGTGGAGAAGGCGCGCAAGCGTTTCGGCGAGAGCTTCGACGAGGCTCAGTACCTCGCTACATCACCTCGCGTCTTGGAGATTAAGGCTAAGATGGATGCCGTTCACACACGCTTTGCTGAGGCCCTCAGCGCCAACAACCTCGAGGAGCTCAAGCAGATTATCCTCGACTGCGAGATCGTATGCCCAATATCTGGTACTCGCAACTGGACCGATGTGCGTCAGTTCAACCTTATGTTCTCTACACAGATGGGCTCTACAGCCGATGGCGCTAACACCGTATATCTCCGTCCTGAGACTGCTCAGGGTATCTTCGTGAACTACCTCAATGTGCAGAAGACAGGTCGTATGAAGCTCCCATTCGGTATTGCGCAGATTGGTAAGGCTTTCCGTAACGAGATCGTAGCTCGTCAGTTCATCTTCCGTATGCGTGAGTTCGAGCAGATGGAGATGCAGTTCTTCGTGCAGCCAGGCACCGAGATGCAGTGGTGGAGCGAGTGGAAGGAGACCCGTATGGCATGGCACCGTGCCTTGGGCTTTGGTGATGAGAACTACCGCTTCCACGACCACGACAAGCTCGCACACTACGCCAACGCAGCTACCGACATTGAGTTTAACTTCCCATTCGGCTTCAAGGAGGTTGAGGGTATCCACTCTCGTACCGACTTCGACCTTGGCCGTCACCAGGAGTTCTCAGGCAAGAAGATTCAGTACTTCGACCCAGAGCGTGGCGAGAGCTATGTGCCATATGTTGTTGAGACAAGTATCGGTGTTGACCGTATGTTCCTACAGATCATGTCGGCAGCATACACCGAGGAGAAGTTGGAGAATGGCGAGGAGCGCGTAGTATTGCGCATACCTGCAGCCCTTGCTCCTACAAAGGTTGCTGTAATGCCTTTGGTAAAGAAGGATGGTCTTCCAGAGGTTGCTCGTCAGATTATCGACGACCTCAAGTATGACTACACCGTAGTATACGACGAGAAGGATTCTATCGGTAAGCGCTACCGTCGTCAGGATGCTATCGGTACTCCATTCTGCGTCACCGTAGACCACGAGACCCTCACCGACGGCATGGTAACAGTGCGTCACCGCGACACCATGCAGCAGGAGCGCGTGAAGATTGAGGACCTCAGAGCTATGGTCGAGAAGGAGGTATCGTTCCGCGAGCTCTTCAAGAAGATTAAGGCCTAAGCTATGCCCCGTCTGATAGCCATAGACTACGGCACCAAGCGCACAGGCCTTGCCGTCACCGACCCGCTGGGTATCATCGCCTCGCCCCTTGAGACGGTAGATACCAAGCAGTTGGAGCGTTACCTGGCCGACTACTTTCAGCGTGAGGAGGTCTCTACGATCGTCGTGGGCCATCCTCGCCAGATGAGTGGCGCCCCCTCGGAGACAATGCGCTACATTGAACCTCTCATGGGTCGTCTGCGCCACGCCTATCCCGATAAGAGGGTGGTGGCATATGATGAACGCTTCACCTCGGTATTGGCACAGCGCACCATACGCGAGAGTGGCATAGGTAAGATGGCACGCCGCGACAAGAGCCTTGTGGATAAGGTGTCGGCAGCTATCATCTTGCAGGACTATATGGCATCAGTGGGAATGTAAAATATTGAAATATTGAAGAATTATGATTTACCCAATCGTTATCTACGGCTCACAGGTATTGCGCAACGAGTCGGAGAACATAACTCCCGATTACCCCGAGCTCAAGAAGCTTATCGAGGATATGTGGATCACTCTCGGTGAGGCCGAGGGCGTAGGTCTTGCTGCGCCACAGATTGGCAAGAATATTCGCCTCTTCATCGTAGACTGCACTCCATGGGGCGAGGATGATCCAACACTTGCAGATTTCAAGCGTGTGTTCATCAACGCCGAGATTTATGAGGTGTCGGAGGAGACATCGCTTTTCGAGGAGGGTTGTTTGTCTCTGCCAGGTCTTCACGAGAATGTGCGTCGTCCAGTAGCCATCCGCATGCGCTACCTCGACGAGAACTTCGTGGAGCACGACGAGGAGTTTACAGGCAAGCCTGCGCGTGTCATCCAGCATGAGTATGACCATATTGAGGGTAGGGTATTTACCGACCACCTTGCACCTTTGCGTCGTAACCTCATCAAGGGTAAGTTGCAGAAGATGGCGCGTGGCTCATACCGTGCCTCATATAAGACTCGTCGATAGGGTATCTCGGCTAAAGTGTCGTTGAGCAATGAGTGAATATTACACATACGATGGTGTCAACCTCGCCTATACTATTGAGGGCGATGGTGACACCATCATTTTGCTTCATGGCTGGGGCTGCGATGGTGAGATATGGCAGGCTACGCGCGAATTCCTCAAGGGTAGCCATCGTGTTATCTCGGTGGACTTCGCTGGCTTTGGCCACAGTGGCGAGCCCACAAAGGTGTGGGGTGTCGAGGAGTACACACGCTCTATAGAGGCCCTTGTAGGGGCGCTTGGCATCACCTCGCCAACGCTTGTAGGTCACTCGTTTGGTGGTAGAGTATCAATACTCTACGCCTCGCGCAACGATGTTAAGCGTGTGATACTCACCGATGCTGCAGGTGTCAAGCCTCGCCGCACCATGAGCTACTATCGCAAGGTCTACACCTATAAACTTATGAAGCGCACGCTGCCCCTGCTCATAGGTGCACGCAAGGCGCAGATGCTCCTTGAGGAGCGCAGAGCACGCTCGGCATCGTCGGACTACAACCGTGCGACACCCACGATGCGTGCCATATTGTCGAAATGCGTAAATGAGGACCTATGTGGCGTGATGCCCAAGATCAAGGCCCCCGTATTGCTCTTCTGGGGCGATAGGGACACAGCGACGCCTATCTCGGATGCGCATAAGATGAAGAGTCTTATCCCCGATGCGGGACTTGTAGTAGCTGAGGGTGCTGGCCACTTTGCTATGTTGGAGCAGCCCGAGCTATGGCGTGAGTCGTTGAAATCATTCCTAAATATCGAGTAGTATGGCCTTAGAAATGCATATCTTTTCGCTCGTATGGCTCGTATATCTCTGGGCCACAATGCGCTACTCGGTACAGATGTTTCAGCAGAACTCCTATCGTGTGGAGCGTTACAACCGCTGGCTGCGCTCTACGGGCGAGTGGCATTCGCGCATGAATGTGGTGGCTCTGCTTGCTGCTATCGCCTTTGCCTTTTGTAGCCATTGGGCCGTTTTGACCCTCTTTGGCCTATGGATGTTGGTGATTGCCATTGCTGAGTTTAGCATCAAGTATAAGATTAAGCTCGCTTACACCATGCGTGTCAAGCGACTTATGGCCACACGCCTCCTGCTCACCGCAGCCATCCTCACACTTGTTCATATCTTCGCAGCGCGCTATATGCTTCTTGCGATGCTGCTGCTTACTATTGACTATTGGACAATTCTTGCCAATCTCATAAATAGGCCTTTGGAGGCGGCCATTACGCGTTGGTACTACAACGATGCTAAGCGAATCTTGCGCTCGATGCCTCACCTCAAGATAATAGGCATTACAGGAAGCTTCGGCAAGACCTCTACCAAGCACTTCTTGTACAGAGTGTTGTCTGAGAAGTACAATGTGCTTATGACACCTGGTAACTTTAACACCACGCTTGGTGTTGTGCGTACCGTGCGTGAGCACCTCAAACCCCATCACGAGGTATTCATCGTGGAGATGGGTGCAAAGCAGCGTGGTGATATCAAGGAGATATGTGACCTTGTGAACCCAACTATGGGCATCATCACCTCGGTGGGTGAGATGCACCTCGAGACCTTTGGCTCGGTGGAGGGTGTCGCTCGCACTAAGTTTGAACTTATCGACGCACTGCCCGAGGGAGGCTTTGGTGTCGTAAACATAGACTCCGAGGAGGCCTTCAACCACCTCAAACGCTCGGCATATAGCGTTAAGACCTACGCTATCGACAACCCTGAGGCGGACTATCGTGCCGTAGACATTGCCTATTCATCGGCCGAGACAACCTTTGGCCTTAAGGTGGACGATAGGGTAGATGAGGGCTATGCAACGCATATCCTGGGTCGTGGTAACATACTAAATATCACAGCTGCTCTTGCTATGGCTGAGCATATGGGTATCTCGCTTGAGGCGCGCCGTCGTGCTGTGCGCCAGGTTGAACAAGTGGAGCACCGCTTGAGTATGCGTCGTAGCGGTGGCATCACCATCCTTGATGATGCCTATAACTCTAATCCTACGGGTGCGCGCATGGCCTTGGAGGTTATAGCCAACTTCGCTACGCAGGGGGCACGCTATGTGGTGACACCTGGCTTTGTGGAGATGGGTGCTAAGCAGTATGATAACAATAGGGCCTTTGGTCGAGATATCGCCTCGTCGAATGTCGATGGTGTATATGTCGTTAACGAGGTCAACCGCGAGGCTATCACCACAGGTCTAAGCGATGGCGGATACGATATGTCGAAGGTGAGCGTTGTGGCCTCGTTCAAGGAGGCTATGGCGGAGTTGCAACCACGCCTCAAGGCAGGTGATGTGGTGCTTTATGAGAACGACTTGCCCGACTCATTTAAGTAGTAATAATTAAAACATATAGATAAGATGAAGATTAATGTAGGTGTAATATTTGGTGGTCGCTCGGTAGAGAACGAGATCTCGGTAATCACAGCGGCACAGACTATGGCGGCGATGAATACCGAGAAGTACAACATCGTGCCTATATACATCTCTAAGGAGGGTCACTGGTATACTGGTGACAAGCTCCGTACTACGGATAACTATCGCGATATGAAGGCGTTGCTTGCCTCTGTCGACGAGGTGTACTTCCGCCCAGTATATGGTGATAACAACCTCTACAAGGTGCGCAAGCCCCTATTTGGTAACAATATTGCTACAACCATAGATGTTATCCTCCCATGTTTACATGGTACTTCAGGTGAGGATGGCTCGTTCCAGGGTCTTATTGAGATGACGGGCATCCCTTATGCTTGCCCTAACCCCTTGGCTTCGGCAAATGGCATGGATAAGATTACCATGAAGATGATACTCAAGGAGAGTGGCATTCCGGTAATCGACTATGTGTGGTTCTCGGATAAAGAGTGGCTATCGGAGCAGAGTGGTTGTGTGGCGCGCGCCGAGGCGTTGAACTATCCACTTATCGTCAAGCCAGCAAACCTCGGCTCGTCGGTAGGTATCAAGGCTGTTCACAACCGTGAGGAGCTTACCGAGGCTGTGGATAACGCCATCAAGTACTCTAAGCGTATCATCGTAGAGTGCTTGGTGGAGCGTCTCAAGGAGATTAACTGCTCGGTGTTGGGCGACTACTACGACTGTGAGCCATCGGTATGCGAGGCTCCTGTGCGTAGTGGTGAGATATTGAGCTATGAGGATAAGTATTTGGGGGGTGGTAAGAATAAGCCCTCGGAGGGTATGCACTCTACCGTGCGCGAGATCCCTGCGAACCTTCCTGAGGAGACAACTCGCTTTATTCGTGAGACAGCATGCAAGACCTTCCGTGTGTTGGCTTGCGACGGCGTGTCGCGTATCGACTTTATGATTGACGAGGCTAATGGTAATATCTATGTCAACGAGATTAACACCATCCCTGGCTCTTTGTCGTTTTACCTATGGGAGGCTACTGGCGTTAAGTTTGACGAGCTTGTCGACCGCCTTATAGCCATCGCATTCAAGCGTAAGCGAGACTCGGAGTTCAAAACCACAAGCTACTCTGAGAATATCTTTGCCTACCAGGCTAAGCATGGCGCTAAGCATGGCGGTGCTAAGGGTGCAAAGAGGTAGTATAACCTATATATATATAACTAACTAAAAGCGTAAAACCTATGACTTCACTATACGATAATATCATCTTCGGCCCTGTGCGCTCACGCCGTTTGGGACTCTCGTTGGGTGTCAACTTGCTACCCATAGAGTCTAAGCTGTGTAGCTTCGACTGCATCTATTGCGAGTGTGGCTGGAACGCAGACCATCCAGGCAAGCGTCGCTTCAACGCCCGCGAGGATGTATATAACATGCTTGATGAGACACTTGGAAAGATGGTTGCCGATGGCACGCCACCCGATGTTATCACCTTCGCAGGTAATGGCGAGCCTACCATGCACCCCGACTTTGAGAATATTATAGAGGATACCATCGCTTTACGCGATAAGCACTGCCCTAATGCTAAGGTCTCGGTGCTCTCGAATGCTACGCAGATACACCGCGATGATGTGTGTCGTGCGCTACGCCGTGTGGATAACAACATCCTCAAGCTCGACTCGGCATTCGATGCCACAGTGCAGCTTGTCAACAAGCCACAAGGTAGCTATACCGTAGCTCGCACGGTAGAGCTCCTCAAGGCCTTCAATGGCGAGCTTATCCTCCAGACAATGTTTTTGCGTGGAGAGTACCTTGGCAAGCGTGTGGATAACACCACCGAGGAGGAGGTATCTGCATGGTTGAAGCTCGTTGAGGAGATACGCCCCAAGCAGGTGATGGTCTACTCTCTGGATAGAGACACCCCTTGCCAGACCCTCGAGAAGGTAGAGAAGGATGAATTGCGCCTTATAGCCGAGCGTGTTGAGGCCCTTGGCATAAAGTGCTCGGTGGCATAACACAAGTAAGTAATAATTAAAAGATATAGACTATGGAATTCGAAGGTAAAGTTTTGGAGATTCTCCCACCCGTATCTGGCCAGTCGGCACGCGGCACTTGGGAGCGACAGATGGTGGTCTTTGAGCAGGCCAACAAACAGTATGGTAAGGAGATTGCCGTGACATTTATGAATAAGGCGCAGGATGTAGCCTCATTGCGTGTTGGCGAGAGCTATATGGTCTCTTTCGATGTTGAGTCGCGCAACTACCAGGGTCGCTGGTATACAGATGTTCGTGCTTGGCGTGTGCAGCCTTTGCAGCCTGCAGCAGCACCACAGATGCCTGATATGCCTCCATTTGTTGAGGAGCCACAGCCATCATATTCGGCAGGTGGTGCGGGCGTCGTGGACGACATGCCATTCTAATTTGAAGTTATAAGGGTCACTCTTTGACTCTCGGCAGTTGGGCTGAATAGGAAACTATCCAGCCCAATCTTGTATATCGGCTATTATTGTGGCATAAGACGAAGTAACTTGGGCGAAGAGGTGTCTTAATAGGCCCCCACTCCTAGCTATCTCCAATTTTGTGTGGCTAAACGCCCCGTTTTTCCTCTGTATCAGCCACAGTGTGCATAGAATAATTTGTATGTTCGGAATAAATTTGTACCTTTGTGCGATTTTTGCGCCGTTACGCAAATCTTAAAAACGACAATATCTAACTAAAAAATAATATTTCTATGACAATCACAGCTTCAGACATCAAGATTGGTATGTGCGTAGAGATGGAGGGTAAGACATTTATCGTCGTAGACTTCCAGCACTGCAAGCCTGGTAAGGGTCCTGCTTTCGTACGCTCAAAGCTCAAGAACCTCGAGAATGGTAATGTTCTCGACAAGACCTTCTCTTCAGTATCACAGAAGATCGAGCAGGTACGCGTAGAGCGTCGTCCATACCAGTTCACATATGAGGATGACCTTGGTGCTCACTTCATGCACACCGAGACATTCGAGGAGATTAACATTGACAAGAACCTCATCAACAACTCAGACCTTATGGCTGACGGCCAGATTGTTGAGGTTATGTTCCACACTGAGAAGGAGACCGTTCTCTCAGCTGAGCTTCCTCCAATCGTTGATATGGAGGTTACCTACACTGAGCCAGGTGTTCGTGGCGATACCGCTTCAACAAACTCACTCAAGGCTGCTACCGTAAACACTGGTGCAACCGTTAAGGTGCCTTTGTTCATCAACACTGGTGACAAGATTCGTGTGGATACTCGTACTCGTGAGTATTATGAGCGCATCAAGTAATTTTTGATGATAAGTGGCTATTCTCGGCCCATCCCAAAAGTAAAACCATCCAGGGCTGTACTTCATGTACTATCCCTGGATGGTTTCTTTTGTGATGAATCAAATCTATCCTTTTCTGGCAATAAATTCCCTCGCGCATAATGAGGTGATAAATTTAGGGAGTATAGTTGGTTAATGCCACTATACTCCCTATTATACTACTCATCCGAACCTACAAGAACCTATTAGAGCCCATAAACTCCCATCAGCCTCAGCGTTCCGCTACCACTCATCATAGCGTATTATCGGGCAGATGCAGTTGGGGCCAGGGAAATAACTCACATAGCACTCATTTAGGCTGCTTTGCAAGTTCCACCGCGCCTGTAGAATCTTATTTGTCAGTAGCTCCGAGTAGCCCTGGTGTGCTTGAAAGAAGTCAAATATCTCATGATAGGCTGCCCCTGAGCTATGTCCCTCAAGTAGTGAGCCTACCCAGTTGCGTGGGAAGAAGATGTCGCCCGTACGCTGCACCTCCATAAGTTCCTCCAGCGCTGGGCGTATATACTTCACCGCATCCTCCTGACGCAGGTGGTGGTTAAGGTAGCCTACAACCGTAGCTGTCCATGGCTCAGGGCGGCGGTTCTCGGGCTCCATCAATGACTCAAATAGGGCATCACGCACTGCAACATCGGGGTGTGTTGCTCGCATGATAAATCTAAACTGCTCGCATCTATCGGGGTTGCTAATGCGCGCGAGCTGGGTGTTTAGTATCTCCTCGTAGTGCTCAGGATAGCGCACAGCAAGCTCGTATGAAAGCGTCATATAATCACTCTCATTGAGTGTCGCATCGTCAGCTGTAGCCCATATCTCGAACATCTTAGCGCACACCTCCTCCGAGCGCATAACATGCGCCAAGGTCATCTTAAGGCGACGGCTAAGGGCCATATCATCTATTGTTGTGGCTATCTCCCATAGGCGCATCTCATCCTCGGCAGTACCTATCTGCAACATTGGGCGTGCGAGGTAGCCATTGAGCGTTGAGGCTATAAGGTAGCTCTGCTCCTTGGGTAGGTAGCTAAGCAAGAAATCGAGCCACTCGCGCACAAGTCTCTTGTCGCCCCATAGTGATAGCTCGCTACTGTTGCGCTGCTCGTATATCTCGTTGAGCATCACCACTATGGACTGGCGCATAAGCTCATCGTCGATATTCTCGATATTCTGCATCATCCACTCCCTCGTCTCCTTGGGTAGGGCAAAGAGACCGTAGCCTCTACCGTCACTATTAGGGATAACAATCTTGGCTTTACGGGGGAAGGTATATTCACTTTTGCCAGGCTTTATCTCCACCTCTATAGTCTCGCTCTTACCATTTTTATATACCACATAGCAGTTGAAACGCTGCGCCCACTCGGGGTACTCGTCGTATATCTTGTATCGTCCCCTCTCGAAGGTCATATTTATAATTGGCATGCGCTCCTCCTCGACCCATGCGCTGCTAAATGTTACAAGGTCCTCGTCGCAATGCTTATCCAAGATTCTCACAAGGTCGTTCCATGTGGCGTTGCCATAGGCGTAGGTGTGCAGGTACTCCTGGATACCCTTGCGGAAGGCTTCGTCACCCATAATCTCCACAATCTTATCCATCACAATAGGGGCCTTATTGTATATCGTCTGGCCGTAGATAAGTCCTGCGTTGTTGAGGTTGTCGAGCCATTGGCGTATGGCGGTCTTACCAAATGTACGGTCCTCGCTATATGCCGACTGTGTGTATGTCTTCAGTCGGTTAAGGCGGTGGTTGACCTCGGGGAAGAGAGGCTCGGTCATGCGTGCTGCAAAGTAGTTGGCGAATATCTCCTTGGTCCACACATCGTTGAACCACTCCATGGTAACATAGTCGCCAAACCACATATGCGCTGTCTCATGGGCTATAAGCTGCATGCGGCGCAGCTCCTCGTCGAGCGTGGGGTTGTCACCGAGGAACATCTGGCTATCGTTATACAATGTAGCTCCCGTATGCTCCATGCCACCATACTGGAAACCTGGAAGCATTATAAGATCATACTTGGCAAAGGGGTAGTCTATGCCTGTGTACTCCTCCAGCCACTCCAATGAAGCTACAACCTGTGCGAAGATGGTGTCGAGCTGAGCAAGGCGCTTGGGGTCGGTCTCGCGGTAGTAGGCCGTGAAGCGGTGGTTGCCATCGTCGTAGGTGCGACAGAAGAACTCACCTGCCACAAACGAGAATAGATAGGTGCTCAAAGGCTCTGTGGGAGCGAAGGTTACGGTGTTATCCGATATGTTGCTAACTGCAGTATTCGACACCGCTGTCCAGCCTTCAGGAAGGGTTAGTGAAAGGTTGAATTCAGCCTTTATGTTAGGCTGGTCGAAGCATGGAAAGAGTGTGCGTGCACGGTCGGGTACAAGGAGCGTGTAGAGGAAGTCGGGCTTGCGGTTTAGCGACTGGTTGTCCACGCAGAAGGCTATTGTCACCTCGTTATCTCCTGCAACAATCTCCTCGGCAGGAATTATGATATGCTCATCTTTGAGCGTATAGCTGTGGTTGTCAACCCCTTTTACGAGGTCGGTATTGCGGAAGTCGATTACTATCTCCTGTGGTGTCTCGACCTCGAAGCCTATGGTAGCTCTACCCATGTTGTTCACAAGGTCGAAGTGTAGCTCATATCTCACATCCTTAATCGTGGTCTTGCGCCACTTGGCAAGTTCGCGGCTAACGCCAGCGTCGTAGACTCTCTCGCTGATAGGTTGTGTTGCCATTGCGCTTATGCTGATAAGCATTGTTAGGGCTGTTATAATCGTTCTTACTCTCATAGTCATATTGTAGTTTTGCTTACAAAGATAGGAAAAATCGTAGATATGTGCTATATTTGTGGAAATAAAGCATCACTATGAACTCTATAACCGTAGCTTTTGACTCCTTCAAAGGGTCGTTATCATCGCGCGAGGCTGCCGAGGCATTTGCTGAGGGGTGGCGTGAGTGCTTCCCCGAGTGCGAGGTGCGCAGGGCATATATCGCCGATGGTGGCGAGGGCATGACCGAGGCCATTGCTCAGAGCCTTGCAGGTGAGTATGTCGAGGTCGATGTGCATGGTCCTTTGGGTAGAGTCGTTAAGGCTCGCTATGCTGTCATACATGGCGATACGGCCGTTGTGGAGCTTGCTGCTGCGGCGGGCTTAACGCTTGTTGCCAAGGAGGAGCGTAATCCTCTTGTCACAACAACATATGGTGTGGGTGAGATGGTCGTAGATGCACATCGTAGAGGGTGTCGTAAGGTTATATTGGGCCTTGGTGGTAGTTCGACAAACGATGGTGGAAGTGGTATGCTCAGAGCCTTGGGGTGTCGCTTTTATGATGCTGATAAAAAGGAACTTACATCAACAATAGAGATTCTCGAAAGGGTGGCATCGGTGGATGGCTCAGAGGTTATGCCTTGGGTGCGAGATATGGAACTTCGCGTGGCTGTGGATGTCGATAATCCGCTCTATGGTGAGCGTGGTGCAGCGGTTGTATATGCCCCTCAAAAGGGTGCTGATGAGGCCATGGTCGAGCGCCTCGATAGGGCACTCCGTCACTATGCCTCGGTCATTGGCGAAGAGTGGGCGAGTGTAGCCGGAGCTGGTGCCGCTGGTGGTGTAGGCTATGGTGTTATGGCGATGCTGGGTGCAAGGCCTCAGTCGGGTATTGAGTTGGTGCTCGATACCATAGAATTTAGTTCACTTATCGCTGGTGCAGACCTTGTTGTTACAGGTGAGGGCCGTATTGATAGTCAGACTCTTATGGGTAAAGCACCATCGGGAGTGTTGCGCTATGCCAAGGCACAGGGTATCCCCTGTATAGCTGTTGGCGGTGGTGTTGTTTGGTCGGAGGCGTTGCGCCATGGGGGCTTTAATGCAATATATGCCGCTACACCACACGATATGCCCCTCGATGAGGCTATGCGTAGTGCGATGGCGTATAGAAATATCCGTAATACGGCGGAGCGTATCGCCAAGGAGTGGCTTGCTACTCAGTAACCACTTTGTCAACCCTAATGTCGTGCTTGTCGCAAGGCAGCGTGTCGAATATCTGACACTTGAAGGCTATGCCAATCTTGGCAGCACGAAAGCCATTTAGCGACATATACTTATCGTAGAAGCCGCCACCACGACCAAGCCTCTCGCCCGAGAGTGTGAAGGCGCGGGCTGGTACAATCATAAGGTCTATATCTTTGGCTTCACGCTCTATATCGCCCATTGGCTCCTCGATGCCAAAAGCACCTACCTGCATACGCTCGGGGTCGTAGTCGTAGAAGCGCATGATGTCGCCCTCCACGCGTGGAACGATGATATCCTTGCCCATATCGCGCCAACGGCGTAGCGCCACATCGGTGGGTACCTCATCCTTCATCGCGGCAAAGAGTGCTATGCACCTTGCATTGCGAAATGTGTCGAGTTGCTCTATTTTTGAGAAAATTTTCTCGGCGGCGAGTTCTCGGCTCTCTTGGCCAATCTCTGCTATTCGTCGGCGGACCTCTCGCCTAATCTCCTTTTTTTCCTCCATCGATAGTTATTATTAGATAATTTCCAACTTTTATCCCATTTTGCCGTATAAAATCGCTCGGTAGCTATTGCTATTATGCAAACAATTCCTATCTTTGCAGTAGCAAATAGTGCGTGTAGCACCAATTGTGACCCAAACAGATTAAGGATATCAACAAAACTATTTACAAATATAACTAAAATTTTTACACTATGAGCTGTTTTTTAACTAATTCATCAGTGGGAAAGAAACTCGTTATGAGTATTTCGGGATGTTTCCTTGTACTCTTCGTGCTTTTCCACATGTCAATGAACATCACGGTTCTCTTCGATCGTGAGGCTTACAATGCTATTTGTGAGTTCCTCGGCGCTAACTGGTATGCACTCGCTGCAACTTTGTTGCTCGCTGCAGGTGTTGCTGTTCACTTCATCTACGCTATCATTCTTACTCTCGACAACTATCGTGCTCGTGGTAAGCAGCGTTATCAGATTACCGTTCAGGAGAAGGGCGTATCATGGTCTTCAAAGAACATGCTTGTTCTTGGCGTTATCGTAGTTCTTGGTCTTGGCTTGCACCTTGTACACTTCTGGTCAAAGATGCAGCTTGTTGAGCTCCTTCACTCAGATTTCGCTACAATGGCTTATGGCGCAAGTGAGGTTACTGTTGCACCAACCAATGGTTCTGCAATCATGATGATTACCTTCTCTAAGTGGTACAATGTGGTTCTCTACCTTGTATGGTTCGCTGCTTTGTGGTTCCACCTTACACACGGTGTATGGTCTATGTTCCAGAGCGCAGGTTTCGCTAACGATACATGGTATCCACGCTTGAAGATGGGTGGTAACATCGTTGCTACTCTTATCTTCCTCGGCTTCGCTGTTGTTGCAATCATGTGCTTCCTCAACAATGAGGCTTGGCTTGCTGAGTCACTTGGCGCTGTCGCTTAATCGTTAATTTGAAATAATAAAAATATAGATATATTATGGCTTATAAATTAGATGCTAAAACGCCAGCAGGTGCGTTGGCCGAGAAGTGGAGCAACCATAAGGCGGCTATCAAGGTTGTTAGCCCTGCTAATAAGCGTAAGTTGGATATCATCGTTGTTGGTACTGGTCTTGGTGGTGCCTCTGCAGCTGCTTCACTTGGTGAGCTTGGCTACAATGTGAAGATCTTCTGCATCTCTGACCCACCTCGTCGTGCTCACTCTATCGCAGCACAGGGTGATATTAACGCAGCAAAGAACTATCAGAACGATAACGACTCAGTTTATCGCCTCTTCTACGATACTATCAAGGGTGGTGACTACCGTGCTCGCGAGGCTAATGTTTATCGTCTTGCAGAGGTGTCTAACCTTATCATCGACCAGTGCGTAGCTCAGGGTGTACCTTTCGCTCGTGAGTACGGTGGCTTGCTTGCTAACCGTTCATTCGGTGGTGCTCAGGTATCTCGTACATTCTATGCTCGTGGTCAGACCGGTCAGCAGCTCCTCTTGGGTGCTTATGCAGCATTGAACAAGGAGATCGCTGCAGGCTCTGTAAAGTCATATCCTCGTCACGAGATGTTGGATGTTGTTGTTGAGAATGGCGAGGCTTGCGGTATCATCGCACGTAACCTCGTAACTGGTGAGATTGAGCGTCACGGTGCTCACGCTGTAGTTATCGCTACAGGTGGTTACGGTAATGTATTCTTCCTCTCAACTAACGCTATGGCATCTAACGGCTCAGCAGCATTCCAGTGCTACCGTAAGGGTGCAGGTTTCGCTAACCCATGCTTCACTCAGATTCACCCTACATGTATCCCAGTGCATGGTACTCAGCAGTCTAAGTTGACTTTGATGTCTGAGTCATTGCGTAACGATGGTCGTATCTGGGTGCCTAAGAAGATGGAGGATGTTGAGGCTATCCGCAAGGGTACTAAGAAGCCATCTGACATCGCAGAGGAGGATCGCGACTACTACTTGGAGCGTCGCTACCCAGCCTTCGGTAACCTCGTGCCTCGTGATGTTGCATCTCGTGCTGCTAAGGAGCGTTGCGATGCTGGCTACGGTGTGAACGAGACTGGTTTGGCTGTATTCCTCGACTTCAAGACAGCTATCGAGCGTCTTGGTAAGGAGACTATCAAGCAGCGTTATGGTAACCTCTTCGACATGTATGAGGAGATTACCGATGTTAACCCATACGAGCAGCCTATGCAGATCTTCCCAGCTGTACACTACACCATGGGTGGTATTTGGGTTGACTACAACCTTATGACCACTATCCCAGGTTTGTACGCTATTGGTGAGGCTAACTTCTCAGACCACGGTGCTAACCGTCTTGGTGCTTCGGCTCTTATGCAGGGCTTGGCTGATGGTTACTTCGTATTGCCATACACCATCGGTGACTACCTTTCAAAGAAGATTCAGGCTCCTAAGGTGTCTACCTCTACTCCAGCCTTCGACGAGGCAGAGAAGGGTGTGCGTGCGCGTATCGAGCGCCTCTTCGCTATCAAGGGTTCACAGTCTGTTGACGATATCCACAAGCGCCTCGGTCTCATCATGTGGGACAATGTAGGTATGGCTCGTACTAAGGAGTCTTTGGAGAAGGCTATCGTTGAGATTCAGGCTTTGCGCAAGGAGTTCTACAAGGATTTGAAGCTTGTAGGTACTGAGGATTCGTTCAATGTTGAGTTGGAGAAGGCTTTGCGTTTGGAGGACTTCTTGGAGCTCGGCGAGCTTATGGCACGCGACGCTTTGAACCGTGAGGAGTCTTGCGGTGGTCACTTCCGCTCAGAGCACCAGACAGAGGATGGCGAGGCTTTGCGTCACGACGACAAGTTCGCTTATGCAGCTGTTTGGGAGTACAAGGGTATGGACAATGTTCCAGAGATGACTATCGAGCAGCTCGACTACGAGTTTGTACACCGTGCTCAGCGTAACTACAAAGACTAATTTTTGACGTTAACCTTTAATAAAAACTGAAGTATGAATTTTAAATTAAAGATATGGCGTCAAAAAGACGCTAAGTCACAGGGTGCATTCGAGACCTATGAGGTTAAGAACATCTCTTCTGACACCTCATTCCTTGAGATGATGGATATCCTCAACAACGACCTTATCCACGCTGGTAAGGAGCCTGTAGCTTTCGACCACGACTGTCGTGAGGGTATCTGCGGTATGTGTTCTATGCATATCAATGGCCACGCTCATGGTCCATCACAGGCTGTTACAACATGCCAGATGTACATGCGTAAGTTCGCTGATGGCTCAACTATCACTATCGAGCCATGGCGTTCAGCTGCATTCCCAGTAATCCGCGACCTTGTTGTAGACCGTGGCGCTTACGATAAGATTTTGCAGGCTGGTGGTTTCATCTCTGTACGCACTAACTCAGTACCTGATGGTAACGCTATTCCAATTCCTAAGGCTGATGCTGATGAGTCTATGGACGCAGCAGCATGCGTAGGTTGTGGCGCTTGTGCTGCTACATGTAAGAACGGTTCAGCTATGTTGTTCGTTGCTGCGCGTGTATCATCACTCGCTAAGCTCCCACAGGGTAAGGTTGAGGGTGCTCGTCGTGCTAAGGCGATGGTTGCTAAGATGGATGAGCTCGGCTTCGGTAACTGTACTAACACTGGTGCATGCCAGGCACAGTGCCCTAAGTCAATCTCTATCGCTCATATCGCTCGCTTGAACCGCGAGTTCTTGGCTGCTAAGTTGAAGGACTAATTTGAGCATATAGCCACCTTTGGGTGGTAAACAATAGAGGAGCTATCCATTGCGGATGGCTCCTTTGTTGTTGTGGATAGTAACCGATAGGGGACTGTTGACATGAAGGTAGCATGTATTGCATGATAATAAGTCTACGGCCTCATCATGCGAAGCTAAGGTCTATCACTGTCACCACGAGCTGCTCTTGTGTTTACCTATATATATTATACTATATTGCCAATTTAGCTGTAGTCTAAAAATAAAATAACGCCGCCTGAAATATGTTAACATATTGATAGTTCGCGTGTTAACACTTTCTCTAAAAAAAAGAATTTTACTCACAGTTGTATCTTTAGAAAAATTTGTATCTTTGCAGGCCCGAAAAAATGTTTCGGGAGTTGGATTACAATAAATTAAGTATTAACTAAACTTTTAACAAAGTGGATTCAAAGAGCTACAAGACTATCTCGGTCAAGGCAGAGGACGCTCAGAAGGAGTGGTTCGTGATTGACGCTACGAACGAGATTTTGGGACGCCTTGCTTCGCAGGTTGCTAAGATCCTCCGCGGCAAGAACAAGCCAAGCTACACTCCCCACACTAACTGCGGTGACTATGTTATCGTAATTAATGCGGATAAGGTGAAGCTCACTGGCGCTAAGATGACCGATAAGGTCTACACTCGCTACACTGGTTTCCCCGGTGGTCAGCGTTTTGCAACACCTGCAGACTTCCTTACAACTGATAAGAAGCCTCAGTTCGTTGTTGAGCACGCAGTGCGTGGTATGTTGCCTAAGACTCGTTTGGGTGAGGCAATCATGAAGAATTTGAAGGTTTATGCAGGTGCTGTGCATCCTCACGCTGCACAGAACCCAAAGGAGATTAAGTTAAACGAGATTAAGTAAGAATTATGGAAGTTGTAAACACCGTAGGTCGCCGTAAGGCAGCTGTTGCTCGCGTATTCGTGAAGCCCGGCACAGGTAAGATTACAGTCAACCATAAGGAGCTTGAGGTTTACTTCCCCTTGCACATTCTCCAGTACGAGGTTAAGCAGCCTTTGATGGTTACTAACACATTGGAGAACTACGATGTTATGATTAACCTCGTAGGTGGTGGTATCAAGGGTCAGGCTGAGGCTGCCCGCATGGGTATTGCTCGTGCTCTCTGCCAGATCGATGCAGAGATGCGTCCTGTATTGAAGAAGAACGGCTTCCTTATGCGTGATTCACGCGAGGTTGAGCGTAAGAAGCCAGGTCAGCCAGGCGCACGTCGTAAGTTCCAGTTCTCTAAGCGTTAATTCGCCCAACGACCTACTTTCGGCAAAAGCACAATCAGGGTTCAAAACCTCGAGGACCACACCTATATACTATATACCGCCTGTGCGGATGTATGCTGTGGCCTAACTAAAAGCAACATGGTGTGCTGCCACGATGGTTGCCCGATTGCGATTAAACCTGAGAGAACACCCCCAAGGGTGCTACTTGCAGGTTGATTAAAGAGTAAAAACAAAAAAACAAAAAAAGAAAATGGCACGTACAGATTTTAATACACTTTTGGAGGCTGGTGTACACTTCGGTCACTTGAAGCGTAAGTGGAACCCTAAAATGGCTCCCTACATCTTCATGGAGAAGAACGGCATCCACATCATCGATCTTCACAAGACAGCTATCAAGCTTGATGAGGCTGCAGCAGCATTGAAGCAGATCGTTAAGAGCGGTCGTCGCGTGTTGTTCGTTGCAACAAAGAAACAAGCTAAGGAAATTGTAGCCGAAAAGGTAGCAGCCGTAGGTATGCCCTTCGTAACTGCGCGTTGGGCTGGCGGTATGCTTACAAACTTCCCAACTATACGAAAGGCCGTTAAGAAGATGGCTACCATCGATAAGATGACCAACGACGGTACTTTTGACAATTTCTCAAAGCGCGAGAAGCTCCAGATTGCACGTCAGCGTGCAAAGCTCGAGAAGAACCTCGGTTCTATCGCTGACCTTAACCGTCTTCCAGCTGCATTGTTCGTTATCGACGTACAGAAGGAGCAGAACGCTGGTAAGGAGGCTAAGCGTTTGAGCATCCCAGTATTTGCTATGGTTGATACTTGTTGTGATCCTACCGATATCGATTATGTAATTCCAGCAAATGACGATGCTCAGAAGTCTATCGCTACTATCCTCGATGTAGTATGCGGTGCTATCGCTGAGGGCGCTGAGGAGCGCAAGCTCGAGAAGGAGAAGGAGGCTCAGGAGGCTGAGGCTCAGGAGGGCGCAAAGCAGGCTAAGCCACGCATCAAGAAGGCAGTTAAGGCTGCTGTAGATGCTGAGGAGGCTACACTAGCTGAGGTTGTTGCTGCTACTGAGGAGGAGTAATTTCCCCACTTTTCGGCGCAAAGCCATAACATTACCGAGGGCGGGTAGGCAATAATGCCCGCTCGCCTCGGTTTCTTTAAAACTAATAACAAAAAAAACATTTACAGATATGGAAATCAAAGCAGCTGATGTAATGAAGCTCCGTAAGATGACCGGCGCAGGTATGATGGATTGCAAGAAGGCTCTTCAGGAGGCAGAGGGCGATTTCGAGCGCGCTAAGGATATCATCCGCGAGAAGGGTAAGCTCGTTGTAGCTAAGCGTTCAGACCGTACCGCTACCGAGGGTGTTGTTGTAACTAAGATTGTTGACCAGAAGGCATACATCCTTTGCCTCGCTTGCGAGACTGACTTCGTTGCTCAGAACGTAGAGTTCGGTGCTTCTGCTAATGCTATCTTGGAGATCGCTGTTGCAGCTGATGCAGCTGATCGCGACGCTCTTATGGGTGTTAAGAACGCTGAGGGTCACACTGTAGAGGAGATGGTTACTGAGAAGTCGGGTCAGACTGGCGAGAAGGTAGAGATCGCATACTACGCTCGTATCGAGGCTCCTTACTGCATGGCTTATGTTCACTTCAACAAGAAGCTCGGTACTATCCTTGGCTTCAACAAGGCTATCGACGAGGAGACTGCTCGCAAGGTTGCTATGCAGGCTACTGCAATGGCTCCACTCTCAATCGACGAGAACGACTGCCCAGCAGATGTTGTTGAGAAGGAGAAGGCTATCCAGCTTGAGATGATGAAGCAGGATCCTAAGAACGCTAACAAGCCAGACGCTATCCTTGAGAAGATCGCTGAGGGTAAGATGCGTAAGTTCTTCGAGGAGAACACTCTTCTTAACCAGTGCGTAGTAGGCGAGAAGGAGTCTATCCGTGAGTTCATCCAGAAGGCTGACAAGGAGGCTACTGTTGTTGCTTACAAGCGTTTCGCTCTTGAGGCATAATTTGTTGCGATAGCGGCGCATCTGCGCCATATCCTCAAACCTAATACCCCATGGTAGTATATGATGTACTACCGTGGGGTTCTTGTTTTGTGAAGTGGCCATCTGTGGCCCTATGTAAAGATTATTCGATGGAAAGAGATGGTGAATAGATAGTAGGGTGGAGAGGTGACAATTATCGTTAGTGCCAATAAAAATTATTACCATGCTATCATTTTGCGACTATCACCGAGCACTCTTGTTTTTTTTGTCATCCTTTTGCGTTGTTGGCGTATTGTCGTTTATAAATAGTAGAGCGTGCCTGGCTACTACCAAGCACGCTCTACTATTATTCTCTTGTTGGATATTAGCTATTGCGTTACTGCGCGTATATAGCCGCCATGGTGCGCGGGGTGTGGCGCAACCACTCGTAGGGTGTCGCTAAGCTGCAGTGCATAGGCTTGGGTGTTATCCCCCTTAGTGCCTCGCGATGACCAGTAGTTGTGCATAGCATCCACAGGCATGAATATAGAGTTGCCATTAGGTCCTGTTACGCGGTAGCCGTTGAGAGTCTCGGTAGATGCTAACTCCCATGTACACTTCTCCAAAAGCTCGGCAAAGTCCTCGTCTGAGGGCATATACCAGCCGCGTCCCATAATGATAGTTGCTGCATCGTGGTCGGCTTTACGCTTGATGTACTCGACCTTAGTGTCCACGCTTGTGTAATTGTCGCTCAGGAACTCCTCCTTGCTTGCTACCTCGCCCCATGCGAATAGCTCACCCTCGGGTAGCTCATTTGTAGCACCCACATTCTCGCTTGCCCACTTAACCTTTAGGCCGAGGTCTACATACTCGTAGCCATTGCGGATTCCCTCTGGCTCCTCCACCTCGGTTGTGTCGGTCGCCTCTCTAAGGAATAGGAATGCTGCGCCCACGCCAATAAGGATTGCTACAAAGAGTATGGCAATGAGCTTCAGTCGTCGTTTTGTCTCGGCCAGTGCTGCTGCTCTCTTTGTGACGGGGGTATTGTCTGTTGGTATATTTAAGTTCTCGTATGCTCTATTCTCTGATGACATAGTCGCTAAATTTATGTTGTGAATAATGGTTTTACAAAAGTAGTAAAGATTAGCTAATCGACAAAATAAAATATTGAGGTTATAGATATTCCCTATTTATTATATCGAACTATTGTTTGTTTGGAAAATTGTTTTTATCTTTGCGCGCTATTTATTAACTAATTTAACATTTTCGAACCATGCCAAAAATGAAAACAAATGCCGCTGCAAAGAAGCGTTTTTCTTTCACCGGCACAGGTAAGATCAAGCGTAAGCACGCTTATCACAGTCACATCCTGACCAAAAAGACTAACAAGCGTAAGCGTAACCTTTGCTACTCAGGTACCGTTTCATCTGCCGATGAGGCTAAGATCAAGCAGTTGCTCGTTAAGTAATTAACGACCGAAGGCTTTGAAGCAGTAGCACAAAAGATTTATTTAATTTAACATTGGAGCGCAATAGCCCTAAAGAGTGTGAGAGAATCACACCGCTATCAGCTCTATCAAAAACTTTTAATTTATGCCACGTTCAGTCAACGCTGTTGCGTCACGCGCAAGAAGAAAGAAGGTTTTGAAACTTGCCAAGGGTAACTTTGGTTCAAGGGGAAACGTATGGACAGTTGCGAAAAATACTGTCGAGAAGGGTTTGCAGTTTGCCTA
>JAZLBJ010000042.1:0-63616 GCA_045613645.1 Alistipes sp. | reverse complement strand
CCGACGAGATGCACCGCCAATGTGAGAAAGAGATTGTAACTTACAAAACGAAAAATGACAACACGGCGCGCCGTGTTGTCATTTAGAAAACTTTAATTATTTTTGTTTCAAATCCTGTAACGCTTTTTTAGGACGACACAATAACTTTCTGATAACATTAATATTATAGAAAGAGCCTTATTCTCATCTATAGTTCGATAATTGCCAATTTTCTTATCCCACAAAATTCCGTTTGGAAATAATAAATTTTGGATTTTATGGCAAAGTTCCAACTCTGCATTATGCCACAAACATCCTAATCTACAGCAAGTTGAGGCTATATCTTGCACAGCTGTATCCTGGTTCGATAAATTCTCTTTTACCTTTGACAATTCCAATTCATTTTTTGCCAACTTATCTTGCAGAGTCTCTATCGTTACGGTATATACATCTTCTTCTATCTCACCACAGCCAAATTTTACTTTGCAACTCTTTATCTTATTCTTTAGCTCTGTGTTCTGCTTCCTTAGTGCGGCAAATACCTCTTTTCGCTCCACATCACTCTTATTGAGTATATCTCCTATTACCTGGCAGAATATCTTTTTAAGTGCTTCTGGGATGCTGTATTGGTTTAATAGCTCCTCATACAAGCGATGTACTCTCTTTGCAGATATATTATTGCAGCATCCGTTTTTGTTACATTTATAGTAATCTATCTTTTTTTGAGTATATGCTGTCATCATCGTACCATCGACAGCACATCTTATATGTCTCTTTAGCGGGAACTGTGGAGTCACCTTTTTGTGCTTATACACACCCGTTCTTCCGCTCAATATCTCTTGTACCTTCAAAAAGTCACTCCATGATACTATAGCTGGATGATTACCGTCAATGATTTCATAGTTGGTGAACTTACTTTTAATCTTGCCAGCATAGAATGGATTGGTTAGTATAGAGTGTAGCTTCTGTTTGCGGAGATTTAATCCAAGCAGAGCAAGTTTCTCTATTATGCGGTAATTCTCCATGCCGTGCAGTTTCCATTGAAAGGCTTTGCGAATAAGCTTTCCAGTGTCATTAATTGTGTACACAGCATTGATGCTCTCACCTGTCTTGTCATACCCCATTGGTCGAACTCCACACCATACCCCACTCATCATACAATGTCTACGTCCACTGACAAACTTATTTGTACGGTTAGTATTATCCCACTGTGCTAGGCTTAACTTAATCTGCATCATCATCAACCCCTCTGCTGTTGAGGTATCCATACCCGTTGATGCCTCAATAATGGTGATATCTATCGCTTTAATATCATTTATTATATTGATGGCTTGTCCAGCATCACGGCTAAATCTATCCGCATGATTGACTATTATATACTTAACAGTCTTATCTTTCTTTACGGCAGAAATCATCTCTTTGATTAACTTACCAGGAGTCTTTGCAGACTCATGCTTACCACCAAAATATCCCTTAATAGTGTAACCGTTATCTTTGGCATACTTTTCACAGCGGCATCTCTGGTCCTCAAGACTACCTCCGTTCTCCTCTTGACGTTTAGTTGAAACTCTTGTCCATATAAAACAATTTTTAATCATAGTTTAACTCCTTTTTTAACTCATTATTTTCGTGGTATTCAATACCAATCAAGGCAAGTGCCTCTAAAAATTCTAATAGTGTTATTCCCTCTTCTTTAGTAATGTTTAGTTTGCTAAAATCATTCTTATAATCCTGATAATTCAACATCTTAAATCAGGTATATCGTGCTCTCGCACTCCCACTCGGGTTTATTTGTTTTTTGCCTCTTGGGGACATAGATGTTATGAGACTCAAGTCTTCTGGTCGGCAGGGATGAGCGTAAAACCCTTTGCACATGGGTGCAATAATCCTTTGTTACGGACTCATATAGTATGTATATTAGTTGATTTTGATATGATGGAATCGCCCAATTATTAGTTATTGACGAATCACGCAACTAATATACATTTTTATTTAAATTTTTGTGAATTTTTGATTATTTTTTATAAAATTTCTTTCAATTTCCTCAAAGTGTTGATGCTGGTTGAGGTAATAGCACTTACATTGCGGAGGCTTAACCCCTTTCTCAGTAACTGAATCTCCTTCGTGTACTGCTCCCTCATCTGCTCTTCTGTTTTGCGATAACCTACCTTTCTGCCAACAGCTCCATTTTTAGCTCTATGGTTAAGATACCCACTATAGACTCTCTCTCTTATTGTGCTACGCTCAATGCGGGCTACTTCTGACAATATGGTAATCAGGAACTGGCTCATAGCATTTACCTTACCCTCTGGGGTGAGAGTCTCAATGCCGTAGTTTTGGATGTATAGACTAATACCCTTGGTATTGAGAAGCTCTATTACCTCCAATACTTGCAACGTGCTTCGTCCTAATCTACTAAGCTCCGTAACTAACACCTTGTCTATTTGGTTAGCCTCAACGAACTCAATCATCTTCATCAGCTCTGCACGCTCCACATTCTTCTTCGCTCCACTTACCTTCTCTGCAAATACTCCCTCAACCGACCATCCGTTACTTAATGCCAGTGCTGACAACTCATTTACCTGACGGTCATACTCCTGCTGCAATGTGCTTACTCGGCAAAACAAAACTACCTTCATACTTATCATCTTTTAGTGATACTTATGCTACCAAATCTGAACCAATGCCTGGAGCTGGAAACATCTGAACTGACCTCGTTCTACATCAAAATAGGTGCACACCTTGCGGGCATCGCCACAAATACCTCTACCATTGATATGCTCACCCACCAGGGCTGGCATCATTGTTCCATAGGCAATGCGTACTTCACCACTCTTCTTGAGATATGCAAACTTTACAACCTCCCTACGCATACGGCTCTTAAGCTCGTTAATCTTTGCCACTTGCATACCCGTTACGAAATCATTTTGAACTCTCTGTGAGATTACTGTTGCACGGTATATATCTCTATCTGTCATTGCTACTATCGTTGTCATATTGCTGTAATATTTTTTGTTACACTATACTTAAAAACTCCTTCTAATCTGCTTTGGTACTCCCCAGCCATTCAATCGGTAAACTTCAGTTACTGCCTCCTCGTAGGTCCTCACATCCTTGACAAACCTGGCTGTTGAACCATTCTCGGTTACTGAATCCCACTGCCAAATAGCCCACATCGAGCGGTGTCTTCCAAACTTATATTTGCCAACTTCAGCCTTCATAGTTATCTCCTTTTGTTATTACAAAGGTAATATATTTTTATGACTCTGCCAAATTATTTTAATATTATTTTATTACTACAATAAACTTTTTTATTACTTTTAAGCAAATTTTAAGTTAAAAGTTCTATATTTGCAATTACTATTATTAAAATCAGGTAATATGATAAAATTACACATAGCGGAGGTACTCCAAGAAAAGGGTATCACCAAGACGGAGTTTGCTGCCCTCATGGGCATAAAGAAGCAGAATGTCAATAGCCTATTGGAGACTAACAACATCCGTAAGATTGAAGAGATATCAGAGAAACTGGGGACCAAGTTTTCAGACCTGGTGACTGATACAGATGCAGAACCTCAACCAGTTGTCAGTGGTTACATTGAGTTCGCTGGGGAAATTGTGAAGATTAGCTCGGTGGAGGATATTGAGAGGGTATTGGAGAGAATCAAAGCAACTGATAAGGCATAATAAAAATGGAATATATCCCAATATATTTGATTGTTACATGTCAGGAAATTCATCAATTTTATGTTCAGATAGAATCTCATAATCCCCATCAAATAATCCTTCTAGCTGTTGAAAATTATCATTTCCAATAGCACACCAATAGTCATAATAATTCCCAAGACTTAATAAATCAGCATAAGTCCATAACATAATCCCTGTTAATTTAGTTTTGTATATACGTGGCAATACACCTCTATGCTTAAGCATGTAGTTAAACCAATAACGTACATGCTCTTTATCACATACATATAAACATTTATATCTAGATGGATAGATTATGTTTGAACTATTATTCAACTTGATTCGCACCTTTTCGGCTACACTTTCTATCTTATTTTTATAATCACCTTTATACTCACGTTCATTATGATACTTTGTATTACGCATTGTATTTGGTGCTAAGTATTGCGTGGTAATATGATAAACCTCACAGTCTTTAACTTCTGACACTCCTAATCTTGTGTTCATACTAAATTCATATTGCTTATTAAAATTTACGCCATAATCTTTGCAAGAAACCTATAATATCTAAACCCTCATTTGGGGTTATATCTTCCTTTAGCTTATCCACTGATGTTACCTCTAAATTATTTGTAGCATCTGGTTGAGGCGTATTATTTTCAAAGTTGTGACCGACTATGCGATATGTATATTCATTCCATTGGTTATATGTCTGATATATTTTCACAGACTGTATAGGGACATAAAGTCTGAAATATCCACTGCTGATGAACACACATTTACCACAATTAGCAGGTTTGATAGACCGGCAATATACACTCTGAAGGCTCCCACAATTAGAGAATGCAAAATCGCCGATAGAAGTTAAATGATTACCAATAGTTACATCTTTTAGACTTTTACAGTTGGAAAACGCCTTATCTCCAATCGTAAGCACACTATCGGGAATAGTAACACTTGTAAGGCTCATATAATGTGAAAATGCAAAACGCCCAATATCTGTTATACTATCTGGAATAACTAAATTTGTTATTATTTCTCCATTTAGATATAGGCAGTGGGCGTATGATAGTGGATTCGCACTATTATCCATAAAACTAATCCTACACCATGCTGCAATATCTGCAATATGTACATTTACAATGTTATCGCAAAATAAGAATGCACCTTGTCCTATCGATGTTACACTATTGGACATAGTAATACTTGTAAGACCATTGCAGTTATAAAACGCATAATCTCCAATCGTAAGCACACTATCGGGAAAGGTCACACTTGTAAGGGTTCTGCATTCATTAAATGCTCTAACTCCAATCTCTGTTACGCTATCGGGAATAGTTACACCTCTTAGACTTTTGCAGTTAGAAAACGCATAATCTCCAATCATTGCAACACCTTGAGGTATGGTTATATGTTCCAAATATTCACTTCCACTGAATGCGTGCCTACCAATGGATGTAATGCCCTCAGGTAACCTATAATCCGTACCGCCACAACCAATAGCAAAACTTTTCAATTCATCATTTATGACTAAACATCGACCTTCATCTTGAGCTAAATCACCTTCAAAATGTAGAATATTCTTACAACACCAAAATGGATTATCATCAATTGATTGTACTCCACTCCCTATATATGCGTATTGTAGGTTACAACAAAAATGGAATACCCATCTTTTTATTACCTTAACACTATTTGGTATTGCTATACTAACTAAATTATTACATCCAGAGAATACCCTATCTCCCAGTAGCTCAATATCCGAATCAAATGATATAACGCCCCTACCATCCTTATATGTGTTGGATATTATATTTGCCCCAAAATCATTTTTTCTTGGGACTACCACTTCTCCACCAACGGATGTGTACCAAATTTCATTGTTAGGTATTGTAGAATATTTTTCATTGGCTTCATTTTTATAATTCGCCTTTATCTTATTAGCATTATATTGTTTCCATCCTTCTGCTCTCTTATAATCGTAGACACTGCTATTTGGCACATAAATAATATCCCCAGAAAACCCCATGTCATGTGATTCATTCGCCTTCCCTCTCCAAATAGAAAGGATATCAGTTATCCTAGGTGGTATTGATGATTTGCAAGTTAATGATTTTAGTTCACTACAATTATAAAAGGCATTATGTCTAATTGTTTTTACCGTTTCTGGTATAACTATATTTCGCAAATTGATACTACCTTCAAAAGCACTTCTTCCAATCTCCTCGACGCTATCGGGAATGATAAAATCAGTTGTATTACAATTTAGTGCAAATCCATTAAGGATTCCATTAATCACCAAGCAACATCCATTCTCTACAGCGAACTTTCCCTCGAACTTTTCTAATTTATCACAACCACAGAATACTCTATCACCAATTGAAATTACATTATCAGGAATAGAAATACCAATAAGATTGCTACACTTTATAAATGCTTCGCTATAAATCGTTGTTAAACTATCAGGAAGAGCGATGCTTGTAAGACTACTACAAGCACGAAATGCTTCTCTACCTATCTTTGTGACACTATCTGGGATGATTACATTTTTTAGACGAGAACAATTGCTAAATGTTTCATACTCTATCGTTGTTATACTATTAGGTAAGGTAATATTTGTAAGACTACTGCAACTACTAAATGCACCACCACCAATCGTTGTTATACTATTAGGCAGGGTAATACTTGTAAGACTACTGCAGCTACTAAATGCATGACTACCTATCGTAGTTATGTTATTAGGGAGAGTAATACTCTTTAGATTGTTGCAACTCCTAAATGCCCAATCTCCAATTTCTTTTATGACTATGTCAAATACTATTATACCTTTGCCATTAACATAGGTGTTTGATATAATATAAGTAGCGAATGTAGAATTATTATGTGGTTGAATAATTTTCCCATCAGATGATGTGTATTCAATTATAGAACCATTCGGAACCTGTCTTTTGCTGCTATTAGACTTGACTTGTGTTATATTTACTTTTATCATAGTTAGCTGTGCTGCTAACTTATCAAAAATATCAGAGTAGTGTTTTGTGGTCTCTGGTTCATCGGAATATACCGTAATGTCCTCATCGTTATACTCCGCACCATTGGTCCAGTTATAAGAACCTGATATAACTACACTGTCATCTATAATACAAAACTTATGGTGGAGCAATCTGCTTTTATCACCCCTCTCGTTCCAATATATACAACCACCACGCTGGATAAATTCATCAAAGTCTACATCATTAGTCTCAGCAAAATTTATCTCATCCTTGTTCGTTATAATCGTGACTTCAACACCCGCATCGAGTTTAAGAAGCAAGGGTTGAAATAATAAGTCGTTGGTGAACCACGCTACACAAATCTTAATAGAGTGCTTAGCGGCAAACAACTCCTTCTGGATAACATTTTGAATCTTATATGAATGATGCTTAATCATGGTCTGTATTGATATGTCCGATGAGATATGTTGTCTCTACAAAATTAAAAAGAATTTCCCAAACGAACAACACTCTTCGGGGACATTGCAAGAATAAATTATAGGACATAGGTGTGAACACCGGGAAAACGAAAGAGGAGAGCTGGTGCCCTCCTCTGGATAGATAGGCTTAGTCCCTATCGTGCTACAAAAATCAGATGCAGTGTTCTCTGACCGCATAAAGACTCACTGCCAGTCCTTACACTTGACATCAAGAATACCTCGACGCTGCATTCCTTTGATTGATGTCCTCGCTTTATAAATAAATACTTCCTCAATCAGAAAAACAACCAATATCCAACAAAAAATGTGACTTATTTTTCAGATTAATCTTTTAGGTTATACTGCTACAATAGTTGAGGGGTTTAAGCCTCAATCTAAAGATTAGTTTGATACGTTTTTATATTGATACACCTAGCTGAGCATATTAAGCAAGTCTTTCTTTGTAAACTGATGTTCACTCATTCTATTAAGTGCCTCTCGGTATGGTTGCATTACTCTGGCAAAGTATGTATTCTTGGAATAGAACTGACGCATCTTAGCCTCAACTTGGGCTAAATCATAGTTGCAATCTTGAAGAACTAAGTAAGCAAAATATGATTGCTTGTCGGTGAGTGGGACGCTTGCATCTGTATCAGCTACCACATCATTCATAAACTCCTGAATTGGATTTTTGGTTGCTGACAATACTGTCAGTAAATTTGTATCTGGGACATCCAATGAGGATTTAATTTGAGCTACGGAGTTGAGGTTCATTTCAAATCGGCATAGCCCATCAAATACTGCTGGTTCTATATTGTAGTTTTCCATAAATTTCTTGTTTTCACTCTTATTCATTTGCTTTGATTTGTCATAGATAGTTAAACGCTTCTTAGATTGTTTACTGGTTACATTCTTCTCAACAATGAAGTTCCCGTTACGGAGCTGTCGTGCAGAGAACTGGTAATAGTTTGAAATGTTACTTCTTATAAATGCAGTTAAGGTAGATATGTCATCACAAGGACAATCCTTGGTAACATCACACTTTACAACCTTAGAGTCTGATATAATGGCATCGATGTTTAGGTAACATAACCCCATCTTATTGATATTCTCAAAGCATTGCCTAATATTGTCCAAGCTTATTAGCTTTGGGTAATCAACACCAAGAATTTTCCCGGTGAATTCTATGACAAGCTCTCTACTAACATAATCAATCTCTATGTATAGATGAAACGGGTATGTCATATAGAATTTTAGAGCTACTGTATAATTGTTCTTAACTATCTCATCGAAATCATTTTGTTTAAGTATTTCTATGTTTTCAATGTCTGATACTATTTTTAGTTTATCAAATTTTAACACTTAGTTTTCATTTTCTCTCAATATTATTTTTATGCAGAAAAACACAAATCCTTACCTTGATAATAAGTTATTCTGACTTGCCAATTAGGTCATCCATAGTCACCTCTTTTGGCTTGTGGGGGATAGACTCCCAGTAACGCTTCATTGATTGGCTAATGTGTTTTTTATGAATTTCAGTCTTCGGTTTCCCTAAAGTTGATTTGCGGATATTTTGTTTAATTATATCGCTCAGCTCACGATATTGTCTTTTCCTATTTTCCATATTACTATCGTTTATTAATAAATATAGAAAGCATAGAAAAAATAACAAGATTAGTAGAAAAATATTTCACTATTCCGTCAGTTGCAACCACCATAAGACACAACACCAACCTATTACACCTACTCTGGCCTATGATAATTACAGGAGGGAGGATACAGTTGCAACAGACTATAGAGGAGGGGGTTATCAACCGTCAAAAGGATGATAACCCATAGTTATTTACTCTCTATAATGAGGGGGATTTTCTCTGGATAGTATTCCTTCAACCACTCAACAAACTCTACAACCTTATAGAAATCATCTACAATAGTTCGATAATCTGTCAGAGTGTGGCACAAAGAGCAGTTCGAAAGACTGCTCTTTTTTTGTACCCAGGATAGGACTCGCACTGACTGTGGCGGCTCGGCAAACTTGCCGGCAGTGATCGATTGGACAAGTTGCTACACAACTTAAGAATATAGGGTGAGTATTAGTTGCTCAAGCAAGCTTGGCACTAACACTCACCCTATCTTCTATACCTTCGGTATTTCGCCCAATCAAATCACCTTGGTTTGCTCTCGCTCTGCTGACCGCAGTTCGAGTCCTGGTCTTAGATTTGGAATGAAATATTTATAGATACATTCCGTTCCAAAGAGGCTGACTAAAAAGTCTGTAAAGTCTTGAAGTCAGCCTCCTTACGACAATGAGAATAGCAGTTTAGCTATTCTCTTTTGTTATGCCCCTGGGCAACCTATATATACAACTTTCTTAACATGACTGTTAAGACCATTGAGACCTTACGACATCGCGACCCCATCAACGTCATGCCGAGGTGTGCAGCGCTGCCACGCTCGTTGCACTCGCTCGCAATGACGCCCAAGGTGTTGCCCTCCCAAGCGTAGCGCCCTCACACATACCCACAAAAAAGACTCCTCGCGCCCGAAAGCGCGAGGAGTAAAGAGTAAAGCTGTTGCCGCAATCGACAAGCCTAAATCTTAAAAAACGGACACAGCGCGCACATAGTAGCTGGAGTTCTTGAGGTTGTAGTAGGTGTCGCCACGGTACATACTGACACCCCACGCGTAAGGCCCATTAAACTTCGTTGACGACCAATAAAAAATACCATTAAGTTCAGCACCATATTTAGCCAATGTGGACTTAATCTTTGACTCATTATTGTATATAGCCTTTAACTCATCTTTAGCTGGCAGATACCAATCCTTTCCCTTATTGCGACACCAAACAAAGGTGGGATATTGACTCCAATCATCTCGCTGCATCACCTCATCGGTATTCACCTTGCCATTCCTCTCGGAATTTGCACCTAACACTGGACCCTCAATAGAATCAAAACCTATTTTAAAACGCAAGTCCCAAGGTGCAGAGGTCTCATCTAACGATACAATCTTACCATGGCGACCACCATCCCATACCTCAAAGACAACGCCTTTCTTGCCATTCACATTGTAGTAGTCACCAACCTTATATGTACGAGTGGAGGTTAACACCGTTCTCTCATCTCTTTCTGCTATACGCGTCACCTCTGAATCAGCAATTGGCGCAACAACAACATCGTCATTATTAGTTTGTTTAGTACCACCACTAAGATAAGCCAAGAACTCTTTTAAACTATGTGGGCGTCTCTTGCGCTGAACCTCCATAGAGTGTTCAATAGCGGTGCGCACGCTACTTGATAGGTGGGCGGGAAGTGTAGGCAGACCATCGTCGGCAATATCGGCAGCCTGGGGTGGCACCTTGCCCGTAACGAGGTAGTACAATGTTGCACCCAAAGAGTAAATATCTGTCTCGGGCGAGAACTTGCTAACACCACCCTGCTTATACTGCTCCATAGGTGCAAAGCCATGGCTAACACCTACGGGCGTCGTCGACGTCGCATCGCCACTCTCGGCATCGTAGTGCTTCGAGAGACCGAAGTCAATCAATATGGCGCGGTTATCCTCGCGGCGCACCATGATATTGCCGGGCTTAACATCGAGGTGGTTTATATTGCGGTCGTGGATATACTCCAATGCCGAGGCCGCCTCGCGGATATAGCGCAGTGCATCAGCCTCAGCAAGAGCACCGCCAAGCTTGACATGCTCGCTAAGCGACTCACCCTCAATATAGTCCATGACGTAGTATGCCGTGCCGTTCTCCTCAAATACATCGTGGATATGGATAATATTGGGGTGGTCGAGGGCAGCTATTGTCTGAGCCTCCTTGATGAACTTAGTCTTGAAGCGCGACATATTCTCCTTAAAGTTCTCAGAGAGCAGGCTGATGCTTACGCTATCCTCATCGCGTTTATAGTAATCCTGAGGGAAGAACTCCTTGATGCAGACCTTGCGCCTTGCCATGACCTGCTCGGCAAGGTATGTCACACCAAAACCTCCACGGCCGAGTGAGTCGACAATGCGGTATCTGCCACCTTGCAGTATTGTACCACTTTGTAGTTTCATAGATAAGAAATGGGTTAGTCTATTACAAAAGTAATAAAAATTATTTAATCACACTACATGACATCACTTTTCCCTATACTGAGATAAAAATCCCGATTTGCAAAGTCGGAGATTTGCCCTATACTTACAGACAAAAAGATTATATTTAAACGATATAATTATGAGCACAAATATTAGATTAAGGAGTGTAAGCGTGATTGTTAACAACAACTTTGCGACAGCCAAAATATTCAAAGCCCACCATATAGACTTCTGATGCGGAGGCCATGCGTAGCTTCATGAAGCGTACCACATAGCAGGTGCGGACGTCGAGGAGGTGATAGCCGAGATTGAGCACTGCGAGGAGCTTCAAAGAGTACATTTTTAGGTCAACTCACAAACCTTTGCTCGCCTCATCAACAACAAGCCCTCTCTATGTAACGCTATTTCGGAACGACACCCAACAACCCCAAGCCCCCCCTAACATAGAATATCTACCAACACAGCGCCACTCACATGTTCTTAAAATGGACAATGTCATAAGGCTGTTATACAAGATATAACAGGGGCAAACTATCCAATCGGCAATAGGAGAAATTGACCAATCGCTCAGTGTTAAAAAGTTAACAGCGAAAATACTATGATTTTTCATTCGAATTATGTACCTTTGCACCGATTTTTGTCCTACGCATGGAGCGTCACACAACCAAAGTCCTTGCGCAAGGTATTATAGCCGAGCTAATGCTAAAGTCACAACATTGTGACAAGCAGCAAGTTCGGAAGATAATGAAAACAAACTAAAGTTGAAATATATGGCAGAGAAGAGATTTATTACATGTGATGGTAACTACGCTGCAGCGCATATTGCGTATATGTTCTCAGAGGTAGCAGCCATCTACCCCATCACCCCATCATCAACCATGGCCGAGCTTGTGGACGAGTGGTCAGCTCAGGGCAAGAAGAACATCTTTGGTGATACTGTTAAGGTGGTGGAGATGCAGTCGGAGGCTGGTGCAGCAGGTGCTGTACACGGCTCATTGCAGAGCGGTGCTTTGACATCTACATTTACAGCATCACAGGGTCTGCTCCTTATGGTGCCTAACATGTACAAGATTGCCGGTGAGTTGCTCCCAGGCGTATTCCATGTGTCAGCGCGTGCTCTTGCTGCGCAGTCACTCTCAATCTTTGGTGACCACCAGGATGTTATGGCTGTGCGTCAGACAGGTTTTGCTATGCTCGCCACATCATCTGTTCAGGAGGTTATGGACCTTGCGGGTGTGGCACACATCGTAGCTCTCAAGGCTCGCATCCCATTCGTACACTTCTTCGATGGCTTTCGCACATCACACGAGATTCAGAAGATTGAGCTTATCGACGAGGCATCACTCACCGCAATGTTCGATCGTGAGGCTTTGCGCGAGTTCCGCAAGCGTTCGCTCAACCCTGAGCGTCCTGTAACTCGCGGTACTGCCCAGAACCCAGATATCTACTTCCAGACTCGTGAGGCATCAAACAAGTTCTACAACGCAGTGCCTGACATGGTTGCTGAGGCAATGGAGAAGATCTCAACAATCACTGGTCGCGAGTATAAGCCATTCACATACTATGGTGATCCTGAGGCAGAGAACATCATCATCGCCATGGGTTCTGTTACCGAGACTATCAAGGAGTGCGTAGACTACTTGCGCACACAGGGTAAGAAGGTGGGTGTTATCACCGTACACCTCTACCGTCCATTCTCGGCTAAGTACCTCTTCAATGTATTGCCTAAGAGCGTTAAGCGCATCTGCGTGCTCGACCGCACTAAGGAGCCAGGTTCTAATGGCGAGCCACTATTGCTCGACATCCGCGATGCATTCTACGAGTGCGAGAACCGTCCAATGATTATTGGTGGTCGCTATGGTCTATCGTCAAAGGATACTACACCAGCACAGATGTTGGCAGTATATGCTAACCTCGAGTCAGCAGAGCCTAAGAAGGGTTTCACCGTAGGTATCAACGATGATGTTACAATGCTCTCATTGCCTGTAGGCGAGGAGATTTCAATGGCTAAGGAGGGTACCTTCGAGGCGTTGTTCTTCGGTCTTGGCTCTGATGGTACTGTTGGTGCTAACAAGAACTCTATTAAGATTATCGGTGGCTCTACAAACAAGTATTGCCAGGCATACTTCTCATACGACTCAAAGAAGTCGGGCGGTTACACCTCATCGCACTTGCGTTTTGGCGACAACCCAATCACATCGCCATACCTTGTAACCACTCCTGACTTTGTAGCGTGCCATGTGCCATCATACACCGAGAAGTATGATGTATTGAAGGGCTTGAAGCGTGGTGGCTCGTTCCTCTTGAACTCTGTGAACGACGCCGAGACAACATGCGCAACACTACCCGACCATATGAAGGCATACCTCGCAAAGAACGAGATTAACTTCTACATCATCAACGCCACTAAGATTGCCACAGAGCTTGGTCTTGGCTCACGCACCAACACCATCATGCAGGCTGCATTCTTCAAGATTGCCGACATCATTCCTATCGAGAAGGCTGTCGAGGAGATGAAGAAGGCTATCTACAAATCTTACGGCAACAAGGGTGAGGATATCGTTAATATGAACTACGCTGCTGTTGACGCAGGTTGCGAGGCTGTAGTCAAAGTTGATGTTCCTGCCGAGTGGGCAAACATCGAGTGCAAGGCTTCGGAGGCTACTGTAGACGCATCTATCCCAGCCTTCGTGCGCGAGGTATGTAAGCCTATCGATGCACTCAAGGGCGACCAGCTTCCAGTATCGGCATTCAACGGCCGCGAGGATGGTACTTGGGACAACGGCACCGCTGCATACGAGAAGCGTGGCATCGCAACATCAGTGCCTCAGTGGAAGATTGAGAACTGTATCCAGTGTAACCAGTGTGCATATGTGTGTCCTCATGCTGCTATCCGCCCATTCCTCGCTACTGAGGAGCAGGCTGCAGCTACTGGCGTAGAGTGGAAGCAGGGCTTGGGTGAGACTAAGGCTCTCAAGTTCCGCATCCAGGTATCGCCTATGGACTGTACAGGCTGTAACAACTGTGTGGATGTATGTCCTGCTAAGGAGAAGGCTCTCGTTATGCGTCCTTTGGCTGAGCAGATGCCTGAGGCTAAGAACTGGGATAAGATCACCAAGGAGGTGGGCTACACCGAGCATGTTGACAAGACCAAGTCTGTAAAGAACCTACAGTTCGCACAGCCAATGTTCGAGTTCTCGGGCGCTTGTGCTGGTTGCGGTGAGACTCCATATATCAAGGCTATCACACAGCTCTTTGGCGACCGCATGATGATTGCTAACGCTACAGGCTGTACATCTATCTACTCTGGCTCAGCGCCATCAACACCATACTGCACAAACGAGAAGGGTCACGGTCCTGCATGGGCTAACTCACTCTTCGAGGACAACGCCGAGTTCGGTCTCGGTATGCGTGTGGGTGTCGAGAAGATTCGTGAGGCCCTTGCTGATGTTATGCGCAAGGCTATCGCCGAGTGCAACTGCTGCTCAGAGGAGCTTAAGGGCATCATGCAGGAGTGGATCGACTCACGCCACCTCGCTGCTAAGTCACAGGAGATCACCTCACGCCTCTTGCCTTTGGTTGAGGCATGCGACTGCGAGGCTTGCCGCACAATCGTTGAGTACAAGGAGTGGCTCGTTAAGAAGTCACAGTGGATCTTCGGTGGTGACGGTTGGGGCTACGATATCGGCTTCGGTGGTGTAGACCATGTATTGGCATCTGGTGAGGATGTTAACATCCTTATCGTTGATACCGAGGTTTACTCTAACACTGGTGGTCAGTCATCGAAGTCTACACCTGTAGGCGCTGTTGCTAAGTTCGCTTCAGCAGGTAAGCGCATCCGCAAGAAGGATATTGGTGCTATCGCCATGACCTACGGCTATGTATATGTAGCACAGGTATCTATCGGCGCTTCACAGCAGCAGCTCTTCAATGTATTGAAGGAGGCTGAGGCATACCCAGGTCCATCACTCATCATCGCATACGCTCCATGTATCAACCATGGTATCAAGGGTGGTATGACACGCACTCAGACTATCGGCAAGCAGGCCGTAGAGTGTGGTTACTGGCACCTATGGCACTACAACCCACAGCTTGAGGCTGAGGGTAAGAACCCATTCGTAATGGATTCTAAGGAGCCAGACTGGTCGAAATTCCGCGACTTCTTGATGAAGGAGGTACGCTACACATCGTTGAAGAAGGCTTTCCCTGCAGAGGCAGAGCAGTTGTTCGAGGCAGCTGAGGAGAATGCTAAGTGGCGTTATAACTCTTATATCAACCGCACAAAGTAATTTGTTGTGATAATAGGTCATCTTTGACCCATCCCTAAAAGTAACCCATCCAGGGCTGTACGACTGAGTACTATCCCTTGGATGGGTTCTTTTGTGATGAGCCAAATCTAACCCATTCTAACAACAAATTATTATTGCTGAACACTGCCGTTACTGCCCTCTCCTAAAAAGTATCATTTTTGACACATCCCTAAGAGTAGAGGCGACTGTGGTACCACAGTCGCCTCTCTTATTGTCGTCTACTATGTTAAATCACGCCACGCACCCTATCATCAAATGCTGTGAGTGCCGCCTTAGCACCCTCGCCCATAGCGATGATAATTTGCTTGTAAGGGACCGACGAAACATCGCCTGCGGCATATACGCCTGGGATGTTAGTGCGGCAGTGAGCGTCGATGATAATCTCACCTATGCGGCTCTTCTCCAACTCAGCAAATGGCTGGCTATTGGCACTTAGGCCAATCTGCACGAAGACACCATCCAACTCCACATTGAAGAGCTCCTCGGTCTGACGGTTCTTAAGTTCCAAGGCAGTAACCTTCTCGCCATTGCCCACAACCTTCATGGTCTGCGTAGAGACCAAAATATCGACATTTGGTAGGCTTCGCACCTTATCCTGCAACACCTGGTCAGCCTTAAGGCTATCCATAAACTCTATAACAGTCACCTTCTTGCATATTCCTGCGAGGTCGATGGCGGCCTCAATACCAGAGTTACCACCACCAACAACGGCAACACTCTTACCAGCGTAGAATGGTCCATCGCAGTGCGGACAGAAGGCTACACCACGGCCTATATACTCGGCCTCACCCTCTACATTTAAGCGACGCCAGCCCGCTCCCGTTGCGATAATAAGTGCAGGAGCACTAAACACCTCGCCACCCTTGACCATGACCTCCTTATCCTTACCACTCAGATTGGTTGACTCCACTCTGCGATTCTCGAAGAGCTCGATAGGATACTTTGTCAAGTGGGTACGGAGATTATCTGCAAGCTCAGCACCCGTAGTATATGGTATAGATATCATATTCTCGATACCTACCGTCTCCTTCACCTGTCCACCGATACGCTCAGCGACCATAGCTACCCTAAGGCCCTTACGCGCCGAATATATCGCAGCCGAGGCACCAGCGGGGCCACCACCCAAGACCACAACATCGTACTCCCTACGAATGGGCTCACCCACAGCCACCTCGTCATCAGCCGATGATGGATACTTAGCCTCCAACTTCTCCAACAACTCGCCTAACGAGCCACGACCCACATGAAGCATCTCGCCCTCCGCAAAGACAGCAGGCACGGCCTGCACACCCTTGGCGTCAACCTCCGACTGATAGAGCGCACCATCGATCATCTCATGGGTGATATTTGGATTCAGAAGCGCAAAGATGTTGAGCGTCTGCACAATATCGGGACAGTTGGTACATGTGAGCGATATGTATGTCTGCAAGCGGATGTCGCCCTTCAAGGCACGCACACGACGAGCAATACCCTCATCAGGAAGGTTCTTACCCTTACCATCGGCATTAAGTATCGCGAGTATCAAGGATGTAAACTCATGACCATTAGGAATACCACGGAAGATTATGCCTGTCTCTACGCCACCCTTCTGTACCGAGAATGACAAGCTGTCACCCTCGACCTCCTGCTGCGAAACAGAGATATGCGATGATGTAGATGCAAAGTCGTTGAGGAACTCCATGAGCAGACCTCGCTTATCGTGCGTAGCTGAGTAGCGAGCAGCAAGAGTATAGTCGGCCTCCAAAGAGCCAAAGATGTCGGTTAGCTGTTGTAGGATAGATGCGTCTAACATAGTTGTAGCGGTTTATCGGTTATGCTGGGTTACTTATAAGAGAGTGGCCGCAGCCCTATTGACTCGGCCACTCCCGCGTTTCATATTAGATCTTACCTACAAGATCGATGCTTGGCTTCAAAGTCTCTGCGCCCTGCTCCCACTTAGCTGGGCAAACCTCACCTGGGTGGTTAGCTACGAAGATGGCTGCCTGAACCTTGCGTACCAACTCGTCGGCATTACGGCCGATGCTGTTATCCTGAATCTCGGCAATCTTAATCTGCCCCTCTGGGTTTACAAGGAAAGTACCACGGTATGCCATGCCCGAAGCCTCGTCCATCACGCCAAAGCCACGGCTAAGAACACCTGTTGGATCGGCCAACATTGGGTAGTTAATCTTGCGGATGCTCTCCGAAGCATCGTGCCATGCCTTGTGTACAAAGTGTGAGTCGGTGCTCACAGAGTAAACCTCCACGCCAAGCTCCTTTAGCTTAGCATACTTCTCTGCAAGGTCAACCAACTCTGTTGGGCACACGAAGGTGAAGTCGGCAGGATAGAAGAAGAAGATAGCCCACTTGCCCTTTACATCGTCGCTCGATACCGCGCTGAAGTTGCCATTGTGGTAAGCCTGAACATTAAACTCTGGAAGCTGTGAATTGATGATAGTTGTCATAATCTTAATCTGTTTTATTTGTTAATTACTATTTATATTTTATATATTCTATTTTATCGGTATAATCGTTTCTTATCCCACTGCAAAAGTATATAAAAAAGATTAATCTCAAACATTTTTAGGCAAAATGTTTAATCATATATTCTTATGAGTGTATAAGCAAAATATATACTAAATAATTTTTACGCCAATAACATCTTATAAACAGCAATTTACAAAGATGGCGACAACCGAGCAGATGCAAGAGGTGTGCCAATCGACTATAGCGGCACTATACCATTATTTTTCAGCTCTACACACATATATATATAAAATATGGGCTGACCCGAGTAGTTGTTACCATACCAAGATCAGCCCCGCGAAAGAGTTATTTTTACATAAAAAGACTACCCAGGGAGGTATACTATAACACCCCTGGGTAGTCTACACTATGTGAGCGGTCAAGAACGACCCCTTATCACAAGATATTAAAGTGTCTTAAGGAACTCTGACACATTACGCTCGATGCGAGCCTCAACATCGTCAGCCTCACCTGGCACAAACTTCTCGCCAGTCACAGCCTCGTAAAGCTCGATATAGCGCTCAGTGATACCAGCAACAACCTCTGGAGTCATATCAGGTACCTGCTGACCCTCCTGACCCTGGAAGCCATTATCCATAAGCCACTCACGAACGAACTCCTTAGAGAGCTGCTTCTGCTTCTCGCCACGAGCAAGACGCTCCTCGTAGCCCTCCTTATAGAAGTAGCGCGATGAGTCTGGGGTGTGGATCTCATCCATGAGATAGATGGTGCCATTCTTCTTACCAAACTCATACTTGGTATCAACAAGAATAAGACCCATCTTCGCTGCTATCTCAGTACCGCGCTGGAATATTGCGCGTGTGTACTTCTCAAGCTGCTCATACTCCTCGCGAGATACGAGGCCCTGAGCGATAATCTCCTCCTTAGAGATATCCTCGTCGTGACCCTCATCAGCCTTTGTTGTAGGGGTGATGATAGGCTCGGGGAAGCGCTGATTCTCAACCATACCATCTGGCATAGCCACACCGCAAATCTCACGCTTACCAGCCTTATACTCACGCCATGCGTGACCAGAGAGGTAGCCACGGATAACCATCTCCACCTTATAAGGCTCGCAACGGTGACCCACAGTAACCATAGGATCTGGCACAGCAATCTTCCAGTTAGGAAGGATGTCGGTAGTAGCATCAAGGAACTTAGCAGCAATCTGGTTAAGCACCTGACCCTTGAATGGGATACCCTTTGGGAGTACCACATCGAAGGCTGAAATACGGTCCGACACGACCATTACAAGGTAGTCATCGTTGATGTTATATACATCACGCACCTTGCCTACATAGTGACCCTTCTGGCCCTCGAACTGAAACTCGTTCTTTACAATAGCATTCATATAGTATCGGTTATTAGTAATTTCGTAGCACAAAGATACAAAATAATGGCGAAACACAAGAGGTTATGCGATAAAAAGCGAGGAAGGTCGACAACATTTATCGACCTCCCCACATATCAAAAGCATCAATGCTTGCGCACCTTAGAAGGCAACGCCAGCCTTGATAAGCGCATAGTGACGCTTAGATGTTGGGTTATAGGTGTAACCAACATTTACTGGAATTGTTGCACAGCCCACCTCGAACTCACGACTAAGGGTGATAGCCAGATTTGTCACATTGAAACCAGTAACAGGAGGATTCTCGGCATCGTAGTTCAAGAAGCGCTCGCCATCCTCAATAATCTGTGGGCCTGCTGTCCAGAAAGGACCAGTCCATGGTGAAGCACCCGCCAATATCTCGATATCGAAGAGATCCTTAACAGGCTGCGTATATGCCACCTCGAAGTAAGAAGAGAAAGCACGGCGCTTACGAGAGCCATCCTCGTTGTAGAGCCAGTCTGCTGCATGGAGGAATGTTGTACCCCAGTGCAAACGCAAACGGTCGAAGAGTGTATAATCAATAGTAGCTGTCAAGCTATGATTCTTATCATCGAGGAAGTCGTTCTTCCAAAATTCAGCACCCGTACCACACCATACATCATATATGGTTACAGATAGGTTCTCATAGTCGAAGCCCAAGGTCATATCGAACTCCTGATACTTGCTCAAAGGTGATACATTGAGCCAAAGGTCAACATAGAACATGCCATAACCCAAGGTTACACTTGGCTGAATAGATGGGTCGAACATATTACCCGAGTAAGACTGGTCATAACCACGCCATAGGTAGTTAGATGCGATGTTAGCACCAGCCTCCCACCAGAAGCCCCACTCGCTATCCTCCTCAAGAGACTCCTCAACAGAAAGTGTCATTGCAGAGGTTGGGTTCGATGTTGTGTCATTCTGGGTTGTAGGTGTTGTTGCCTGCGCTGTTACAGCAAACGCAATGGTGGCAAGGAGAAGTGTTAATCTTCTTGTCATCGTTGTAAATGAATGTTGTAAAAAATTAGTTAATAGGTTTATTATAGGTTAGCTCTATTTTGTCTTACGCTCGTGGTGACGACGCTTGAGTATCATCTGCTGCTTGCGATGCTTTGCAATCTTGCGCCATACGCCCCATACAATGATGGTGGCAAACGAGATGAGGATGAAGAGCAACATCACAGGCGATAGGTTATCACCCTTAACGCGCGACCACATCTCCAACATCTTATCCGTCTGGTCGTAGCTATCGTGCATCATAGCACAGCGACCAATAACCTCGATATCGGGATACAAGATTGGATCAACGCACACACACTCGGCTCTAACCTCATAGTCGAGATACTCAGACTCTACATCGTACATGTCGGCAAGGTTGAAGACCAAAGGGTTGCCATCATCGCCCTTGAAGAAGTAGCTAAGGTTTATGCCATCCTCCTCAAGAGCTGCATCGCGCTCGGCCATAAAGCCTACAAGCTGCTCCTCAAGCTCAAGGAATCTACTCTCCTCGATACCCTCCTCAGACATCTCTGCAAGCACGGCATCAATCTCATAGAGGTATTCATCCATAGAGATAAGCACGGCGGGATCGGCAATAACACTGACATAACCCGTAGCATCCATATTACGCACGGCATTCTCAGGCATACACATGTAGTTGATGAAGTAGCGCGCAGCACGAGTATTCTTGGCATACTTAGGTATCACCCAGCCATCAAACCATACGCAGCTACCCTCCTCGGGCACTACATAGTCGAGGTTGACATCCACCTCGGCAGCCTCCTCAATAGCCCAAACAGCATCGCCACTCCACATAAGGTTTATCCACGCCTTATTCTGCGTCATCATCTCCTTACCGAAATCGGCCTCCCAACCAGCTACAAGACGCTTCATACGCTTGAGATAGCCCTCAACAAGAGCAATAGACTCATCAGTCGAGTCAAACATAAGAGAGGTAATAGTGGGGACACTATCACTAAGGTTGCGTGCCACACGCACAGAGTCGTTGAGCGGAAGAGTGTTTATCTCCTGACCCTCGAACATACTATTCTCGCGTGCCTCCAAAGTCTTAGCATAGACCAGCATTGGAGAGTAAACATCACGGAAGGCATCCTTGATTAGAATCTTACCCTCAAGACGCTCGTCGAAGAGCAAATCCCACGACATAGCCTCCTCCTCGGTGACATAGTCGGTATTATAGAGGATACCCGTAGTACCCCACATATAGCCAACCGAGTAGTCGTGAGGTTTGTGGCCTTCGGGAGCGATGATATTATCAAACTGGTTCTGAATATATGGAGACACATATCTCGTGATATAGTTCTCAGTACCAGTGTTCTCAAGGTCGTTCTCAAAATCCTTGTTAAGGATAGGAAGGAGTAGGTCGTTACGCATCATACGCTCGATGATGTACTCCGAAGGACATACCACATCGAAGTCGGCCTCACCCTTCTCAATCTTAGCGAGCATAACCTCGTTAATATCGAAGGTCTGGTATATAATCTTTACACTCTCACCCGTCTGCTGCTCATACCACTCCTCGAACTCTGTCAACAAATCCTCGTCGATATAGTCGCCCCAGTTGTAGACCTTGAGCACCTCCTCACGCGAAGAGTCGCCACATGATGTGGCAAACAATCCCAATGTAGCGATAACTACCACGCTACGCACAATATAGTTAAACATGGTCTTCATCGGCGTGAATAGTTTTTAAGCTGTTTTGCCTGCTCCTCGGCACGCTTTGCCTGACGGTGGGCGCGGTAGTTAACCACAATAAGTAGAACTAACACCACAACCAAGATGATTGTTGACAAGGCACGCAACTCGGGGGTAAGACCACCCTTACGAGCATCGGCATATATAAATGTTGAGAGTGTCTCCAAACCATCTGTACCGTTAGTAAAGATGGTAACGGCAAAGTCGTCGATAGAGAGTGTGAAGGCGAGGATGAAGCCCGATATCATACCTGGACGAATCTCAGGGATGATGACACGGCGCAGTGCCTGCATTGGTGTAGCACCGAGATCCAACGCTGCCTCATAGATATTGGGGTTCATCTGCATAAGGCGAGGCATAACGCTAAGTACCACATAGGGGGTACAGAAGGCGATATGTGCCAATATCACAGTGGTATAGCCCTGGGTAATGCCCAACGATGCAAAGAGCAAGAAGAGCGAGATACCCGTAATGATATCGGGGTTGAGGATGGGTATATTATTAACAAAGTTAACGGCACGACGGCTGCGTGAGCGTAGGTCGTTGATACCGATAGCTGCAATAGTACCCAAGATTGTCGACACCGTAGCGGCAATAATTGCTATAAAGAAGGTATTCTGTATAGCGTCAATTAGACGATCACTAACACCACCCGAGAATAGCGAGGTGTACAACTCGGCAGAGAAACCTGTCCAGTTGCCCAAGACCTTCGACTCGGTGAACGAGAATATGGCGATGATGATAATTGGGGCATAGAGCATCACCAACAACAAAATTAGGTAGCCCCTTGAAAATAGCTTCTTCATACTACATCAACCCTCCATCATTTGCGCCATCCTTGCTAGACGAGCCAGCAAAGAGCGTGGTTATACCAATGATTATAAGCATGATGAACGATAGAGCCGCACCATAGTGCCACATACCATTATTGATATTCTCCTGGATGGTGGTACCAAAGAGCTTGATATTGTTCATCGTGAGAAGCTCGGCGATAGCGAAGGTCGAGATTGTTGGCATAAACACCATCATCACACCACTCACAATACCGGGCATCGAGAGTGGGAATATCACCTTGGTAAATACCTGGCGAGGTGTAGCACCAAGATCCTCAGCAGCCTCAATCAACGAACGGTCCATCTTCTGCAAGACATTGTATATGGGGTAGATCATGAATGGCAAGAAGTTGTAGACCATACCAAATATGAGAGCACCCTCACCCAAGGGGAGTGTCAAGAAGTCGAAGAGGGCCACTGTGGCCAGCGTACGCACAAGCACATTAATCCACATGGGCAGAATGAAGAGCATCACCACAACACGAGCCGTAGATGCCCTCATCTTCGAGAGGATATATGCTGCGGGGTAGCCCAAGATAATACATATCATTGTAGTTATCAGGGCTATACCTATCGAGTACACAAAGGTATTCATAGCCTCACGCTGATGGATGAACTTCTCGAAGTTAGCAAACGAGAAGCCACCATCCTCACCCTGGAATGCATAAATCATAATGAGGATGAGCGGTGCTACTACGAACACGGCAAGGAAGAGCACATAAGGGAGGCTCCAACTGCGTCGTCTCGAAAAGAATTTTACTACTTTATTCATTCTTAAATCAGGCGATTACTTATAGTAAACTACTCCTTTACTCGGCGTGTTACACGCAATGCTGTAGGCGCAATGGTGATACCCACCTCATCCAAGTCCTCCCACACATCACGAGTATCGACAAATACATCTTCGTCATCCTCAGTGCGAATGGTAAGATGATAGCGGTCACCCTTGTAGAGGATAAAGCGAATAGTACCCCATGAGATACCATCATCAGGGTCGTCGGTAAGTTCCACAGCCGAGAAGTCGAAGTGTACATCGACAGTCTCGCCAGCCTCAGCACCCTCAACACTCTGGCACTCGAAGGTCTCGCCAAGAATCGTAACATGTGTAGCATCCACCACGACACCCTCAACCACATTCTCGGTGCGCTCCTTGCGCATAACATGGATGTCGGCAGGCTTAATCATCATGCCCACCTGTGTGCCTGGCTCAAAGCAGTTATAATCCTGAATCTGAATTTCGTAACCATCTGGTGTCTCTACGAACATCTCGTAGTGCACACCCTTGAATATACACGAACGCACGGTGCCATGGAACATAGCAGCCTCCGCATTACGGATGATGTACACATCCTCGGGACGCACAACAACATCCACAGGAGTATTCTCGCCGAAGCCCTCGTCGATACACTCGAACTCCTTATCCATGAATCGCACGAGGCGGTCACGCACCATCGTTGCATTGAGGATGTTACTCTCACCAATGAAGTCGGCAACAAAGGCATTACAAGGCTCGTTATAGATATCCGTAGGCGAGCCAATCTGCTGGATGACACCCTCGTTCATCACCACGATAGTATCCGAGAGGGTCAACGCCTCCTCCTGGTCGTGGGTAACATATACGAAGGTGATTCCCAAGCTACGGTGCATCTCCTTAAGCTCCATCTGCATATCCTTACGCATCTTGAGGTCAAGGGCTGCGAGAGGCTCGTCGAGAAGCAACACCTGAGGGCGGTTGACGATAGCGCGAGCAATAGCCACACGCTGCTGCTGACCACCCGATAGCGACTGCACATCGCGGTGCTCATAGTCGGTCATACCCACCATCTTCAAGGCGCGCTTTACACGCTGCTCAATCTCACGCTTATCGACCTTCTTGAGCTTGAGGCCGAAGGCGATGTTGTCGTACACATTGTAATTTGGGAATAGGGCGTAACGCTGAAAGACGGTATTTACCGGACGCTTGTGCGGTGGCACATTAGTCATCACCTCTCCGTCGATACTAATTTCGCCCTTTGTAACGGTATTAAAGCCCGCTAAAAGACGCAGTAATGTTGTCTTTCCACAACCCGAAGGGCCAAGAATTGTTAGGAACTCTCCCCTCTTTACTGACAAACTGACATCGTCGAGAACCACCTTATCTGGGAAGGACTTAGTGATGTTCTTGAGCTCGATGATGTAATTTGATTTCACCATTAAGCAATAAAAGTATTAGTAGTTAATAAACCCCATGTAGTGCATACTCCGCGCCCTAAAAAAGCGAAATAACTAACATTAGGACATCTGTTACACACCACACAAAAAATCTACAAACTATATACTTGCGTATATATTTCTCGCAAATATAGTAAAAAAATACAAGTTAGATGGGTGTAGTAGATTTTTTTGATAAAAAAGTGGAATTTATCCTACAAACGCCTATATCATATAAACAAACCCTAAACTAGCAAACTACATAATTATCATATATTTGCACAGATTTACCACCACCTTGCCAACCAACATATCGACACTGGGCAAAAGTTTGCAAAAAACATATCGACTACATAACATATGACAGATAATAAATTTTATTTTTCAACATTTTTTCATATCTTTGCCAAACATAACCCTGCTGAGAATTAAACTTAAGTATATTATGATTAAACAACTAATGACTATTCTGTCTGTTGCGACCATGCTAATCTCAACAGACGCTGCTCGTGGTGCCGAGCCACAGAGCACCGCTCCAAACTACAATCTGGCCGAGCAGTTCTCACCAACCAAGATGCGCCGCCTCGTGCCTCAGACCGCCGTTAGAGCCAACTGGTTTGCTCAGAGCAACAAGTTCTGGTATAAGTGGCAGAGCATTGACGCTATCAACTACTACATCGTAGACCCTGCAGCTCGCACCAAGAACGAGATGTGGTCGATGAGCGATCTTGCCGAGAAGGTGACCATGGCAACAAACTACCCCTTCGACGCACAGCACCTCCCTATCGAGAACATCAAGCTTGAGGAGGACAACATCGTACTCTTCGACATCGCACCTCACAAGGTGATGGTCGAGAACAACGACTACGCACCAAAGGACGACGAGGGCAAGCCTCTTGTATTCCACTTCAAATGGGACATTGCCAAGCAGGAGTTGGAGCTTATCGACGAGCGTGAGCAGCGTATTCCCGAGTGGGCAAACGTATCGCCTGATGGTCGCATAGCGGTCTACGAGAAGAACAGCAACCTCTGGTATATGTCTATGGAAGATGTTGAGAAGCTTGCGAAGAACCCTCAGGATAGCACCATCGTCGAGTATCAGATTACCACCGATGCTGGGGAGAACACAGCATATCACTGGTTTGAGGACTGCATCGAGCAGATTAAGCCCGACGAGCGCTACCGCGTATTCTTGCAGTGGTCACCAGACTCTAAGCACTTTGCTACCGTACGCAGCGACGTGAGCGCACTCCAGGACTTCTGGGTTATCAACATCCTCAAGGAGCGTCCCGAGTTGTTCAGCTATAAGTATCAGATGCCTGGTGAGGAGAGCCCTAAGTTCTGGTTGGAGCTCTTCGATACAGAGACATTCGAGCGCCGCGAGGTAGATATGGCCAAGTATCCTGAGCAGATGCTCTTCATATGTAACCGTCCATATAAGTATGCCGACATGTACGAGCGTCCTGCACGCGTTGTATGGCAGGGCGACAACGATAAGTTCTATGTTATCCGCCAGAGCCGCGACATCAAGCGCGCAGACCTCTGCGTGGTAGATGTAGCGACAGCCACAGCTAAGGATATTGTATGCGAGGAGATGAACACCTCTATCGAGTGGCAGATGCCATACTTGCTCAATGGTGGCAAGGAGCTTATCCAGTGGTCGGAGCGCACCGGCTGGGCACACCTCTACCGCTACTCTGCTGAGGGCGAGTTGCTCAACCCTATCACCAAGGGCGACTGGCACGTATCATATGTCCTTGGCGTGGATGACACAAAGCGCGTTATCTACTTCACCGCTACAGGCTACAACAAGGATGAGAACCCATACTACTTGCACCTCTTCCGTGTGAACTACGACGGTACTGGTCTCAAGCAGCTCGATCCTAAGGATTTCCATGGCGACTTCTCACTTTCGGACGACTGTCGTTTCTTCACCACCACCTACTCTCGCGTGGACGCAGCCCCCGTATCGGAGCTCTACACCACCGATGGTAAGCGCGTTATGGAGCTTGAGAGCGTAGACCTTGAGCCACTCTTCGCTATTGGCTACCAGTTCCCCGAGAGATTTGTTGTTAAGGCTGCCGATGGCATCACCGACCTCCACGGCGTGATGTACAAGCCTTACGACTTCGATCCTAACAAGAAATACCCAATCATCGAGTATGTATATCCAGGTCCTCAGACCGAGGCTGTTGAGCAGCAGTGGTACCAGCCATTGATTCGCACCGACCGCCTTGCACAGATGGGCTTCATCGTAATCACTGTAGGTAATCGCGGTGGCCACCCCGACCGCTCTAAGTGGTATCACAACTACGGCTACGGTAATTTGCGCGACTACGGTCTAAAGGACAAGGTCGTTGCAGCCCAGCAGCTCGCAGCACGCTACAGTTTTATCGACATCGAGCGTGTTGGTATCCATGGTCACTCGGGTGGTGGTTTCATGTCTACTGCGGCAATCTTGATGTACCCCGACTTCTTCGATGTTGCAGTGTCATGCGCAGGTAATCACGATAACAATATCTACAACCGCTGGTGGAGCGAGAAGCACCACGGCATCAAGGAGGTGGAGAAGGATGGCGAGACCGTATTCGAGTACCACATCTCTGCTAACCACGAGATTGCCGACCGTCTTAAGGGTCACCTTTTGTTGGTTCATGGCGACATCGACGAGAACGTACACCCTGGTTGTACTCTCCGTGTTGTAGATGCTCTAATCCGCAACAACAAGCGCTTCGATATGCTCCTTCTCCCAGGCCAGCGCCATGGCTTCGGCGATATGAACGAGTACTTCTTCTGGCGTATGGCCGACTACTTCTCAGAGCACCTCTTGGGCGAGAAGCAGACTTCAATAGATATTCCACAGCTCAACAACGACATCTAAAAGACTGATGGCTGAGGAGTTAAAGATTGCCCAAGGAGGCAAAGATGAGCGTTACGACCTGCTGCATAGGCAGGTCGTTGCTCTTGTTGAGAACGAGTGCGACGATATTGCCAACATGGCTAATATCGCGGCTATGATACACGCCACGATAAATCCTCTATGGACGGGTTTCTATCGCGTTGTGGGCGACGAGTTGGTGCTTGGACCATTCCAGGGTCCTTTGGCTTGTAGCCGCATTAAATATGGTAAGGGCGTGTGTGGCACAGCATGGGAGCGTGGCGAGACTGTCGTTGTGGAGGATGTGGAAAAGTTCCCAGGTCACATCGCTTGTAGCTCGCTCTCGTGCAGCGAGATCGTTGTCCCCGTATGGCGCGATGGCAATATTGTGGCAGTGCTTGATATCGATAGCACGGAGCTCGCCTCATTCGATGATACTGATAGAGTGTGGCTCGAGCGCATCGTCGGAGCGTTGGAGCGCAAGAGAGAGGTGACCATGAGATATGTAACACTACACCAACTTATCGAGTGTGTAGCTTGCAATAGCAATTACACCTTCTCGTCCACGCCCAATAGCGAGTCGCACGACTATGATGATAATATGTGGAATGACATCATCAGCAACCTCATAGATCATTGTAAGGGCAACTTCGACATGGTTGCCAAGAGCTATATCAACCACTTCGACGCTAAGGATAACTATGTGGCAACCTATGCCCTGGAGCTTACTAACGAGGAGCGTAGGGAGTTAGAGGATGATTGCAACGACTGGCTTTCGGATGCGATGTAGTAGCTATCCGATGTCATAACAACAAGACCCTTTGACAAGTTGTCAAAGGGTCTTGTTGCATTTATAATAGGGCAAAATTAAACCTATTACGACCCACATAGTGCCCTACCATGATGCCGCCAGTCATAGGCTATAATAGGCCAAGTTACCCTCAACACACAAAATTTTTCTCATAATCTTTATACTGACATTAGTCAGTATAAAAATAAATTGAAAATAAAAATGATACCTTAAAATTTGGATTTTTCAAAACTAACCTCTAACTTTGAATTAGTTTTACCCAAATGTTAGATGCGGCTATAATATTTTATTTATTTGTAAATAACCTTAAAACACAAACTTTAACAACTTACAACTTTTAAACTATTATGGAAAAGCTTAACAGACCTGCTATCTTGGTTGTTGACATGCTTAACGACTTTGTCTATGGTGCTTTGACCTGCGAGCGTGGTAAGGCTATTGTTCCTGCCACAAGACAACTTCTCGATGCAGCGCGCAAGGCGGGTGTTCCTGTAATCTTCTGCAACGATGCTCACCGCAAGGGTATCGACCGCGAGCTTGCTCTTTGGGGCGACCATGCCATCGCTGGTACTCCAGGCGCCGAGGTTATCCCCGAGCTAAACCTCTCGGAGGGCGACTATGTAGTACCTAAGCGCCGTTATAGTGGTTTCTTCCAGACCGACCTTGACATTCTTCTCAAGGAGCTTGGTGTGCAGACCGTAGTTATGACAGGCCTACATACCCATATGTGCGTACGCCACACCTCGGCAGATGCCTACTCATTGGGCTACGATGTTGTTGTTGCTAAGGAGGCTACCGACGCCTTTACTGAGGAGGACTACAACATAGGTCTTGCCTACCTCAAGACATGCTACGGTGCCGATGCCTATAGCAACGAGGAGCTCATAGCAATGCTATAGCAATATACTACATATATATAAATGGTAGAGGCTGCCCTGCATAGCGCAAGGCAGCCTCTACTATTCACTCATCCCACTACCCTATGGTGTGCATGCGCACCGAAGCCTTAATAAGAGCTATAGCACGAATGCGACTCACCTCAACCTCCTTGTCGGCGTGGTGCTGGTTCTGGCTTACGAGCTTAACATACCCCTCATGCTCCGACTTCTGAACATACTTAACGGTGATATACTCCTCACCATCCATATCTATTGAGAGGAGGTACATATCACCCCAGAAGACATCACGCACATCGTTGAGCTGCTTATATAGTATTATATCACCACTCTTGAGCAGAGGATACATCGAGTCGCCAACAACATATATCGCGCCATCGCACTTTGGAAGATTTGGTATATGAATATGATTCACAGGCTTAACCTTGCTGTCGTCCTGAAATATTGAGACAAGACCAGCAGTGCACTCTATGGAGTAGAGAGGTACGCTCTGCAGTGGCAACGACTTATCCGTACGGTGAAGATATGGGGTCATATCAGGCTCGGCATTAAACATCGCACCCTTGCCTGTATCGATCCAATCGGGGTTGACATTAAAATCTTGAACAAGGATATTCTTGTTACGCATCGATAGACGAGCCTTACCTGTCTCCACCATCGAGAGCGCAGCCTTACCCACACCAAGTCGCTGAGCTAATTGATCTTGCGTCATATTTAGCTGTCGGCGTATAAGCCTCAGTCGTTCACCTACAGTCTCCATATAAAAAGATATTATATTAAATTTTTGTACTAAACTATTGACGAGGTAAAATATTGAATATATATTTGCACCACAAAGTTAAGCAATTTATCCGAAATTGCAAATATTTTATCAATTATTTATCAACTTAATCAGCTATGTACAAGATTTCAACCTATCTTTACCTCAAGATTGCCGACAAGCTGATAGCAGCCATAGGCTCCAAGGAGTTCTTCTCGGGTAGCGTGAGGCTAACCCTTGATGACACGGAGTGTACTCTTATCTGCACACTAATTGTCGAGCACGACCAAAGACCCACCGAGGGTCAATGCTTCAACGCCATAAGCGCACTCATCCCCGTATGGTGGGAGTTCCACACCATAGTAGATGGCCAAGAGCAACTCAACGACTTCTCATTCAAGGAGTTCACAGAGGCAATATTCTAATCAACACCCAACTCATTATGCAAAACGAACAGACTAATGCAAATTGTTCATTCGAACAATTTGCTCTTGAGGTGTACCCTTTTCTTGAGATAACACCCTTTCACCGCACCTACTATCGCATATTGGAGGCCTATGCCCTGGGTCGCATACGCAAGCTGATAGTCTCCGTGCCTCCCCAGCATGGTAAGAGCGTAGGAAGTTCAACACTTCTACCAGCCTACATGCTCGGCATAGACCCCGACATGCGCATAGCCATAGCCTCATACTCGGGAACACTCGCCTCTAAATTCAACCGCCGTGTGCAGCGCATCCTCGACTCACGAGAGTATGCAGCAATCTTTCCCGATACAACCATTAAACAGGGAACAAAGCCTGCGGGATATATACGCACCTCCGACGAGGTGGAAATCATCGGGCACAAGGGAGAACTAATATCCGTAGGCCGCGAAGGGTCGCTCACGGGTAATCGTGTAGACTGCTTCATACTCGACGACCTATATAAGGATGCCATGGAGGCACAGTCACCCGTGGTGCGCGAAAACTGCTGGGAGTGGTACACATCTGTGGTACGCACACGCATGCACAACAACTCGCGAGAGCTCATTGTCTTCACGCGCTGGCACGAAGATGATCTTATAGGGCGCCTTGCTAAGAGTGAGAAAGTGCGTATGCTTGAGCGATGGAGCGATATCGACGCTGTTGAAGAGGGCGAATGGCTATACCTCAACTTCGAGGCATTGAAGGCCTCGCCACCCACAGAGATAGACCCTAGAGAGAGAAACGAGGCGCTATGGGGCGAGCAGCAGAGCACCCAACTTCTTATGAGCAAACGCAACCTCGACCCCGTACGCTTTGAAGCGATGTACCAGGGTCACCCAACAGCCAAAGAGGGACTTCTCTATGGCGACAACTTCCAGACTTACGACACACTACCCCACGACATTGTGCGCAGAGCAAGCTACACGGACACAGCAGATAGCGGTGAGGACTACCTATGTTCCATAGCCTATGCTGTAGACACAGACGGGATTATATATATTACGGATATCACCTATACGCAGGAGGCTATGGAGATAAGCGAACCCATGGTAGCCTCGATGCTTAGAGCAAACGATGTGCGTAGTGCCGTTGTTGAGAGTAACAACGGAGGACGAGGTTTCGCTCGTGCACTACAACGCCTATGCCCCGAGATTAAGGTTGAGTGGTTCCACCAAAGCGGGAATAAGGAGGCACGAATACTTTCAAACTCGGCCACAGTGGTACATACGGTACGAATGCCCGAAAGATGGAGTCTACGCTGGGCAGAGTTCTTCAGCCACATCACAACCTACCGTAGACTCTTCAAGGCCAACCGCCATGACGATGCTGCCGATGCCCTTACGGGCGTTGTAGAGAGGGAGATAAATAGACGCCGCGGCTGGACAAAGATGGAGTTTCTAAGATAGAAAAGTGGATGATTGGTGAGATTAGAAAGAAACGATATTGGCCTTGGGTCACGGCAAAAGAAGAACTCCTCGGGAAGTACACTAAGTACAGCCCGAGGAGTCTAACTATTAGCGATAGGTTGCTAACGCACTACCATCACACTAAATTACTTGTTGTAAGCCTTCATAACAGCGATGAGGTCCAACACCTTGTTAGAGTAACCCCACTCATTGTCATACCAAGAAACAACCTTCATGAAGGTCTCGTTGATAGCGATACCAGCAGTAGCATCGAAGATAGATGTACGAGCGTCGCCAAGGAAGTCAGATGATACAACAGCCTCGTCAGTGTAGCCAAGGATACCCTTGAACTCGCCCTCAGACGCCTTCTTCATAGCTGCGCAAACCTCCTCGTAAGAAGCTGGCTTAGCAAGGTTTACAGTAAGGTCAACAACAGATACATCGAGAGTAGGAACACGCATAGACATACCAGTAAGCTTGCCCTTAAGCTCAGGGATAACCTTACCTACAGCCTTAGCAGCACCTGTAGACGATGGGATGATGTTGCCACCACCTGCACGACCACCACGCCAGTCCTTGAGTGATGGACCGTCTACGGTCTTCTGAGTAGCAGTAACTGAGTGAACGGTAGTCATAAGACCGTTAACGATACCGAAGTTGTCGTGAAGAACCTTAGCGATAGGAGCCAAGCAGTTTGTAGTACATGAAGCGTTAGAAACGATCTTCTGACCAGCGTACTCAGCAGTGTTAACACCGCATACGAACATAGGGGTGTCATCCTTTGAAGGAGCTGACATAACTACATACTTAGCACCAGCCTCGATGTGAGCCTGTGCCTTGTCAGCTGAGAGGAACAAACCTGTTGACTCAACAACATACTCAGCCTCAACCTCACCCCACTTCAACTGTGCAGGATCCTTCTCAGCAGTTACGCGAATAGGATTGCCGTTAACGATAAGGAGGCTCTTCTCCTCTGAGTAGTCGATAGTACCCTCGAACTTGCCGTGCATAGTATCATACTTAAGCATGTAAGCCAGGTAGTCTACTGGGCAAAGGTCGTTAATACCTACAACCTGGAACTTGTCTGCCTGAGCGCAAGCAGCACGGAATACCATACGGCCGATACGACCGAAACCGTTGATACCAATCTTAATCTGTGACATAGTCAAATGTTTATTTAGTTATAAGTTAATGAATTTGCTCGCATTGTTCACTGTTCGCAATTACAAAAGTAATCACTTTCAACCGATTTAGCAAAAAACTTTTATAAATTCTTAAATATAAGTTATCTATTTGGGCATTTATAGCGCCGAATATGGGCTTTAGCTACCTGCTTGCCACACTCTTTGCTCGCTTAGCCATCGCCGAGGCGAAGACAAAGTCGTTGAGCTCAGGGTTATCCGAGAGGAGGATATCATCCTTTGTGCCCTCCCACCACTTGTTACCTTCGTGGATATAGACAATTTTCTCGCCAATCTCCATCACCGAGTTCATATCGTGCGTATTTATTATCGTCGTAATGTTAAACTCCTTGGTGATGTCATATATAAGGTTGTCGATAACTACCGATGTCTGAGGGTCGAGACCAGAGTTAGGCTCGTCGCAGAAGAGATAGCGCGGATTGAGTACAATGGCTCGCGCAATAGCTGCACGCTTAACCATACCACCACTAAGCTCCGAGGGGTATAGGTGGTCGGCACCTACAAGGCGTACACGCTCAAGGCAGAAGCTCACTCTATCGCGCTTCTCACCCTCCGGCATATCTGTAAAGAGGTCGAGAGGCAGACGCACATTCTCTCGCACCGTAGAAGAGTCGAGCAATGCTCCACCCTGGAAGATCATGCCTATATCCTTGCGAATAACCTTACGCTCCTTGAAGCCAAGGTCGCTATAACATATATCGTCGTAGAAAATCTTACCACTATCCACATCGTGCAGACCCACCAACGACTTTAGCAACACAGTCTTACCCGAACCACTACGGCCAATGATTAGGTTTGTCTTGCCTGTATCGAACTGAACGGAAACATCCTTGAGGACAGGTCTACCCTCGAAAGACTTTGATATGTGATCTGCTCGTATCATGCTCGCATAATTTGTGTTAGGATAAGGTTGAATATCATAATGGTAATAGAGCTTGCTACCACCGCGCGTGTCGAGGCACGACCTACCTCCAACGAGTTGCCCTTAGCATAGTAGCCACAGTAGGCCGAAATAGAGGTGATGATGAAGGCGAAGACAGCACCCTTAACCAAGGCATATGTCACCGAGAAGGGCTCCCAATAGTAGAAGAGACCCTCGATATAATCTCCTGGCAGGACTATACCCGTAAAGTAGGCAATAGCATAACCACCCAAGATACCTACGATGATACTGAAGAGTGTCAAAATAGGGAAAAAGAGCAGCGTTGCCACAATCTTTGGGAGAATAAGGTACGAGGCAGAGTTGACACCCATAATCTCAAGGGCGTCAATCTGCTCGGTGATACGCATTGTACCAATCTCCGAGGCGATATTAGAGCCCACCTTACCCGCAAGGATAAGCGCCACGACAGTAGACGAGAACTCAAGAATCATAACCTCACGAGTGGCGTAACCAATCATGAATTTGGGAATGAATGGTGATTCGAGGGTGATGGCCATCTGAAGTGCCACTACCGCACCGATGAATGTCGAAATGATGGTCGTCAACGATATAGAGTCGAAGCCGAGAGCATCAATCTCAAACCATATGCGTCGACGATAAATTCGCGCCTTCTCGGGGCGAGAGAACACCTTGCCCAGCAACATGAAGTAGCGACCGATGTGATTAAAAAGTTTTATCATTGCGTTAGTTCTTACAAGCGTGGGATATCTCCAAGAGGCAGATGGTCAGTGACACTATCTATTATGCCCTCGCATATCCACGGCTATGCTATTACTAATTACTCACTGCTAATTTGCAACTATTTTACCTCCTCGAAGTCTACATAGTCACCAACCTTGTCTTTGACACGCTTCTGTGCCGAGCCCGAGGTCGAGGTAGTAGTTGATGAAGTATTAGACCCCGCACCGCTCTGGCGTGCACGCTGCTGCGCATCGGCTTGTGCCTGCATCTGTCGCACCAACTCCTCAAGCGACATATTACCGCCCATGGCAAAGCCTCTAAAGTTGCCACCGCCAAAGCTCTGAGCACCGAAACCTTGCGCACCGCCAAAGCCCTGTGCACCACCTGTAGCATCCTCAAAGCGGCGTTTCATCTCGCGCTTGAGCTTATACATCTTCCAAGCAAGAAGGCCAAAACCGAGGAGTATCAGGCCAAGGATACCCAACAATATCCAACCCACAACCTCAAACACAAATGGAGCCCACACTGCCAATATCACCAAGAGGGTGCAAAAGACAGGATGGCGTGTGACGAATGCGAGTATTCCGTAAAATATAATCTTCAAATATGTCATAGTCAAAATATAATTAACAATAGACTCTTATACTAAAGTATAATCGGGGCAAATATACAAAAAAAAAGCGAGACTCTACCCACATTATGGATTTTTTTAAACCTTTATTCCATATGACCACAATATGGGAGATATGCATAGTCGGCATACAACTTTGAAATAGGAAGTGTTGCATAATTAAAATTTTTTATTTACCTTTGCATTAGCAACGACCTAATATGAGCACATTTACTAACATATCAGCATACAGCCAGGCATCTTCAACCACGATGTCAGCTATGGTCATGTGCCGTACTATGTCTATGCGAATGTGCCGCTAGGCACGCTATTCATACCCGTGCGGTTACGCACCGCATACCCTCCGACCTAACAAACATTTATGAAATACAACATGTAGTTGCGCACTTGCGTGTGGGCTACTAATAAGATATTATTGCTATGAGCGACAAGAAATTACAATTCGAAACTATACAGATACATGGCGGCTACCATGTCGACCAAACACAAGCACGAGGTATTGCCATTCACCCTACTGCAGCATACCACTTTCCCACATGCGACTATGCTGCAAACCTATTTACGCTTAGCGAGGCTGGATATATCTACACCCGCCTACACAACCCAACAACAGCGGCATATGAGGAGCGCATAGCAGCACTCTATGGTGGCGTGGGAGCTCTGGCCACAGCATCGGGAATGTCGGCAATACTACTCACCGTAACAGCTCTTGCTAACGGTGGCGACAACATCGTAGCCTCGCCATACCTCTATGGAGGCACACACAACCAATTTGTAATATCGCTACGCAATTTGGGGATCGACTGCCGCTTGGCCGATAGCGACAATGCCGAGGATATAGCCAAGTGCATTGACGATAAGACACGAGCAATATTTGTAGAGTCGATGGGCAACCCAACATGCCGAGTAGCTGATATAGAGACATTGGCAGAGGTGGCACACAAAAACAATATTCCTCTTATAGTGGATAATACATTTGGTGCTGGAGGATACTTGTGCAACCCATTTGATTGGGGTGCTGACATCATCACCGACTCGGCAACAAAGTGGATAAATGGTCACGGCACAGCCATGGGTGGTATCATCGTCGACAGCGGCAAGTTCGACTGGCGAGCATCAGGCAAATATCCTCAGATTGATGGACCTTCAGAGGGATATCACGGTATAAATCTTGTAGATACCTTTGGTAATCAAGCATTTATCGTCAAATGCCGAGTAGATGGCATGCGCGACTTCGGTTGCTGTCCTTCACCCTTTGATGCCTACCTAATGCTTATAGGCTTAGAGACCCTATCGCTAAGAGTAAAGCACGAGGTGGAGTCCACCTACCGTCTTGCAGAGTTCTGTCGCAATCACCCCAAAGTGGAGCGCGTTAGCTTCGTAGGTTTCGAGGACCACCCAAGTCATCATTTGGCGAAAAAATACTATCGTTATGGTGCATCAGCTGTGATGACAATCGAGCTAAAGGGCACCCTTGAATCTACTGTTAAGTTTGTCGAAAGCCTCAAACTTTCTGGCAATATGACCATGATTGGCGACTCTATATCGGTGGTTACACACCCTGCCTCAACAACACACAAGCAGCTCTCGGATGAGGCTAAGCGTGCCGCAGGTATCACACCTACGCTTTTACGCATATCACTTGGCTTGGAGAATGTTGAGGATATCATCGCAGACTACGAACAGGCATTGGAGAGAGTATAATGAGCAAGGTATATCACGATAGCCAACCCCTCACTCTTGAGTCGGGAGAGGTGCTTCAAGAGGTAGACATCACCTACGACACCTTTGGCACACTATCGCCCGCGCGCGATAATGTTATATGGGTATGCCACGCCCTCACAGCGAACTCCGATGTTGCAGACTGGTGGCCTCACACAGTTGAAGAGGGCAAGTTCCTCGACCCCGAGCGCTACTTCATCGTATGCGCCAACTTTCTTGGCTCACACTACGGTACGACATCACCCCTGAGCATAAACCCAGCGACGGGCAAGAAGTACTACTACGACTTTCCTCGTTTCACGGTGCGCGACATGGTAAAGTGCCATCAACGCCTTGCTAAGCACCTCGGCATCGAGCGTGTCAAATTGCTTATTGGCAGTTCGATAGGTGGTTTCCAGTGTATGGAGTGGGCAATCACAGAGCCTAAGTTTATGGAACGCCTTGCGCTTATTGCAACAACACCATGCTCCGAACCTTGGGCTGCAGCCTTCAACGAGTCGCAGCGCATGGCCATACGCCTTGACCCTACATGGGGCGAGCTGAGGGATGATGCGGGCCTCGACGGCATGGCCGTAGCTCGCTCTATAGCCCTTATCAGCTATCGCGGAGGTAGTGCCTACAACGCCACACAGCAGGAGTTGGATGGAGGAGCAGACGCATCATTTGAGCGCCGAGCACACAGCTACCAACAGTATCAGGGTCTTAAGCTCCGCCAGAGGTTCAACGCCATGTCGTACTACCGCCTCTCGGAGTGCGTCGACTCGCATAACATAGCACGCGGCAGAGGCTCGATAGCCGAGGCACTAAGAGATATTGAGGCCAAGACACTTATCGTTGCCATAACCTCCGATATACTCTTCCCACCCGAGGCGCACACACCTCTGAGGGAGCATATCAAGGATAACAGCTACCACCTCATAGCCTCGGAGTTTGGCCACGACGGCTTTCTGGTTGAGCACGAGAAGCTCAACGCCATAATAGAGAAATTTATGAACAACTAAAATATACAACAATGAAAAAACTAAATATCGGTCTCTTCGGCTTTGGTAATGTGGGTAGAGGCCTCTACGATGTACTAGGTCGCATCAACTCGACAAATGTTGAGATTAAGCATATCTGCGTTCGCGACCTTAACAAGAACCGTGGCGTCAACGCTAAGTTCACCAACAATCCAGACGACATCTTCAACGATAGCGATGTTAACCTTATCGTGGAGGTTATCGACGACGCTGAGGCAGCATACGACATCGTAAAGCGCGCACTCAAGAGCCGCATACCAGTTGTTTCGGGCAATAAGAAGATGCTCGGCAACCACCTCCCCGAGCTTATTGACCTACAGGAGCAGTATAACACCGCTCTCCTCTACGATGCATCAGCATGTGGCTCTATTCCCGTTATCCGTAACCTTGAGGAGTACTACGACAATGACCTTCTATGCTCGGTCAAGGGTATCCTCAATGGCTCGTCTAACTTCATACTCTCGAAGATTTTCAACGAGAATATGACATACGCCGACGCCTTGAAGCTTGCCCAGGACCTTGGCTTTGCAGAGAGCAACCCAACACTCGACATCGACGGCTGGGACTCGCTATATAAGCTCATCATAATCACCATGCACGCCTTTGGTGTATATATCGCACCCGAGAATATCTTTACCTACGGCATATCAACGATGAACGACCTCGATATTCGCTTTGCCGAGGAGAAGCAGCGCCGCATAAAGCTCGTAGCTCATGTCGAGAAGATTGATGACCGCCTTATCATGTGCGTAGTACCACAGCTCATATCGCGCAATAAATATATATATAGTGTAGAGGATGAGTTCAACGGCGTTGTCATCAAGGGTCTGTTCTACGATAAGCAGTTTATGTTCGGCCGAGGTGCTGGTGGCCACCCCACAGGCTCAGCTGTATTGAGCGATATTACGGCATGTGCCTACAACTACCGCTACGAGTACAAGAAGCGTAATGACTCGGTATTGCCCAAGCACACCACGGACCACACCTTCCGTATCTACTTTAGATATAAGAGTGCCGAGCAGCGCAATCTTCTCAACTTCCTTAAGATTAGGGAGCAATACACATCGGACGAATATAACTACATCATCGGCGATGTAACACTTGCTAACCTCAAGGCACATCAGGAGAAGCTACGCGTCAAGGACTGCTTTGTTGCGGCCTACCCTCTCGACTAATCTATTGGCACGAGATAGAGAAACTGCTACCCAGCAAAAGTTGGGTAGCAGTTTTAGTTTAGGTGGGGCACTTCAGCACCCTACACGGGTAGTGAATTTTGCGATAGAAGGCTGCAAATACAACGCTCGGCAAAAATCCCGACGATGGGCTGTACTTAGCGTACTGCTCATTGTCGGGACTTTTTGTTAGCGGCAGTAGATGTCTGCCTTATCTCGCTAAATAATTTGAGGTTAGAGGGCGTAAGATGTGGCTCATCGCAAAAGAAGATCCCCACGGGATAGTAACTTGCGCTACCTGCAAATGACAAATTTAGCGATAGAAGGCTGCAGATACAACGCTCGGCAAAAATCCCGACGATGGGCTGTACTTGGTGTACTGCTCATTGTCGGGACTTTTTGTTAGCGGCAGTAGATGTCTGCCTTATCTCGCTAAATTAAGCGCCGAAGTTATCAAAAAGAACATTCTCCTCAGGCACTCCGAGGCTGTCAAGAAGGTTCACTACCGACTGGGCCATCATTGGAGGACCACACATGAGGTAGATGATACCCTCTGGCTCGTCGTGGTTCTTGAGGTATGTCTCATAGAGAACATTGTGAACGAAGCCTGCAACATAAGGTACACCTGCCTTGTCAGCCTCAGGATCTGGACGGTCAAGGGCGAGGTGGAACTTGAAGTTAGGGAACTCCTTCTCAATCTGGTAGTAGTCATCGAGATAGAAGGCCTCCTTGAGTGAACGAGCACCGTAGAAGAAATTAACCTTGCGACCTGTCTTAACAGTCTTGAAGAGGTGCATGATGTGTGAACGCATAGGCGCCATACCTGCACCACCACCGATGAATACGAGCTCCTGATCATCAGAGAGGTTATCTGGAAGGAAGAACTCACCAAATGGACCTGACATGATAATCTTATCACCTGGCTTGAGAGAGTAGATGTATGAAGAACATACACCAGGGTTAACATTCATGAAGCCACCCTTAGCACGATCGAACGGAGGTGTTGCGATACGCACATTGAGCTTGATGATATCACCCTCAGCAGGATATGTAGCGCATGAGTATGCACGCACCTGAGGCTCTGGGTTAACCATCTTGAGGTTGAATACACCCATCTTCTCCCAATCCTCGCGATACTCAGGATCTACATCGATATCCTTATAGTCTACGGTGATTGCAGGAACATCAATCTGGATGTAACCACCACTGCGGAAGTTGAGGTGCTCGCCCTCAGGGAGCTTAACAACGAACTCCTTGATGAAGGTAGCCACATTGTTGTTAGATACAACCTCACACTCCCACTTCTTAATGCTCAATACAGATGCAGGAACCTTAATCTGCATATCCTCCTTAACCTTCACCTGACAGCCGAGACGCCAGCCATCGTTGATCTCACGACGGTTGAAGAAGCCACGCTCAGTAGGCAAAATCTCGCCACCGCCCGATACTACCTGGCACTTGCACTGACCGCAAGCACCCTTACCACCACAGGCTGATGGGAGGAAGATACCCTGCTCCGAAAGGGTGTTGAGGAGGGTTGAGCCTGAGGCTACCTCCAACACCTTGTTACCCTCATTGATGTCGATCTTAACGGCACCCGATGAGGTAAGTTTTGCCTTTGCAAAGAGTAGAAGCAACACCAATACAAGTGTCACCGCTAGAAAGGCAACTATTGCATAAATAATAATCTCCATCTTTACTCTTTATTAAAGGTTATTTCAACTGAACACCTGAGAAGATCATGAAGGCGATACCCATCAAACCAGTGATGATGAAGGCGATACCTGGACCCTTCATAGCCGCAGGAATATGTGAGTATGCAATCTTCTCGCGGATGGCTGCCATCATAACGATTGCCAACCACCAACCAATACCTGAGCCAGCACCATATACTACTGAGTCGAGGAAGCTGTTGATACCAGCAACACTATCAACATCTACACGCTGCTGCATGAACAACGAGCCACCCATGATCGCACAGTTAACGGCGATAAGTGGGAGGAAGATACCCAACTGGTTGTACAACGATGGAGAGAACTTCTCGACAATCATCTCAACGAGCTGCACGAATGCTGCGATAACGGCAATGAAGAGAATGAATGACAAGAAGCCGAGGTCGATACCCTCACCAAGTGCATCTGGAGAGAGCACATACTTCTGAAGAAGGTAGTTCAAAGGCACAGTCATCACCTGTACGAAGGTTACGGCAGCACCCAAGCCTATTGCGGTCTTTACATTCTTTGATACGGCGATATACGAACACATACCAAAGAAGTATGCGAAGACCATGTTCTCGATTAACGCCGAGTTGAAAAATAAATTTAACATATGCTACCCTCCTACTTTTCCTGTAAATCCTTATTAGACGAACGGTGCACCCAGATGATGCAACCTACAATGATAAGTGCCATTGGTGGGAAGAGGAACAATGAGTTTGGTGTGTACCAGTCACCCAATACCTCGAAGCCGAAGAGTGTACCAGAGCCAAAGAGCTCGCGGAAGAAGGCTACAAGGACAAGGATGAAGGCGTAGCCAAGACCATTGGCAATACCATCAACAAACGAGTCCCATGGCTTGTTACCCAAAGCGAAGGCCTCAACACGACCCATCACGATACAGTTGGTAATGATAAGACCGACATATACAGATAGCTGCTTAGAGACATCATACATATAGGCCTTCAACACCTGGTCAACAACGATTACAAGTGTTGCGATAACCACCAACTGAACGATGATACGGATACGCGAAGGTACGCCATTACGCAATAGCGACATGATAAGGTTAGAGAAGGCACATACAAACATTACAGAGAGACCCATAACGCATGCAGGCTCCAACTTAACAGTAACGGCAAGTGCCGAGCAGATACCCAAAATCTGAACGATAATAGGGTTGTTAGCTGCTAACGGATTTGTAAAATTCTTACTTAGTTTCATAGCTTATTCTCCTATTATCTTAGTTGAACAACGACTCATACTTCATCAATGAAGTCTCGAGCATAGCGTTTACGCCATCGCAAGTCTTAGTACCACCGGTGATAGCATCCACCTGGAAGTTCTCCATGCCTGGCTTCGCGCCACCCTTCTGCATGCGAAGAGCAAACTCACCACCATTGAAGAGGCGCTTACCCTTGAAGCTATTCTGAACGCCCTCTGTTGCGATCTCAGCACCAAGACCTGGGGTCTCACCCGCGTGATCCATAACGATACCAGCAACCTGCCAGCCATTCTCTACATTATTCTCAACAGCGACATAACCCCAGATATCACCCCAAAGGCCCTTACCTACGATAGGAATAACATACATAGTGTTGTTATCCTTAACATACTCGAAGTATGGGAGATTATCTTGGATATCTGTGAGCTGCTTACGGTTTGAGATCAACTTAAAGACATCCTTGATATCTGCGTCAGACTCAACAGCTACACGCTCGAAAGTCACAGTCTTGTCCTCATTTACCACCTGTTTCAAGCTATACACAGTAACATCCTCGAAGTTGCCATTCGCGTCGCCGAAGGCCTTCATAATAGAGTTCTTCTGCTCAGCAAGAACATTAGCATCCTGCTCATCCTTAAGAGATGTTGAAAGGGTAGCAAGCAATGCACCTGTAATAGCAACCATCACTATAGTGTAGATGATGGTATATAGGTTTGAATTCTTATTTATTGCCATAGCTCCTCAGATTATTTAACATTCTTAATTAACTTCTTACGACGCGCGATGTTACGCTCAACTACGAAGTAGTCGATAAGTGGAGCCAATGCATTCATGAAGAGGATGGCAAGCATCATACCCTCAGGATATGCTGGGTTCATAACACGAACGCAGATTGCCATAGCACCAATCATAAAGCCATAGATCCACTTACCGGTATTGGTCTGAGCCGATGTAACAGGGTCGGTAGCCATGAAGACAGCACCAAATGCAAAACCACCCACCAACAAGTGGTAGTATGCTGGATAGTCGGTGAAGTATGGTGAGCCCTCGCCAAGTGAGCTGAAGAGCAATGCAAAGGCAAAACCACCAGCAAATACCGACAACATGATGCGCCATGAAGCAACACCAGTGAAGAGCAAGATAGCTGCACCAATCAAGATTGCCAATGTAGAGGTCTCACCAACGCAACCAGGGATAGTACCGATGAATGCATCCATAACTGAGAAGTCAGCCATATATGCCTCTGCCTGAGCAGCTTGCTCAGCAGACAGCAGTGCCAGCTGCCCATCAGGAAGCATTGAACTCAAAGCTGTAGCACCAGAAGCACCATCAACAGCATACCATACCTGCTCACCAGACATCTGAGGAGTGTAGGCGAAGAATGCAAAGGCACGAGCCAACAACGCTGGGTTGAAGACATTCATACCAGTACCACCAAATACCTCTTTACCGATGATTACCGCAAAGGCTGTAGAGAGAGCTACAATCCAGAGGGGCACACCGATAGGCATGATCATTGGGATAAGAAGACCTGTTACAAGGAAACCCTCGTTGATCTCGTGGCCACGCAACTGTGCAAAGGTGAACTCGATACCAAGACCTACCGCATAAGATACGATGATCATTGGGAGCAACTCGATCAAACCGAACCAGAAGAGGCCGAAGAAACCAGCATCAAACAACTCAGGTGAGCCCATAAGCTGTGCCTGGTAACCGATGTTGTACATACCGAACAACAAAGCAGGGATAAGTGCAAGAACCACAACGATCATCACACGCTTGATATCGTTACAGTCGCGGATGTGTGCACCCTTCTTAGTTGTTGTGTTAGGAACAAAAAGGAATGTCTCGAAACCCTCGAAAGTCGAGTGGAGGAAACCGAGCTTACCTCCCTTAGAGAAGGTAGGCTTAATCTTGTCAATAAAATTACGCAATCCCATATCTTAGCACTCCTTAATCATTAGGTTAATACCATCGCGCAAAATCTGCTGCATCTCAATCTTTGAAGGATCGACGAACTCACATACCGCTAAGTCCTCAGGCAATACCTCGTACAAACCGAGGTTCTCCATCTTATCGAGGTCCTTAACGATACAAGCCTTAAGCAAATATGCTACATATACATCCATTGGCAAGTAGTTCTCGTAAAGACCTGTTACCACGAATGGACGCTCACCACCATTGAGGTTGGTATCGAGTGTGTACTCCTTGTTTGGCGACAACCATGAGAAGTATGCACGAGATACTGAGAAGCGGTGGCAACGAGGCATAGCCCAGCCCAACAACTCATATACATCGCCCTCAGGAATAAGGGTCAACATATTGGCATTAGCTGAGATATAACCATCATGAGCAGTTGTAACACCAGTGAGGACATCACCAGAGATTACACGCACCTTCTCCGACACATTGCCTACGATAGACTCGACAGCTGCACCAGCGATGATGCGCTTGTAGCATGGCTTCTCAGCCTCGCTACCAGCCACAGCAATAGTCTTAGACATATCGAGCTTGCCAGTGAGTACAAGGCGACCGATAATAGCAACATCCTGGATGTTTACGGTCCACACTCTATCACCCTTAGCGATACGGTCGATGTGGTGGATCTGAACACCAACATTACCTACAGGGTGCTTACCCTCGAATGTGCGATACTGCACACCCTTGATGCTTGCCATATAGCCCTCAGCACCCTTGCGAGCAGAGAGGTGTACAGCGCCATCGGTAAGGCGAGCCAATACGGCCATACCGGCCTCAACAGCAGCCTTCTCATCCTTGAGGATGAAGTTGTAATCGGGAGCAAGAGGTGCCGAATCGAATGCCGACACGAAGATTGCCTTAGGTGTTGCCTCTGGGTTAGCGATAACACCAAAAGGACGCTCTACGATACGAGTCCAAAGACCCGACTCAAGAAGCATCTCAACAATCTCAGAACGCTCTGCCTTAGCAGGGTTAACCACCTTAAGCTCCTTGGCTACCTGGGTCTGATCTGGCTCAACGGCGATGCTGAGGAGCTTACGCTTCTCACCACGGTTGATGGCCGAAACCACACCACTAACAGGCGAGGTGAAGAGGATGCGAGGGTTGTTCTTGTCGAAGAAGAGAGCCGAACCTGCCTCTACCCTATCACCAACCTTAACCAACAGCTTAGGAGTAACGTTCTCATAGTCAAGTGGGCTTACAGCATATGACTTCGCCATAGGAGCAACCTCCAGACGAGCCTCTGCCTTGCCTGCCAGCTTGATGTCGAGACCTTTACGTAATTTAATGTTTTGCGACATAAAAACTGTTTGTTAGATTAATATTGTTATGTAATTTAAGTTTGTGTTTTTGCGTTATTAGTGTGTCACATATATACACATTAAAATGCGCACGAAGATACAGCTTTTTTTTGAAACAGACAATCATTTCGACTCATATTTGCATTTTGCAAGATAAATTAGTATTTTTGTAGTCGAAGATGAGCGTTGAAGTAGACATACTCGTGGATATACACACCCACAATCCTCGTCCAGGGGTGCTCTCGCCCACGATGGCGGGCATACATCCGTGGGACGCAGAGATGGGTTTATTGTTCCCCGACCTTAGTTCCGCAGACATCATTGGTGAGACAGGCTTAGACTATGTATGCGGGGCATCAAAAGAGGCTCAACAGAGACTCTTTGAGTGGCATCTTGTCGAGGCTGAGAGGCTACATAAACCCGTGGTCATCCACTGTGTGAAGGCCTTTGAGGATGTGATGAACATACTTAGCAAGCACCGCTTAACAGGCGTTGTTCTTCACGGCTTCGTAGGTTCCAAGGAGCAGGCTATGCGCGCCATAGAGCGAGGCTACTACCTATCGTTTGGCCGTCGCTCGCTGGGCTCACCGCGCAGCTGCGAAGCTCTAAGACTTACGCCCACAGAGCAACTATTCTGCGAGACGGACGATGACAAAACACTCGGAATAGAGCAGATATACGACGAGGTTGCTCGACATAAGGCGCTCACCTTAGACGAATTAGCGAAGCAAATTGAGATAAACTACAAACGACTATTTAGACAATAATGACCAACTGGCTTGAGAGAACAGAACTCCTTCTGGGCAAAGAGAAGCTCAACATGCTGCGCAACGCCAATGTGCTTGTTGTAGGCGTGGGTGGTGTTGGTGCATATGCCGCCGAGATGATTGTACGCTCGGGCGTGGGTCGTATGACCATAGCCGATGCCGACAAGGTATCCGAGAGCAACATCAACCGCCAGCTTGTGGCCCTACACTCCACCATAGGGCGCGAGAAGTGCGACATTCTGGCAGAGCGCCTGAGGGATATAAACCCCGAGTTACAGCTAAATATCGTCAACCGCTTTATCAAGGATGACGAGACCGACGCCCTGCTTGATAGCGATAAGTTCGACTATGTTGTCGATGCCATAGACACCCTATCTCCAAAGCTCGCACTTATCAAGGGGGCTCTTGATAGAGGCATCCCTTTAGTAAGTTCTATGGGTGCAGGAGCCAAGACCGACCCTACGCTCATGGAGATTAAGGATATATCCAAAACACACCACTGTCCTCTTGCCCATATGCTACGCAAGCGCCTACATAAGATAGGCATAAAGCGAGGTTTTTGGGCCGTATTCTCACCTGAGCCCGTACGCGAGGGTGCCATGATTCTATGCGAGGAGCAGAACAAAAAGTCGAATGTAGGGACTATATCCTACATACCCGCCCTCTTTGGCATAGGCTGCGCCTCGGTTGTTGTGCGCGACCTGGTGGGTGAATTTAGTAGAGAAACCAAAAACGATTAGATATGAAGAAAATAGTCTTTTTAGATGAGTATAGTATTGCTGGTCGCGACCTTTCGAGCATCACCTCACAGGGCGACTACATAGCATATGAGAACACTGCAAAAGAGCAGGTCGTAGAGCGTCTTCAGGGCGCCGACATAGCCATCACCAACAAGGTGCTTATCGACGGCGAGGCAATGCGTCAACTACCTGACCTCAAGCTTATTTGTGTAGCTGCTACGGGCATGAACAATGTAGACCTTGTCACAGCCAAGGAGTTGGGAATCGAGGTCAAGAATGCCGTTGGCTACTCAACAACATCTGTAGCAGAGACCACGCTTGCCTCGGCACTCGCCCTGGCTCGTAACATTGTTTACTTCGACGAATACTTCCACGATGGCCGCTACGCCAAGGCCGACCGCGCCTTCTGCTACGACCGCTTCACCTTTGAGATTCGTGGCAAGAAGTGGGGTATTGTGGGCCTTGGAAACATTGGTCGTGAGGTAGCTCGTCTTGCCTCAGCCTTTGGCTGCGAGGTGCGCTACTTTTCAACTTCGGGCGTTAAGCGCGAGGAGGAGTACCCATCAATGGAGCTCGAAGAGCTACTCAAGTGGAGCGATATTGTATCAGTACACTCACCTCTCAACGAGCGCACTAAGGGTCTTATTGGTCGTCAGGAGCTACAGCTCATGAAGCCATCATCGCTTATTATAAATGTAGCGCGTGGCGGTATCATTGATGAGGCAGCCCTCGCCGAGGCTCTCGACAATGGCTGGGTAGCAGCAGCAGCCCTCGATGTATTCTCTATAGAACCTCTACGCGAGTCACCACTATACCACATCAAGGACAAGTATCGCCTCTTGGCCTCGCCACACAACGCATGGTCGGCAGCCGAGGCCATCGACCGCCTTATTGAGTGCGTAGCAAACAATATACGCACATGGCAAGAGGGCAGATAGTTGCGCTCTGCACACTTCTTATCGCATCACTATTTGGGGCGAGCTCGGCAACGGCCAGCAGCCCCAAGTGGCGCGATTTGTTGCATCATAGGGTGTCGGTTGAGATGCGCCCTGCCTACAATATGGTGTCGCACAGTGCCATGCGTGAGGGGCGACCACTAAATAGCAACCTTTCACTACACGCTCGCTATAGCTTCGCGTTCAGCGAGAACACCACCCTCGGCAGACTCTTCCCCAACTCATATCAGGGTGTTGGCGTAGCAGCATATAGCTACTTCGACCACCAGCGCACGGGTACTCCCATGGCAATATATCTCTTTCAAGGAGCCCACATTGCCCAACTCACACCACGCCTCTGCGTAGGTTACGAGTGGAACTTAGGCTTTAGCTGGGGCTGGCACCCCAACGAGGCAATGAACTCACGCTACAATGTGCTAATCAATGTTGCACTTCCCTTTACATGGCGCGTAGCACCTCACTGGGAGTTATCCCTAACCCCCGACTACACACACTTCTCCAATGGCGACACCCACTTTTCTAATGCTGGCTCTAACATGTTCGGTGTGCGTCTTGGCGCAACATACCTCTTTAGCGAGGAGCGCAGCTCAGCCTCAGCGCATCGCTTCATAGCCAAGGGAGAGAGGTGGCGCGACAAAAGTTTTGGCAAACGCATGACATACGACATTGTAGCATACGGAGGATGGCGCGCCGACAGATTTATTGAAGGCAATAGGTTCTTTATTATAGACAAGGCACTACCCCTGGGTGGCATCAACTTCCAACCCACCTACCACCTCAACGACTACTTCGCCATAGGAGCTTCGCTCGACATACAGGCAGATAGCAGCCTAAACCTATACGACGGCCGCATCGACAACGAGGGCAATACCATTGCCTTCACCCGTCCACCACTATGGCAGCAGTTGGAGACGGGCATATCCCTACGCGGTGAGATTAGCGCACCCATCTTCACCGTGGGCGTTGGTGTTGGCATCAACATGCTACATAGTGGCTACGACTCAAGCCTTCTCTACACAACATTCTCACTCAAGGCACACATAACACAGAGACTCTTCCTATACATAGGTTACCGCTTCAACAGCATACAATACACCCACAACCTCATGTACGGCATTGGCATAAGGTTGTAGATACTAAGATATGTGTATAATGATTTAATACTGTGGCACTCTATATCTTTATTTCACGACCATCGTCATCAGTAAAGCGACCTGTGATAATCTTAACAAAGTCCACAATAGTCCATATAAAGAAGCCTCCACATGTGAACATATAGAGTACAGCACTGAAATATTTGCCCGCATAGAATCTATGTGTGCCATAGAAGCCTAAGAACAAGAAGAGTAGCAACAACACTACGCCATTACAATTACTAACATTACTCTTTTGCACGGCAGATGGTTGTTTTTTGGGCATCACTGGTTCTGGCGTGTTTACAACAACCTCAATAGCAGGCGACATGTTCACCTTAGTTCTCTCATCACCCCCACAGTAGCGAGTAACATCATCTGCAATGGTAGCCTCAAGCATAGGCATATTATCCGCATCTTCGTCAAGCAACGCAATAAAGTCCTCGATATTCTGAGGCCTATCTTCGCGCCAATAGCTCATTGCCGCCTTTATGGCCGAACGAACACCATCTGATATGTGCGATACAGGAATATCAATACCATCTCGGCCTATATCTGTTGCCGAGGGAGGCACAACACCAGTGACAAGATAGTAGAGCGTGGCACCAAGCGAATATATATCCGAAGCGGGTGAGAAGGATGCGACACCTCCTTGCTTATACTGCTCTATGGGTGCGTAGCCATGGCTAACACCTCCAGGCGTAGAGGTGGTCTGCTCACCGCTATCATCATAGTGTTTCGAAAGACCAAAGTCAATCAACAAAGGCTGATTCTCGGCCTTAAGCAACATAATATTACCAGGCTTAATATCGAGATGGTTGACACTACGCTGATGAATATACGCCAGCGCGCTTGCTACACCCCTGATATACCTAACAGCCTCTGCCTCAGCCATTGCGCCATTGCGCTTTACAATATCGCCCAGCGAGCCACCATCGACATACTTCATGACATAGTATGCCGTGTTATTCTCTTCGAAGATGTCGTAAATAGGTATGATATTAGGGTGGTCAAGACGAGCTATCATCTGCGCCTCCTTGATAAACTTAGCCTTGAAGCGCTCCATAGCATCGGCACTACCCTGCGTACCGATATAGACCCGATTGGTATTAACCTCTCGATTATAGTAGTTGGTGGGAAAGAACTCTTTGATGCAGACCATACGATCGGCTAAAGGTTGCTCGGCAAGGTAGGTGATACCAAAACCACCACTACCCAAGCACTCTACGATACGATACCTTCCGCCCTGCAGGGCGACACCACTCTTTAGCTCCATAATCAACGAGATTATCTACCAATACCTTAGTTTACTCGGCGAGCCTCGCGACGCTCACAGCGCTCGGCCTGCTTCACGAACTTAGGACGCGCGAAGTTGAAGCCAACACCCACATACAAGTTATAGGCATTTTGGTAACGAGGTATGGGGATATTCTTAAACTTGCCATACTGCGTGTCGATGAAGTCGGCACCTACAAAGATGTTTATCGCACGAGGGTGGATGTTGATAGCAGCACCCAAGACACCCAACTTATGGTTAGCCAAGAATGTGTGGCTCACGGTTGCCGACAGCCAGTTTGTGGCACGAATATTCAACGAGGCGGTAAGCTCGGTATATAGGCGCTTATTATATAGCTCGGTATGCGACATCACACCAATAGCGAAGTGGTTACGCAAGAAGTTATACTCCACACCCACATTGAGTGCCGCATTGAGTGTTGACACATAACCCTTTGACGAGGGTGTATCTGCAACAAGTTCATCGTCGAAGTTAAACTTGAGCTCCTGGGCCTCAACATCGTAACCCTCGAACGAGAGGTCATAAGCGGCCTTAGCTGCATAGTTTGTCGAAGCATTCCACTTGATAAAGCCGATATCAGTCACCGCGGCCGATATCTTGAGATGGTCCTGCAACACCTTAACCTCAACACCAAGGTCGAGGGCAGCACCAAAACTCTTTGCGTTCTTAAGCATAGCCATTGGATCATTGTACATTAGCATATCTCCACCAATAGGCTCGCCAGGCACAACCTTCGACTGGTTAATAAGGATGCTATTGGCTACTACCCTACCACGCAAAGTTGCTGAGAGCACATCGGGATTGATGGACACAGCAACATCTTCGAACTCTGTATGGACATTTGCTACACCCACCAAGAACTTACCACGCACACCGATGTTTACATGCTTACCAATGGGGAAAGATGCTCCGAGGTATGTCTCAAGGTAGCTATTAGAGTTAACATTCGTACTCGCAAGTCCATAGTCGCCATTCTCAAATGTCTTAAGCACCGTAAAAAGCTCCTTTGAGATATTAATATCTGTTGTTGAGCGCACACGAAGACCGAGGTTCCAGTAGCTCTTACCAGAATAGAAACCTAAACCAAGAATGTTTACATTAGCATTCACACCGAGACGACCAAGCTCGGGGAGTTTGCTGAGGAACTCATTGTTGGACACCGACTGATGAAGAGCCGTAACCATCTTACCATCCTTCTGATAGATGAAGTTATCCACCGATAGGAAGTTACTGGGGATATCGACACCTACGCCACTAATACCCGGCAAGGCTATATAGCCGCGTGTGGGTGCAAGTGCAGGGTTGAGGTCGGTGCGGAAGTATGAGCCCTCCATGAAGTATGATGTACGCGACTGTGCCGAGGCGTTATCTATACCTATAAGGGTTATTGCTGCAACAACCAATAGTATTATTCGCTTCATATTATATCTATTTTATTATTATACATTTAGTTCTACTCCTTGTTAATAAACTGGTCGATATCCACGGTCACGCCACCATCAATCTGTAGCTGCAATGTAGCACCCACCGACTGCTTTTTGTTCAACGCCACAGCGCCATCGTTAGCAGCGCTTGCTGCCACAAGCTCAAAGGCGATAATATCCACCTCACTGAGCTTAGTCAATTGACCCCCCTCACCAAGTTCCAACTCCAGATGTAGGATACTCTCCTTGGGGGTCACACCATCGAGCGAGCCCATGATACGCTCACCCTCGGGGATGCGCACCTGCGCCTCAGTCTCGTTGCCATCAGCATCCTTGAGAATGACATTAGCACCAAACTCCAAAGGAGTGGTATTCATAATCGTAGCTATAAGGGTAACATCTCCCACCTTTATATCGTATTCCGACACCTCCTCGAATATGGAGCTAAGGTCAGCAATCTCGTCGCTATATCGAATCTCAAGACTATTATCAATAGCTATGGGTATCTCCACCATGTAGTCATACGACACACCTAAGCTATCGGTAACATATAGAGTCTGCATCTGCGTTGAGTCCACGCCAAGTTCCAAGTTAATGTTGATGGCATCGGGCAACGAACCAACCAATAGTTTTGTCACATCACATGCGACAAAGGTATACTTTGCATCACTATAGTGCTCACGAAGGCTCTCATCAGCAATTACTATGGTCACCTCGGCGGGTGTTATCACTCCATCGTTATACTCCGCTGCCTCAATGATAATATCGTCAAACGCCACAGCTCGCTCGCTCTTCACTTCATCATCCACACTTGGGGTGATTACTCCGGACAACATAGCTTGCATGGTCATAGGGTGTGATATATTCACCTCTATAATGGGCTTTATGCCTACACCAGCAATCTCAAGGTCAATATCATCAAGACCCTCTAAGACAAAAGTATCCTCCACTTCATAGGCGTAGTCCACACATGCGCTAACGGAGTCTATGCTTAGATGCGAGCTGGAGATGCCCACCGCAACGGTGAAATTACCATCATGCTCCAACTGTGACACCTTAACATGTGAGCCCTCACGGAAGCGAGCAACAATGGTAGGCTCGAACGGCAACTCTATCTCTCCATTATCACTTGGCGTAACGCCCTCAGCACCAAAGTCAAGCGCCTCGATATCAACCTTAACACCTTTATCCAACTCCGCAATAGAGGCTGTAAGGACGCCAGTGGTCTCATCATAGTCGTATGTCTCACCTACCACATGATGAAGCTTAAGGTAGTCTGGCAAAGCCACCTCCACCATAACATCCTCGGCAAGGTCGCCAAGCCACTCCATGCCATGAGCATAGAAGTCGAGGATGGCGCTATCGTCCTGCACAATGGCCACGCGATTAACACTCTTAAGCTGCTCTGGAAGACCTGCAATCTTGATATGGTTATCACCCTCAACCTTGCACTCAACAAGGTTTACACTGGAATCTACCGCAACATCGGCATCGCCATACTCAAAGTCGGCAAACAACTCTATATGTGTAGGTTTATCCATTGAGAAGTAACCAGATGTAGCATCAATACAGAAGGCCATATCGTATGTTAGCTTCAATGGCATATCGAAATGATGGTTCTCATCAAGAGGCGTAGAATTTGTTATGCTTTCGATGTATACCACAAAGTCGATGCTATCTGCGCCAGCAGCAATAGGATACGTCTCGGTGTAGAGGTCGCCATCGTAAACGACATTATTCTCGGCATCGAGGATTATAAATGTACCGCCCTCGATTCCAAGGTTAAAACTAAGATATCCTCCGCCATTGATACCAGCAAGGCCATTGAACTGAACTCTGAGATGCATAGGTGCTCCATGATGACCATTCTCTATATCACGGAAGTGTACCTTATCAATATTTCCAATCTGGTGTGGCACATCGAACTCTATGTGCAGGTTGTCGCCTTCGAACTCTTCGTAATACTCGCCATGAATTTGTGGCAATTCAACGCCCTCGGGGATATAGTACATCGAGCCGTAAATGATATCCTGGAACTCCTCAAGACCCGACACCTCTATATCTGCAGACTCTTCAATAAGTATAGGGGTCATCTCGAAGTCGAACTCGGGATACTCAACATCGAACAGGCTCTCAATCTCTGGAATCTCAAACTCGGTGCTCACACCCTCGATGTTCAGGGTACTGCCCTCACCATCATAGCGATATAAGAAATTACCACTATCGTCAATTTCGAGACCTGGAATCTCTGCATCACCAAGGAGATCTTCTATACTCTTATCCTTAAGCGAGCCAAGAGGCAGGGTCACAGAGTTCTCATTACCCAATGTAACCTCCTTTGACACCTCATCTATACGAAAGGTATCATCCACGCAAGATACCAATGCAACAGCAATCGCCACCATGATAGATAGGTAGCCACCCATGCGGAACTTCATAATATTTAATGTTTAAGTTTTTCTATCGAAACGATTATGATACAAAGATAATAATTTTTTTAATAAAAGCAGAAAACGGCCAAAAAAAGACTCTCATCAACAGCGAATATTTATCAACAAACATGTTGAGTAGAAAACGGTCACATGTGAACAACAAGACCAGTTAACTCATTGATAACAAGGTATTTACACATAAGGTAAATAAACTAATTGTAACTCACTGATTATCAGCATGTTGAAAAATTAGCATTTTCATCACCACTTAAAACACTGATACTCTGCATTTTGCACAAAGCCTTTTGGAAAAACTAATTACCAAATTTTTAGGTCACCCCAATAATTAGCCGTAACTTTGCACTAACGAAAGTCGCTTTATGACAAGCGACAACCAACCAATAGTAATACTACCGAGACTATGAAGCAAGATTTTCACAACCGAGTGCGTAGTTACGACTATTTTTTATTAAATTTGCAGATGAAAGATTTTTGTGCCGCCATGTTGAAACGAGGAGCCTACATACGAACACTTGCCCAAAGCATCGCTACCAGCATGCTTATGATGGCTGTTTGCATGGCGTGCGACAATACACCAAGCGATAATATCGCAACTCAGCAGAGTAGCACAAGCCACCAGGATGCCCTTGCCGCCATGCTCCGCTCCGAGGATATATACATCAACAGCGACACGCCCAACTACTCGAGCAATGATATCGCACTAATGGAGGAGTTCTATCTCACCAGCGATATTCACGACGAGCGTGCCCGAGCCCTCTTCTTCTGTGCACAACATAGCCACTTAAACGGCAATACAGCCGAAGCGCTACTACGCCTTATCGAGGCCAGGAAGTCGGCACATAGTAGCAACGACAAGCTATATGAGGGTCGTATACACCGCATGATGGGTGATATATATGGCGAGGAGTGTCTCTTCAAGAATGCTCTCGACGAGTATGTTATATGCAAGCAGTGCTTCATAGAGTCGGGCATGGAGGTACATGCGCGATATGCCGACTTCGACATTGGCGTCACGCTTGTCCACTCACGCAGTTTCCGCGAGGCTCAAAGGTGTCTAACGGATGTATTGAACTATGCTGCCGAGGAGTCTCTCATAGGCCTATACTACGGTGCGTTACACCACCTCGTAGATGTGGCTATCTACCTTGAAAAGTACGATGAGTGCAAGAGCTACCTCGCACTATACGACGATGCCGACAGCGACTACTATAATATAGAACATAAGCAGTACACAGAGGCTATCATCAAGGCTCATGATGGCGATATAGCAGCTGCCGAGAAGATACTAAGCAAGATTTCACCCGAGGTTGTAGCCAACAGCATAGAGGACTACTATCACACCCACTATATTGTATATCGCACCGTTGGCGACAATAATAAAGCTATCGAGTGGCTCGAACGAGGTAAGACCCACCAGGATAGGCTTATCCTTGAGGCTCTAAACCAGCCAACACTAAACATCGAGGTTGAGCTACTACAGAGCCGTCTGGATGCCGAGCGCAACGAACGACTATTGATGGACAAGAACCGTGCTCAGGAGCTCAAGCATGCCGAGGCAGAGAGGGAGCATCTACGCACACGCAACATACTGACCATCGGCATTATCATCGTCATATTCTTATTTATTCTTGCCTACATACGCCACCGCTGGCAGAGGCGCAACCGCGATATCGAGCAATATGTCGAGACTATACAAGAACTTCAGATGGCAAGCCGCGACCTACCCGAGAAGATGAACTCCATGATTACGGCCATATATCGCGACCGTTTCTCGGAGCTTAACGAGCTATGCGAGATATACTACGACCACAACGGAACGACACGCCAGAAGAACCTGGTATTCAACCAGCTGTGCTCAACGATAGATGCCATAAAGAGCGACGAGCGTCGACTTACAGATATGGAGGAGGCGGTGAACAGATACCGCAACGACCTTATGGTGCGACTACGCGAGCAGGTGGGCAAGCTCTCAGAGAGAGATATACGCGTGGCACTCTACATCTTCGCCGGTTTCTCAAGCCGTGCAATATCCATATTTATGGATAGCGACCCTGTGACCGTATCGAAGATGCGATATAACATCAAGCAGAAGATCAAGAACTCCAATGCCGAGGACATGGAGCTACTACTACAAGCAATAGCAGAGAAATAAACACACCTATATAATATGAAACTAAAGAGATATAGCATTAAGATAGTAACCATTATTACCGCGCTCACACTCTGCATAGGTTGTGAAGCTGCATTTAGTGACTTAGTTGAAATACCTTCCGGTGAATATCCCGATGACCCAGGATCAGAAGAAAATATAGGAAGCGACATACCCAAACGCCCTATACCCATAAAGCCAAAGAAGAATCCCGATGGCAAGATAGAGCGTCCGAAACTTATAGACGAGTTGATAAACAAGGTCACTTTGCCAAAATAAAAAGTGCCTCACAAAGCTCGTAGCCAGGAGCTACACACCTTCAAAAAGAGGGTTTAGAGGCGAGTATGGAAAACATAACACACTATATATCAAGACCATCAATATATAAGGATAGCATTATAGCCGTGTAAAGTATTGGAAATCAGAATGTTGAAAAAATTGCAAAATTCAATCTTGTATAACACTAATATTCAACGATTTACGCCCATCGTCACTGAAAAATTAGGAATCAAAAAAATTGGCATTGGAGCCCATAGGCAGTACCTTTGTGGTAGGAAAATCGAAAGAGTAACACTAAAACTACAAAACTATGAAACGACTATTTATTACACTTATGGGCATTGCGTTGCTCGCAGCATGTAGCGCACCAATTGGCGAGTACGCCAATGTTGCCAATGTACCAGGCGTTGAGGCTGGCGATGGCGAGAACGACTACAACGAGCACACACGATACCAGGGTGCTCTAATTGCCAATAATGGCGACATGGTGTACCTTCTCGAGCTTATAGGCCAGCAGAAGGGAGAGATAGATGACGACCTACTGCTCCAGCGCTTCAGCAACAGCTATATAGATGCTACGGATGGCTACATGACAAGTGGCACATACGACGATACAGACGAGGAGTGGACATGGGCATACGATTGGGTAGGAGGCCATATTCTTGGAACAATAGCTCTCAACGACGATGGCACCTACTACACCCGCAACCGCATAGGTGGATGCGAGCCCGACCCATTTGAGGGCTACCTATATGAGAGGGGGATCTATGGCTGGTATTCAGAGCATAATGACTGGAGCTACGAGCGTGAGACAAACACCCTCATAACACACAACGAGGCCTTCGGCCTTGAGCTTAGAGCCGAAGTGCTATACTTCGACGGCATAAAGGCTGTGATGCTTGGCCATATCGCAGGCATCGCCTCAATAGGCTGGAACAGATACAACAACTACGAGGGAGGCATCTGCCACCGCCTCGAGCTCTACCTCGTTGAGTTCCCCGAGGTACGCGACGAGTTCTTCAACCACTATGTAAACTCAGATGAGTACAACGACCTCATGAACGAGTACTACGGCGAGATTCAAGATGGGCCACTCGAGTAGCCCAAATGCCGACTACGACATAGGTTAATGAGCATCATATAGACGACATCACCCCCGTTGGAAAACCAACGGGGGTGATTAATTATACACATCAGGTCTGTTTACTCCTCGGTCTCAGCCTCCGCCTCAGCAGGCAACTTAAACTCTGTGAAGCCAGCCTCAACAAGGATATTGTACCATGCGAAGCACTTCTTCATATCCGAAACATGAACACGCTCGCGGTCGTACTCTGGCAACACCTTAGCGAACTCCTCCTGAATCTTAGCAGCCGACTCCTTGTGCGATACAGCCTGCTTACCCTCAGTATAGTTCCAGATGTTTGTGAAGACATCAGCGAGTGGAATATCCTCACCCTCGGTGAACATAGAGATCTCGGTAAGAGCGCTTACTCGTGATGTAGCCGATGCGTTCATACGCTTGCCATCGATAAGCGACTCAACGATAACGCCACGCATTGACTGAGCCACATACTTATAAAGACCAGGCTGACCAGAGATGGCCAAAATATCCTTTAGTTCCATAGTTTAAATTATATTGCGTTAATAAATTTAATTTCTGTTTTCCAACGATGCAAAGATAATTATTTTTCACTAATAATCTAATGTCTAACAAGAAAGTTAACATCTAAGTTCACTATCTAACAATAGACCGTAGTATCATCGCACCCACACAACATCACTACTTGCCAAGCAATATCTTCGCCTGCTTGCGTGCTGCATCCGTAATCTCGCTACCCGACAGCATCTTAGCAATCTCGTCGACACGCTCCGATACGGCAAGGTGGCGGATATTGGTACGACCCTCCTCCTTATAGACCACAAAGTGGGAGCCACGCTTAGCAGCTACCTGTGGTAGGTGGGTAATATCCACAACTTGCATTGAACTGGCAAGCTGAGCAATAATATCGCCCATGGCATCGGCAATACGACCCGACACACCAGTATCAATCTCATCGAATATAATCGTTGGAAGCATGCGTTTCTCTGCAAGAATAGCCTTGATAGCAAGCATAATACGCGAGAGCTCACCACCCGATGCTATACGCTCCACAGCACCTGGGCGTGCAGTGCGATTGGCAGTAAAGAGGAACACAACATCATCTACACCGAGCGATGTAAACTGCTCACCACTCTCGACACTAACAACAAACTGAGCATCCTCCATACCGAGTTGACGCAGTGTACTCACAACACGCTCCTCAAGCTGTGGCGATACCGCAACACGCGCCTCGTGCAACGCCATGGCAGCATCGCGGCACTCCCTTTCAGCCGAGGCGATACGCTCCTCGAGTTCCTTAAGCGCCGTGTCGCTATTATCTATGGCCGACAATCGTCGTTCAAACTCCTCAGCCTTAAGCAGTAGGTCGTCATACGACTCGGCACGATGCTTCATCTCTAATGAGTATATGGTATTGAGTCTATCGCTAAGTTTCTGCAACTTCTCGGGATCAGCATCTACGCGCTCAGCCTCATCGGCAGCCGTAGCACTTATATCCTTAAGTTCAGCGACAACCGACTTCAGTCGCTCGGCAATAGTACCACCCTCGGTGTACCTATCACCCAACGCCTCAAACTCACGCTGCAAGCGTGTGAGGGCTACAACAGCGCCAAGCTCCTCATCATCAAGGGTGTTGCGCAGCGTTGTTAGCGACTCACCGATACGGTCGGCGCTCTCCAACATTGCGAGCATCTGCTCCGTCTCGGCCTGCTCACCCGCCTTAAGTTTCGCAGCACGAAACTCCTCTACGGTATAGCGCAACCACTCTTCATCCTTGCGCGATGCCTCCATATCTGCGACCATAGCTTTATGCTGCGCACGCAGAGTATTAAGCGATGCGAGCAACGCAGTATAAGTGGCAATAAGAGGCTGATTACCAGCAATAGTATCGAGTACCGATATGCGATACTCCTCGGAAGATAGTATAAGATTCTGATGCTGCGAGTGTATATCCACAAGGTGTGCTCCGAGCTCCTTGAGCGTTGCCAACTGAACAGGCATATCGCCAACAAAGGCACGGCTCTTACCCGCAGGGGTGATTATACGGCGTATGGTAATCTCGGGCTCATACTCAAGGTCGTTATCCTCGAAGAGAGCCTCCATATTAAGTCTCTCGATATTGAACACACCCTCAACCACACAGTTACGGCTAAGGTCCTTGATTGCCTGACCCTCGTTCTTAGCACCGAGCAAAAGGCCGAGTGCACCAAGCAGAATGGACTTACCAGCACCCGTCTCACCAGTGATAATGTTGAGGTGCTCGTCCCACTCCACATGCAACGAATCTATGAGGGCATAGTTCTCTATGGTCAGGCTTTTAAGCATTCTCTATCTTCTCAATTTTATCAACAATCACTGCTGCGACCTCCGACTTCGACATCAAAGGGTGCTCCTCGCTGCCGTTACGGTCGATGAGAGTCACTTTGTTGGTATCGCCGCGGAAGCCAGCACCCTCGTCACGCAACGAGTTGAGAACTACGAAGTCGAAGTTCTTACGCTGCAACTTACCCTCTGCATTAGCAGCCTCGTTGTCGGTCTCCAAGGCGAAGCCCACAAGCGTGCGCTCACCCTTAGTGCTACCCAACGCCAAGGCTATATCCTTGGTGCGACATAGCTCGATACGCATATCGTCATCGCTCTTCTTGAGCTTTCTATCTGCAACCTTTGCTGGAGTATAGTCTGCAACAGCAGCACACATAACACCGCCATCGGCATCACTCCACGCCTCAACAGCTGCATTGTACATATCCTCAGCAGTGAGGACATCCACACGCCTAACACCTTTAGGCGTAGCAAGTGCAGTACGGCCGCTGATAAGCGTAACCTCAGCACCACGCTTAGCTAGCTCCTCGGCAATGGCATATCCCATCTTACCAGTAGAGTGATTTGTTATATAGCGTACTGGGTCTATAGGCTCGATAGTAGCACCCGCAGTAACGATATAGCGCTTACCCTTGAGACTCTGTGGCTGCTCCTTGGCAAATATAGCCTTCACCTGCTCGACAATCTCCTCGGGCTCAGCCATACGACCCTTGCCCACAAGACCACTTGCAAGCTCTCCCGCACCTGGCTCGATGATGGCCACACCACGCTCTGCCAAGGTACGCAGATTCTGCTGTGTAGTGATATGTGCATACATATCGAGGTCCATGGCTGGAGCTACAGCAACCTTCGAGCGTGCCGAGAGGTAGGTGGTGAGCAATAGGTTATCAGCAATACCCGTAGTCATCTTAGCAAGAGTATTTGCCGTAGCTGGAGCTATAAGCAACATATCGGCCCACTCACCAAGCGAGACATGTGAGTTCCACTCACCATTCTCGGGGTTGAAGAACTCCACGAGGATGGGGTGCTTCGACAATGTTGCCATGGTAAGAGGGGTTATAAACTGCTTTGCAAGGGGTGTCATGATTACTCGAACCTCGGCACCCTCCTTCACTAAAAGACGGCACAGCATAGCTGCCTTATAAGCTGCTATGCTGCCAGTTATGCCGAGTATGATATGCTTATCTTTGAGCATAATCCTATCTCTGTTATATGTGTTTGTTCTCCTATAGCGAGCCTACTACTTGTCACCGTGGCGGAAGTAAACCTCACCATCGAGGAACTCCTCTGTAGCGATGATAGCTGGCTTTGGAAGACGCTCATAGTATCGAGAGATCTCAATCTGCTCGCGGTTCTCGAAAGTCTCCTCTACTGAGTTATCGGTAGGCGCAGAGAAATCAGCAAGTTTGCGGTTAAGCTCAGCCTTGAGCTCAGAGGCAATCTGGTTTGCACGGCGTGCAATGATGTTGATGCTCTCGTAGATGTTACCTGTAGGGGTATCGAGGTCTACCAACTTGCGTGTAATAGTGTTGCTGGGTACGTTCTTTTTAATCTCCATACTATTATATTGTGTTTATTCGTTTCTCTATTGTGCATCGCTCGTCCTGCGATTCTTGTCAATGAAGTTTCGCGCATCCTTAGCCATTCGCTCTAACTCCTTAATGCGAGATTTCGACTCGGGATACTCGGCAAGGAATGTGTAGTAGTGGTCGAGCATATCCAAATATCTATCGAGCTGCTTATCAGCCACTGAGTTGGCAGCCAACTTATAGGCAGCAACCGCTGTATAGTACTGCATGTCCTCCACTCGTGGCGAATTAGGGAACTGTCTAATGGCATTCTTAAAGGCCACAATCGCCGACTTATAACGACCTATCTTGTAGTAGGTATAGGCATTGATGTAACTCTTCTCCATGAGTCGTCCCATAAGCTCCTCAAGCATATCGCTAAACTCCACACTATACTTCGACTCAGGATAGCGCGACATGAACTCGGTGATGGCAACGATAGCCTGTGTTGTCACAGTCTGATCGCGCTCAGGCGATGGCGACATGTAGTAGTAGCATAGCGCATACATACCCTCGACATCCTCGGCAAAGGGGCTGCGGCCAAATCTGCGACGATGGTCGTCGAGAAGTGTTGATGCCTCATCCCATCTATGCTCCTTGAACTTACAGTGGGCATTATAGTATGCCAACGAGTCCTCACGAGGTGACGCCTGGTAGACATGGCGACAAGCCTCAAACAACGAAGAGGCCTGATTCCACTTACCCTTCTGATAGAGCATCAAAGCCTGCTCATAGGCGAACTGTGGGTCGTTGCTCTTAATTGCCTGGTTCACGACACTGCACGCAACCATCAAAACTATGGTTACTGCAATGAGTATGTATCCAACAAAAGACTTCATTTCTCGTTCATTATTTCGCTTATGTATATAAGCGCACAAAGTTACACAATATTTTTGAATTAACGAACATTGGGCTTAAATTATTATTTAAGTCGAACTAAAGTTACGGAATTTGGGGGCAATAATAGCCCTCAGAGATACAACATTGCCATAGATAGCGTCCAAATAGACACCAACAATAGTTTCCCACAACAAGGTCATCCATCAAAGACCTCTCTCATCCAACCCATACTCACCCTTTGGCCACCTCATAAATACCTTTGCTTCACTTGCCCCATCACAGAAAAAAACAAGGGTCCGCCCTAAAGGACAGACCCTGTTACTCTCTTAGTGAGAGTGACTATTTAACTGCATTAACAATAGCTTCGAATGCCTTAGGCTCGTTGAGTGCGAGGTCAGCCAAAACCTTACGGTTGAGGGCGATACCCTTAACATTCAACTTACCGATAAACTCTGAATAGGTCATACCATACATACGAACCGCAGCGTTAATACGAACGATCCACAATGAGCGGTAGTTTCTCTTCTTCTCACGACGGTGTGCATAGGCAAACTGCAAACCCTTCTCGACAGTATTTTTCGCAACTGTCCATACGTTTCCCCTTGAACCAAAGTTACCCTTGGCAAGTTTCAAAACCTTCTTTCTTCTTGCGCGTGAC
>JAZLBJ010000041.1:0-28351 GCA_045613645.1 Alistipes sp. | reverse complement strand
GACCCCATGCCGCCTGAATGTTTGCTTGCGCCAGCTGCCCCCCCCCAATTCACAAAAAACACCATAGGTGTTGTATTTCTCGCAGAATATTCGTATCTTCGTACGATTATTTATTTCGTGCAACGAAAAACTAAAAACTACACTATATGAACTGTAACTTTTCAATTGAGGAGCGTCGCGAGATTATCGCGCTTATGAACCGTGAGATTATCCCAGCTATCGGCTGTACCGAGCCTATCGCTGTTGCTTTGTGTGTAGCTAAGGCTACTGAGACTTTGGGTTGTGTGCCCGAGCATATCGAGGCACGCCTAAGTGCCAATGTTCTAAAGAATGCTATGGGCGTTGGTATCCCTGGCACAGGCATGACAGGTCTGCCTATCGCCATGGCCTTGGGTGCGTTGGTTGGTAAGTCGGAGTATGAGCTTGAGGTGTTGAAGGATGCCGACAAGGCAGCCGTAGAGGCTGGTTGCCGTCTTATCGACGAGAAGCGTATCTCTGTAAGCCTCAAGGAGAATATCGAGGAGAAGCTATACATAGAGATTGAGGTGGCGGCAGCAGATAACAAGGCCGTAGCCATAATCTCGGGTGGTCACACACGCTTTGTTCATGTGTCGCTCAACGACAATGTACTCTTCTCGGCTGATGCACCAGCATCATCAGAGGGTGCTTCACCAGTTGAGCAGAAGGACCCAGAGCTATCGTTGCGTCGTGTGTGGGACTTCGCTATGACCGCACCACTCGATGAGTTGGAGTTTATCTTGGAGGCTAAGCGTCTCAATATGAATGCTGCATATGAGTCGCTCAAGGGCGAGTATGGCCACTCTATCGGCAAGCTCATGCGCTCGGAGTCGGAGCGTAACATCATGGGCGATACGCTACACTGTCAGATTGTTGGTATGACAACCGCGGCGTGTGATGCTCGTATGGCTGGTGCTATGATTCCCGTAATGAGTAACTCGGGTAGTGGTAACCAGGGTCTCACATCTACTGTCCCCGTGGTAGTATATGGCGAGCAGACTGGTGCTTCGCACGAGCAGATGGTGCGCGCCCTTATCCTTAGCCACTTGACTGTTATCTACATCAAGCAGAGCCTCGGCCGCTTGTCGGCACTCTGTGGCTGTGTTGTTGCGGCTACTGGCTCGTCGTGCGGTATCACCTACCTTATGGGTGGCAGCTACGAGGAGGTTACCAAGGCTGTTAAGAATATGATTGGCAACCTCACAGGTATGATATGCGACGGTGCTAAGCCATCATGCGCCATGAAGTGTGCTTCGGGTGTATCTACCGCTGTGGGATCGGCGCTCATGGCGATGAACGGCCGTAGGGTTAAGTCTGTTGAGGGTATCATCGACGACGATGTAGACCGCTCTATCCGCAACCTCACAGATATTGGTCGTGATGCTATGTCCGAGACCGATGCCATGATCCTTAAGATTATGACCTCGAAGAGCTAAGATTAGATAGACTAAATATTTGGTGTGTAAAATTGAGAATTATGAATAGAGTATTTCGTATAATAACCCTATGTATTGCGGCAATAGCCGTGTCGATGCCCCTTGCGGCGCAGGATCTCTTGCAGTCGCAGCGTGGCGAGTCGCAGGAGCTGGGCGAGCTCCTCGGCCACAGAGTGGACCATGGTGGTCTTGTAATCAACCCTCAGCCACACTTCTGCACTCCTGTTCTTGAGGACGAAGGTGTTGATGTGTCTAAGGGTGTAGCACTTGTTGGCAAGGCAGCGACCTATACCAAGGATATAGACTTCCTCACAATCAACCGCCGTGGCGTGGCACTCAACATTGAGTACTACAAGAAGGACAAGGAGCTTTGTGAGTTGTATGCTACTACCGAGGGTGCATATGTCCTTGAGATTAAGGGTGGTGCAATCAATATCTGTGCCTACGACGAGCTCGGTGCCTTCTACGGCATCCAGACTCTCCGCCAGATTGTCGAGAGTCCTATTTCTAAGGGTGGCATCCTCCCTGCATTGCATATCGAGGACTATCCTGAGTTGCACTATCGTGGTGTTGTCGAGGGCTTCTATGGCGAGCCATGGTCGCACGAGACACGCCTCTCGCTTATAGATCTCTACGGCCGCTATAAGATGAACTACTACATCTACGGCCCTAAGGATGACCCTTATCATAGCTCACCTAACTGGCGCGAGCCCTATCCTCAGGATGAGGCTGCCGAACTTAAGGAGTTGGTCGATGCATGTAAGAGAAATCGCGTTAACTTCGTGTGGGCTATCCACCCAGGTCAGGATATCAAGTGGAACGAGGAGGACTACAAAAATCTTGTTAACAAGTTCGAGCATATGTACGACCTTGGTGTTCGCTCATTTGCTATCCACTTCGACGATATCTCGGGCGAGGGTACCGACCCATACCGCCAGACAGCTTTGCTCAACCGCCTCAATAAGGAGTTTGTGAAGAAGAAGCGTGATGTGGCATCGCTTATCGTATGTCCTACCGACTACACACGCCTATGGGCTGGTAATAGCTTGATTATCTATGGTAACGAGCTACACCCCTCGGTGGATGTCTTCTGGACTGGTGATGCTGTATGTAGCGATATGACCGAGTCTACCATGGCGTGGATTAGCGAGCGCATACAGCGTCCTGCACTCTTCTGGTGGAACTTCCCCGTTACCGACTACGCACGCCATATCGTTATGCAGGGCCCAGTATATGGCCTTGCCACAACGCACAACCGCACCACAACACGCGGTCTTGTGAGCAACCCTATGGAGTATGGCGAGGCCTCTAAGTTGGCCTTGTATAGCGTTGCCGACTACACATGGAATCCTGCGGCATATAACCCCATAGATAGCTGGGAGCGTGGTATTGAGGCTATTGCCCCTGAGGTTAAGGAGGCATACCGCACCTTCGCCATCCACTCATGCGACACAGAGACGGGCTATCGTCGCTATGAGTCGTGGGAGACCGAGACCTTCACCATGGCTGACTATGACGCCGAGGTGGCTAAGGCACTCTACGACGAGATGGTGGTGTTGGAGGGTATAGTCGAGGCTATGGAGCCTATGGCGAATAAGGCTCTCTTGGCTGAGTTGCGCCCATGGCTTGTCGAGATGTCGAAGCTCGCTACTCGCTGCCGCAAGGCTATCGAGTGTTACGACCTCTATCGTGCTGGTGACTATGTAGCCTTCTGGAATAAGTATGTCGATAACCTTATGTCGGAGGAAGATGTGGCTATGTACGACGCTCATCGCTGTGGTACTATGAAGCTACAGCCCTTCTACGAGCGTTTGATGAACGATATGGCTGTGGCCTACTATAAGCACCTTACAGGTGAAAATAGCTCTGTGCCCTCGGCATTTGGTGTCTATAACTCGTTGCGTGCCCCACAGGCTAAGTATATGTTCGACAACGACCCCGAGACCTACTACCATTCGGGTCAGGGTCAGCGTACCGACGACTATGTCGCTGTAGACCTCTCATCTGTTATCAAGGTAAACAGCGTGGAGATTGTCCAGGGTCGTAACTCTGTGGATGATGTCGACTACTTCGACCACGCCACTGTTGAGTACTCTCTCGACGGCCAGACATGGCTACCACTTATCGAGGAGCTTACGGGTGTCTACGACATCAGCTGGAAGGGTAGTGTTGAGGCTCGCTATGTTCGCTTGCGTAAGCTCGAGTCGCAGAAGCGCAACTGGCTAGCTATACGCTCGTTCGAGATTAATGCTGTTGCCGAGACAGAGTATGGTTGGGATGGTAATCCTTTCACCTCTATAAAGATTGCTGGTGGCCTTAGCTTCGAGTTGCCTAAGGGTGGCAAGGTGGCATACATGATGCTTGGCAAGTTACCTAAAGATGGTGTTGTCTGCCGCATGTTGGATAAGGATGGCAATAAACTTGAGGAGCAGCGCATATACTCGTCAATGAGCATGGTGAAACTTAACGACAAGGTACACGCCTTGGAGTTGCGTGGCAAGGTCGAGTTGTTTGAGTGCTTTATCTATGCCGACGACGAGCACCTTCCCTTGCCTCTAAAGTAGGATAGTGTAGCAGTTCGTAGATAGTAGTGCCAGGGGGGTCGCTCCTGGCACTACTTTATTATATATATGTGTTGAGCATGGGGTACAGTCTCTTATTTAGCGTCATCTGTTCCCGCGCGCTGCACCCTGCTACTCGCTAACCATTTATGTAATTATCAACATATTTCGTGTAATATTGTTCCCAAATGCTTGGTTGTCTATGGAATAGTTTATATCTTTGTTGTAGTAAATGAGCTACTAACAGCTATCGAATAACTATTAACCAATATATAACTATGCAACTACAACCTGGAACCTATCTACAGGGTGACAAGTATCGCATAATCCGCGCCTTGGGCATGGGTGGTTTTGGTATCACCTACCTTGCCGAGCATGAGCTTGCAGGGCGTAATGTCTGTATCAAGGAGTTTTTCCCCAAGGAGTTCTACAACCGCGACGATAACTCGCGCAGCATATCGCTCGGCTCTAAGGGCAGCGCCGATATTATGGATGCCTACAAGGCTAAATTTATAAAGGAGGCCAAGACTATCGCCCGCCTCAACCATCCCAATATCATCCATATTTTCGATGTCTTCGCCGAGAATAATACTGCCTACTACGTTATGGAGTATATCGAGGGTGAGTCGTTGAGTGCTGTTGTTAGGGAGCGTGGTGCTCTTGCCGAAGCTGAGGCTATCAAGTATATTCGCGCTGTTGCCGAGGCTCTTGGCTATATCCATGAGCGAAAGATTATGCACCTCGACATAAAGCCTGCGAATGTTATGCTTCGCAAGGAGGATGGCCGCGCTATATTGATTGACTTTGGACTTTCGAAGCAGTACGATGCTGAGGGTAACCAAACAAGCTCTACGCCCGTGGGCATCAGTGCTGGCTACGCACCTATGGAGCAGTATCAGCAGGGCGGTGTGAAGGAGTTCTCGCCCGAGACTGATATCTACTCGTTGGGTGCTACATTGTACTATTTGGTTACGGGCAGTGTGCCACCCCAGGCTGTGAATATCGCGGATAGTGGCCTTCCCGAGCTACCAGCACATCTGTCGAGCGGCGTGCGCAATGCCATAGAAAGATCTATGGAGATTCAGCGCCGTCGTCGCCCACACTCTATCAAGGAGTTCTTGGCTCTTCTTGAGGATAACACCCCAAAGGTTGCGGTTGCTCCAACGCCAGCTTCAGTAGGTGTGGAGACTAAGATTGAAGTGCAGACGGCTGTTGTTGAGGAGAAGACTGTAATCAGCACCCCGCAGCCTAAGGTGGAGTCTAAAACTAAACCACAGCCTACTCCAAAGCCCAAGAGGTCGAAGAGGGGCTTGTGGATAATGCTTACTGCCTTTGTTATGGCAGCCGTTGCATCATTCGTGTTGCTTGGTGGTGAACTTCCCCCTAATAATGAGATATGGTATACCTCATCTGATGGTAATGTTGTTAAACCTTATAAACAAGAAAAAGATATATTTGGAGCAGAGATAGTCTCTAATACCTATGAAAATGGCAAGGGTATTATTAAGTTCGATGGTGATGTAACGACGATTAGAGAGGGTGCATTCCTTGATTGCAGTAGCCTCACAAGTATCACTCTTCCAAATAGTGTAACGACGATTGAGGATGGTGCATTCGAAAGGTGCCGTAGCCTTAAAGAGTTTAAGGGAAAGTATGCGTCACAAGATGGTAGGTGTTTAATTGTCGATGGTAGACTTGTTGCTTTTGCTCCTACAGGAATAACTGAATATTCTATCCCTAATAGTGTAACGACGATTGAAGAGGGTGCATTCTATGATTGCAGTAGCCTCACAAGTATCACTATTCCAAATCGTGTAACGACGATTGGAGATTATGCATTCGCACATTGCGATAATCTCACAAGTGTCACTCTTCCAAATAGTGTAACGACGATTGGAGAGGGTACATTCTTTGGTTGCAGTAGCCTCACAAGTATCACTATCCCTAATAGTGTAACGACGATTGAAGCGTATGCATTCTTGGGTTGTAATAATTTGTCGGAAGAGACAATGAAAAGAATTAAATCAATTAACAAGCATGCATTATAACACTCTGCGGGGCGATAAGCCTCGCAGAGTCTTTTTTGTAGGGCTGGCAGAGGAAGGTAAGTGGAGTCGCGGGCTGGGGTCTTATAGGTTCTGATGGGTTCTGGTGGGGGCTGACGGACAAGGACTCTGAAAGTGAGCACAGTCAATCCCCACAAGAACCCACAAGAACTCACCAGAACCCACAAAAACTCACAGGAGCCCACAAGAACTCACAGGAACCCACAAGGACTCACAAGAACTCACAAAAACTCACAGGAGCCCACCAGAACCCACAAAAACTCACAGGAGCCCACAAGAACCCACAAGAACCCACCGACCCCAGCCCGCGACAACGCTAAGTGTATTGCCCTCGTAATAAAAGTGCTCTTTTTCTTGCGAGCCACAATTTTTTTTTATACCTTTGCACTGATATTGTGGTGTGGAATATCGCTACAAAATGTCTAACAAAGGGTAAGTAACTATGGACGATGGTTTTCATTCCAAAAATAACAGCCGTGTCGTATCTCAATACGATACCCTTCGTCTATGGACTTCAGCACGCAGATAACCTTCGTGCCGACCTCACTTTAGCACCTCCTGCCGACTGCGCACGCAACTACATCGAGGGCAAGGCCGATATCGCCCTGCTCCCTGCTGCCGTTGTCCCCGAGCTTCATGATACCAACATCGTCACCGACTACTGCATAGGTGCAGTGGGTGCTGTGCGCACCGTAACGGTGATGTCCAATGAGCCTATTACCTCGGCAAAGCGCATATGGCTCGATAGCCACTCACGCACCTCGGTACAGCTATGCGGCTATCTTGCCAAGCATAAGTGGCATATAAGCCCAGAGTGGCTACACCTCTCGGACTACAGCCGTGTGGAGCACCCTGAGGCTGGTGATGCCTTCCTGCTTATTGGCGACAAGGTCTTCGATTATGAGGGTCGTTTTCCCTATGTCTACGACTTGGCAATAGAGTGGCGTGAGGTCACTAAACTCCCCTTTGCCTTTGCAGTGTGGGTAGCACGCAAGGGTGTCCCCTATGAGATTACCGACGAGCTACAGCGTGCCCTGACCTTTGGCGTTGAGCATACATGGGAGGCTGTGACCGAGTCTAAGTATATGGGTAGCGACAATGGCGTTACGGCCTACGACTACCTGACGCGCAACATCGACTTTATCCTCGACGAAGAGAAGCACAAGGCTCTCAAGAAGTTCTGGGATGCAGGTATACGCATAGTTCCCCGATCCTATTAAAGAAGCCGTACGGCTATCTGCTGCACGACTTCTTACCTCCGACCCGTGGGGCGTTCATTGTATTCCGCCCCTATGTAAGGCCCAGTGTCTGGGCAAAGTTGAATAAATCAAGGAATAAAACTTTAAGGAGGAGATATGATCACCATCTATCTTAAGCAATACAACAAGATTATCCGCAATGCCGATACCGATCTCTTCGACGAGCTCGGCTTCGACGACATCCTTTGGATCGACCTATTGACACCCTCAATCAAGGAGCAGAAGGCCGTAGAGAACTTCATGGAGCTGAGCTTGCAGACCAAGCAGCAGGTAGAGGAGATTGAGTCGACATCAAAGTACTCAGAGACCGAGAATGCTATAATCTCGAACTCTAACTTCTTCGTGCCTCAGGGTGAGTCGTTCACCGTAGAGCCCGTGTCGTTCATCATATCTAACGAGGGTGTGCTCGTGTCGGTGCGTCAGGCTGAGTTCCGCACATTCCGCGAGGCAGAGAAGCGTCTACAGATGAACTATCGCTCATACTCTACGGGCTACCACATTCTTATTTCACTCCTTGAGGTGCGTATCGACTACGATGCTGACCTTGTGGAGATGGTGGGCAAGCAGGTAGCTGCCGTGAGCAAGGAGATAAGCAGTGGCTCGAAGATCGACAAGGAGGTATTGTACCGCATCAATGCTCTGCAGGAGAATACAATGTTGCTTAGAGAGAATATCTTCGATAGACAGCGTGTGCTATCCTCTATCCTTCGCTCGGAGCGTTTCCCCAACGATATCTATCCACGCCTGCAGCTAATGCTCAAGGATGTTAACTCGCTTATCAGTCATGCAGACTTCAGCTTCCAGCGTCTGGACTATATACAGGATGCGGCCCTTGGTCTTATCAACATTGAGCAGAACGAGATTGTTAAGATCTTCTCGGTGGCAGCTGTTATCTTCATGCCCGCAACGCTTGTCGCAAGTATGTATGGTATGAACTTCAAGTTTATGCCTGAACTACAGTGGGAGTATGGCTACCTATGGGCGATACTTCTCATGCTCCTCGTGTCGGGTCTTACATTCTGGTTCTTCAAGTTTAAGAAGTGGTTGTAGGACCTCGGGTGTGAAACAAAATAGTTAGGGACTGCTCGACAATGTCGGACAGTCCCTAACCTATTCTAACGCATCGCTTTACTCGCCAGCAAGTATCTCGATGATAGATACGCAGTGCTGCGATATATCCTCGATGGAGCTCTTTAGCTGGTCCGAGGTGTATATTACGCCTCTCTGCTTGGCGCACTCCTCGATATCGTGGGCTATACGCTCATGCATAGCCTCGGAGCTATACTCCTCCTTGAGGCTCGCTACCTTATCTGCAAAGACTATATCGTTGCCCTCGTATATGCGTACCTCCATAAACTGCTCGTCGAGTATGTCGTTCCATCCTACCTTTATATCCTCGACCATAAGTTCAAAGGCTGAAGGTCCTGTTGGTGTTGTTTTGCTCTGCTTCTCGCCACTACTTAGTAGGAGCATTACGCCGATGACCACAGCCACTACAAGGCACAGCATACCTATAATCAAGCTCCAGCGGCGTTTGGTGGGAATCTTACGATCTCCATCAAGCTCGGGGTTGCAGGCGAAGCAGAACTCACTCCACCCATCTGCATAGCCCACATACTTCGATAGTGCTGAGAGCACGGCATGGCGTGGGGTCATTGTGTGGCTATTGCGCGAGAAGAGCATCTGTAGTGTGGGCATGTCAATCCTTATGCCTACGGCCTTCTCCACAGCGTCGGATAGTGCTACGCAGTCGTCGGCCGATGATATGTTGCGACCAAACTGCTTGACAACCATCTGCTTGAGCTTGATGATATATTGTTCTTGTGTTGTTGTCATGGTTGTGTTGTTATCTAAAGTCCAGCAATACGCTTTATCTCGTTTAGCTTGTTAAGTGCCTCAAGTGGCGTTAGGGTGTTGATGTCAAGGTCTCGTATCTGGTCGCGTATGGCCACGAGTACGGGATCGTCGAGTTGGAACATAGATAGCTGTATGCCACTCGATGTTGTAGCCTCACTCACCGCCTCGCCACGGCGCTTACCACGCCCCTTAGGACTCTGGCTTGGCACCACCTCGCCCGAGCCATATACCTTCTCAAGGTTTTGTAGTATCTCCTCAGCGCGTTGCACCACACCTCGTGGCATTCCTGCCATGCGTGCTACATGAATACCAAAGGAGTGCTCCGTGCCACCACGCACCAGTTTGCGCAAGAATAGAATGTTCTTGTCCACCTCCTTGACTGCCACATGGTAGTTCTTCACACGCGGTAGCATGTTCTCTATCTCGTTGAGCTCGTGGTAGTGCGTAGCAAAGAGTGTCTTGGCTGCTCCCTGACCGCTATTGTGTAGGTACTCTACCATGGCCCATGCTATTGAGATACCATCATAGGTGCTTGTGCCTCGGCCAATCTCATCTAAGAGAACGAGGCTGCGCGATGAAATATTGTTCAGGATGCTTGCCGACTCCAACATCTCTACCATAAAGGTGGACTCGCCAGCCGAGATATTATCCGAAGCACCCACGCGGGTGAATATCTTATCCACAATGCCTATGTGCGCTGACTGGGCAGGAACAAACGAGCCCATCTGCGCTAGGAGCACTATGAGGGCTGTCTGGCGTAGTAGCGCCGACTTACCCGACATGTTGGGACCTGTGATTACCACAATCTGTTGCTCGCTGTCGTTGAGCAATACATCGTTGGGTATATACTCCTCACCAAGTGGTAGAAGGGTCTCAATTACGGGGTGGCGACCCTGCTTGATGTCGATGACAAGCGAGTCGTCAACAACGGGGCGCACATACTTACGCTCCTGAGCTATGCGTGCCATAGACTGTAAGCAGTCCATGCGTGCCACGACGGTGGCGTCGCGCTGCATGGTTGCCAGATGGGGCATCATCGAGGCCAAGAGCTCGGCATAGAGCGTGGCCTCAATCTGAAGGATGCGCTCCTCGGCTCCCATAATCTTCGACTCGTACTCCTTGAGCTCCTCGGTGATGTAACGCTCTGCACCGGTGAGTGTTTGCTTGCGTATCCAACTCTCGGGGACCTTATCCTTATGAGTGTTGCGTACCTCGATGTAGTAGCCAAAGACATTGTTGTATGCCACCTTGAGCGAGGGTATTCCTGTTGCCTCGCTCTCGCGCTGCTGTATACGCTGTAGGTAGTCTTTGCCATGGAGAGCCACACGACGCAGATCGTCAAGCTCGGCCGATACACCAGAGGCTATGACACCACCACGCTGTATGCTATTACTCTCGGGGTCGGGGTATATATCTCTTTCGAGTCGCTTGCGCACCTCCACCAGTGGATCTATCTTCTCGGCTATGGTGTGCAGAGCATCGTTGTCGGTAGACTGCATAAGTGCCTGCATGACCTCCACGGCGCCCAACGCCTGCTTTAGCTGGTTGAGCTCACGGGGTGTCACACGCTCTGTGGCTATGCGTGATGCTATGCGCTCCATGTCGCCAATTGTGGCTATCTGCTCGCGCATGGCCTCGGCAAAGTCGGTGTCGGTGTAGAACTTCTCGACTATATCCTGGCGTAGGCGTATCTTCTCGACACTCATTAGTGGCATGGCCACCCAGCGTCGTAGCTGTCTGCTACCCATGGGTGTCAGTGTGCGGTCTATGACATCGAGGAATGAACCTCGCTGCTGCGCTCCATTGGTGCAGAATAGCTCAAGGTTGCGTATGGTGAAGCGGTCAATCCATACGGCATCACCACGGTCTATACGCGAGATGGATGATATGTGAGCAGTATGCTTGTGTTCGGTGAACTCAAGGTAGTATAGTATGGAGCCTGCCGCCGAGATACCAGCACTCATGCCCTCGATGCCAAAACCCTTGAGCGAGGCCACGCCCAGCTGCTTGGTGAGCTTATCGCGGTTGACATTCTCGGCAAATACCCACTCGTCGAGACGATAGGTGTAGTGCTTATTGCCAAAGGCATCCTTGAACTGCTCCTCGCGGCCACGCTGTAGGAGTATCTCCTTGGGCTGAAGGTTCGATATTAGCTTGTCTATATACTGATTGTCGCCCTCGGCGATGTAGAACTCGCCTGTCGAGAGATCTAGGAAGGCGATACCTGTGATGCTCTTGCCGAAGTATACCGAGGCGAGGAAGGTGTTTTCGCGTCCCGATACAAGGTTTTCGCCCATGACGATACCTGGCGTTACAAGCTCTATGACACCACGCTTAACAAGGCCCTTCACCAACTTGGGATCCTCGAGCTGCTCGCATATGGCCACACGCTCGCCTGCACGCACCAGCTTTGGCATGTAGGTGTCGAGAGCGTGGTAGGGGAAGCCTGCCAACTCAACAGATGATGCCGAGCCATTGGCACGCTTGGTGAGTGTAATGCCGAGTATGGCGCTCGCCTTTATGGCATCGTCGCCAAAGGTCTCGTAGAAGTCACCCACACGAAAGAGAAGTATGGCATCGGGATGCACCGCCTTGATTTGGTAGTATTGCTTCATCAAGGGCGTCTCGACATACTTCTTCTCGATGGTTGTAGCCCCTTCGGGGGTCTCGCTATTTTTCTTCACTCGTGGGCTCATGTTATTCTGCTAATATCCTACAAAGGTAGGATAAATCTTTGAGATATCAAAGCATAAGATGACGATAAATCTACGATATATCTCGACTACTTGTCGCTACGAAGCGTGTATAGGTGCGCATGACCTTTTGACCAAGGGGAAAAAGAGGTGTGCTCCATAGCGCGGGAGCACACCTCTTCTTCATGCTATATGGTCGTTTGTATATTGATTAATTTACTGATAGTCCGAATGATACAGGAATGAGGAATTGCACTGCCACACTCTTGCCTGCGTGATTGCCTGGTGTCCAGCGAGGTGACAAGTTCAACACTCGTATCACCTCGTTGTTGAGCAGAGGGTCTGTGTCGCTGATAATCTTCACTTTATCCTTGATGATGTGACCATCTGTACCCACTACAAACTGAGCAATAACTACGCCTTGAATAAGCTTGTCGATAGCCTCGGCAGGGTAGCGAACATTCTGCATAACCCAGCTTCGGAATGTGTTAATGTCGCCGTTCATAAAGGTGGGCATAATCTCTGCGTCAAGGAGTACTGGTCCATTCTCGCCATTAAGCGTAATCTCTATAACACCATTTGAGGTGTCGCCAAACTCCGAGAATAGACTCGCTTCTGCACCCTTATACACAGTAATGGACTCTATCTTTTCGCTATCAATCTTTTGTACCTCCCTCCACGACACCGCCTCTATGCCATTAATCACGAATATAGGTTTCTGATCCTCGGCTTTAGTTGCGTTGATGCTTAGACCTATGGTTAGGGCTAAAATAATGAGTTGTTTCATAATCGTAAATGTTAATGTTTGATAACTGCTTTAGCGCGCTTTTCTTGATGCAAAGGTAGTGTGTTGAGTGATATTATCCTACTTTTTAAGGTTAAAGATTGTTAACGCAAATGTTAAAAAATGTTAAAGGTTGCGCAAAGCCTTGCAACGGCTATAATATTAAGTATCTTTGTGGTATGAAAAGGTCTCGTTTTATCATCATCTCACTACTTGTCATCCTCTCATTGGTGTTGCTTATCACCCTTGAGACCATGTGGTCTGTGGGCAACTATCGTGATATGCGCCAACGCTATGAGCACCAAATTGGGCGTATCATCGATGAGGCGACATACAAGTATGTCGACGACCGCTATGCCAGCAGAGGTGCGTTTACCATGGGTAACATCGAGCATCTGGAGGATATTGTTGCCGAGGAGTTGCGTAGTGCTGGTCTTGATACCCCCTTTCGTGTAAGCATCATGGTGATGATGGATGGTTGTGCTGAGGAGCTTATGTCCTCATGTGGTGAAGCCTTGGGTGACGACTCCATAGTGGCGGATAGTGTTGTGGATCCCATAGTTTTACGCTTGGAGGTGGAGGATCCCCACGGCAATATCATGAAGAGCATGATGTGGATATTAATCCTCCAGGTGCTATCTATAGTTGTGCTCATAGCTGCGTTTATATACCTCACAGTTACGCTCTTTCGTGCCAAGAGTATAGAGCGTATGCGTCAAGACCTTACGCATAACATAACTCACGAGCTAAAGACCCCTATAGCTGCGGCACAAGCGGCTACGGAGGCTCTGCGTACCATGCCTGCCATTGCCGATGATACCTCAATGCGTAACGACTATCTCGATATGACCCTCGATGAGCTACGACGACTAAACACCATGGTTGATGAGATATTGCGTAGCTCTACCGAGAGGTTCGCCTCGGCAGAGTTGCGTCTTGAGGAGTGCAATCTCCAATCTGTTGTCGAGCGTGTAAGGTTGTCGATGGATATGCGCTACAAGGATAGAGGTGTAGAGTGGCGTGTCAATGTGGCCACAGGGTGTGCTGTTGTTGCTGATAGTTTCTATCTTGAGGCGACCATATCCGCACTTGTGGATAATGCCATAAAGTACTCACCCAATGCTCCCGTGGTGACAATTACGGCTACTACCAAGCATGGCTATACCTACATCCAAGTAGGCGATAATGGTGTGGGCATTGCGCGATGTGAGCGACGCAACATATTTAAGAAGTTCTACCGCATAACTCCCGATAATAGATATACCACCTCGGGCTATGGCATAGGTCTTTACTTTGTGCGTAGCGTAGTAGAGCGTCATGGTGGTAGGGTAGAGCTCGACTCTATATTGGGCCGAGGTAGTATCTTCACAATAAAACTTCCACGATATGGCAAGTAGATATATCCTTGTAGTTGAAGATGAGAGCACCCTTGCTCGTATCTTGGGCGATGCATTGCGTGGTGCTGGCTACGATGTTGCCATTGCCTCAAATGGCGTTGAGGGTCTTGAGCTCTTCAAGGCTCGTCGTCCCGACCTTGTTATTGCCGATATTATGATGCCTAAGATGGATGGACTCACCATGGTGGAGCATATGCGTGATGAGAGTCATGCTACCGAGGTGCTCTTTCTCTCGGCACGCAGTGGTGCCGAGGATGTTGTCGCTGGCTTTCGCTCGGGAGGTAACGACTATATGCGTAAGCCCTTCTCGCTCGATGAGTTGCTGGCACGCGTGGCGGCGTTGCTCGCTCGTCACCCCGTCGACGATGGTAAGCATATCACTATTGGTCAATATCGCCTCGATGTTGAGCGTTGGACACTTAGCCGTTTGGGCACTACACGCCGCCTTACAGCTCGTGAGTCAGCCGTACTTGCCATGCTTGCTACTCATATTGGTGATACGGTAAGCTCTGAGGTGTTGCTCCAAGAGATATGGGGCGATGATAGCTACTATAACCTACGCTCGCTCAATGTCTTTGTATCGCGTCTTAGAGGCTACTTCTCGGATGACCCAACTATCGAGATACAATCTGTTCGTGGTGTGGGCTACCGACTACTATTAAATAAATAAAGGATTGCATCGTGCAATCCTTTATTTGATTTATAGTAGCTTCTTTTTCGAAGGTATTACCAAAAACTCCTTGAGGTAGAAGGGTTCGAAGTATGCCAAGTCCTCGAACTTACCCTGGTTAAAGGCCTCTTCGGCAAGGCGAACAATACCTCGTGCCGAGGGCGATACGCTCACCAGGGCTACATCCTGTAGTGTCTCTGTGCACTTGGCTGCGCCGTTGCCAAAGATTACGAACTTACCCTTTGCGCGCCACTCCTTGAAGCTCTCGGGTGTGATAACCTCGGCCACAACATCCGAGTGAGCCTTACCCTCGGTGTCGAAGACCTGAGCGTATACCTCCATGCGTCGTGCGTCGACCATAGGGCAGAGGTATGCTCCCTCCCACTCGCTATCCTCCAAGTCGAGAATGCCAGCGTCGAAGTCCTCGCGTGCTACCTCGGTGAGGGCATCAAGTGAGCCTACAGCGATAAGTGGAATGTTGAGTGCATAGCACATGCCCTTGGCAAAGGATACGCCTATGCGCAAGCCTGTGTATGAGCCTGGACCCTTGCCCACAGCAATAGCATCGAGGTCCGAAGGCTGCACGCCTGTCTCACGAAGAAGCTCGTCGACAAATAGCGCCACCTTCTTGGCGTGGTCTCGTCCTTCGTCGCTCTCGCGCAACGCCATAAGCTCGCCATCGTTGGCCAATGCCACAGAGCATATATCTGTTCCTGTCTCAATAGATAGTATAAGTGCCATATCTTCTTGTTATCGTCTATTAACTTTCATTGCCTTGTCCATCTCGCGCTTAGCGTCGTTCTCCTTTATATACTCGCGCTTGTCGAACGACTTACGACCTCGAGCAAGACCTGTTGCTACCTTGGCCAAGCCTCGCTCGTTGAGGAAGAGGCGTAGGCCCACAACCGTAAGTCCACGGTCCTGAAGCGAGCGCTGTAGTTTGTTGAGCTCCTTGCGGTTGAGTAGGAGTTTACGGTCGCGCTTAGGTACATGGTTGTTGCATGTACCCCATGTGTACTCGGCGATATTGACATTGCGTATCCACAACTCATTCTGCTCGAAATAGCAGTATGAGTCCACGAGCGACGCCTTACCCAGTCGTAACGACTTAATCTCCGTACCCACAAGCACGATGCCTGCGACATACTCCTCGATAATCTCATAGTCGAAGGTCGCTCTCTTGTTTCGTATGTTTACATTCTTATAATCAGCCATATTCCTTAATTTTATCATTATCCACCAATCTCGGCATAGCTTTTGCCCTAGTTTAGGCAGGTGGACTCGGATAAAGGTAACTAATTCTTTTATCTTTGATATGTTTTACACATCTTTTAAGTTTATTTTCTGTTTGCACACCGCCGAACCGTAGTGATACGCAGGCATCCGGGTTCACCTTTTTTACTGTGTCAACTCACCCTCACGGCTATATAGGGCGTTTCAGCGTGGTGGCAATCTTTACGCGCGCAGCTTGATACTTGGTGTACATCGAGAGCACCCTCTGAAGCTCCTCGTCATCGAGTGTGTTGCTGTCGAGCATGGCCTGAAGCTCAGCAATGCGCCTATCTATCATCCTCCACTTATAGAGTACCATAGCCTTGGGCACAGCATCAGCAAGCTGCTCGGCATCGCTCTCAATGTGTATATCCTTCTGCTCCCATATCTTACTTATCACATAGTTATCGTCCGAGGTGAGAAGGTCGATAACCGTGCTACACACCTGTGGGTCGGGATGCATGGTCATCTTATGCATGGGCACCTCCACGCCCTCGCCCAGACGCTCCCACTCTGTGCGATACTCCTCGCATATGGTGGCGTATACACGGTTGGTGAAACTTAGTTCGTCGGCATCGAGCTCCGAAAATATGAACGAAGCAACATTGAGCCTATATACCTCTCTATCCTCTCGTAGGTCGAAGTCTACATGTCCCGACTTGATAAGATACTTCGTGAGGTCGCGCTCCAAGGTCTCTATGGTTGTACCTCCCACAACGGGTGATGGGGTAGTATCACCTCCCGATGCTGCAGCAACATAGAATGCCGAGGCTGGCATCTGCTCACGCTCACGCTGTTGCTGGCGCATAAGGAAGTCTTGTGCCTCGCGGTTGCCACGCACACCATCCTTGTGACGAGCGACATCCACAGCGAGGGTCTGCTCATCAACATTCATGATGCCAGCGCAGTAGCGTACATACTCCGAGCGCTTGATATCATCGGGGATGAGTGCTATGGACTCCACCATATCCTTTATTGCTGTCGTGCGCTGCTGAGGATCGTTGGTGGCCTCCTGAAGCAACAATCGAGCCTTAAAGGCCAGGAAGTCCTGAGCATTTTTAGATATGTATTCGCGTAACTCCTCTAAGGAGTGTTCGCGAGCAAAGGTGTCGGGGTCGTGCTCCTCTGGTAGTAGCACAATACGCACATTCATATCCTCTTTGAGGATGAGGTCCACACCACGAATAGCAGCCTTGACACCCGCAGCATCGCCGTCGAACATCAGCGTTATGTTACGTGTGAAGCGACTTAGTAGGCGTATCTGCTCCTCGGTAAGCGATGTGCCCGACGAGGCTACAACATTCTCCACGCCTGCCTGGTGCATAGATATTACATCGGCATAGCCCTCTACAAGTATGGCGTAGTCCTCCTGCTGGATGGCCTTCTTGGCAAAGAAGAGACCATACAATTCGCGGCGCTTGTTGTATATATCGCTCTCGGGAGAGTTTTGATACTTGGCAACCTTCTTATCGGTGCGCAGCGTGCGACCTCCAAAGCCTACAACGCGTCCCGAGACATTGTGTATGGGGAATATTACTCTGTCGTAGAATCTGTCGCGCAGTGCACCATCGCTCTCGCGCTTGATCGAAAGACCCGTAGATAGCAAGAACTCCTCTTTGTAGCCTGCGCTACGAGCATCTCGTGAGAAACGGTCGCTCGACGATGGGCAGAAGCCAAGACCGAACTTCTGTATAGTTCCGTCGCTAAAGCCACGCATTGCGGAGAAGTAGCTCAAGCCTACACTGCGGCCCTCCGCCTCGGTGAGCATATAGCTACGGAAATACTCAGCCGCCCAGCTGTTTAGGGCGAACATACTCTCGCGGTTGTTGTTGCGCTCGATATCCTCGTCTGTCATTGCCTCCTCCTTGACCTCAATGCCGTAGCGTTTGGCAAGCACACGCAGGGCCTCGGGGTAGGTGATGCTCTCGCTCTCCATGATGAAGTTCACCGCATTACCACTCTTGCCACAACCGAAACACTTGTATATGCCTCGTGCAGGAGATACCTTGAACGAAGGGGTCTTCTCCTGGTGGAAGGGACAGCATGCCTCATAGTTTACACCCTTGCGTTTGAGTGTAACATAGTCGCCAACAATATCTACGATATTGACAGCAGCGTATATTCTATCTATGATTTCGCGATCAATCATTAGGGCAAAGGTACGAAACAATTAAGAATTGACAATAGCGTCGGAGCAAAATATTTCATCATCTCCGTCACAAAATTACCAAAGGGTTCAAAAAGGTCTCTTTGCGACAACCTCTTTGAACCCCTTGGACCCCTTATGCACCTAGTGTTGGTCTATGCTCTGGGTAGTGTGATGGTAAACTCCAGACCACCTGTAGCACGATTAGCAACGCTGATGTCGCCACCATGGAAGAGTACGGCATTCTTGACAATCGAGAGCCCCAAGCCTGTGCCACCGAGCTTGCGCGAACGACCCTTGTCTATGCGGTAGAAACGCTCGAAGATATGGTTGATATGGTCGCCATCTACACCGATGCCGTTGTCGGCAAATGTAATGGTGTAGAACTCATCGTTTGCAGATGTCATGCGAATGAATATGTCGCGACCTCCCGAGTATGCCAAGGCGTTGTCTGTTAGATTCTTGAATATAGACATCAATAGTGTTGAGTTACCCTTCACAAGCATAGGTTTAGGTAGCTCGATGTTAAGACGCATCTGTCGCTCTATGGGCATTAGTGCCACATCGGCAGCTATCTCGTCAATTATGTTGCAAAGGTCCACGCTCTCGCACTCTATACGGTTGCTACCATCCTCCAAACGGGTGATTGTCGACACATCCTGCAGTAGCTGTACAAGGCGCTGGCTGTGGGCGTAGCACTTCTCTATGAAGGCATTGCGCTCCTCGTCGCTCATGTCCTTGTTTGTAGTAATGGTCTCCAGATAGCCCTGTATAGCTGCCACAGGGGTCTTGAGCTCATGGTTTATGTTGTTGGTGAGCTGGCGCTTGATGCGCAACTTCTCCTGTTGTTCGTGTAGGGCGTTGTTATGCTCACGCTGAATGTCGTTCGATGCCATGCGTAGGCGACGATATAGGTCGATAATATGGCGAGATAGGTCGCCAAGGTCGTCATTGGCAAAGCGTGGCATAGACTCTATGTCGGCACCATTCTCCATAGCCTCGGCTACGCGCTTGAGGCTACGCATATTACGGTATAGACGCACGGTTATTAGTAGCGATATTGCCGATGCGGCGATGGCCACAATGACAATGCCGTAGAAGAGTCCCTCGTGGAGGTGTTCGTTCGCTGAGAAACGACTCAACAGCGAGTAGCGGTAGATGATAACACCACCGATAAGCGATAGGGTGAGAAGGATTAGCAGTAGCATCATGCCACCGCGATAGTTTACTGCCTTATGCTTCGAATCCATAGCCATAGCCTGTTCGTGTTATAATGTGAGACCCATAATTTCCTAATTTCTTGCGCATGCGAGTGATGTTAACATCTATTGTGCGGTCGAGGACCACCACCTCGTCTCTCCATACGCGCTTCATAATCTGCTCTCGCGAGAGTATCGAGCCGCAGTTACCAAGCAACAACGATAGTATGTCGAACTCTTTGCGTGTTAGCGATATCTCCTCGCCATCCACCGTACAACGCTTGCTGAGGGTGTTGACCACAAGTCCCTGATAGCGTATTATGCCCTCGTCGCTCTCGGTCTGCTCGTTGACCACATTGTTGTACTTCGAGCGACGCAAGACGCTGCGCACACGCGCCATAACCTCAGCAATGGAGAAGGGCTTGGATATGTAGTCGTCTGCACCAATATCAAGACCCTTAATCTTGTCATCCTCGGCGTCGCGTGCTGTGCAGAAGATGATGGGCAACGATTCTGTCTCGGGGCGCTTACGCAATATCTTGGCCAAACCAAAGCCACTCAATTCTCCCATCATGACATCGAGGATAAGTAGGTTGTAGCTCTTGATATCCATGGCTAAGGCCTCCTCGGCGCTGTATGCCGTATCCACTGTGTAGCCCTCGCGCTCAAGGTTGAACTTGAGAATCTCGCACAGCGACTCCTCATCGTCGATTACCAATATCCTATACTTTTTATCTTCGCTCAACATATCCAATAGTACTTCTTACAATGGGGTTTAATGGTTTAAAAGTCTGCTATAGATTTACAAAAATAAGCAAAAATTATAACATTGACAAATATATTTTGCAAAAAAATGTTGGCTCACCTCTATTTTGTTACTCGTGATAGTATAATCGGGGTTTGTGATTGTTTGTAATATGTTTGTAACAATTTTGTAACAATTAATTCCTATATTTGTGCAATCAAAGTTCAATTCTATGGATTTATTTATAGTCATCACCCTTGCCCTTCTGGCAGTTATGGGTATCATTGTAGGTGTTTCGAACGACGCCGTAAACTTCCTTAATTCAGCATTTGGCTCTAAGGTAGCTAAGAAAAATATCATTCTTACTGTAGCTGCCGTAGGTGTTATGGTTGGTGTTATGACATCAAGCGGTATGATGGATATTGCGCGTAGTGGTGTATTCTATCCCGAACTATTTACCTATGAGGAGATCATGGTGCTGTTCCTTGGTATGATGTTGTCGAATATCATCCTTCTGGATATCTATAACTCGCTGGGATTGCCCACATCAACCACCGTATCGCTGGTCTTCGGCTTGCTTGGCTCGGCTCTTGCCCTCGCCTTGTATAATGTCTGGGGTGGTGATACTACCAATGCTATAAGCGATTACATCAACTCGGCAAATGCCTTAAGTATCGTCTCAGGTATTCTGCTCTCGGTGGTGCTGGCCTTCTTTACGGGTCAGTTACTCATGTACATATCACGCTTGATATTCTCGTTCCGCTACCATAAGATTTTTAGCCGCTATGGTGCGTTGTGGTGCGGTGTGACCCTTGCGGGTATCGTATTCTTCACCGTATTCAAGGGTCTTAAGAGTTCTGGTATCATTCCTGAGAATATTACAAACTTTGTCAACGACAACACCTTTGTGTCGCTTGTTATCTTGTGGCTTGGTTGCTCGGCTATACTCTTCGTATTGCAACGCCTCAAGGTCAATATTTTGCGAGTATCTATACTTGCAGGTACATTCTCGTTGGCCCTTGCCTTTGCTGGTAACGACCTTGTGAACTTCATCGGTGTGCCTTATGCTGGCTACGACTCATATATGACAGTTCAGGAGTTAGGATATGTGCCTGATAATATGGAGAGCCTATCTAATCCTACTACCGCAAACTTCTTTATCATGTGTGCCGCAGGTCTTGTTATGGTCATCACGCTCTTCACCTCGAAGAAGGCTATGCGTGTTATCGAGACCGAGCGTAAACTATCTTCTCAGGATGAGACTGCTGACACCAATACCGAGGCATCACCCATATCACGAGGTATAGTGCGTGCAGCGCGTCGCCTTAATGATGGCATTACTGCTATCACGCCTAAGCGTGTTAGAGAGTTCATCGATTCACGCTTTGTACAGCTTAGCGCTGAGGAGCGTGGCGATGTTAACTACGACCTTATTCGTGCTACGGTAAACCTTACGGCTGCGGCAATCCTTATATCTATAGGTACACAGCTTAAGTTGCCATTGTCTACAACCTATGTTGTCTTCATGGTATCTATGGGCTCGTCACTTGCCGATAGAGCGTGGGGTAGAGAGAGTGCCGTATATCGTATTACAGGTGTTATGACCGTTATCATGGGTTGGTTTGTTACGGCTATTGGTGGTTTCCTCATCGCCTTGGCTGTTACCCTTGCGCTTATCTACGGTGGTACGCCAGCTATTATTGGTGTTACGGTGATATGTGTACTTCTTATCATCAAGAGCAACTTCAAGAAGAGCAAGAAAGAGGTTGTTGAGGAGGAGGAGCTTCCTACAGCTAAGATTGCAGCTACCTTGAAGCGTAGCCCTGAGGAGGCACTTATAGAGTACACCGAGCATGTATGTTCGTCTATGGAGCGTGTTACGATGATCTACGATCGTATCATCGTGGCGGTGTTCAAGGAGAATCGCAAGGTGCTCAAGGATATGGTGCGTGAATCTGAGGAGTTCTTCCAGGCTACACGCCAGCAGAAGTACGATATCATGCCATTGCTTAGTGATCTTAAGGAGAGCGATGTCAGCACAGGCCACTACTATGTGCAGGTTGTTGACTATATCTCGGAGACAAGTAAGGCTCTGTTGCATATCGCGCGCCCATGTTATAAGCATGTGGATAATAACCACACAGGTCTATCTAAGGAGCAGGTTTACGACCTAAAGCGCATCAACGACCGTGTGGAGGAGATTTTTGGTGAGATTAACAAAATGTTGCGCACTCGTTCATTCGAGAATATGGAGTTGGTGATGACTAAGCGCGATGAGCTATTCAACTTCATTGACGAGGTTATGCAGAACCAGCTGCGCCGTTTGCGCGATAGCGGTGGTTCCTCATCGGCGAATATGTTGTTCTTCAACATCCTCACCGAGACTAAGACTATGGTGCTTCACTCACGCAATATCATGAAGTCTTTGGAGCACTTCGTGGAGTCGTAGGGTAGGTTGACCCTAACTATTGTAATGGGCTGTCCGTTTGCGGATAGCCCATTGTTTTTGTTGTGGCGTTGATTTAGCTGAGGTCTTTGGGTGTCTTGTACGCGACATATGGTGGCCCAAGAGACCCAAGAGAGGGTGGGTGTCGACAATTTCACGACAACGGTCGGCGATCATCATATAGGTCTATGCGGTCGCACTGGTAGCCTTGGTCTCTTTGTATGCCTGATAGATATGTGCTATTGCCGTTATCCGCCCATGTCCCCACACCCTGCATGTTATCCTGAGCGATAGCAATGGATCTCCTCTGCGATTATGCCCCGTCAATACATGTTTGCTTGTCGCCTCTGTGGAGATTCTTCGCCTTCGCTGTGCTACGCTCAGAATGAGGCATTCAGGGCGCAAATACATGCGTGTTAGATAGCACTATCTTATATGTGAGCTACCTACTCACACTCCTCGCATTAAAGCACAAAAAAAAGCACTCGCCTCGGCGGGTGCTTTATAGATAGGATCTACTCAAATTACTTTACATAGGTAACAGTAACTGCATCCATACGAACCTGAGCAGTAAACTTTGCAACAACGAACTCAGTTGCACCCTCAAGCTCTACTGTAACCTTATCAGATGAAACTGTTGCAGTTGAGCCAATAGAGTTCTTCAATGCAGTAGCGTATGATGAGCTGTTGCAATCGAATACAATCTTGCTAATCTCACCACCATCAGCTGTCAAGGTAAGCTTAGAGCCCTGGTAGAAACGTGCTGGCTTAGCGTAGTCTGCTACAGCATTTGTAGAAGCAGCCTTGTCGTTAGTCACGGTGATACCATTCTCCTCCCATACCTGCTGATTTGAATTGAATGTAGTACGCTTAGCCTTATCGTCGAAGGTAAGAGTGTTAGTGTACTCAGCCTTTGATACATGCTTCTCCATGTAGAACGATGCGTTAACAAGTGAGAAGTATACATCATATGCACCAGCCTCACCAACGAACTTCATGTTACCACCGTTGTTGTATGTAGTGTATTCCTCGCCTACATTTACATCGCCACCAGTACCATAGCTCAATGTCCATGCCTTGTCAGCTGCGAACTTGAACTCTGCATTGTTCTCGAGAGTTACATTCTTAGCTACAGCCCAATCGCCATCAACCTCTGTAACAACATAGTTAGCAACATCCCAATTATTGAATGAGCCTACAAGACCCCACTCGTGGTCTTTCAAACCAGCAACAACAACTACTGGCTTGCCACCATCAACAGCCTCAGAATATGCCTTGCCAGGAGTCATAAGAGCGATACGCTTGTTATTAAGGTCGAAGTAAACATCATACTTGCCATATTCCATAGGAGTTGCATTCTGGCTACCGCTACCAGTGATTACTGCGTAATACTTATCAGCGTAGATGCTACCTGCAACCTCAAGACCATAGTTCTTAGCGTCGTTCCAAGCGTTGTTTGCACGAACCTTAATAGCACCACTTGTAATCTCTACATTGTAAGCAACGAAGAGGTTTTCAGTGTGCCATGTGTTGTACATAACAACATCAGCGGTGCCACCCCAATTTGTGAAATCACCAACTACGCCCCACTCTGATGCCTCAGCAACGAAAGGCTTCAACTCTACGAAGAGAGCATTCTTACCCTGAGGTGCGCCATTGTATGAAGTGCGTACAGTCTGAACAGTGATTGTGTCACCTACCTTAGCGCCAGATGCCTCCCAGTACTTCTGCGCGCCCTCTGGGCTGCAGAGACCGTAGATCAATACCTCGCCAGTAGAATCCTTAAGGTAGAAGTTACCGTAAGTAGTTTGGGTAACGCTTGTGATCACACCTGTAAGCTGGTACATCTGAGTATCCTCAGCAGCTGCCAAGAACTCAGCAACAGTCACAGTCTTAACTGAAGCACCAGTTTTTGCCTCTACAACGCATGGCTCAGATGAATCAACATTTGCAGGATCCTCTGGACAAGCAATGACTGTGAATGTGTAGTCAACCTCATAGTCACCAGTGAATTCATAGGTAGTAGCCTCAACCTTCTCGGCGATATCGTCGTCTACCTGAACGGTGTAGTAAGCAGCGCCCTCAATAGCATCCCATGTAAGGGTTACAACATTAGCCTCAACCGATGCCTTAACCTCAGGAGTTGCAAGAACAACCTTAGCCTCGGTAGTTGCAGTAACTACTGTAGCTTCAGATACGGTGTTAACCTCCTCGTTAGCAGGAAGAGCAACAACAGAGAATGTGTACTCAGTCTCGTACTCACCAGTGAATGTGTATGTTGTACCCTCAACGATTACGATGTCGCTATCAACAGTTACATTGTACTTCTCAGCACCCTCGATAGCTGCCCATGCCAAGGTAATAGTGTTACCCTTAACCTCAGCAGTAACCTCTGGCTTCTCGAGCTTACCGAACTTCATACCATCAACATATACTACGAACGCACCACGAGAGCCACCGATATAACGGCCATAAGCTGACTCGTACTCCTCAGCACCAGTCTCGTTCCAAGTGTTGTTGAGGAACTGAGCGCCGTTGATGCGAAGAACATCACCCTTATCACCACCGATACCACCGATGAACTCGCTGTTAGAGCGAACCTCGTTGCCGCGTGAGTTGATAACATTGAATGTAGTATTTCTTACGAAGCAATTCTCGATAAGAGACTCGCCAACGAAGCTGTCACCAGAACAAGCGATGTAACCGATAAGACCACCAGCCAAACCAGACTCGTTCTCTACATCGTAAGTCTCGATAGTAACACCGTCAACACCGCACTTATTAGCGATGATCTTGTTCTCCATAACAGTACCTACCAAGCCACCAACCTTGTTAGTACCCTTGATTGTAGAGTTCTTAACAACAACATTGCTAAGCTCGGTAGTGCCGAATGAACGGCCGATAAGAGCACCTGCGTATGCATTCTCACCCTCGCCAGCATCAACATATGCGTTAGTGATTGTGAGGTCATAGATGTTAGCAGCTACAACAACTGGGAACAATGCTGTAGTCTGACCTGCAGCAGCGCGAGTAGTTGCGCCGAGCTTGAAGTTAGTGATAACCTTGTTGTTACCATCAACGGTGAGGTTACGAAGCCACTCATCAGCAGTGTCGAGAGTGTAACCGTCGAAGTTGAGGTCATCGGTCAAACGAACCTTGAGGTTGTTGCCACCATTAGCTACGAGTGTAGCGAACTGGCCAGGCTTGCTAATCTCAATCCAACCCTCTGCGTTAGCAGCAGGAAGATCAAGGTAGCTACCGTCCCAAATGTTAGTAACAACGATCTCGTCTGCGAAGTTATCGTCGATTGTAATCTTGATGTTTGCCTGAGTTGTAAGCAAGTCACCAATGATAGTGGTGAGGTGGTTACGCTGAACAGGAATCTGAGTGTTGAAGTTAGTCTCCTTGATAAGACGACCACCCTCTGACTCATAAACCTCCATAGTGAAGTTTACTGGAATCTGCTGATCCTCAACAGCCAAGAGGTAGTCAGCGAAGAGTGTCTGCTGTGCCTCGTTAGCATCGTAACCCTCAGAGTAAGGAGCGTACTTGTCAACAGCGTAAGCATGGTTAAGCTCCTCGTTTGCCATCTCAGCATCGTTGAGCTGACCGTTTACAGCGTTGAATGACTTGTAAACCTTCTCAGTGTGGTAGTTAATCTTCACATAACCAGGCTTTGAGTAGCCAGCGATGTAGTCGAGGTCAGTAGCGATAACGCGCAACTTTGCAAAAGGACGAGTCAATGTGAGAGTCTTGTTAAGACCAGTTGTTACATTAACATTCTCAGTTACGAAGTATGCATCACGAGCCTCGTTCATTGCGTTCCAACCCTGTGCATCAGTCTTTGCAGTGATGTTGTTGAGGTCGGTAGTGTCATAGTAGAGGTCCTCAGTGTCACCCTCAGCTACGAAGTCTGCAAATACAACAAACTTGTACTCGCGGTTAGGAACAAGGCGCAACTCAAAGGTTGTTGGCGCGTACTTGTCCAAGTAGTTTACCAAACGCTCGCGGTAGATAGGCTCGCCTGTACCGTCGTCGTTAGCATCGTACACCTCAAGGATGTAACGCAAATCGTAGTTAGCCCAATCAGTCTCGTTGAAGAAGTCGATTGCACCAAGAGCACTATTCTTACCAGTGTTTGCATCACCGTCGGCGCGTGTCTCGCCAAGCTCAGCTGCATCTACTGTAAGAACAACATCTGCGAGGTCGTTGTTGCTAACGATCTCCACAGGCTCATTTTGACACGCTGTAAAAGCGAGTGCCAAAGCTAAAAAAGAGAAAATCTTTTTCATGTGAGTGTTGTTTTAAGTAAGTTAATAATTGTTTGTTTGTATGTTTTGTTTCTTATATTTTGCTGCTTGTTACCGTATATGCACAACAAGGGCAAAGGTGTAAACCTTACCCATAAAACATGTATGTCTGTGCATATGCTTGATAGTTAGGTATTTATTCGTAAAATATCAAGCCCTCAATATTCACTACAAAATTAAGAAATAATTCTCAATCTGCCAAATATTTTGCAAAGGTTTATCACTTTGTATGTGCGTCAATGGGTAAAATGACCCATATGTGATATTGTTGTGCTATTGTCTTAGGAGTATGTTGTTTGACATATCTTGAGTCCCACTTTTATGCTCTCTCTTGCTTCGGGCTTGCGCAGGCTACTGGTGGTTGCTATGACGCGAAGAATGGCGGGTAGATAAATGACCGCCCGAAAGATAAATGATGGTCATCTAAATCCGCTTATTTGTTAATCTGTCTCATCATTTCCGCCATGCTCCTTGGTCTTTGTATTGAGTTGCTACAGAGTGATAATTGGGCGAATTTTGAGGCAAAAAAAAGACTGCCTGACCATTTGGTCAAGCAGTCCAAAACTTATAAGGTCAACGACCTATAATGTTGTTACTCAGCTACAACAGCGAACTTGATAGTAGCCTTAACCTCACGGTGAAGCTTAGCAACAGCCTCGAACTCACCAAGAGTCTTAACTGAGTCAACAGTGATGTTCTTGCGGACAACCTCGATGCCCTTCTCCTGCAATGCAGCAGCAAGGTCAGCAGCGGTGATAGCACCGAAGATCTTCTCCTCCTCAGCCTTAGCTGTGAGAGTGAGGTGAAGGTTGTTGATAGTCTCAGCCAAAGCCTGAGCATCAGCAAGGATCTTAGCATCCTTGTGAGCACGCTGACGAAGGTTCTCAGCAAGTACCTTCTTTGCAGAAGCTGTAGCAGCCTTAGCGAAACCCTGAGGAATCAAGTAGTTGTTTGCATAGCCAGGGCGAACGTTAACGATATCGTTTGTGTAGCCCAAGTTCTCTACGTCTTTGATAAGAATTACTTCCATGGTCTATCCTCCTCTTTATTATTTCATACAATCTGTTACGAATGGAAGGATTGCGAGGTGGCGAGCACGCTTAACTGCCTGAGCAACCTTCTTCTGATACTTCTGAGAAGTACCGGTAAGACGACGGGGCAAAATCTTACCCTGCTCGTTGAGGAACTTCTTCAAGAACTCACCGTCCTTATAATCTACGTACTTGATGCCGAGCTTCTTGAAACGGCAGTACTTCTTCTTCTTAACATCTACTGATACGGGGTTGAGATAGCGGATCTCAGATGCACCCTGCTGTGTGTTCTCTGCCATGATTACTCCTCCTGTGATTTGTTAGCAAGCTTAGCGCGACGCTTCTGAGAGTACCCAACAGCGAACTTGTCCTGCTTGAAAGTTAAGAAACGAATGATGCGCTCATCGCGACGATACTGTGTCTCGAGAGTGTTGATGATTGAGCCCTCACCGGTGAACTCT
>JAZLBJ010000040.1:0-9064 GCA_045613645.1 Alistipes sp. | reverse complement strand
TCAAGAGCCTGTTTCCAGATCTCAAGTGGAGATTTATCAGCATCCTTCATCTTCTTGCCTACCAACTCCAATGAATCATAGAAGATAGTGTAAGCAATACTCTTCTTACCATCCAGCATAAGATTGTTCACGAAACGAGTTACCTCGATGTCATTGAACTTCGGATCCGGAAGTAGAATTCGCTTTCTTGGCTTAGCTTTTCTCATTGTTACTTGCTAATTAAATAAATACAATTCCTAAATTTCTTTGATTACTTCTTACCCTTAGCTGGTGCTGCACCCTTGCCTGCCTTTGGACGCTTAGCACCGTACTTAGAACGACGCTGACGACGACCGTCTACACCTGCTGAATCGAGGGCACCACGCACGAGGTGGTAACGAACACCTGGGAGGTCCTTAACACGACCACCACGAACGAGCACGATTGAGTGCTCCTGCAAGTTGTGGCCCTCGCCTGGAATATAGGCATTGACCTCCTTGCCATTAGTCAATCTTACACGCGCTACCTTACGCATCGCCGAGTTTGGCTTCTTAGGAGTTGTGGTGTACACACGAGTACAAACTCCACGACGCTGAGGACACGCTGCGAGAGCTGGTGACTTTGACTTCTCCACCATGCTTACTCGACCGTTTCTTACTAACTGCTGAATAGTTGGCATCTTTAAAACTTTTTGTCCTTTAAATTTTTGTTAACTATTTCAATTCCCTTTTGCGAGAAATTGCCCGCAAAGATACACATTATTTTTGATATACAATATATATACACCCAATTTTCGCACTGAAATGTTGAAAACTTGTGAAAAAGCGATAGAATTTTCTTATTCTATTTCAAAAGTTATAATACTTCATTTATGGTTAAAATCGTATATTGTTGATATATAATCATTTATGATTTTAGCGGCATTTTTGAGGGTGAGCCACCGCCCCTTAAAATGGGCGTTTCCCGTTTTAGGCTACTTTTGGTCTATTTTTCATAGCGCACAAAAGACATGGTAATTTAGGGCTTAGTTCCCATTATGACAAGATTTGAGAGACATACCCGTTTACCACTACCCTATGAGCGACAGATTATGAGCTAAGTAGCACAATCATGCCCCAAGAATGGTCAATGCAGATAGCGAGATTTAAGAAAGTTTTACTACCTTTGTGTAGCAATAAAACTACAAGATATGAATCTTAAACCTGGCACATCACTTCAGGGTGGACGCTACCAAATTATAGAGACCTTGGGACACGGGGGCTTTGGAATCACCTACCTCGCTATACATGTCATGGCGGGTCGCAAGGTATGCATCAAAGAGTACTTCCCCAAGGACTTCTATAAGCGCGATGATGGGGCGAGCTCCATATCGCTGCTATCGCAGGGACAAGCCGAGACGATGGCGCGTTTCAGGGATAAATTTATAAAGGAGGCACAGACAATAGCCACCCTCGACCACCCACATATCATCCATATATTTGACCTCTTCGAGGAGAACAACACCTGCTACTATGTCATGGAGTACATCGAGGGTGAGTCGCTAAACAACATTGTCAAACGAGGCGGTGCTATGAACGAGGCAGAGGCTATTAAATATATAAGGTATATCGCCTCGGCACTCGACTATATCCACGAACAGAAGATCAACCACCTCGATGTCAAGCCTAGCAACATCATGGTGCGAACAAAGGATGACCGCACCATACTTATCGACTTTGGTCTTTCGAAGCACTACGATAACTCGGGCGACCAGACAAGTTCTACCCCTGTGGGCATCAGCCACGGCTACGCTCCAATGGAGCAGTACCAGACGGGTGGTGTGAGTTCATTCTCTCCCTCTACGGATATATACTCGCTGGGCGCAACGCTATACTATTTAGTAACTGGCAAGGTGCCACCCCAAGCCACCGTCGTTGGCGAGGAGGGTATAGGGACTCTACCCGAGCATCTGTCGCCAAGTACCCAAAAAGCGATAGAGGCTGCCATGAACTTTTGGCGCAAGAATAGGCCACAAAACATAGCAGAGTTCCTATCTATAATTGGGGACAACACCCCATCTACCACACCAATAGCAACCGAGAACACGGTAATAGAGGACGCTTTAGAGGAGGAGATGACTGAGATTAGAGTGGATAATAGCGCTACAGAGGAGACTAAAACAGAGATTAAAGCGGAAAATAGCGCCATAAAGGAGACAACAAGAGAGGAGGATAAATCTGACCCCGTGATAACATTTGGTTGTCTGATACTATTTATTATACTAAGCGTTATTGTGTTGGGAGCAATTTGGGTTAAGATGGACAAGGAGACTTACGACTATACTACACAGGTAGAGCCATCATACGAGGCGCGAGGGTGATCACGACTACGAATCACAGATAGGGAAGGTAAGCCATGCAGAGCTAATAGAGGGCAAAAAGGGCGAAACATTAAGAGGTTACATTATGGCAACACTTTGTGAAGATGATACGCACACCTGCATGTCGGCCATGCACGACTTTGATGTTAGACTATAGTAGCTACCTATAATAATATATAGGATAGCGGTGGGAATGCGCCGCTTATCACAACAAAATATTAATTCTGATTAGAAGGCTGCAGATGCAACGCTCAGCAAAAATCCCGACGATGGGCTGTACTTGGCGTACTGCTCATTGTCGGGACTTTTTGTTAGCGGCAGCAGATGTCTGCCTTATCTGCCGCAAGCCATTTTGTTGTCAGAAGGGGTCAGGCTTGGTCTCGACATGAAATTGGCTCGGATGGGACATACTAAGCGTATTTCCCATTCGAGCCAATGATTGAGAGGCCGAGAATGACCGCTTATCACGAAAAATAAAAATTTTGATTAGAAGGCTGCAGATGCAACGCTCGGCAAAAATCCCGACGATGGGCTGTACTTGGCGTACTGCTCATTGTCGGGACTTTTTGTTAGCGGCAGCAGATGTCTGCCTTATCATCAAAATTAGGCTTTGTTATCTGAGCCAAGAACCTCCTTAATCTTGTGGATATAGAGCTTCTTCATATTGTCACGAGCAGGACCGAGGTACTTACGTGGGTCGAACTCTGCAGGCTTGTTAGCGAAGACCTCACGAACAGCAGCGGTCATAGCGAGACGTGAGTCTGAGTCGATGTTGATCTTGCAAACAGCGCTCTCTGAAGCCTTGCGAAGCTGCTCCTCAGGAATACCTACGGCAGCCTTCAAAGCACCGCCATACTTGTTGATGGTGTCAACCTCGTCCTGTGGCACTGATGATGAGCCGTGGAGAACGATAGGGAAGCCAGGAAGCTGCTCCTCGATAGCTGCGAGAACATCGAATGCAAGTGGTGGAGGTACAAGACGACCTGTCTGTGGGTCGAGAGTACACTGCTCAGGGGTGAACTTGAAAGCACCGTGTGATGTACCGATAGAGATAGCGAGTGAGTCGCAACCAGTCTTTGTTACGAAGTCAACAACCTCCTCAGGCTTAGTGTAGTGGCTCTCCTCGGCAGATACCTCATCCTCAACACCTGCCAATACACCGAGCTCACCCTCAACAGTTACATCGAACTGGTGAGCGTACTCAACAACCTTCTTTGTGAGAGCTACGTTCTCGTCGTAAGGAAGGTGTGAGCCGTCGATCATCACTGATGAGAAGCCCATGTCGATACAGCTCTTGCAAGTCTCGAAGCTATCGCCGTGGTCGAGGTGAAGAACGATCTGTGGGTTCTCCCAACCAAGCTCCTTAGCATACTCCACAGCACCCTCAGCCATATAGCGAAGAAGTGTCTGGTTAGCATACTGGCGTGCACCCTTAGATACCTGGAGGATCACTGGTGACTTAGTCTCAGCAGCAGCCATAACGATAGCCTGGAGCTGCTCCATGTTGTTGAAGTTGAAAGCAGGAATAGCATAGCCGCCATCAACAGCCTTCTTGAACATCTCACGGGTGTTCACAAGACCCAAATCCTTGTAATTAATCATATTACAAATGTTTTATGTTGTTAAAAATTATTGTTGTCTGTATTTAATATTCGATTACAGTGGCAAAGATATAAAAATTCTCGGCGTTGTTAAAGCATTTTTGAAAATTTTTAATTAATCACTCCGCTAATAGTCATATCCCATGCCAAGCATCAAGCAAAGGCGTGCCATGCGACACGCCATATGCCTCAAATTACAAGTTAACAACCTTTAGCTTACCGTTGGTATCGCGGCTCACGCTCAACACCTGCATATTGCCACTCTGAGCCTCCCACTTCTCAATAAACTCCTCGATAGGACGGATGTCATCCATAGTCCAGCTATAGAGATCCGACATCCACATCTCGGTTACATCGCCCTTATAATCGAAGGCTGCAGCGCAAGCGTAGCAGTTTGCAAAGACACCTGTATCATTCCACTCCCACTCAACGGTTGTTGCGTAATAAGGCTCACATGTATCAATCAACAAATCGAAGAACATAAAGTCGTAACCATGGTAATCATAGTCTGCCTTATAGATAAAGTCTGAGAAGATGTCGGCTGTAGGCTCGCTTGTCTTAACCTCCATTGTTATCACGAAATGTGAAGAGTCGTAGTAGTAAGGGGGCTTATAATACTCAAATGTCACAGGGTCGTACGCATAGAGATCCGATACACGATATGGGCCACCAACAACAACATCCGTTACCTCCAACTCGCACTTACCCTCCTTCTGTGTCTTGAAGATCTTTGAGCACACATCTGTTGTCACAACACCACCGCTATAGCCGAAAGCTACGACGATATACTCCTTATCGGGGTAGAGGGTATTTAGGTGTGTGGTTATCTCGCCCTTGAAGTTGTAGGTGTAGTAGTAGAAGTCGCCAAGGGCATACTCCAAGAGTGTTCTATCATCATAACCTACTGGGAGATACTCGGTTGGAGTAATCATCAAGAGATACGACTCATCGGGATTTGATGGTGTAATCTTGAGGTCGGCAACACGCACATAGCAGTTAGAGACCTCGATATTAATATCCATATCCGACTGCTGCACCTCCTCGGTCGAGAAGTTGAGGTATGATGGCTTGCCCACCACCTGAACGAAGCCGTCGTACTCGGCAACAGGGTAAACGAGTACCGAGTAGAGCACATAAGAATCGAGTGAGTAGTTCAAGACTACATCGCCCTTGAAGCAGACATTATCGAGAATATCCTGCATAGAGTGGCCAGCACTGAGGTTTGATGAGTAGACACTAACCCACTCATCAGAGATAGTAGCCATATAGTCATTGTCGAATGTAACCTCCTCATCTACATATAGTTCGTCGTTAGCATTGACAATCTTAACGAGGTAGTAACCATCCCAGTTGTCCGACTTGATGTCAAACTCCACATCAGCACCCTTAACCGCAACGTCGATGTCGAAAGCCACATCCTGCAATGGAGCACGATCGGGGCAGATTACCTCCCAAGCGATATCGGTAACAGGCTCATACGATGCGCCATCCTCTGAGAACTTCACACCATAGACATACAAAACAGACTTTGTACCTGGACGCACGCTATTCCACTGCACGCGCTTTGTGCCCTTGAACAGCACATTCGCAGCCTCCATATATGCCTTGAGATTCATATTGTTAGCAATTGCACCACCCTCGAATGCTGCATAGTCATCCGCCCACAACTGCTCGGCAGTTGCGATGCCGTTGAACTGCAAATATGAGACCTCGTCGAGGAACATAATGTAGTACATATCGCTATCGGCGGGCGTCACCTGTGTGATTGCCGATGCAGCGTGTACCTCCTGGACATCAATGTTAAACCATGTCTCGGGCTGAGGATCAGCACCTACACCAGCCTGCTTGACTGTCACATCTACAGTCTGCTCAGCATACATTACTGTGATAACCGTCTCGCGTGCCTCGCCCTCGTTAGGATGAACCTCGAACGCACCCAAATGTCTTTCGCTAAGCACAATCCAATCAGCCTCACACTGGAGTGTAGGCTCTAGCGCTGGATGGGGGTTGTTGCGTGTCACCTCATTAAATGTCCAAGCAATAACACCCTCACCACCCTCAGCGGTGAACTCCATAGTCGTTCCTGAAGTAACCTCGAGTACATACTCCTTCTTCGTCTCAGGCGCATCTTTCTTACACGCCACAACGGCCAATGCTACAACAGCAAGAGCCGTAATTCTCTTAAAGTAATCAAAAATTCTCATGGTAAATATGCATCTAATTAGTTATTGCTGTAGTATGTCAATACATTGCCCTTGAACTCTATAAGGCGGCCGTCAACGGTCACAAGACGAACATTATATGTGTAAGGACCACTCTCCTTGCCAAGACCATTATCCGAGTACTCGAAGGTAAAATCGTTGGTATCGATATCAATCTTCACACCCTCATAGTTGATATATGGCATGATAAGCTTACCGTTGTAGTGGTTTACCACCAACTCATTTTCGTGCTTATCGTAGAAGTAGAAGTAACGGTCGCTATTTGTCACCCTTACCATCTCGACATATACAGGTGCAAAGTCGAGAGGCTCAGCCACAACATCCTCGGCATAGCTGATGCCCGCAACGGCACCCGACCACGCAAGCTGATAGATGTTGCCCTCGTAGACCCACTCTACATTAAAGGTTGTTGTGCCAGCTTCAAGATCGTTGGTGACGGTAGCCTTGGCACTTGTCATATCGCCGTAGCTGTCGCCATAGCCATGCACGCAGTGGGCGATGTCTATGGTGCCCGCCTCCGACGAGTAGTCGCCGTCGGCAAGGGGCTTACCAGGTGTTAGGCCCTCGGCCTTGAAGCTAATCTTATGACCTGAGAACTCATCGACCATGAAGAGCACATCCTTCTGCCCCTCCTTGTCGTACTCCACCTTTGCAGATAGAGCCTCTACGGTGAAGGTCTTGCCTGTCTCCTTCTCGAATACAAAGCCCTTGATAACACCTGTCCAGTCGATGGTGATGTGGTCACCCTCCTCCGACTTGATGTAGCCGGTGATGGTTGTTGTGTGATCCTCGTTGTGCACAAGGGTTATCTCAGCATCGGTGAGGGCACATGTCTGGTCGTAGCCGGTGCTGAATGTAGACCATGTGCTGATTGTCTCTGCAGTGTATGAGTAGAGGCCTGCAGATAGGTAGTCGTCGTTAGGCGCAACCTCATCGTACATATCGAGCTCATGGTAGCGTGTATCGTCGATGTATAGCTGTAGGAAGAAGTTACCAATCATGTAGTACTCAGCCTTGACGCTTACTGGGGTGAATGCCACGGGCTCTGCGGGAGTCTCCTCAGGTACCATGTCAGCAACAAGACCGCTATATGTATAACGCTGCACCTCGCCCTCGGTAGTGGTAAGTGTGATGTCGAAGTCGTAGTTCTCGCCATCAACGGCAACCTTTACCTCACCGCCCTCGAAGTAGAGCTCATCAATATCATCTATCTCCAAAATACACTCGTCGATTAGCAAGCCTTCGTTATCAACATTGTATGTACCAGCCTCGAGGACCTCTACGCCCTCCTCACCTGCGAGTACAATGCCAAGCACAAGGCTCTCTGAGTCATCGGCAAAGGCAAGGGCGAAGATGTTGTTCTCCAAGCCAAGATCCTCGCTAGATACGCGAATAGCTGCTGCAAGCTCAGTAGCCTCCACAGGTGCAGGGGCTGCAGCCGCCTGCTTAACTGCAACCTCTATAACCTGCTCACCAAAGGTGATGACGATAGCGGCTTCGCGTGCCTCGCCCTCGTTAGCTGCTACAACGAACGATGTTGAACCATAACCTGTTGTTGTCTGCTCAAGAGTAATCCACACTGCCTCGGTTGTTACAGTACCTACATAAGGATCTGTGCGCGACACCTCGCGCTCCTTCTCCTGCCATGTAATCTCACCCACACCACCCTCAGCGTCAAACTCCATAACCTCGGGTGTTGTTAGCTCCAAGTACCTCTCTATCTGTGGCTGCACATCACTAATAGGAGCATCGTTCTTGCACGCCACAAAGGCCATGGCTACAGCAACGAAAGCCACACACATAAATAGTTTTGTAAGTCTCATTATATTATTGTTTTAGTTATTTGCCACTCTAAAAAACACTTATCAAGCAAAGTTACGCAAAAAGAGAATAAAAAGCAAATTTCTGAGGAGAAAAGTTTAGAGGGAGGGGTGAGAGCGGTGGGTCTGATGGGGTCTAATAGGGAAAAGCGCTCCCGAACAAAAACGCACGAGAACCCAACAGAACCCAGAAAAAAACGATAGGTTCTGATAGGTTCTAATAGGTTCTGATGGGGGAAAGCGCACCCGAACAAAAAACCAACAGAACCCACAAGAACTCACAAGAACCCACGAGAACCCACAAGAACTCACAAGAACCCAACAGAACCCACGAGAACCCACAAGAACCCACGAAAAAAACGATAGGTTCTGATAGGTTCTAATAGGTTCTAATGGGGAAAAGCGCTCCCAAACAAAAACCCGCAAGAACTCACAAGAACCCAACAGAACCCAGAAAAAACGATAGGTTCTAATAGGTTCTAATAGGTTCTGATGGGGGGGGGAAAGCGCTCCCGAACAAGAACTCACGAGAACCCACAAGAACCCACAAGAACCCACGAGAACCCACAAAAACCCACAAGAACCCACAAGAACCCACAAGAACCCAACAGAACCCACAAGAACCAAAAAAAAATCGGAGCCTCCCGAGAAGGGAAGCTCCGAAAGAGTTATTTGGTCAAACGACCGTTCTCTGCAAATTATGCGTAGAGATCCATTGAGTAAACGAAGTGGTATGCGTTAGCCTCGCACTCGAAGTATACGTCGAATGTGTAAATACCATCAGCATCGATAGATACCTCGATTACGCACTTATCCAATGCCTTACCACCGTACTTGCAGTAGTAGTCCTGCAAAGTACCATTACCGAGAGTCTTAGTACCTGCCTCGATACCACCGTCGTGAGGCTTAACGAAGTCGATTACCAAGTCTGAGTACTCACCGTCGAACTGGAAGCCCATCTCGTGCTCAGAGTAACCTGGAGCGCCACCGTAAGTTGTGTAGTAAGCGTAGCAAGTCAACTCGATAGTATCACCTACTGCTGGAGGCTCTGGAGCAACATACTGGCTAGGAACAACCATATCT
>JAZLBJ010000039.1:0-46478 GCA_045613645.1 Alistipes sp. | reverse complement strand
TCGAGCTTGTCCGCTAAATGCTCACATACGCTTAGTATGCTCCGCTTTATCGGACTGCGACTCGCTAACGCATCTGCAACCCTTCTGACAACAAATTTGGGCGATGAGGTGATAAGGGCGCATCTGCGGTATCGAGCTTGTCCGCTCAATGCTCACATACGCTTAGTATGCTCCGCTTTATCGGACTGCGACTCGCTAACGCATCTGCAACCCTTCTAATAATAAATTGGTGTTTAAAGTAAATTGAAAAGATAATAAAACCTAAAACTACAATAGCTATGTTTACAAAAGAGACTTATATTGGCCGTCGTGCCGAGTTGTGCCGCCGAGTTGGCAAGGGTTTGATTCTTCTTCCAGCCAACCCAGAGGTGCCAAACAACTACCCTAATAACACATACTACTACCGTCAGGACTCAACCTTCCGCTACTACTTTGGCTTGGATGTCCCCTCGCTTATCGGTTTGTTGGATGCCGAGAGTGGTGAGGCTATGCTCTTTGGTGATGACTTCACCGTGGAGGATATCATCTGGACAGGCCCTATGCCAACCATTGCAGAGCAGGGTGCCGAGGTGGGTGTTGATAAGACCTTCCCACGCAACGAGATTCGCAATGTATTGCGCAAGGCTATCGAGCAGAACCGCCCCGTACACTACTTGCCTCCATATCGCGCTGAGCTCAAGATTGAGGTTGCCGACTGGCTTGGTATTCGCCTTGGTATGTTGCACGAGCGCAAGTCGTTGGACTTGATGTTTGCTGTGGCCGAGATGCGCGAGAAGAAGTCTGCTGAGGAGATCGAGGCGTTGGAGCGTGCATTCAAGATTGGCTACCAGATGCACATGACAGCTATGCGCATGTGTCGTCCAGGTGTTGTCGAGCGCGAGATTGCTGGTCGTGTTGAGGGTGTTGCTAAGTCATACGGCCAGGGTGTGTCGTTCCCAACAATCGTTACTCAGCATGGTGAGATTTTGCACAACCACAACCACGATGGTGTGCTTGAGGCGGGTCGCTTGTTGTTGGTAGATGGTGGTGGCGAGTCAGTTGAGGGCTACTGCTCTGATCACACTCGTACTTATCCAGTAAATGGTAAGTTCAGCGACCGTCAGCGTGATATATATAATATAGTGTTGAACGCACACAGCAAGGTTAAGGATATTATCTTGCCAGGTACTATGTATCCCGAGATTCACAAGGCTGCCTACCTCGCTTTGGCGGAGGGCTTGAAGGGGGTAGGTCTTATCAAGTCGACACCAGAGGTTGCTGTTGAGGCTGGTGCCTTGTATATGTTCATGCCTCACGGCTTAGGCCACGGCATGGGTATGGATGTTCACGACTTGGAGAACATCGGTGAGCGTTCGTTCGACTTCTCAACTGTTGCTGAGCGTGCTGCAAAGTCGGCAACATGTATCCACCGTTCAACATGGCGTGTTGAGCCAGGTACTGTTATGTCTGACGAGCCAGGTATCTACTTCATCCCAGCACTTATCGACAAGATGCGCTCTGAGGGTAAGTTCGAGGGTGTCGTAGACTATGCTTTGTTGGATACATATCGTGACTTTGGTGGTATCCGTATCGAGGATGATGTCCTTGTAACAGAGAGTGGTAGCCGCTTTATTGGCGATAAGTTGTTGCCTCTTACAGTCGAGGAGCTTGAGGCTGTAGTGGGTAAGGAGTAATCACGAGGAGATTACATCAATAAATAGTTAGGGCATGTGTAACCATTGTTTGGTAGCATGCCCTATTACTTAAATAGAGGCCCGATATTTGTTTGTGTGAGTATTGTATCTATTTTTCTTATGCGGATATAAAAATATATTATGAATAAATAAAGTCACATATCTATTTTTTATATATCTTTGCAGCAAATAATAACAATAAAATATAGAGAAAAATGAAAACAGATATTGAGATTGCTCGTGAAACAAAACTTAAGAATATTCGTGAGGTTGCCGCATCTGTAGGTATTTCCGAGGATGAGCTATTTAACTATGGTAAGTATATTGCAAAAGTTCCGTATGGGCTTATCGACGAGCATAAGGTTGCTAAGAGTCACCTTATCCTCGTGACAGCAATCACAGCAACTAAAGCGGGCGTGGGTAAGACTACCGTGAGCATCGGCCTCGGTATGGGTCTAAACCATATCGGCAAGAATGCTATCATTGCGCTTCGTGAGCCTTCGCTCGGTCCATGCTTCGGTATGAAGGGTGGTGCTACAGGTGGTGGCTATGCTCAGGTATTGCCTTCGGAGGATATTAACCTACACTTCACTGGTGACTTCCACGCTATCACCTCGGCAAACAACCTTATTGCAGCACTCTTGGATAACTACCTCTACCACAATCGCTCACAGCAGGTAGGCTTGAAGAAGGTAATGTGGCGTCGTGTGCTCGACATGAACGATCGCTCGTTGCGTAATATCGTGTCGGGTCTTGGTGGCTCGGCTAACGGCATCCCTACAGAGACTGGCTTCGATATCACTCCAGCATCGGAGATTATGGCCATCCTCTGCCTTGCTCGCAATGTCGATGACTTATATGCTCGTATTGGCCGCATCGTCCTCGGTGTGCGCTACGATGATACCCCATTCACCGTCAACGATCTTGGTGTGACAGGTGCGGTGGTAGCCCTTTTGAAAGATGCTATCAACCCCAACCTCGTGCAGACAACCGAGCATAATCCGGTAATCATCCATGGTGGTCCTTTTGCGAATATCGCTCATGGCTGTAACTCGGTGATTGCTACAAAGATGGCTATGACTCATGCTGAATATACCGTGACAGAGGCAGGTTTTGGCGCTGACCTTGGTGCTGAGAAGTTCTTGGATATCAAGTGCCGTCAGGCAGGCTTGAGGCCAGACCTTACCGTATTGGTGGCATCGACACTCGCGCTGAAGATGCACGGTGGTGTGCCTGAGGCGGAGATTAAGTTGCCTAACGCGGAGGGCCTCAAGCAGGGATTTGCTAACCTCGACCGTCATGTTGCCAATCTCAAGAAGTTTGGACAGACAGTTCTTGTGTGCTTCAACCGCTTTGCCAGTGATACCGACGACGAGATTGCCATGGTTATGGAGCACTGCGACGAGCTCGGTGTGCGCTGTGTGATTAATAATGCATATGCTGAGGGTGGTGCAGGTGCTGCAGACCTTGCGCGTGCCGCCGTTGAGCTTATAGAGACACAACCTTCGGCGCCTATTAAGTATGCCTACGACCTTGAGGATAGCCTAAAGGAGAAGATTACTAAGGTTGCTAAGAATATCTATGGTGCTGGCTCTGTAGTCTTTGGTCCTCGCGCTCAGAAGGAGATTGCTCTCTTGGAGAAGTGGGGCATGGGTAACTTGCCAGTATGTATTGCCAAGACTCAGTTCTCATTCTCGGCAGATGCTAAGCGCTACGGTAGCGTAGAGGGTTTCGAGATCAACATTAAGGATATCGAGCTTAACGCAGGTAGTGGCTTCGTGGTTGCCCTTGCTGGTGACATCATGCGTATGCCAGGTTTGAGTAAGACTCCTCAGGCGGGTAATATTCACCTTGCGGAGGATGGCAATGTTGAGGGTATTGTATAATGGTGTTGAGCTATAGCGCCTCGTAGGTTGGCTATAGTCGTATGCCATATGCGCTACTAAAAATAGACAATAGGGGTGCGACCTAAGGTCGAGAGCCTCTATTGTCTTGTATATACATAAATAATAGTTGGTAGCTATGAATATTTATCTCTTCCCTACGGAGTGTGAGGCTAAGCCCTTCATGGAGTTGCGACCCGAGGCTCGGGTGGTAATATCGGGTGTTGGCATGGTCGCTACAGCAGCCACGCTCATGCGGCTATATACTCAGGGGGATATCCACAAGGGTGATGTCGTGGTGCTGTGTGGCATAGCCGGTAGTTACGATGCGGCGTTGGCGATGGATAGTGTCGTTGAGGTTGTTGAGGAGTGCTGTGTGGAGCTACCTGCGCGATTCCAAGAACGGTATGTAAACACGCCATACACCTCGCTGCGTGGTGTGCGCTCCAATACGGTGCATAGCTCGGCGAGAGCAGCTGAGGGTGCTCAGGTGGAGAATATGGAGGGTGCGGCACTCTTTGCCTTTGCCGAGGCTGTGGGTGTGCGCGTTGCCCAGATACGAGCTATATCTAACATGGTGGGCGAGGATAGCTCAAAATGGAATATCCCGCGCACAACAACAACATTGGCAAAAGAGTTGATACGACTATATCCATAAACCTATTTGGTTATGGATAAGACAACTCGCTTTTGGATATATGTATCTGTTGCCCTGGTGGTGATAGTGGGTGTCATGCTCGTATGGCGCCTGTTTATGGATGAGATTATTTGGAATTTTGGGTGGCTTTTTCTCTTTGCTCTCTTCTTTGGCATAGGATGGCTCACGGGAAGATATGTGGGCAAGCGGAATCCTCCTGATGATAATGCAATAGAATGAATAATAAGCGATTACGACTTGCGATTTCGCCATGTCCGAACGATACTTTTATGTTTGACGCCATAGTCAATAGGCGTATCGATTTGCGTGGCTTGACCTTCGATGTGGAGTATCACGACATCGAGGAACTCAACAGCATGGCTCTTAGTTGTGAAAACGATATTACTAAGTGCAGTACGGCGCTTCTGCCATCCATAGTGGAGGAGTATGCGCTCTTGGATAGTGGCTCGGCTTTGGGGCGAGGAAATGGACCGTTGTTGGTGCGCCGTAAGGGTGAGACAACGCCCATTAGGCGTATAGCTGTACCTGGTGAGCATACTACGGCTAATGCTCTTGTCATGAGACTATTCCCTGAGATTGAGGAGCGTGTGCCGATGCTCTTTTCGGATATCGCTGAGGCTGTGGAGAGTGGTGAGTTCGACGCTGGTGTGCTGATTCACGAGGGTAGGTTTGTCTACCAGAGACGCAACCTTGAACTTGTTGCCGACTTAGGCTTGGAGTGGGAGGCGCGCAAGTCGCTACCTCTACCGTTGGGCTCTATTGTTGCTCGTCGCTCGTTGGGCGGTGAGACTATCGCGCTTGTGGATAGTGTGTTGCGCGATAGTATAGCCTATGCCTTTTCGCATAAGGAGGTATCGAGAGATTACATAAAGGCTCATGCTCAGGAACTCGATGATGATGTTATTGACAGTCATATCGCCTTGTTTGTCAACGACTTTTCATTGTCGTTGAGCGATGAGGGTCGTAGGGCTGTGAGCGAGCTTACAGGGATAAGTGTCAAGTAAAAACGAGTAGAATGTTAATTGTAGTAGGGTGGTTGTCCGCATGGTCGGATGCCCACCCTTTTTGGTGGTTGATAGCACCCTAAAAGTGGTCGTGGCATAAAATTATTGGTGAGCCACTTTTGTATTCAACATTTTTTTGTACCTTTGCCAATTATTATATAATTGAATTTGTGATGGATTATTTGTACTTAATACTATCGTTGGCGCTGATTATCGTGGGTGCTATGAAACTCACTGATGGCTCGGTGGCGTTGGCTCGCAAGTTCCGCGTGCCAGAGTTTATTGTTGGTCTTACTATCGTGGCTGTGGGTACTTCGATGCCAGAGCTTACCGTGAGTCTGCTCTCAGCCATAGGTGGTAAAGGCGATATGGCCATAGGTAATGTTGTGGGCTCGAACATATTCAATGTATTTGCCGTGTTGGGTGTATGTTCTATATTTGCCCCCATTCTCTTCACCAAGACAAATATTCGTCGCGATATTCCCATCTGCATCTTTGCTACTGTAGCATTGGTGATTATGACCTACTTCGGACACAATATCACGCGTTTAGAGGGCGTTATACTATTGCTGGGATATGTGGCTATGCTGTGGTATACCATACGCGCTGATAAGAAGAACGCTTCGACCGAGGAGGATAGTTCGTCCATGATGCCTACATGGCGTATTCCGATGTGGATAATACTTGGCTTGGCAGCCCTTATCTACGGTGGTGACCTCTTTGTTGAGAGTGCTTCGACCCTCGCTCGTCAGTGGGGTGTGTCGGAGGCTACCATAGCCATCACAATTGTGGCTGGAGGTACCTCTATGCCTGAGCTTGCATCGAGCCTTGTGGCCATACTTAAGGGTCGTAACTCCTTGGCGTTGGGTAATGTCCTTGGCTCTAACATAGCCAATATATTACTTATCCTTGGTGCTTGCTCTACGGTGACTCCGCTCACCATGGAGGGTGTAGCTATGAACGACATATATGTCGTGTTGGGTGCTGCGGTGCTTATCATGATATCGGCGTTGGTTATTGGTCGTGATAAGATGACACGCTTCGAAGGTGTTTTGTTTGTGGCCTGCTATGTGGCCTACATATACTCGTTGTTATAGACGAGACTTACTGTTTGCAATTGATAAAATAGATTATTTGGTACGATTATGATGATTTTTGCTATTCTACTCCTTATCATCGTGGGTGTTGCAGGCTTTGCTGTGCAGTCGCGCCTAAAGAGTGTCTTCGACAAGTACTCAAAGGTTATGTCTCCCGATGGAATGACAGGTGCAGAGCTTGCCGAGAAGATGCTTCATGACCACGGTATATACAATGTCAAGGTTACTCATGTTAGAGGTCATCTTACTGACCACTTCAACCCAGTCACCATGACAGTTAACCTAAGTGATCAGGTCTACTCGTCGCGTACGGCAGCAGCTGCGGCTGTGGCATGCCACGAGTGTGGTCACGCTGTGCAGCATGCTGTGGGTTATGGCCCTATCAAGTTGCGCTCACGCCTTGTGCCTATCGTGAGCTTCGCATCTCAGATGTCATCGTGGGTAATTATGCTCGGTATGATTATGCTCTTTGTCAATCAGAACCCCGTAATATGCTACATAGGCATCGCACTGTTGGCCATGACGGCTATATTCTCGCTTGTGACACTTCCTGTGGAGTACAACGCATCGGAGCGTGCCTTGGCATGGCTCGAGAGTAGTGGTACGCTCAAGGGTGAGTCATTGGAGGGTGCTCGTGAGTCGTTGAGTTGGGCAGCGCGCACCTATGTTGTGGCGGCGTTGAGTGCTATTGCCACACTTCTCTACTATCTCTTAATGGTGCTCTCGGCACGTAGAGATTAAGCCGCGTGACAATGGAACAAAAGGGGTATAATATGCGTGTGTGGCTACTGCTGACACTTGTCGTAGTCACGGTAGCTGTCTCTAAGAGTTTTGGTCTTCGTGTCGATGCGGAGGTGTTGCGTGGCCTGGAGCAGGAGCGCTTCGATGCTTGGTATGGCCCTGCGGCTGACGATATGTTGGCCCAGGAGACTATCGAGGAGTATGTCGCAGACTTCGAGCGTCTTGAGGAGCAGCTCGATAATGTAACTGAGAGCCGTGATACGCTCCCCATACATCGCTGGGTGGTGGATGGTGTTAAGCGCGAGAAGTCGCAGAAGATGACTCTTGACCGCCTTGCCGTAGATAACAAGGCAAGTGTTGTGCCTGTGGAGGTGTATAGAGCCGACAGCGTAGCTAACGACTTCGATAACTTCATCAATAAACTTATATGGGGCGAGGATGTGCGTATAGCGTTCCTCGGTGACTCGTATGTCGAGGGTGATATTCTCACCTCGGACCTTCGTGAAGCGTTGCAAGAGAGGTTTGGTGGTCGTGGTGTAGGCTTTGTTCACTGCGACATACCATTTACCATCTCGCGTAGGACTGTAACACGCAAGGTAAGTGGCTGGAGTGCCTATAGTGTGCTCAAACCTAAGAATAATCCACAAACAATCAACGATAACTTCTTCGTGTCGGGATACACATCGCGAGGTACTAAGGGTGCTAAAGCGAGCTGGCAGACAACATCTGCTTTCGACCATCTCGACTCTTGCTCGTGTGCTCGTATCATGGTGGCCACCGAGAGTGCTGGTAGTGTGAAGGTGACTCTCAATGGCGACGCCGAGCTTGTGCGTCAGTTTGACCTTGTGGCAACAACACTACCTCAACAAATATACATCGAGGCTAATATCTCGAAGATAGAGATGGAGGTTGTAGATGGTGTTGTGGATTGCTATGGCGCAAGTGTCGAGGGTGTTGGTGGTGTTATTCTCGATAATTTCTCGATGCGTGCCAACAGCGGACATGCCATCTTCGGTACAAGTGCTGTGGTCAACAGACAGATTGACGACTATCTCGACTACGACCTTGTAGTGTTGCAGTATGGCCTAAATATCATGGAGGCGGGTAGGTCCAACTACTCGTCGTATGGCAATAAGTTGCAGCAGATGATTGCCTACGCCAAGAGTAGCTTCCCTAATGCAGCCGTCTTGGTGTTAGGTGTGAGTGACCGCTGGGTCAAGAATGAGGAGAGCGGTAGCTATCAGCCTATAGGCACGGTGGAGGCGTTGACATCATATCAGCGTGGTGCTGCCGAGGCTACGGCTGTGGCCTTCTGGCCTACGGCGGATGCCATGGCTCTATATGGCGGTATACCTCAGTTTGTGGAGAATGGCTGGGCAGCCAAGGATTATACGCATATCAACTTCGCTGGAGGTGCTCAGGTGGCAAGGGAGCTATGTCGAGCTATTGTGGCCTATGCCCACGACCATCTCGCCTCGGGAGCAGCTAAGAGACCTTACACTATCGATAAGGCTAAGCCTATAGGGGTGAATACATCACTTGGTGATACCAAACCTATACTCAAGCCTGTTGGCATAATCTCCAATAGTAGCGATGAGGAGGTGTCTCAGGAGGTTGTAGAGAGCACTCCCGTAGAGAGTACATCTGTTGAGAGCGTTATCCCCGTAGATGTGGTGGAGGAAGAGCCTATCCTTGAGCCAGAGGGTGTTGTAGAGCCTATCGAGGAGATGGAACAGAGCTCCGTAGAGGTTGTGGATGAGAGTGCGGATGTAGAGCACGGCGAGAGTGTGATACCCGTTATGGAGCACCACGAGGTGGATGTGATGGATGAGGCTGAGTTCTTTGAGATTACATAACTATCTTTGGTAAAAGACTATACCCCAACAATAGATATGATAAACCTACTCACGAGTGATAACATTATGGAGCGTATCGCAGCTATATTTAGCTACGATGCGGCTTCTCCATTGTCGTATATCAGCGACTACTTTGTTATCGCATTGGCGCTATTCGGCTTTGGTTATGCAGCTGTGAGTAGGCGTATCACCATGCGTAACATCTATGTAGTGTTCTTCTCGCTATTCATCTACTACAAGATGTCGGGCCTCTATCTGTTACTCTTGTGTGGTGTAGCGCTTAGCGACTACCTCATAGCACGGCGTGTGGCATGTAGTCGTGAGCGAGGTGCATCGACACGACCATGGGTGGCACTGAGTGCAGTAATAAACATAGCAATACTCACATACTTCACAGCTACCAACTTTATCGTGCATACCATTAACGACCTCTATGGCAGTGGTACGCTCGATTGGGAACCTGTGGTCAAGGTTGTGGGAGTCTCGTTCTTCGTCTTTCAGTCGTTGGCCTATGTCATTGATGTGTCGCGAGGTACGATAGCGCCCCTCAAACGCTTTGATAACTACCTCTTCCTATTATCGTTCTTCCCCAAGCTTGTGTGTGGTCCCTTGGTTAAGGCTAAGGAGTTTATTCCGCAGATTGAGAGTGCTGAGCTGAATGTTACGAAGGAGGATATGGGGCGCGCTACAACGCTTATAGTCACGGGCCTTGTTAAGTTTACGCTACTATCGCAAATCATAGGCACCCTCTTCGTGGGTCCTGCCTTTGCAGGTACTATGGGCGATGGTGGTCTTGTGGCCCTGTTGGCTATATATGGCTTCACTATACAGCTATACTGCGACTTCTCGGGCTTCTCGGATCTGGCTGTAGGTATGGCACTACTAATGGGCTTTCGCCTACCTGACAACTTCGATGCACCATATAAGTCGGCAACCATCACCGAGTTTTGGCGACGCTGGCATATATCGCTATCGTCGTGGCTTAGGGAGTATCTGTACATATCCTTGGGTGGCAATCGCAAGGGTAGAGTGCGCACATATCTCAACCTATTTATTACCATGTTCCTCGGTGGTCTGTGGCATGGTGTGAGTCTTCCGTTTATGGCATGGGGAGCACTTCATGGCTTGGCTCTCGCACTGCATAAAATGTGGCTTGCTATAGTGCCTGGAGCTAAGAGTGTAGGTAGTCAGATGCGACCACTATGGCGTGTTGTGGCGACGATATTCACTCTACATGTCGTAGCCTTTGGATGGTTGCTTTTCAACTCTTCGGATATGGCTACCGTGGAGAGTATGCTCCACAACATATTCAATAATATGTCGCTTGCGGAGTTCGAGACTATGGATACTCTATCACTTGTGGCTGTGGGTGTCATACTGTTTGCCTACCTTATGCACTATATGCCTCGCAGTGCCAGTGGTCTGCTACAGCGTGCCATGACACGCTCGGGTTTTGTTGGTCAATGGGTGGTTGTAGCGGCAACACTATGGAGCGTGAGCGAGTGTAACGCACTGCTTGCCGACTACCGCGCAGCAGATGCTCAGGCGAAGGTGGAGCGCACGGGTGAGAGTGCCAATACTTCTAATGCTGGTCTGCCAGCATATGGAGCATTTTAATATGAGCTAAGATTTATAAATAACTAACCGTAGACTACGATGGGAACAACAACATGGGATATACCTCTCTTCGAGGCCATCAACTTCAATGGCGGCAGCATCCTCGATTGGGTGATGACAGCCATATCGGGAGTGTGGATGTGGCTACCACTATACGCCCTTATTATATATATGGTGTGGCGCAAGTATGGCTGGAAGGGCATCATCGCCCTTGTAGTTGCCATAGGTGTGGCTATGGGTATGGCAGATATTATCGCGGGTATCTTCAAGCATTCGGGACCCCTCAAGGAGTTGTGGCCCGACTTCCCTGTGCGCCAGCGACCCATGTTCAACGACTTGGTCAACGATGTACATGTGGTGTCCACAAAGCATGGTCAGTATGGCACGGTCTCGGCACACGCTGCAACGATAGTGGCGCTGGCTGTAATCTCGACAATACTTATCAGCCGACGCTGGTTTACATGGCTGATGGTCTCGGTTGCGGTGTTGATATGCTACTCGCGCATATACTTAGCGTGTCACTTCCCCCAAGATATACTCATTGGCGCACTCCTGGGCATCGTCTCGGGCTTTGTGGGGGTATGGCTCTTTAGATGGATACTGCGACTCGGTAGACGAGAGTAATCTAAGGTGTAAGGTGCGCGACACGAGGGTGTGGCGCACCTTTTTGTTTTTTGTGGATAAAGTGTCGAAAAAATAGTTGCCCAAAAGCTGGGTAATCCCACGAAAAATCACGAATTTTGTATCGTCAGAGTGGCCCCCAACGCAAGAAGGGGGCTCGTAGATGTAGCAAATAAAACAATAAAATATATATAACTATGACTCAAAAGACTAACAATGACCAGCTTACGACGGTGAAGTATGAAGATGCTGTTGCCGCTTCGAAGGTCTATTTCCAAGGCGATGACCTTGCCGCACAAGTGTGGGTGAGCAAGTATGCTCTCAAGGACTCCTTCGGTAACATCTACGAGACAACACCTGAGGATATGCACAATCGTATTGCTGACGAGTTGGTGCGTATCGAGAATAACTATGAGAACCCTCTCACTAAGGAGCAGATATTCGAGCTTCTCGACCACTTCCGTTATGTCATCCCACAGGGTGGCCCTATGACAGGTATTGGTAACAATCTTCAGGTGGCATCGCTCTCTAACTGCTTTGTTATTGGCCATAAGAATCCTGCTGACTCTTACGGTGGTATCTTCCGTATGGATGAGGAGCAGGTGCAGCTTATGAAGCGTCGTGGTGGTGTAGGTCACGACCTTTCGCATATTCGTCCTACAGGTAGCCCTGTGCTCAACTCGGCGTTGACATCTACGGGTATCGTGCCATTTATGGAGCGTTACTCTAACTCTACACGCGAGGTTGCGCAGGATGGTCGTCGTGGTGCTTTGATGCTCTCGCTTATGATTAAGCACCCAGATGCTGAGCGTTTCATCGACGCTAAGGTAGATACTGGCAAGGTGACTGGTGCTAATGTGTCAATCAAGATTGACGACGAGTTTATGCGTGCAGCAATGGCTGGCGAGCAGTATCGTCAGCAGTTCCCTGTGGGTGCTGCAGAGCCTAAGTATGTTCAGGATATCGATGCAAAGAAACTTTGGGATAAGATCATCCACAACGCATGGAAGTCGGCAGAGCCAGGAGTACTCTTCTGGGATACTATCATTCGTGAGAGTGTGCCCGACTGCTACGCAGATGAGGGCTTCCGCACAGTATCAACAAACCCATGTGGCGAGATTCCTCTCTGTCCATACGATAGCTGCCGTCTCTTGGCGCTTAACCTCTTGAGCTATGTTGATGAGCCATTTACCAAGGCTGCTTCATTCAACTTTGAGAAGTTCAAGAAGCATGTGGCTATGGCTATGCACCTCATGGATGATATCATCGACCTTGAGCTCGAGAAGGTGGAGCTTATCATCTCGAAGATTGCCTCTGACCCAGAGGATGCAGATGTACGCCGCGTAGAGCTTGAGCTTTGGAAGAAGATTAAGGATATGGCACTTAAGGGTCGTCGTACAGGTTTGGGTATCACTGCTGAGGGTGATATGCTCGCAGCTCTCGGCATGCGCTATGGCTCAGAGGAGGCTATCGAATTTGCAGTTAAGGTGCACCGAACTCTCGCTGTTGAGGCATACCGCGCATCAGTCATGATGGCTAAGGAGCGTGGTGCTTTTGGTGTATTCAACTTCGAGAAGGAGCAGGGCAATCCTATGGTGGAGCGTATCATGGAGGCAGCACCTGAGCTTCGTGATCTCATGCAGAAGTATGGTCGTCGTAACATCGCCATGCTCACCATCGCCCCTACGGGTACAACATCGCTCATGTCGCAGACAACATCGGGTATCGAGCCAGTATTCCGCCCAGTATATAAGCGTCGTCGTAAGATTAACCCATCGGACAAGGATCAGGTGGCATCGTACATCGACGAGACTGGCGAGAAGTTCGTAGAGTACTATGTATATCACCACCAGTTTGTTAAGTGGTTGGAGATTAATGGCTACGATACAACAAAGCTTCAGTCAATATCTGAGGAGGAACTCAACCAGTGGCTTGAGGCTTCGCCATACTACAAGGCTACAGCCAACGATATCGACTGGGTGGCTAAGGTAAAGATGCAGGGTGCTATACAGAAGTGGGTTGACCACTCAATATCTGTTACCGTGAACCTCCCTAATGAGGTTAGCGAGGAGCTTGTTGCTGAGGTATATCGCACAGCATGGGAGTCTGGCTGTAAGGGTATCACCGTATATCGCGATGGTTGTCGTGATGGTGTATTGCTTGACCTCAAGTCTAAAGATAACAAGTCAAAGAATAAGTGCTCTGCGGAGCAGACCATTCGTCGTCCTGAGTCTATTCCTGCCGACATCGTGCGCTTCAAGAATGGCTCGGAGGATTGGATTGCCTTCGTTGGTAAGCAGGATGACCGTCCATACGAGATCTTCACAGGTAAGATTGAGGAGGATGCTATGTACATCCCTAAGACTATCACCCATGGTCACATCCTCAAGGTTAGCGAGAGGGATGGCTCAAAGCGCTACGACTTCCAGTATCAGGATCGCTACGGCTATATTAACACCATCGGTGGTATCTCACGCCTCTTCGATGAGGAGTTCTGGAACTACGCTAAACTTATCTCTGGTGTTTTGCGTTACGGCATGCCTATCGACAAGGTTGTTCAGCTTGTTGATGGCCTACACCTCGACTCAGAGACTATCAACACCTGGAAGAATGGTGTGGAGCGCGCCTTGAAGCAGTATATCAAGGATGGTACACGCGGTAAGGGTCGTTGTCCACAGTGTGGCCAGGAGCAGATGGCCTACCAGAACGGTTGCCTCACATGTATGTCATGTGGCTACTCTAAGTGCGGATAGTAGTGTGGCGAGTGTACTAAGCGCTCGTTGATAACCTGACAAAAGGGTTTAAAAGGGTTAGAAAGGGTTTATAAGGGTAGTTTTATCGCAACAATGGACTGCGCTCCCCTTTAGACCCTTTTTAACCTTTTTTGATACTATGTCCGCGGCAAAGATCCGCGTGCTTACTTTAACATAATTCATATCACCCTCTCTTATGATTCTCGATATAGCACGACATAAACTATATGAGGCTCTGCTGACACTTGTTATCTTGGCCCTCGCAACGGTTATCTCTGCCGTGGCCACCCTCGATGTGGCTACCCTTGCCGAGGTAAACAATGCCCCATTAGGAGCTATAATACACCCCTTTGAGGTCGCACACCCCATTCTTGCAGCCATTGTTAGCTTTGTGCTTATTGTTTACTTGTCGTTCATTGCTACACGCTCTACGGTGCGCACTCGCATCTTCGGTGCTAATAGCTTTGCTGCTATGACTCTTGTGCCCCTTGCTATCATGGGCTTTGCATCAGAGGGCGACATGCTAACCACAGCTCTTCTCGCATGGCTTGCTGTCGAAGCGCTGCGTAGAATCTTCTTTGCCTTTGGTTCCGAGGAGCGTCTCCATGCCATATTCTCGGGCCTTTTGGCCGTGGGTGTCATGCCTCTTTTGGATAGCTCGATGTTTGTGGCTGTCGTGGCCCTACCCATGATTCTTGTGTCGCTACGAGTGGGTGCTCGCGAGATGATTATCGCTATCGTGGGCATGCTATTGCCTATATTCACCTATGCATATGTAGTGTGGTGCATGGGCGGTAGCTTTGTTGAGGCACTTTTAGAGCCATATTACAATATGTTAGAACCCTCGGGTTTTAACCTTGTGGAGTATTTCGCCATGCCTCGCTTGGTGCTTATGGCCACTCTGCTTATGGCTATAATTGTATCGGTAGTGCTCTATTTGCGTAATCGTCTGGTACTCACTCTTGTAGCTCGTCATGTATGGCGCTTCGCTATAGTCTCTATAGTGCTGCTGTCGGCCACTCTTGTGTTACTCCCCTCGGTTATGCCAGCTTCGTTTGTGGTGCTTGGAGTGGTGATGTCAATGTTTGCACCAATGTTCTTTCTTAGGGTCAATACGCTCATCGCTATGGCCCTATATATCTTGATGATATGTAGCTCTGTGGCAGCTATGATAATGCCATAAATATGCGCATATTCACATAATGATATGCATAATATTCCCATTAACTGAAAAAATATTGGAAAAATATTTGGTTGATTGAAATATTATGCATACCTTTGCGTAGCAAACAGTAGAGTGGTGGGTGCACATCTCAAAATAATTCTCATGGACACACCAATTAATTACCCACTACTTAATAAAATTCTCATTAACCTAACTAGTTTTGGAGGAGGCCATCTGTGAAGACGCCTCCTCTACCTTTTTTTGTCCCTTACGGGTGGTGGTGCACCGATCCAACACTCTTGCTATTTACTGAAAGATTTGCTACCTTTGCGAAAGATTGTCTCGCTTTATAGTATGAAGATTCTCGCTATATATTTCAGCTCAGGTAGTGGTATATCCATAATCTACGAGCGTATATTCACAGAGTTAGCACGCCAAGGTGTTACGGTGGATGTACTCAGCGACCGCATGCCAAAGTCCCATCTCGATGGTATAGTGCGCACGCAGTATCATCGCCCCTTTAGCGATAAGATGCAGCACTGGTATCGCAGGTGTTTGAGGTGGTTTACTACAACACCCATATCTAACCATTGGGCTCGTCGTGCTGCTGGCATGGTGGCCAAGGACTATGATGTTGTCATGGCCTTTACGGCAAGCTCACAGCTTACGCCCATTGTTGCTGGTCGTATTATAGCCAAGAGGCTGGGTGCAAAGTTCGCTGTATACAGCGTCGATGCCATACCAGGTCCAGGAGGGTGGATAAAGGCCGACTATTTTCGTGGCATGATGAAGGTTGTTGGGCGTAACCTCCCTGCTGCCGACTACATCGCGTCATCCAATAGATATATGCTCGACTATCAGCTCACCACCTTTAAGCCTAAAGATACATTGCGTACTGGTGTGCTGCTAACACCTTCACCAAGCCAAGAGTACCTACTACCAATATCCGAAGAGAAACTGTTCCTATATACGGGCACGCTCTACGGATTGCGCAATCCCGACCACATCATCAAGGCCTTCAAGCGTTTGCTCAAGGTACACCCCGATGCAAGGTTTATATTCGTAGGCATGAAAATGCATATGCGTAATATGGATACTATTCTCACTGCCGAGGAGCGTACGCATGTGGAGATAATGTCGCACACCAATGACCTTGAACCACTCTTTAGGCGTGCTAAGGTGCTTGTTGATATGGATGCAGATAAGGATAGCGATCCCTTCCTTTCGAGTAAGATTGTCACCTATCTCAAGACTAATCGCATTATACTATGCGAGACAGGTCGCCATACGGCCTCACGCGAACTCTTTGCTGGCCATAGGACCATCATTCAGTGCGACCATAACGAGGATAGTCTCTACGAGGGTATGCTTCAGGCTCTGGCCTTGGGTTGTGAGGAACAGGACTACTCGGAGCGCGAGGCTGTCATCGAGAAGTTCTCCATCGAGAATGTGACATCCTTACTCAAACACGACCTCGAGGAGGTGTGCAGTAAGTAGATGCTAATAAAAGTTTAGGGAGCTTAGTGATGCGATAACACTAAGCTCCCTAATCTCATTAATTTTCCACTCCAGTTGAGGTTCCTTACTACCAGTCAATAAACTTGCCTCTACCCTTGAAGACACCCTTGATGGCGTTACCCATGTCATCTACGGTGTCAATGGTGAAGATATACACCTCGTCGCTCTCCTTCTCTACCTTTACCGAGCCACGCACAAGAGGTGCGAAGTCTATGTATCCTGCTGTCATATACCAGCTGTTCTGCTGCAAGTATTGACCTCCAAGGTCCTCTGCCGAGCCTGGGATGAAGTGTCCCTCTGTGGTGCCATGTGTGTATGTGCCACATACATCGCGGCTGCCTGCAGGTAGCTGCAAATCTATCTGGAACTGGTCGCCACGCTCCTCGCCAGTCTCGTAGTCCAGATACTCATACATATATACCTGACATGTGTTGCAACCATTGTACATGAGGTCGCCCACAAAGGTTCCCACAAATACGCCATCCTCGATGTTGAATGTGTGGTCACCCAATAGGGTACTTAGTCCACCTGTTACAGAGACGTTATATACGGGAATGTCGAGTGAACCCGAGTACTCCACACGATGATTATCTCCATTAGCAAGTGCTACATTTGCCACAACCTTGCCATCCTCAATCACCACTTCAGCATCTGCAAAGCCTACCTCTTGGTTCATATACGAATAGTAGCTATACATATAGTTTATTGTGCGGTCAGCCACTGGATTGAAGCTTAGGCGATATGTGCCGTTAGGGATGGTTGCAGAGCTATCCTCCTTGGATACCACCTCTGTGGCATATAGGTCGAAGCAGTAGTACTCGCCGCTGGCATAGAAAGAACCATCCTCCTTAACGCCATCTTTGGATAGCACCAAGCGGTAGCTGTGTACTCCCGCCTCGTTGTTGCAGTGAGTGAAGACGCTACCAGCTGTTGTGGTGGCTGTGTAGTTCTCATCAACCTTAACATGTTGATATATCTTCACCTCGGCCTTAGCCTCGCCATAGCTAAGATTTATAGTACCACGACGATCTGTAGCCTCGTCGTTCTTTCGGTAGACGAAAGTTATCTTATTGTCGTTTATCTCCACAATACTTGCCCATTCGACATTACTCTTGGCATCGAGGCGTAGGTTGCTGCTACCATTCTTAATCGAGTAGCATATCTCGGCCATACCTTCCTCACTGTCGAGCCATAGTGGGCTCTCAGTTGTCACCTCAATTGAGGGTGTAACACCCTCGTTGACCTCTTGACTATTCTCGCTACAGGCCACACCAAGCGCTGCAACAATAAACAGCATAAACAATCTTTTCATTCTCTCTCTAATGTTAATAGTTTTTTGGGTTACGCCTCGCAGTTAGTTCTGTGTTGGCTCGACAAATATAATAAAATATTAATAAATGCAATCATTTTACTCAAATGATTTATTAATTTGTGGTGAGAATTTATAAAAACTTATTATTGATTTTTGCCTCGTTTGTGCCCGAATAGTTGAAAAATTGCTAAATTACCCTATAAACCTTTGCATTTTCGGGAAATATTTATACTTTTGTTGTCTCAAACGAGAACTTAGTTAGATGTCTCTATAAACAAGTTATGAGAAACCACGAATTAGGAGAGGGAAATATGACTCAGAAATCAAATAGATTGTCTGTAATACGCAAGATTATCCGCACCGAGTTTATCTCATCACAGGAGCAGCTCATCCAGCGTCTTGAGGAGAGTGGTGTGCAGATTACCCAGTCGACACTATCGCGTGACCTTAAGGCAATGCATGTTGCCAAGGTGCCACATAAGGAGCGTGGCTACATCTATGTGCTACCCAACACTACCCGCACAGATGTTAGCATATCCACCAATATCTCTGATAATATCACCGATATAGCCTTCTCAGGTAATATGTGTGTTATCACCACCAAGCCTGGCTATGCGAGTGCAATCTCTGTGCCTATCGACAGCAAGGGCATTAGCGAGGTCCTCGGTACAATTGCTGGTGACAACACCATCCTTCTGATTCTTCGCGAGGGTTTCGATATGGATACACTTTTGGAGCAGTTGTGTCTGTTGTTCCCCACCCTCAGAAATTTGTTGTGATAAGGGGGCATTCTCGGCCTATCCCAAAAGTATATAACACCCAGGGCTGTACTTCATGTACTATCCCTGGGTGTTCTCTTTTATGATAGGCCACATTGCTACTATCTCATCTGTCACCTACTCATAGTAGTACCACCTATGACGTCTCTGTTTCTCGGGGAGATTCACAAGGTAGTCGCAAAGGTTGTCGCAGTGGCGCTGCACATACTTACCGTAGTGCGTATCCTCGAACTCTGTTCCCACGGTGTATAGGTTTCCAAAGCGATACAACATCTCGGCCTTGAGCTCTCTGTCTGTGAACATCTCGAGGGCCTCGTTGATAATCTCGTAGCCACGCTTCTCAACCTCAAGGTTGTTATTGTAGTACCATATGTGGTTTGCATAGACATGGCCAACAGTGCCATTCTGGTAGTAGGATAGCTCCCAACAACTACTCACCGACGATATCATGCCAAAGCCATAGTCTATCATCATACGTGCGCGGCGGTTAGGGTTGCTCTCCTGGGCGATGTTGCGCTCAAGTTCAGCCATACGCTTAGCGAAACGTAGACGGAAGTCATGCTCAATCTTAGTAACCTTATTACGCTTCATACTTATATCGAAGGGGTTGTAGCTAAGTTGCAGATTGTGCTGTGTGTTATACCCAAACTTAACCTTGGCAAGGTGCTCCACAGCATCCTGGTATCGCATATCACGAATGTAGCGTGTGCCCATAATGTCGTTCAGATAGCTTCTGTCGACATATCCACACTCGTTGAGATACTTGTCAAAGGTTGTCGAGGGCTTCTCCACCATATCGAGGTATGCCTTAAAGCTATCGCGATCCACAACATTGGCAAGATAGAAGAAGTAGCTACTATAGTCGAGGTGGTTGTGGAGGTCTGTAGCACGACGATACTCATCTAATGTATGGTAGCCAAGATCGTTCCAATCGTAGGTGACATAATCGTAGTATTGGTGGTTTATGCAGTTGATATAGTTTGCCGTGAAGTTGCTCGACATATTGGCAAGCTGTAGGGCTCTCACCTCGTTACCCTCGTTGATTAGGCGTGGGCAGAGCATCGAGTTTATAATCATCTGCGATGTTGTCTTCCAGTAATCCTTGCTCATAGGGTAGGTGTAGTAGTATACATCGTAGTCGTACTCCTTCGCTACGGCGGGGCTATGCTTCTTAATCTTCTCGTTGAGCCAGCGCATCTGCTTGAAGAGTGTGCTGTCGTAGCGCTTATCCAGAGGGCTGAACTTGGCGTCGATATATATCTTCATCACCTCTATCGAGTCGCTCATAAATGGCGAACACTTACACTTATCTGCCTTGGCTATGGCCTCGCGAGCCTCAGCCTCGTTGCCCTGAAGGGCGTGGAGATAGGCTGCTGTGTAGTTCCAGAATGCAGGTTCATAGCCATCGGCTGCGAGGCGTGAGGCCATGTCGCAGAGTTGTGATAGCTCCCATGAGGTGTTGTTCATATAGACATCATATGCCTCATTAAAGGGGTTGTCGTCGAGTTTGGTTATCGTGTTGTAGAGCATGCTGAGTACCTCGCTATTCTCGGTGTTGTTGCGATATAGAAGCTCCATGAGAGCTATGTTGTCGATGCCAAGGTCTTCGAGATTCGAGATGTAGACAATAGATTTGATATCGCCAATCTCGGCATACTCTGTGAGTGCCTGCTCCACATTGCCTGTGTGGTATAGTGCGCCAGCCATGTACATGTGGGCGTGGCGTCGCATAGTGTGATTCTTATCTAAAGTATCAAACTCCTCGTTCCATAGTGTCATGCACTCATCGTAGCGGTTGAGGGTGTAGAGTGCTCGCATGGCCTGCAGTAGGTAGCGGTGGTGTAGACGGCTATCCTTGTTCGAAAGAGATAGCTCCACAATCTCCTCAAGGGTTGTGGGACCCTTAATCTTCATCGAGGGGTAGTACCATAGTGAGTTATACTGGAAGCGTATGTGTTCGTTGCGCTTGGCAAGAAGCAAGAAGTCCATTATCGCCTGATCGTTAGACTTAATCCAGTGTACAAAGGCGTTAGTGCCACTATATTGCTCGGCATTATATAGCGCCTCGAATGTCTCGAGGTCCATCTCGTAGACCACCTTCTCGATATCCTCAATTGATATTTCGGGTGAGGTCATCGCCTGCCACTCCATAAGGTTGGCCATGCGCTTGGAGGGTGTATCACTCTCCATATCCTCAATGCGGTATATCGAATATTCCAACTCACTGTACCAAGGGTTGAAGCATGCATAGCTGTTGGTGGCTACCAGCAGTAGGCTAATTACGGCTATAAATCTTAGATATCTCATTGTCGTTGTAGTTTTTTAGTTCGTTCTCATCAAGATGATATATAATGTTGCACTGGTATGGCAGGCCTATGGCGTTCTCAACCCACTCTTTGGCCGTTAGTATCTCCTCGGCCGATACTCTCTCCTCGCGCATGGTCTCGCCCTCGGCAAGAGTTGCGGTTGTGGGATCGCTGACAAGGCCCTGGAATACTCCGTTTTTGAACTTCACGCCCCAGCTGAATGTGGGGTATGCAAAGTCGAGGGGTAGGGGATACTCCGCCGAGCGTAGGTAGGGCTTTATGTCGGCAATGTCGAGTATCGAGTTGTTTGTTCTTATATCCTTGACTGCTCCGGTGTTGTAGAGCATCAGCACACCACGGTCGGCCTTGGGTGCATAGCCATCATCTATCTGGTGTAGGCGCACGGTGATGCTTAGGTCTATGCCCATCTCGTTGAGGTATGCCTCGGCATATTCGCATAACGTGTAGTATATGTTTGTTGTCGATGGTGTCCAGTCGCAGTCGAACTGCACCTCGTCTACTGTGCCACACTCGTTGTACGAGGCCATGGCCAGCAGACGGTCTACGATAAGCTCTGCGTAGTAGCTCTCGTCGTCACGCATAGCCTTGAGCGCATCCAAGGTTATGTATGTTGTGGGTATCACCTCCACACCCTCGGGTATTGCTGCGTTGAAGAGTGTGGTGGCTATGGGTGCTGGAACCCTATTGCCATGGTTATCATCAGCGAGTGCCACATCGAACATGCGTATATATAGTCGTCCGATATTGTGTCTTTGGATAAAGGATAGCTCCTCCGCCGAGGGGTTGAACACCGTCTTCCAGTGGTAGATGGCATTTGTCGGTGTCTCGTGTTGTGGCTGTGCGCCATGTTGTTCCGAGGCGTTAGTGTGCGTACTTGCGCTCATGGCCACAAGAAGCACTAAGGCGCTCGCGAGTAGAATTAACTTTTGTCTCATATTATCTTTTATTTTATATGTTTTGCACCTTGATTATAGAGGTCTCATAGCTCGATAATCTATCATTACGAGGCTCTTTGTTACTAACAAAAATAAGAACTATTGTTGGCAATAGCGAGAGTTTTTATGGCTACTGTATGAAATGGCTGTTGAGGTGTATGAAATTGCATTGTCGCGCAGTGTTGACCACTGTATAAAATGTAGTGTATGCTCTTCATTATTTACAAAATATTTACTATCTTTGTTTAACAAATCAAATATTAATAATATGAAAAGATGCGTATTTGCCGTTATGGTCCTTGCAGTTGTGGGGTGCAGTGGCGCAGACAAAGAGAAGAAAACAAATGATGTTGAGCCAACTGAAAAGCAACCTACGGAGGTTAAGCATGAGGAGTCTGTTGTAGCTAACATTGAGGAGTGTGACACTGCTGCGGAGCCCGTGGCTGAGAAACCTAAGGAGCTAAAAAAACGACCCGTGTATGACGACTCTGTGGATTACGGTGAGCCCATTGTTGTAGAGATTAAGGACCGTAATATTGTTATGGTCAATGTCTCTCGCAGTGGAAATCTAATGGTTGATGACTATCTTTATTATCCAAGAGATCTCGTTCGTGAGGGCGAGCATTCTCGAATCTCAAAGCTGATTTATGACTTCCTTGTGATGGAGGATTGCTCGGAGAAGAGAAGTGTAGAAATAGAGCCAGGTAAGAGCTTTGACCTTAGCGAGGGTATAGTCTCTCTCAGAGTCGATCCAGAGGCGACCGATGAGATATATTCAGAGGTATATTATGAGATTGAGCACGCCTTTGACCTCTACCGCAACTATGTTGCTGAGAAATTATATGGTAAAGCCTATGCTGAACTTGAATCTGAACAGCAGAACTGTTTGAGAAAGTGTATGCCAGCGAAAATTGATGATGCCTATAATCCATACTTTAAGTGTGTTATTGTTGCAGATGACAAGGAGATAAAAGTGCCTGAGTTAACCTTTACCGAGGATGCTTCAGTGTTCGATGACTTTGAGTTCGATATGGAACAAGAGGCTGATGTAATCGGTGGCGAGGAGGTATATATATATACCGAGTTGGATGACCCAGCAACATTCCAGGGTGGCGGTATCGCTGAGTTTCGCATATGGGTGATGGAGAGGTTGAAGTATCCACAGATCGCTATTGAAAACGGTATCCAGGGTAATGTAATCATCGAGTTTGTTGTTGACGAGGAGGGTATGATTAGCCGTATGAAGGTTCTCCAGTCTCCCGATGCATCGCTTTCGGAGGCTACAATCAATCTCCTCAAGACGGCGAAGAACTTGAAAAATGGATGGAAACCAGGTAAACTGAATGGTAAGGCAGTGAAGCAGAAGTTCGTACTCCCAGTATCATTTAAGATACAATAATTATAACAGCACCAATTAAAAACAAACCGAGCTACCTGACATATAGCAAGTAGCTCGGTTTTCTGTTAGTGGGTTACAGCACTATAGCTTTGTAACCTCGCGGCCAGCAGCATAGTAGCTGTGAATCTTAACCTTACCGTCGGTGTCGAGGATAACCATCACGATGATATCACCGCCCCACTGGTCGTCATACGACTGCAACGCCTCGTATTTAGGATCCCATGAGCTGCCACCGTCGATATACTTCACGGCCAAGTCCTCCTTAGCAATCTTATACGAGCCGATGATCTTGCCATTCTCGCCATACTCGATAAGAGACTCCTTAACCTGGGCCTCGACCTCTGCAATCTTGCCGTTGAAGCGTATGAACCATACCTTGTCTACATTATCGCTGAAGTTGGTAGCTGTGAGGTTAGCGCTGATACGGTCGTCAATAACCTCGATAATCTCTACATTAAGTGTAGCATCACCAGTACCCTTATAGCTTAGTGAGCCCTCCTCGATAACCTCCTCCATAGTTGTGTAGTACTCGGTATCGAGGCCTGCAAGAGTTGTTACGCATACCATCTCGCCAGCACGTCCGTTACCATCTACGGCAGAGGCATACAAGTAGTAGTTGGCAGCAGGGTGGTAGATGTCTACCACGCAGGTAGCCACGCCATCAACAATCTCATACTCCTCGCGGTAGTTCTGGTAGTCGTCGGCATCCATGATATACTCAAGGTTGTCGGCATATGCTGAGTGGTCAGATGCTGGAGCTGCGTAGAGACGCACCTTGGTAGCATTGGCATCTACTGAGAGCTTCACGGTGAGTGTCTCGTGTGATGTCTGTGGCTCAATATCTGCGGCGGTAATCTTTGCCACGCCAGTGAGTGATGGACGGAGTGTGCGGAATGTGGTGAAGGCCACCTCGCCAACTTTGCCATCCTTGATAGCTACGGCATAGGCAACATACTCGGTGTCGATAGCAAAGATGTCGCTAAGCTGATAGGTGATAGACTCAGAGTAGATTGCTGGAACACCCTTCACTGCGCTTGCGATGTATGCCTTAATCTCCGCGTCGCTCTTACCCTCGAAGTCGAATGGGTTCTCGGTATCGGCCTTGGCAAGTGCAGGGTCGATATAGCCAGAGAGCACCTTGCAGCCGGCCTCGGTTGTCACGGTAGCATAAGCCGATGTAAGGCCAATCTCCGATACCTCCACGCTGATATGTGTTGTGCCGTTGAGCTCAACCTCAGGTATTACCACCTCCTTGGTAGTCACGGTGTAGTTACCCTTCTCGTCCTCGCCATATATAGCTATGGTGTACGATGTCTTAGGCAAAAGGATGATACCTGCGTTCTCGTTGCTATCTGTGCGTGAGTTGCGTACCAAGTCCTGCTCCGAGAATGTGCGGCTCTCGGTTGCAGAGTTGAAGATAGCAAATGGGTAGCTTGGGTCGGGGTTGAGCGATGCCTGAGCCTGCTCAACGAAGATGTTGCGGTCGTATGCCGAGGTGTGAACAATACCTGCTACATAGCGCACACAGTGCTCCTTCTTGGTTACAACCGCATCAAGAGTGTATGCTGTAAGGTTCTCGATAGCAATCTCTGCTACTGGCGAGATAACGCAGAAATTGACAACCACCTTATTACCCTCATTGACAGCGTTCTCCGCACAGAATGTAAACTCATACTCGGTGTCATACTCCACCTTATAGCTTACTGTGCGTGGCTCATTATCTGTATAGTGTGTTCTTGCGCCAGGAACATCGGGATATGCATCGCCACCGTAGGGGCCCCACCACCAGTGGTCGGTATCCTCCGATGGTGTAACATCGAAGCTAACCTCCATCGAAGCCTCGTTGAAGTGTGGCTTCGATACGGTGATTGTAGGCACTGCAAGCTCGAAGTCGCACTCTGCTGTCACGAAATCGCTTATGATGTTACCACACTCAGCGTAGGCGCGAACCACCATTGTCTTGCCCCAAGTGTATTGGAAGCTGATGACCTTCTCTGTGTTGCCCTGCTCCACGTTCCAGTCCAAGGTAGTGTTGTCCTCATCTTCGGCGTATGCCTGCCAGTACCACACCTCGGTAGCCTTCGATGGGTAGATGGTAGCCTCAGCCATAGCTGTCTCCTCGTTGAGGGTAATCTCGCCAATGGTGAGTGTCACCTCGCCCTCGGGCATAGCGCAGAACTTCTTCTCGGCCAAGTCGCTCTTACCAGCTTTGTTCTCAGCATAGGCTGTGATGGTGTATTCCACGCCATACTGTGCAGTAAAAGTGATCTTCTTGGCTGCTGCGCCCTCCTCCTTGGTCATCATGGCATCCTCGGTGTCTAAGCCACCTTTCACCATCCAGTACCACGCTGTAGCATCTGTCGATGGTGCAATCATTACGCTAACCTCCATGGTCTCGGCGTTAAACTCAGGCTCCATAATGCCAATGGTTGGCTTCTCCACGGGAGTCTCCACTGTCTCCTTCTCGCAACTCCATCCTGTGAGTGCGATAATAGCTACCACAAGGGCAACTGCAAACTTCTTAATCATCATAATTGTTGTGTCTATTTTGTTGTTATTATATTTCGGGAATATCGGCTATGCGCTCGAAGTCCATAACCTCGTTGGTGCCCTTTGACCACCACTTCATCCTATTGCCACCCTCGCTGAGTTCCACCTTATACTCGTCATTCCAATCGCCCACGCCATAGTCGTAGGTACCCGAAAGGGTGTATGTGCCATCCTCCTCTTCGGTGATAGCGAATGTTCCTGTGGTGTCGGTAGCATACATTGAGTTGAGGTTGTCCCACATGGTATAGCGATGCTCCGTGCGGTCGAACTCTATATATAAATATGTATCTTCAGCCAAGGGCGCTCCCTGCCAGTAGCTAAGCTCCCAACAACCATCTAGCGAGTTGTATGTCACGGCTACTCTCTCGTCGCTGGGTAGTGGTGCTGGCTTTTCGCAACCTACTGTAGTAAGGGCTACGATAGCTAATAGTGCTACATAGATGTTGTGTAAATGTCTCATATCTATCTCTTTATTGTTATCTTTATCATTCTCTCCGAGGCTTTTGCGCTGCACCCTTCGATAATTAGCATTGTCTCGATATCGTGCGTCATCATCGATGGTGAGTAGCTTATCACTATGTCTCCCTCGTTGCCTGGCTTTAGCACCTCAGGCTCGCTGTGTAGCATAAGACCTTCGACTGTTGAGCGTGCCGAGAGCGTTATATCCCTATCTCCAACATTAGCCACAGCAATGCGCTCTGTTCGTGTTGAGTTATCGAACATCACACTATTTCGACTAAGCCTTAGCTCACCCATGCGTATGGGAAGGTGTGACATATCGTCGCCACACTGCACCTCGCCCATGAGCGTAAGTCGCTCGGTAGGTAGGGTGGTGTCGAGGGTGGTGTAGACGAAGATGTTGAGCGAAAAATCGCCACTACGACCCTCTGGGTTGAAGCGTGTCACTATATTAATGCTCTCGCCCGAGGCTATGCTTCGGGGCTTGGTCTCCACCCTAAGACAGCTACATGTTGAGCGTATCTCGGTTATAGCTATTGTCGTAGTGGTGGTATTGGTGAGCCTAAAACTCTGTGTCACACTCGCAACATCCTCTATTGTGCCTATGTTGATGGTGCTATGCTCAGCCCTCAGCGCACCCTCGGCCTTTGCCGATAGCGAGGGATTAACCTCTGCATCGAGCCTCTGGCGGTCTACGCTCTGTAGATGCTGGCCATATAGCGTCGTTGGTAGAGCCAGGGTAATGAGGAGTATGGTTAGTATCCTAATCACAGCCCCAGTTATTATAACCATCCATTCTCTCCGCCCTCACGCACAGTTATTGTTGCGTAGTGCTTAGAGCCATCATTGCAAACAACAGCTAACGATGTCTGACCCTCGCTCTTGGCGCTGATAGTTAGCATGTTGCCATCGAGTGTTACGCTGGCAATAGCGCTGTTTACCACCTCTGCACTTTTGGCATCAGAACCAAGGTAGTTGTTGAGGTTGAGAGCCGTTGAGCTATTGGGCTTAAGGCATATATTGGGTAGACGCATATCCCTGCCGCTGCCGTCGATAGCCTTGAGTAGAGCTCCAGCATCTACCAAGCGGCCCATCTTGCCACGGTACTCTTCAAGATTCATCTTGGTGGGTGTAGCGCCCGCCGAGGTGTGGCGCATATAGTATAACTTCTCTCCAACGAAGTAGTTGTCGATGTCTCGTGCTGTTGTGTATAACAACTCGCGGAATTCATCCCATGTGAAGTGTCGATGTTGCTGCTTAGCGTATGCCAAGCCGAGTGCAGCTACGCCCGACACATGTGGGCATGCCATAGATGTACCCTCGTAGTAGCCATATCCAGCCACACCATTGAGTACAAGGGTCGAGAATATTGCGCCCTGCTCCTTGAGTATGCCATTCTCGTCGTAGGATGTGTCGCTCTGCCCAGGTGTTCCGTAGTATTCGAGGTCACCACCAGGGGCTGATAGGAGTACCTCGCGACCATAGTTAGAGTATGATGCGGGGGTGTAGTCTGCCGCTACGGCAGCCACTGATATACACTTTGAGTAGGCGGCAGGGAAGGATGACTGCGCAGCGTACTCATTGCCTGATGCAAAGATGGCAAGGCCACCATTTATCACGCCATTGGGTGAGCCTGCATTGTGTATAAAGTAGTCTAATGCCTCCTTCTCCAAGGGGTATGTTGCAGCCCACTCCTCCTCGGTAGCAGGTCCTGGTGTGTAGCCCATGATAAGGTTCGACTGTGCCGAGTTGTAGCCCCATGAACACTGCAAGATGACAGCTCCATTATCTGCGGCATACTTCATGGCGCGAGCCTCCATGGCCAGCGAGCATGAGTTAGCGCCGTCGAAGAGCTGTATAGTCATAATCTTGACGCCACCCTTGCCCTTGCCACCACCAGCAATGCCCGCAACGCCTATGCCGTTGTCGTTCACCGCAGCGATAGTGCCGGCCACATGTGTGCCGTGACCTGTGCTGCCATTGGAAGTCCACGATGTTATGGCGGTGTTGCGCACGAAGTTGTAGCCATACTTATCGTCTACATAGCCATTGCCGTCGGCATCTACGCCAACATTGAGCTCCTCGCCCTCGTTTATCCAGATGTTATCCGCAAGGTCGGGATGGCTCCACATGACAGCCTCATCCATCACCGCAACGATGATATCCTCGTCGCCTGTGCATAACTCCCAAGCCTCCGAGCAACCTGCATCACACCCTGCCAATACATCTGCCCACTCCTGAGCAAACGAGGCTGTACCATCGTTAATATAGCACCACTGACGATACATGCCAGGGTCATTGAATGGCATGTTAGCACTGCGTGTTGTGGCGTAGCTATCCATATCGGCGCAGCTCATGAAATGTGGCTCCGCAGATGGGTTGTATGCTCGCTTAATATCTCGGTTGCACTGCACCTTATCGACCTCGCCAAGGCGTGATAGACGCTCCATGGCCGATGCCAAATCTTCGCCCTCGTCAAAGCGTACTATATACCAAAGGTGTAGACCATTTGCTCGTGTGCGCTCCTCATGACGGCTATCTACGGGGAAGACGCGCTCGAAGTGATATGCGCCCAATGTCTCCAATATCTCATCCGTAGAGGGTATTCCCGAGCGTGTTGCCACACCCTCGCTGCGTGTCATAGTCTCGTCGAGGATAGCCTCCATCTCGGGGCGGAACTTGATGATTACCTCACCCTCGGTAGCCCCCTCGGGCACTACGATAGTTGTGGTGTGATCATCATCAGCGGGGGGGAGAGTTGTGATGTCATCCTTGGCGCAGGCTGTGGCAACAAGTGCCAAAGCTATGTATAGATACTTTTTCATAGACGCTTATTCCATTTCGTCGTTAAACTCATATCGTGAGCGGTACAGAGGGTATGCCTCAAAGTAGTACTCTCGCGATAGTGGTGTGTTGTCGAAGTTCACTACGTTACCCTTGCTGTCGTAGCTCTTCTCCATCTGTGTGTATATCAAAATCTCGGGACTCCACTCCATGAGGTTGGGGTGATATAGCAACCAGTCGGGAATATCGCCTGTCATGAAGTTGAGGTTTATGCGTAGTGCTCGCATGTTGGGCAATATGCGTGGTAGGTTATTCTCCACAGCGTAGTTGAGCGTATCGCCACGCATGGCAATATCCTCGTAGGTGTATCCACGCACGCCATCCTCACCTGCGCGGAAGTCGGGGAGTGCTCCCTCGATGTAGTTGTACGATAGGGTAAGCTCCTCAAGACCCTCCCAGAGGAATAGACGCTTCATGGCATCGCTACTTGCCATATTGCAGTATAAGCCTATCTCTTCCCTATTTGCTGAGCCAAGGTTGCTTACTACTGAGCGACGGTTGCTCGATAGGTCCAACGACTTGAGATATGGGAAGTTGTCCTCGTTGATAACCTCAGGAATAGATGTGAAGTTATTGGAGTTGAGGTCCAATGTCTCCAAGGTGTCGCCTAGGTCGGCAAAGTTCTTGGGTAGCGACACAAGGCCCATAGCAGCAATACGCAAGTCCTTTAGGTAGGCGAGGGTTGCTATCTCCTCGCAAAGCTCTATGCTCTTGAGCATGGTGTTCACATTACCCATGAATGATAGTGTCTCAAGGTATTTGAGGTGCTTAATCTCTGTAGGTATGCCATCCTCGGTGTTGAAGTAACTGAGGTCCAGGTCGCGCACACGGCCCACAGCCTCCTTGCATGGCAACGATGGGTCGGTGGCCTCCCATAGACGCACGCTCTCCCAGCGATTCATACTCTCACTGGTAGATATGCTATTGCTACTCCAGCATGCCATCTTGTCGTGTATGGTTATTATAGCAAGTGAGTCTCCTGCGCGGTTATCCTCTATGAGAGGTCCTGCCTGCTGGCGTATGGTTATTGTTGCGGGGGTGTCGAGCTCGCCACCATCCTTAGCCTTGAGACTCAATACTGCCTCGCGCACCTCCGGGTCTGAGTTCATCTTCCAGTCGATGCGTAGGCGTGTTGTTCGGGGGCGTGCGCCACGGTCGAGAGTTAGGGTGTAGTTACCCACGCTCAACCAGTCGTAGTCGTTCTCCACCACGAACTCTACATTTGAGGTGATATCAACCTCCACCCAGCGCTCGGAGCGCATGGCCGAAGCAGCAATGCTCACCTCATTGGTGTCGGGTGTGATGTTACGACCAAAGCCTGCCTGGTTTACCACCACCTCCTGCATTGTCCAACCCTCGGATACGAATCGTATCTTGGTATCACGCGCCTCATTGAGCAGCGTTGAGTCAATCTTAATCTTGCATGTCACCTCGCCACGACCATTTGCTGGCGATACCATGAGCCATGGTACATCGGACTGAGCAGTCCACTCCTTGTCCGAGCGTATAACCACGCTATACTCGCCACCCGAAGCCTTGGCCTCAATAGCGGAGGTGTTGGCCTCGAAGCCATCTATCGCTGTGCTATCATCCTTACAACCGATGCCGAGGAGTAGGGTAGCTATAACTATTGTATATATCTTCTTCATAATCACCTGTTAATCAAGGTTGAGTGCGTCGCATCCACGAATATCCTGCCATGGGTCGTAGATAAGTTCGTAATACCCCATCTCTATGTAGGGACATACCGCCGATAGGTCTATCGAGATATTGGGGTTATCCTTAATCTCGAAGAGGAGGATATATGGCGATATGGTGTCGTCAATCTTTCGTAGGTCGTTAGAGCCTATGTAGAAGGCCGTAAGCGTAGGGTGGGTATATAGGCCTGTGGGCCACTCGCGCAACACTCTATTACCCTCGTCGTCGCGCTGATGGCGTATGCTCATAACAGTGAGACGGTCAATTGATAGTGGAGCATAGGGGAAGTCGCTAAAGGCATTGTATGACAAGTCTATACCATAGAGATATGGTATGTTAGAGATGCTAAAGTCGCGGTATGGTAGTTCGCTTAGGCGGTTATAGCTAAGGTCTATAGTTGTTAACGACTCGCTATTCTCACCCGTGAGTGCACCATCGGCAATATGGCGCATGCCATTGGCACTGAGCATCAGCACCTCGATGGCCGAACCCGACTGCATGATGCGTGGTGGTAGCTCCTCGAAGCGGTTGTTCGCAAGGTTGAGCGTTCCGGTGTTTATGCCTCGCCATGCCTCACCATTTTCGAGTGACGATATTCTATTTGACGAGAAGTCGGCAGTCAACATGCCATATACCGAGCGTGCGGTGAAGAGGTCAGGAAGTGTGGTTAGCTGATTGTTCGAGCATGAGAATGTCTCCAACATACTTAGACCACAAAAGTAACCATCCTCGGCAGCATAAAGGCGTGTAATCTTGTTGCCATCGAAGAGCACCGTAGCTGGTGATATCTCCTTGCCCAATGGGTGTACAACCTCTATACTATTATATGTGCAGTCCAGATAGCTGAGCTTATGCATACGCTTCATATAGTCGTGCGAAGGTGTCTCCTTAAGGTTGTTGAAACCCAGATAGAGAATCTGTATATCACCTCCCGACTCACCATCTATAATTGCCTTCCAATCGCTCTTGAGCTGCTCGGCAGAGATACCCTGGTTCATCGCTATGTTGAGCGATATGATATTTGGTAGCTCGGTGAGCATCTCTATGGGTAGTCTGTCGAGCTTTGAGCAGTTGTATATCTCAACATCCGAAAGTAGCTCGAAGTTCTTCCAACTCCACTCCTCTTGTTCGTCGTAGAAGGGTGACTCGGGGGCAACATCCACAAAGAAACCATCGGCCGTTATTGGTGAGTTGGCGATGAATAGCTGCTCGAGCTTTGTTAGGCGCATCATGGCGCGCGATATGCCAGTAATGCCATTGGTAAGGTTGCCAAAGGCCACATCTTTGCGCTTGGCTGTGGTGGCAGTCTCGCCAATAAGAGCCTCAGTAAGCTCGCGGCTCATGCCTCGATATGGGCTCTGCTTCACCATGCGCTCATGGTAGTCCATGGCGCTTATGCGTGCCGAGGTTGTATCGTTGTAACCTCCAATAAGCTCGTTGTGATTGCCAAGATATAGTGTCTGAAGCTCAGTGAGCTGACCTATGGCATCGGGTACTACGCCTTTAGCACCAAAGCCCGAAATGTTAAGACCCACAACACGACCCTCGCCATTGAGTGTCACGCCAGGCTGGTCACCCCACATGTCTATATCCTTGTTGAAGTCCCAGTTACTACCTGCGATGTACTCCTCACCATGGAATGTCCAGTTAGGACCATCCAAAGCAAGCCATATCTCCTTAAGCGCTTCGTAGTCCTTGATGCGCTCGCTGGTTGTAGATAGTATGATAGGTACTGTGGCCATAGTGCTTGTGTTGTCCTCAATTGAGAACTCCACCTCGAGGTCATCTATGGTGGCCATCTCAAGTCTATTTTGACCCTTGGCATCAGAGTAGGTAGTGTAGTCGGTGATGGTATAGTTACCAGCCTCCAGCCAATACTGCGCACCGCATATCATATATGATGAGCGACCATTACGCTCGTATAGCTCCTCGTCGTATGACCCTTCTACGAATGTCTCATAGTAAGTTGTGGGCATCGCCTTGAATGTAGTGCTCTTGTTTGAGAACTTGTTCTTCACGGTGATATCCACCGACCTGATACTTTGGAATGGGTAGTCGCCCTCGGCCTCATAGCGTGTGGTGGGGTATGCCTTCAAAAGGGCAAAGCCCACAATGCCACGCTTGACCGTAGGAATACCAATGCGCTTGACTTCAAGGCCGCCCTTCACAATGGTGAACTCTCCAGCATTACCACCCGAGAGAATCTCCTTGTCGAGGTTGTCGTATATCTTGTAGCCAATCACATTGTAGCTACCAATCATGAGTCGTAGTTTCTCGCTCTGCAAGCCCCACTCTGCCGACTGTGTGTCGTAGCTCGATAGGGGTAGTGTCTGCGTGATTGTCGAGCCATCGCACTGCATGACTACGGTAATCTTGTGGGCATCTGATAGCCATTCGAGCATATCCGTAGCGCGCGATGTATCCTCCATGGATGCCTCCTTGATGAGCCTAAACTGCACATAGCCATACTCAGCATCTATGCTCTCTCCCTGCTTCTCGCAGCCTCCGAGCAACAATGCCGCTATGCATGCTATAGCGCTCCATGTATATAATAGCCTATATCTCATAGTCTTATATTGCCTTTCTTTGTTTACTTCACTGGAGGCGTTACAACCAACAACTTCTTGGCTACGCCATCAACATTGAATACGATGTAAACATCCTCCATCTGCCAACCATCCTTTGGTCCCCAGAGATATACTGACATCTCCTCGTTGGTGTTCTCGCCCACATAGTACTCGTCGTCGCTCATCTTGAGCTGCTTGCCGTTGTGGTATAGCTCGACGCTGGCGTTGCCCTCCTCGAAATTGAGAGTATCCCACTTCTCGATGCGTGGGTTGATGACGATACCAGGCTTCTTACCCTCTATGGAGTTAACAAATGGGCATGTGTATGCCTCGCTCACGCCATACTCCTCCATTACAGAGGTTGAGGTGTACTCCGTAGCCGATATCTCGAGTGTTGTGATAGAGTGGTAGATGTACATACCCGCGTATGGATCTTGCTCGGCCAAGTCGTGCTGCGTAAACTCTATGATTACATATTTCTTGTAGTCATCGGCAATTGTTGGTAGGTCGATACCCGAAGCACCGTCAACACCATATATATATGTACCAATGTCTGCGCGTATCTTGTTATAGACACCTCTTGGAAGAGCCATAACCAGACCGTAGCGAGGTGTATTGCTCTCATCGATAGTTAGGGTCTGCGCCTCCTTGTCGAAGTGTATCCAACTGTTTTTTTCGTTGAGATTGTCGTATGCATTGCTACCGATATGCTTATACGAAGGTATGCCTCGCTCAATACTCTGCTCAAGGTACAAGATATCGAACTCATCGTTGTGAGCAATGATTTCGAACTGAAGCTCGTCGCTGAATTTGGTGACAGTATTATTACTCTGGTCGTGTTGACGGAACTCCTTACCATCGAGCGATACCTCCCAGCCATAGTTCAGCTCTGTAGGGCCTACGAACAAGAGATTTTGGCTACCCATGCCTGCGTAGATGATAGGGAATTCAAACTCCACTGAGCCATCCTCGTCGGAGAACTTAATAACATAGCCATCATCCACTGTGATGGGATATCGCTCACGATTGTTGTCGTTGACAATGCGCAACTGAACATAGCTTCTCTGGCCAGGTACACCCGTGATTGAGCCAGAAGACTCCTCGCCTGTTTCCTCGTTTATCTGTTTAACATCCACCCAATCAGGTATCTTAGTAGCCGTGAAACGGAAGTTAGCCTCTACATACATAGGTACATAGTCGATATATCCTATCTCGAAGGCTGTCTTAGGACTTTCTGAAATATCGTTGAGCTTCATGTATAGCTCCTTGGGGTGGCGCTTCACCGTAGCTATGATGCCAGTGTTACCTCCCATCTTCATTGTTATCTCCGCCGTACTCCAGTTATTACCATTGTTCTCGTCGCTAATCTCCAGAGTTATGGTGTGCATACCTGCGCCACCAGCCATCTCCTGCATGGAACCTGCCGAGGTGATAAACTTACACCATGTGGCATTCGATGATAGCTGCCACTTATCACCCGCATTAAATGTTAATGTCGGGTTCTCGCCAGCCTTACACTCAATGGTTATCGCACCTGGAACCTCGGAATGTATCTCCTTCTCACACGATGTTGCACCCAGCGCAAATGCTATAACAAGCATCAACGCCTTAAAAATTCTTGAATCTACTCTTTTCATATATCTATGTTTTTATTATCTCTTGATTATCATCTATGTTAGAAGCCCTCGCGCATGATGCGTTCTGCCTCATCATCAGATATCCACTCTATGATGTTTACATATGTGCCCACCGTGCCAACACCATCGACATATATGTTCGAGTATAGCACCACAAAGCCCTCGCATGTGCTATAGTACGATGTGTAGCCCACAGGCTCGGTCATCATCAGCTTGCCGTTGCCGTATATTGTACCAAAGGCCTCGCCCGTAGCACCCACAACCTGTTCTTCGCCCATGGTAGCTATGGGGTTTAGTCTGTCGTCGTCGCTGAGGGTGAGAGCTATGTCGTATCCCTCGTAGTACATATCCTCTATTATGATGCGATTCTCGCTTGTGGGGTCAAGTGATGTGCGCACAAGGCGTGAGTCGGTGTTCATATACTGCATGCACCATGTAGATGTCACCACAGCGTAGCCTGTGAAGGCGTTGATGTCCATTGGGCAACAGCGCTGAAGGGTCACGGTGGTGTCGGTGCCATACTCCTCCCACACATTCTCCTGGTCGAGAACAAGGCGTAGCTTGATGGTTAGCTTGCTATTCACCGGTATAGCCTCACTGATGCCCTTGATGCGTACGGCTGTAGTTAGTTCGCCTGCGGGTATTGTCAGAGTGTTACTCTCGATGATAAACTCCCTATCCTCAATGGCGCTACTCTCGCTCGCTACAACCTCCACGCCTATGGTACGATCGCTCTTCGAAGCCTTGGTCGCCGAGATGGGTATCTCGAACCACTCCTCGCTATCCACAACACCCAAGGTGTGGTTCTCGCTGGAGAACATAATGTATGTATCACCATCGTAGGTGGTGTACTCGGGACTGCAACCCAGGCATAGGAGCAGAAGTGCTATAATGCCATATCTCTTGATATTTCTAACTCTTATCATAGTGCTGTTATATCTTATCTGTTACTATCGTTAGGCTCAATCATCGCTCCTGGCGCCTCCAACTCATGCTGTGGTATGGGCCATACGAAGAGTGCGTCGTCGGCCTCAATCTTGAGTGATGAGCCCTGCTCTATGCTCTGCTCTTGAGGTGTGCGCTCGAAGCCTTTATGCCAGCGCTTGAGGTCCATAAGGCGGAATCCCTCCATGTATAGCTCCTTGATGCGCTCCTCCTCGATAATGCTCATGGCGTTGTCGGCCGTGAGTGACACACCACCACCAAAGGATGCGTAGCGTGCCTCGCGCAGTGTGGCTATATCCTCACCCGCCAATGCGTAGTTGCCACGACCCTCGGCATAGGCCTCAGCACGAATAAGATACTGCTCGGCAAGGCGTAGTGGCTTAGGCATAGAGGTATGGAGGATATACTGATTGTAGAAGTTCATATTACCGAAATACTTGACCAATAGTGGCCATGTGAGACCATGGCTATGTCCTGTAGTATAGGTGTAGAAGTAGTTGCCATAGCGTAGGTCGTCGCCATCGTAGAGACCCAATATCCACTCCGAGGGCACATAGTCGGGCTTCATCGACGAGTAGTCGTAGTTGAAGAAGACGCTACCCAAAGCACCACCATATGAGTTTGTGGTGAAGCCCACCTTCCATATAATCTCCGTAGCGTCGTCATACTGCCACATATAGCTGAAGTAGCTCAAGCCTGAGGTATACTCCACATTTGCTGCCGAGAGCAGATAGTAGCCACTGTCGATGACCTTGGATGAGTACTCAATGGCTGCCTCATAATCCTTCATGTATAGGGCTACGCGAGCACGCAAAGCGTAGACGGTGTACTCATTGAAGTAGGTGGCATTGTAGATATTTCCCGAGAGGCTCTTCTCATCGATATCCATAAGCTCGGCTGCCATGTCTAGGTCGGCGATGACACGCTCGTAGGATGCTTGCAACGATGAACGCATCATAGGCTCGTCGCTGTTATACTTGGTTACAACCACCACACCAAGCTCATCTTCGGCTTGCTCAGCACTCTCGTATGGCTTGCAGAAGAGCTTGATAAGTTCCGAGTAGGCCAAAGCGCGAGCAAAGTATGCCTCGCCACATATCTGGTCATACTGTTCTCTCTCGTCGTCTGAGATAAGTGTTGCCTCCACCCTTGGTGCATACTCCAGGAGGAAGTTGGCACGCGCTATAACATTATAGAGCGAGGCATAGACGGCCGTAATCTCGGAGTTGGTCGAGAGTATATCCCAACGCCATATGTTGCCATAGGTGTTGGTGTAGCCATTCACGGCATGTACCATGTCGCACTGTATGTCGGGTAGCAGCGTGAGGTAACCGCTGTAGAGGGCACTACTCTTAAATGCTGAGTAGACACCAATAGCTGCCTGATCGAGCTCGTCGAGGGTGTTGATAGCCTTGTCGCTGGGTATAGCATTCTCGGGATACTTATTGAGACACGAGGTTGCAAGGCCCAGAAGTGTTGTAAGCGTAAGAAGTATGGTAATCTTTCTCATAGTATCAGCTGTGTTAGAACGAAATATCTACGCCTATAGAGTACTGGCGTGACATAGGGTACTGTGCCTTATAGGCGTTGCTCGACGACTCGGGGTCGATGCCGCTAAACTTGGTGAAGGTGAAGAGGTTTTGCGCCTGCACATATATGCGCACGGAACTGAAGAAGTTACTCTTGCGCAGTAGCTGCTGTGGTAGACTGTAGCTGAGCATCAGATTCTTAAGACGCAAGAATGATGCATCCTCCAAGAAGCGTGAGTCTATCTGTGGCGTTACACCGTAGCGTGGTATGTCGGTGATGTCGCCAGGCTGCTTCCAACGGTCGTACAAGAGACGGCGCGACTGGTTGTATGCCGAGTATAGACCGTTGCTCTCCTCGAAGAAGCGGTCGTTGTTAATCATCCAGCGGTCTGCCACCCACGAGAACTGTGCCGAGAGTGTTAGACCTCTCCACGATAGTGTTGTGCCAAAGCCTCCCTGCCAAGGTGCTATGTAGTTCTTGCCCACCATGACCTTGTCGGCCTCGTTGAACTCCGTGGTTATCTCGCCATCCTTGGTGTACCACAGAGCATCGCCATTGGCGGGGTTGACACCAGCATAGCGGTTGATGTAGAACTCACCCACAGCATGGCCCACAACGAGCTTGGTTCCCGTAGTAGATATCTCATACTCGTCCAAGCCGTTATATAGCTCGGTAATCTTATTCTTGTTGTACGAGATATTTGCCGAGATATCCCAGTAGAACTCATGACTTGGAATGCTTAGAATGTTGGCATTGAGCTGAAGTTCCACTCCTCGGTTGACCATTGCTCCGATGTTATCCCAGCGGTAGCCCTCGCCCTTGTCAGCGTACGATACGGGTACGGACATGAGCATATCGGTAGTCACCTTATTGTAGAACTCAAAGTCAATGTTTAGTCTATCCCATAGCCCGATGTGGAGGGCAATATTTGTTGTCCAAAGCTTCTCCCAGCCAAGATCCTCGTTGCCACTCTGCAATGGGTAGATACCCATATTGTCGTTGTAGTTGGCACCACCGCCCACCAATGCCAGGTGGTCGTAGTTGGGGATGGAGGAGTTACCCGAAGTACCTGTACTGAAGGCCACCTGTGCGTTGCTTAGCCACGCTATATCCTGAAGGAAGCTCTCGCGCTTGGCATTCCACATGAGGCCTATCGACCAGAAGGCTGCCCAGCGACCACTACGACCGAAACGCGATGAGGCGTCGGTACGCACCGAGAAGTCGGCATAGTAGCGGTTATTGTAGTTGTACTCACCACGCGCAAAGAACGAAAGATAGCTATAGGCATCGGTGACATCGCCCCATGATACTACACGCGAGCCCGATGACATTGTTGTGAGGTAGTCGTTATTCTGACCCTGTGCTATAGCCTGGAAACCCTCATAGCGGTAGTCGACACCCTCGTGACCCACGAGAAAGTTGAGGTCGTGACCACCTGCAAGGCTTCTCTTGTAGTTTATCGTGTTGGTGATTGTGAGGTTGAGGGTGTTGTACGATGCACGACCCGCCACACCAATGCCGTTGTTAGGCTTATAGCTTGGCATCGACTGCATGAAGGATGTTGAGTTGGTGAAGTCGGCGCCAAACTGCGAGCGTATAGTGAGGTCCTCTACAGGGGTAATCTCTGCGAAAATGGTTGTAAGCGCCTTGTACTTCTTGTTCACCTGTGGGTTGTTCTCCATCCACTCTAGAGGGTTCTGTCCTGTACCCTTCCACGAACCGTCGCTCTCGGATGCTATCGAGCCATCCTCACGATATGGATTCCAGTAGGGTAGCATGAATCGGCTTGCCGAGATGGGTGAGTATAGGGCATACTCGCCATCCTCGGCTTGCTCCACCTGCTCATATACAGCCATGGTGTTAGTACCCAAGCGCAGCCACTTAGAGGCCTTGACATCGGCATTAGCACGAATATTGTAGCGACGGAAGGTTGAGCCTTGTGCAATACCATCTTGGTCGTAGTATGAGCCCGATACATAGTAGCTGACTCTATCCGTAGCACTGCTCACCGAGAGGTCGTAGCTCTGTAGTAGTGCAGCGTCGTTGAATACCACATCCATCCAGTTTACATCCGTTTTGCTGAGAATGTCGTAGTTCTGGCCAGCGTCGAGGCCCACCTCCTTCTCGAAGGCTATGCGCTCGGTGGTGTTCATTAAGTTCCAGTTGCCATGTGCGAGCTGTGACACACCAGCCTGTGCTCTAAATGTCACCTTAGCACCACCCATGTGTGTGCCGCGCTTTGTGGTGATTACCACAACACCATTAGCAGCGCGTGCGCCATAGATTGATGATGATGATGCATCCTTGAGTACCGATACCGACTCGATGTCCGAAGGCGATATAGCGTTGAAGTCGGAGCTTGTGATAGGCACGCCATCGAGGATGAAGAGTGGCGAGGTGCCCGAGTTTATGGAGTTGGTGCCTCGAATCTGAAACGAGGCGGCCTTTGATGGTTCACCAGAGTTTGAGAGGACCATAAGACCGGGGCTTTGACCCTGTAACGCCTGGTCGAAGCCTGCTGCGGGTACACTCTCCAACTTGTCGGCCTTGACCGTAGATACCGAGCCAGCTATTGTGCCCTTCTTGCGTGTGCCGTACGCCACCACTACAACCTCGTCGACGGTGTTGGCCTCCTCCTCAAGTTGGGCGTCGTAGGTAATCTCGCTAATGCCTGTGGGTACTTGCCACTCGACTGATGCGTAGCCAATAAAGCTGAAAGTGATTGTTGTGCCCTCCTCCACGCTGATTGTGTAGTAGCCGTCGATGTTGGCACTTGTTCCCTGGGCTGTACCCCATGTTATGGTGGCTCCTGGAAGTGGTGATGAGTCGCTTTTGTCGGTAATGCTACCGCTTACCTTAACTCGGTTTTGTGCCGAGGCGTCGAGTGCTACGAATAGCATGGCGACAAACATTAGTAGTCGTATGGCGTGTACCATCTGAATAGGGTTGTTATAAATTTCTGAAAAATACGCACAAATATATGTAAAATTACCGAGACTTCAAAGGGTTTACACCATATATATAACAGACTTTGCTGTTTTAGGCTTTGTGGTAATGTGGTTAAATGGTCACAATATTACTCTTTGTAGCAATAATAGAACGGCTATTTTGGACATCTTTGTTATCGAGGCTCAGTGGTAGCTTAGTTTAAAATTGTCGTAAAATAGAACCAATCACAACAACTATTTAGGTATTTATACTAACTTTTGATGGGGTCAAAATAGATACCTTTGCCTCGTCAAAAATATGACTATTATGGGTAAATATTACGATATGCTTGCCGAGGATGTTCGCCTCGAAGAGGGACTCAAGGCCTGTATGAATTGTGGTGTGTGCACAGCAGTGTGTCCCGCTGCCGAGTTCTACAACTATGATCCTCGACAGATTGTTGCCATCGTTCAGTCGCGCGATGATGAGGAGATTGAGCGTCTATTGAGAAGCGAGACAATATGGTATTGTGGCGAGTGTATGTCGTGTCGCCCCCGTTGCCCCAGAGGCAATACGCCTGGCTATGTCATCCAGGCGCTGAGAACACTATCGCAGCGCTTAGGATTCTTTGTTGAGAGCGAGAAGGGGCGTCAGCAGCTTGCGCTAAAGCGTCTTATTGGTGATAATATCCTCACTACGGGCTATTGCCTAACACCGCGTAACATACTCCCCGAGTTACACCCCGAGCAGGGCACCGTGTGGGAGTGGATACATCAGAATGATAAGGATGTATATGGCTTGTTCACAGATTGTTATCGTGAGGAGGGCGCTGGTGCCCTGCGTAAGATTGACGAGGCGTCGATGCAGGAGATACACCGCATCTTCGAGGTCTCGGGAGGTAAGGCCTTCTACGACCTTATAGAGCAGCATTCCGAGCGTAAGGCTCGCGAGATGGGCTACGATGGCGCTACCGACGAATATATGATGGCAACTTATACAACAAACTCCGAAAACCACTATTAAACCTATGTCACGCAGAACATCATGGCAGGAGTATCAGAAGGATATAGCTGCAGATAGATACTACTATGCGCGTAGCTGCATACGCCAAAACTTCTTCCCCGGAAGCGAAAAGGCATTCCTCGATATACTATCCAAAAATCTTGGTATAGATGTTTTTGATGACCCTCTGCACACCTCGTGTACGGGCATCGGTTACCACTCCGATGTGGTACCTTTGGAGACTATAATGACGGTTGTAGCACGCCAGTTTTCGCTAATGCATGAGGCTGGTTACGAGAATTTTATATCATCGTGCATAACATCGTTTGGCATATACAACGAGGTGCTTGCCACATGGGAGGAGTTCCCCGAGACTGAGGAGCGAACACGACGCTATCTTAAGAAGGCGACAGGACGAGAACTCGTCAAGCCACGCTCCATAGCTCACACCTCGGATATAATATTCTATCATCGTGAGGCCATAGCTCGCATGGCCAAGCGTCGTCTGCGTAATGTGCATACGGGAGAGCCTCTGCGCGTTGTCGAGCACATCGGTTGTCACTATGCTAAGATATTCCCCAAGTCGGGTATCGGAGGCTCGGAGTTCCCATATGTCCTTGCGGGTATGATTGAGGCGTGGGGTGGCGATGTTGTGGACTATCCCGAGCGTAGGCACTGCTGCGGCTTCGGCTTCCGCAACTATCTTGTGCAGGCAAATCGTGGCTCGTCGATAGCAAACTCTCATAAGAAACTTGAGAGCATGGCGCCCTTCAAGCCCGATTTCATCGTGGCCAACTGTCCTGGTTGCGCCATGTTCCTCGATAAGTGGCAGTATGCCATTGCTGAGATGGATGGTGTCATCTATGGTGCTGATGGTAAGGGTATTCCTGTACTGACATACGAGGAGATGGCGGGCTTGGTGCTCGGCTACGACCCCTGGGAACTCGGCATGCAGTTCCATCAGGTTGATGTCGAGCCTCTGCTCGATAAGCTCGGCGTGGAGTACAACCCTAATACGAAGTATCTTGGGGTGGATGGCAAGTATATAGGTAGACCTTCACGCGCGGCTGTCAACTGCGCTGGTAGTCCATTTATAATGAAATAACAAGGTAGTAATGGCATATAGAGTAGTTATTGTTGGCGGTGGTGCTGCGGGTATGCAGACCGCCCTTGAGCTCAAATCGCGAGGCATTGAGCCAATCATCGTTGAGCGCAATATCGAGCTTGGTGGTAAGGCGCGAGGCTGGCATAAGCTCTTCCCATCGTTCATCTCGGCAGAGAGCATCATGCGCCCCTTGGAGATGCGCATCAAGCAGGAGCGCATACGCTGCTTCTATGGTCAGGAGGTTATGCAGATAGCCTCGGATGGCGTTATGCTTCGTTCCGATGAGCGAATACCTGCAGATGCTGTTGTTGTGGCTACGGGCTTTACACTCTTCGATGCCCATCGTAAGCAGGAGTATGGCTACGGCCTCTACGATAATGTTATCACTTCGGTGGACCTCGAACGCATGATGATTGCTGGTAAGGTGACGCTTGCGGATGGTACTGAGCCTCAGCGTATAGCCATACTTCATTGTGTGGGCTCGCGCGACGAGAAGGTGGGGCAGAAGCACTGCTCGAAGGTCTGTTGCATTACGGGTGTTAAGCAGGCCATAGAGCTCAAGCAGATGTTCCCCACAGCCGATGTATTCAACTTCTATATGGACATCCGCATGTTCGGCCCAGGCTACGAGGAGCTATATCGCGAGGCACAAGAGGGGTATAATGTCCACTTTGTGCGCGGTCGTATATCGGAGGCTGCCGAGACTATAGATAAGCGCATACAGATAAAGGCCGAGGATACGCTCACGGGTCGTCCTATGCGAATGACTGTAGATATGCTCGTGCTATTGGTGGGCATGAGTGCTAACTACGACAACCCAGCTCTTGCTGCCTCAGCAGGGCTATCCCTTGCGCCTAATGGCTATTTCAAGGCCAATGATTCATTCCTTGGTGCGGTGCGTAGTGAGCGTGATGGTATCTTCTTTGCTGGTGCTGCCACCGCCCCCAAAAGCCTTGCCGACACCCTTGCAGAGGCTTCGTTAACAGCCTCGGCAGTAGATGAATATCTCAAGGAAAAGTTTAATACTCGTTAGACCTACGGAAGCTATGCGTAACATAAACTTTGGATATGGCATCAGCCGCCCGAGAGCTATTGATGTCGACAATAACGACCTGCGCAAGAGTAACGCTATAATAGCCGAGATGCCCGAGTTGCAGGCCTGCATAGGGTGTGGCTCATGTACCGCCTCATGCACCGCGGGTAACATCACTAACTTCAACTTTCGTAAGCTGCATACGGCTATTCGTCGTGGCGAGTATAGTGGTGCCTATGAGGAGCTTAGCAAGTGTATGTTATGCGGTAAGTGCCGCTTGGTATGTCCTCGTGGTATCAATACCCGAGGCCTTATAATGCTTATTAAGCGTAAGCTTGGCGACTTCTAACCTTTGAACTAACCACACTATGTCATTCTTTGCCCCATTTACCATACCTTTTATTGCAGGTGCGCTGTTTATGTTCGTGGCCATAGCCTTCAAGTGGACATTGTGGCTTATATATCTGCCTCGCTCCGATAAGCGAATAATGAGGCGTAATATGTTTACTCGCAATACGCTACATGCTATGTGGGAGGTCGTGCGCGAGTCGTTGCTACATGTGCGTATCTTCCGTGTCAATCCGCTACTCGGCTATATGCATGCCTCGCTGGCCTTTGGATGGTTTCTGCTTATCGTCGTGGGATGGATAGAGACTACCATGTATCTTGGTATGGGGCTTGTGCCACTTCAGGGACATGTATTCTTCGACTATTTCCTTCCATCGCTAAACCTCGATGTTCACTATCCGCTCTTCGAGCACCTGATGGATGCTCTTCTGCTGGTTGTGCTCATAGGTGTAGCTATAGCCTGGTTTAAGCGCATACGCTCCACGGCTCTCGGCATGCGTCGCACTACTAAGCACCGCCTTATGGATAGGGTGGCGCTCACGGCATTGTGGTTTATATTCCCTGCGCGTCTTGTCGCCGAGTCGCTCACAGTGGCACACTATGGCGGTGGTGGCTTCCTCACGGGAAGCCTCGGTGCATGGCTTGTGGAGGTACTACCACCTGATACTCTTGATATGGTATATGAGCCGGCATGGTGGACATACTCATCGTTGCTCGGCCTCTTCTTTGTGGCTCTGCCCTTCTCGCGATATATGCATATCTTCACCGAGATACCGCTTATATTCCTTAGACGCTGGAAGCTACGACCTACGGCCGAGCGTAAGTCCTACGATAACTTCGAGGTCGAGGCATGTTCGCGTTGTGGTATATGCATAGACCCCTGCCAGCTACAATCTGACCTGGGCATACGAGATACGCAGTCGGTATATTTCCTGCGCGATAGACGCTATAATATGCTGTCGCTTAAGGTCGCTAATAACTGCCTTATGTGTGGCCGTTGCGAGACGCATTGTCCCGTAGGTATCAACCTAAACACCCTGCGCCTGAACTCGCGAGCTAAGCGTCGTAACATTACACACGAGGGCCGTTTCGCCTATTTGGAGGGCGTAGACCGCTCATTGGGAGCGGGTAAGGTGGGCTTCTTTGCTGGGTGTATGACCTCGCTAACACCTGCGGTGCAACGCTCGATGCGTAGGATATTCGAGGCCGTAGATGAGGATGTATGGTATGCCGATAGTGAGGGTGGCGTATGCTGCGGTAGACCCCTGATGCTCTCGGGTGAGACCGATGCTTCGCGCCGTATGATGGAGGCTAATAGTGCCCTTATACGCAAGCATGGCATCAAAACGCTTGTAACACCATGCCCCATATGCCTTAAGGTCTTTAGAGAGAACTATAGCCTTGGAGATGTGGAGGTTATACACCATACCGAGTATATCGACCGCCTTATCGCTGAGGGGCGTCTGCGCCTTGCTCCGAGCTCCACAACATATGCCTACCACGACCCTTGCGAGCTTGGCCGAGGACTGGGCATATACGATGCGCCACGCCGTGTTGTCGAGAGTGTGGGACGCCTTGTTGAGCCTAAGCATAGCCGTAGAGATGCCTTGTGCTGCGGTGCCTCGTTGGCTAATACGGTTATCGACGATACCCAGCAGCTGCACATAGCACAACGCATGACCGCCGAACTGGAGAGCACGGGGTGTGACACGATAGTTACGGCATGTCCTCTGTGTAATAAGAGTATTAATAGGGCTTCGAAGAGTCTCGCAATGGATATGTCCGAAATCGTGGTAAAAAATATTGCCGATGTATGATGTTGATTGAATGTAAGTTGTGCATTTGTGTATAATACTTTTTAAAATATTTTAGAAGAAATATTTGGTTGTGACAAATATTTGTATTATCTTTGCACTCGCAATTAGGGAAATAGGTCGCAAGACTATTAACGATACATCGCGGGGTAGAGCAGTTGGCAGCTCGTCGGGCTCATAACCCGGAGGTCGGAGGTTCGAGTCCTCCCCCCGCTACTAAAGAGGACAAGTCGCAAGATTTGTCCTTTTCTTTTTCTTGTCATTCTTGTAACTATCTGATACACAGTGTAGTATTTCAAAGAACGAATTGTAGTTTGTGGTTCGATAGCTGCGTGATTCTTTATCCCATTTTACACCCTCTGGAAAGACTAATTTTAGCTCAGTCTCGACAAACCCTACCGCAACAAGTTTTGCACTATCCGCAAGGGAATACTTCTGACCGCTCCCAAGTCGCAGTAGGATAGTGACTTATGTTTTTGAAATAAAATTTCTTTTTGAGTTTAACAGCGCAAAAAGGGATTTTTTTGTACCTTTGCACACTGAAGAGCACAAAGTTCTTCGCCAATATGAGAACAAATATAAACTTACATTACTACATTTCAGCTTCGTATATCTACATCCCTTATCACCACAATATCTCTACGAATTGGGAGGGCTAAGTGTAATGTAATTCTCGTTCA
>JAZLBJ010000038.1:0-34155 GCA_045613645.1 Alistipes sp. | reverse complement strand
TCTGCCTTGTGGTGCTGATGATGCGACATAGCGATATTCGCCCAATGAAAGTCATCGAGCCGACATACCGAACAATATATAAAATCTTGCGAAAAAATATGAAATTACGCCTGCGACTACGCAGACGAAGCAAAGTTTTGCAACATTAAATGAAGTTTTGACTATAATTTCCAATTATTAAACCACTTCATAAATCTAATAACACGCTCGTAATTATCTATTAATCGGTTAGAAATTTCGATGTGGTGTCCTACCTTAACGGACAACTTTGGTTGTCCGTTTTTTTTTGTTGTGTGCGTCGCTACTGCGTAGCTCATGTGGTGTAGGAGTGTGTGGCGATGTGTGCAAGCCCACAGCCACCACCCCTACGCCACGCCACCTATGGTGGTTACGCCCGCAACAATATTCAACCGTAGTGTGTTGATGTCTGTTCACATAATGTCGGAGGTTGCGCGGATAGAAATGAGTCTATAGCTCGGGTATACGCCATGCGCTATGTGGTATCCGCGCTACGGCTAAAGCCGTTCGAGTTCCCCGCTACTAAAGAGTAGAAAGTTTTATACTATGGTATCAGTGTTTATCTGCACCATTACGATATTGGCTCTACCCACCCAACGACCCTAAAGTAGTTCAGAAAGGGTTTTCGCTATATTATCACCTCGTAGGTTTTTTGCAACGAGCTTACCCTCTGGCGAATATAAGAAGTTTGCTGGGATGCCATTGACATTGAATTTCTCGCCTACCTTCCACGAACCATCCTCGCTCGTACCCCAAACATTGATCCATGTCATGTTGTTCTCCTTGATAAACTTCTGCCAACGATCCTCAGTGCCCTTATGGTCGAATGTCACGCCATAGATCTCCAAGCCCATAGGTGCGTACTTAGCGTAAGCCTCTACAAGGTGAGGAATCTCACCACAGCATGGATCACACCATGTAGCCCAGAAGTCAACAAGCACCCACTTGCCACTCTTGCATAGATCCGATACGCGGACCATCTCTCCCTCAGTGTTAGGTAGTTCAAGGTCTATGAGCTCTGCACCAACCATTGTTGTTCTGAGGTCCTTATACGATTTAAGTACGGCAAAACGGGTATCAATCTTATTGAAAACATCTGTTGCCGTAGCATCATCGCCACCAAAGTTAATATATGAGTAAAGTGCGTTGAGCGACAATACATTATCCGTGTTAGCATACATAAAGTCAACCATATGCTGAAGAACTGCTTGGTGTTTAGCGTCAGCCTCCTCTTGGGTTGTGGACTCATAGATAGACTCAATCATAGTCGCAATGTCATTGGTGTAAGCATCCCACTTATCATTCAATGTTGAGCCAATAAGCGTAAGTGTTTCATTTTCATACACAAATTTAATGTCGCTGCCATCGGCAAGAACCCATGAGTGAACATCATCGTTGACAATGACGTGGATAGCATCTCCTTCGTATGTATTGACGATTGTGGCAAACTTGCCATTTTCGTCCACACTAACCTCGGCACTGCCCTCCTGCCACTCAATGGTTACTGTTGTAGGAATCTCAGCAAGAAACGATAGATCGCCGCTAATCCTGTTAGATATCATGGATGTCGTTGCAATCTCATTAGCCATCTCATTTTTAGACTCCTTCTTTCCTTCGTTGCTGCAAGCAGCAAGCATGGTCACGCAGCATAAAAGTATAAATAACCTTTTCATAGTAAAAACATATATAAGCTATTCTATCTTTATGAACATATCATCAAAATTTTATTCAAGGCATCTTTTATCTTATTAATAAACTAATATGTGGTTGGTTTATTGCGCTATACTATTAATATTCATCTCCTTTGGATTTGCAACATATATTATATTCCCAATAGTTAGTTTCGTATCACCTGTTTCAGAGTCTTTAACTTCAATTTTTACCTCACCTGTTTTGGGGTTTATGGTCTCAAAATCAAACTCTACATCCGTGTTCCAGTCAATATAGAGAACATTATCATCTTGTTTGGTTAGTGTGGATTTAGCGCTGCTAGATTCTGTGGGGGTAACGCTTATCTCAACAATCTCCGAGTAGCAAAGTGTCTGCGATGCGCCTGCCTCTACTACTGCAATAACCTCGTACACGGTGTTAGGTTCTGTAATATTAACTGCGAATGAGTCGCTGAGCGCTCCATCTATCCTATATACAGTTTGAAGTGTCCACTCCTCGCTACCCTTGACGCGATAACCTATAGCGTAGTTTGGGCAACCAAATTTATAGTCATCAGTTGATACCCCGTCATAGAATACATCTACACTCTCCACCTCAACTTCTATAATACTATTGTTCAGTGTTATTTGTGGTGTCGATATATTTGTGGTAATCTCTGCATAACCCATCTGAAATCTGAAGAATTCGTTATCCTTACCAATGGTATATGCTGGGTAGTTATCATCTTCAGGGGTCATCACAACGACATACTCATATGTTGCCCTCTCCGCAAGGTAATCGTCGCTTTCGCCTGGAATGTCGAACTCCACTTCGCCATCACTAAGTTCATCTGCATTGAACTCGCGTGAGGTCCATTTTGTGTAGTTGGCATTATTGTGCATACGATACTCAAAGCGCAGATTGTTTAGTGTTACATCTACACTATCCTGAACATAGCCTATGTCGCTTATGCGCACTGATGCAACGAGGCCTTTGTCTCTGTTGATTCTGACATTTAAGCCTTTGCCCTCCTCAGAGTAATAATTAGATGTCTTAAATCCAAAATAATCACTTGTTATGTCCATGCCATATTGTCTCTCCAACTGCAATAGGGCGAGATATCTTGTTTCGGGTTTAAGATCTGTGAGCGTGAACTGCACATGGTTATCGTTGAGTTCACACTCGTCGACCTGCGTAAAGCCGTTAGTCAAACTCTCCGCCTCTTTATACAGAAGCAAAACTCTTGAGTCTTCGTCAATAGCGATATCTGCAATTGTTGGGAGGTTGGCCCTGATGACAGCAGAAGTCTCGGATGAGGTTACCAATATTTTGCTAAAATTGGAGTTTACAGCGAGAGAATCAGCCTTCTCGTTTTCGGGGAACTCAATCTCATTTTTGTTGTTAGTCTCCTTTTGATACTCAACATCATTTTGGCATGCCATAAGTGTAATGGCGATAATACCAAGAATTAAATAGTACTTTTTCATAATGGTAATTGTTTTAATTATGGTTGTATTTTTCTCAATGCAAAATTATGGAAATACGCAGATGTGACAAAAAAAAATAGCCTCAAATATTTCCATAATGGATGGCGTAAATAACTGATTACCATTATATTATGCGGTTGGAAAATACTGATTTTTTCAACCGTCTGATTATCAGTGCGTTGTGATTTTAGTGATGCTCGATAAGTCTATGTATAATGACGTAATATGCGAGTATATAACGTGTTATAATTGTACTTGCTTTTCTTTGGCTCTATAATGGTCTGGTATGGTTGCTGTCGCTTTGAGGCTTGCAAGCGTTGCTACTGCGTAGCCATAGCGGTATGGTTGTGCACTCTGCCCCCTATCTCTTTATCTCGCTATACCACAGCTTCTGATATCTCTTTCTAAAATTTGCGGTGTTAATAGTTCCGTTCTTGAACTAAGAGCGCGCGCGTCGTTCAGGCGGACAGGCGCAGTCAATGGGTTCTAATAGGTTCTAATGGGTTCTTATGGGGAGAGCGCGGACGATACCAGCGGACACCACCCCCACCAGAACCCACCAGAACCCAGTCCGCGACAACGCCCACCAAGAACGCAAAAATCCCGACGATGGGCTGTACTAAAGCGTACCGCTCATTGTCGGGACATTTTGTTAGCGGCAGTTGATGTCTGCCTTGTCACACGAAATCTTTACTCCCACTCAATTCTACAAATATCTTGATTATCAATATAATACAAAGGTATTTTCTTTATAGGGTACAATTCTGGGGTACAATACAATAATTGATGTAACTATTGATAATCAGCTATATACCTTATATATATTATAAGAAAATATTATCTAATTTTTAGTTTATACGGTATAGGCTGTACTAATTTTCTTTAGTTTCCTAAGTGTGTTTACACTGGTATTGGTGATAGCGCTGATGTTACGGAGTGAGAGCCCCTTCTTAAGCAACTGAATCTCCCTTGCATAGTCTGCCTTCATCTGCTCCTCGCTCTTGCGGTAACCAACCTTGCGACCTACCTGTCCACCTTGCTGGCGGTAATGGTTATATCCGCTCTCCATACGGCTACGGATAAGGTTGCGCTCCATTGAGTTGAATTGCGCAAGGATGCCCATTACGAGCTGAGCGATGGGGTTAGGCTGGCCATTGGGAAGTAGAGTTTCTAAACCGTTCTGCAGGATGTACACGCTAACCTTCATTGCGGTCAGATGCTCAATGATGGTGAGGAAATCAACTGCACGGCGTGACAAGCGTGAGCACTCATATATCAATACCTTGTCGACCTTGTTGTCCTCAACGAAAGATAGTAATTCCATCATCTGTGAGCGCTCCTCAACCTTCTTCGCGCCCGACACCTTTTCGGTGAACTCTGCCACCACATCATACTCCATTTTGCGGGCATACTCCCTTAACTCTACGAGCTGCCTGTCGTAATCCTGTGTTGCTGTGCTCACTCGAGCGTATATTACAGCCTTCATATCTACATAAATTAGAATACCTGTACCAAGTTTTCAAAGCGTAGTGAACGGTATCCTCCGACCATCACATCATAATACTTGACCGTATTCACTGCGTCACCTGAAAGACCACGACCATTCTGTGTTGCTTTCATCAAGTTGCTTGCAGTAGTTCCCCACGCCTCTCGAAGCGAGCCATCCTTCTTTATATAGATGAAGTGCGCTACTCCACTCTGCAACTTCGCTTTCAAAAGGTCAATCATCTGCGCCTTGATTATACCCATCGCCTCCGAACCTGTGCGTCGTGCGATTACATTCGCTCTGTGAGCCGTCATTCCGTTCATTGCTACTACCTGTGTCATATCTGTAATGGTTTATTGTTTATTTTGATACAAATGTAATACTTTATTTTGACATATACAAGCATTTGTAATGTTTTATTGTAATTTTTATAGATTTTTTAATATTATATTGATATTTTTTACTACCTTTGTTAGAAATATATTACTTCTATGGAACTGCGAGTAGTTGAAATAGCCCACGCGAAGGGGCTAACGATGGCGGACATAGCCAAGCAGATAGGCATCAGCCGTGTTAACTTATCCAATAGCCTCAACGGTAATCCCACCCTCTCACGACTTACGGAGGTGGCGAATATACTCGGTGTTGAGGTGTCGGAACTCTTTAAGCCTACCTCAACAGATAAGACCATTAGCGGTTATTTAGAGTGCGATGGTCGCATAGTGAAGATTGATTCACTCGATGCGGTCAAGCAATTTGTTGCCGAGGTTGAGGCAGTAGAGAATAGAGACTAAAATTTATTGATTATGGGCATTTTCGACCTATTCAGAAGAAATCGTGGTGGTTCTGGTAACCAAGCATCCTCTACCAATACCCCAGAACAGTATCGTAAAGCTTTGCAATTCAACAAAGAGTTTGCTGAGCTGTTAGAGCGTGATGCCTACATTGCCCGTAGTGACTACAAGCAGTTCATTGCCACCTACAAGGACATATATCAGTTCTTTACATCGGTAATAGAGGCACATATCTTGGAGGAATATGTTAGTAAGAATGGATTGGATATTTCCCAGATAGAACTATTCCTAAATCACTATGAGCAGATTCAGGATGTAACGAAGGAGTCTTCTGTAATCAAACATCATAATTCTCAGTTCGTGGCGAATCATATCAAAACTGAGAAAGCATATCTTGATGACATCTTGAAAGTCTGCGACCCAGCCATCTTACTCGATGATGAGCAGAGAGAAGTTGTGCTGTCGGAGGAAGATAACACGCTCGTTATCGCTGGTGCAGGTGCTGGAAAAACAACTACTGTAGCGGCAAAGGTTAGGTATTTGGTGGAGAAGAGAGGTATTAAACCAGAGCAAATTTTGGTCATTTCATTCACCAATAAAGCTGTTGAGGAACTACGAGAGAGAATCAACCACAGCCTCAAAATACCAAGTCCTATAACCACATTCCACTCTATTGGCTATTCTGTATTGAGGCAAGGAGAGACCGAACAACGGAAGATTGTGGACAATGGGTTTATGTATAACATCATTAACGAGTACCTCAAATCTAAGGTTCTACGAAACCCAGAACTCGTTGATAAGCTTATCCTATTCTTTGGCTCGTACTTCTCTGCTCCATACGAAGGTGATAGCTTGGGAGAGTATTTTCAGTTTGTAGCAGAGGCTGATTACTCTACCCTCAAAAGCGACTTGCAGGACTATGTTCAGCAGGTTGTTGATAGGCGTACACGCCGTGTGCAGACCCTCAACAATGAAGTCTTGCGCTCAATGGAAGAGGTGCAGATTGCAAACTTCCTATACCTCAACCAGATTGAATATGAGTATGAGCCAATGTATCAGTACCGTATACTGAATGCTAATAAGCCGTATACCCCAGACTTCCGAATCAAGCAAGGTGATAAGACTACCTATATAGAACACTTTGGTATAACAGAGGATGGACATAGCGGTCGCTTTTCACCAGAGCAACTTGAAAAATACAAGTCCATTATCAACGACAAGGTATCTTTGCATCGCAAGCATAAGACCGACCTTATATATACATTCTCACAATACAAGGATGGTCGTGAGATGTTGGAACACCTCTGTGAGATGCTTATTGCTCACGGATATGAACTAAACGAAAGACCCACGGCAGAAGTCTATAAACGCCTTGTGGATACCGAAGAGAACAAGTATATCACTCGTCTCACACAGTTGATATGTACATTCATTGGTAACTTCAAGACACAGGGCTTCAAAGCTGATAGGTTTGAAGACTTTAAGAGTGCGACCAAGAATGTTAGAACCAAACTATTCCTCGACATCTGCGAGGTCTGCTATTTAGAGTATCAGCAAGCGTTGAAGGAGCGACACTTCATTGACTTCGAGGATATGATTAACGAATCAGCAGAGTTGATTCGCAAGAAACAGGTAGCCAAAGAGCAACTTGATTATAAGTATATCATCGTTGATGAGTATCAGGATATTTCTCGCCAGAGATATAATCTCATTAAGGAGCTCTCCTTGCTATGTGATGCTAAGATTATGGCAGTAGGTGATGATTGGCAGTCCATCTATGCGTTTAGTGGCTCCATATTACCGTTGTTTACAAAGTTTTGTGAAGAGGTTGGATATGGTCAGGAGTTAAAGATTACCCGCACATACCGCAATGCGCAGGAGATTATCGATATTGCAGGAACCTTTGTACAAAAGAATACACAGCAAATCAAGAAGGAGCTCATCTCGCCCAAGCGAATAGACAACCCCGTTATCATCTCTACTTACGGCGAAGAGAAGGGTGGCAAAAATGATAGCCCCAAGGGTGGTATATTCCATAATCTTGGAGAAGCAATAGAGAACGCCATCGGCGAGATTTTGGAGTACAATTCCGTCGAGGGAAAAGCAAGGATACCATCCATACTGTTAATCGGTCGTTATGGATTCGATGCCCGCAATATGTGTAAGGCACAACAGTTCAATTATAACGAAGAAAATGGCAATGTGTATTCGGTTAAGTACGGCAATAGAGTCAAACTTAACTTTATGACCGCTCATAGCTCCAAAGGTCTGACCGCCGAGAATGTGATTATCATCAACGCTAAGGATGAAACCTACGGATTCCCTTCCAAGGTGGATGATGACCCTGTTTTGAATTTGGTCGTATCGTTTGATAACTCCTACAACTATGCAGAGGAGAGGCGTTTATTTTATGTAGCCTTGACAAGAACAAAGAACCGTGTGTTCATTGTAACACCAGATAGTCGTCCATCTGAGTTTATCAAAGAGTTGCTGAGTGAGCCGCATAACTACCCTAATGTGACCTTGCACGGAGAGTTGAAAGTCGACCTTAAAGCACCAAAGAAGACGAAGGACTGTTGCCCCATTTGCGGTTACCCGATGCAGTTCAAATACAACAAGAACTATGGATTGAAACTTTGGGTCTGCACCAACGACCAGGAGATTTGCGGCTTTATGACCAACGATAAGCGTGGCGGTGAGCTGTCCATCCATAAGTGCGATTGGTGTAAAGATGGATACCTTGTTGTTAAAAAAGCGGGAGATGGATTCTTCTTGGGATGTACCAACTATAAACCTGACAGAACAGGATGTGGAAGAATGTTAAGTGCAGGGCAATATGAGTTCTGGTTAAACAATACATTTGGAACTGAAGACCCATCAGAACACAAACCTTCATATTTCACACAGAGAAGCGCATCCTCAGCACCAAAGATGCAAAAGGTCAAAGCGGTTAGTGGTGGTGCTGGGTCCACTATCAATACAACATCCTATAAGGAGACCATCATTGAGAATGAGCTGTTCAGAGTAATCGTAGATTCTGAAGGCAATACGCTAACAGATATGACATTGCTTGAACAGTTGCGCACGATGCGTCATAGAGTAGCTGTAGAAAAGGATTTACCTTCATACTACCTACTTCATAATAACATTTTGGTTCTTATTGCCACAGACAAACCAACAACCCGTGAAGAGTTGATGTGTATTAGTGGTTTTGGAGTACGCAAGTTTGAGGTATGGGGTGAATGTATATTGAATGTTGTATTAAGTTATATGAAGTAGACTAATAGAGGATGATTAGAAATAACGAATGGCAGCCGATCGGCTGCCATTATCATTAATACGAGATGTTGAGTCTGGCATCGGGAAAACCTAGAATGATAGGTGATTCCTGAAGCTTAGACTTGTTCAGCACCTCTAAATACATAAGGTCTGCATAGTCTGGAGTAATGATGAATTCATTATTACCAATCTTGCAGATAAGTTCCTCAACAACATCTGTGGCTTCGGGGTGTGATGGGAGGTAATAGTTAATGAAAGCGTAGATGTCGCACTTGTTCTCTTCATAGAGACTTGCATTATCGTTATCTCTCTTTAAGCATACCTGGTCGTGTGGTGACACATAGGAGTAGCCGCTCTTGAATTTTACATCTATGCTAAGACATCTGCCAGCTGCATCGGCAAATTCTCTCTGTTTCTCGTAATAAATGTGCATCGCACCATTTTCATCGAGGCGATAAACATTCATCTTCTCACGAATCATCCAATGATTACTTGTGCTTAATAAATTGTACAGCTCTTTAATTTCAGCTGAAGTGTTAATCAAAATACTTTTCATTATTATATGTTTTTTATTGAAATTATTTTTACTGAGCTTAGAGCTCTTTCCTATAACATAGGATGTCAAAATTAAAAATCAAGGTCTATTCAAAAAAAATGTAAAAAAATAATCTTTTAAATTAAAACGACACAATAGTTGAGGTGTTTATGCTTATATCGTAAGATTAAAAAGTGTCATTTTTATATTGATACACTTTGTGTGTATAGTCTTGTTTTTATTGCATCATATTTTTTAGTTTATCTCCTTTTGTAATAGCGTGATACCTATAAAATAGATGCAGTGACAGGGTGTATTACTATATTGTCCTGTCATTGCATTTTTAGTATCTCCTTCCAACCAATCTTTCTTCTCCCTTCGGTAAATCGAAGAATACTACTCAGGTGGTAATAGAACATCTGGGATAGGATGTCATAGTCGTATAGCATCTCCTCGCTCAACTCTATATTATACTTGATACAGAAGTCTATAATCTCATCCCGATTTTGATGCATCTCTAACCGATGTAGCTGTTTAGGGTAGTCGTAGTATTGGAGTATATATTCTTTCTCTCCTTGACTTTCAATCTCCATTTTTTTGTTATAGCTCTTCATATGTAATCCCTTAGACTTGTTGGTTGAGGCTTTCTTCTGCATAAGGTATATAGAAGGGTCTACAATTCTTTTTAGAGTGGTCTTGTATATCAGGAACATATCTTTGATTACATCAGTTGGGTCCTTAATTGCTTTCCCGTTGATGATGGTAGTGATGCCGCTCTGCTTCATACGCCGCCGTATAGCATAGGTAACATTGAAGTCTAGGTCTACTGCTAAATCAAGAGCTGTGACATTGTTGAAGATTAGATTAAATGCCCCCTTGACAGACTCGATAACATCTCTTATCCTGTTCTCATATAGCACCCTGTTTTCAAGCTTCAACCAGATAAGATTCTTCTCATTATCGTGAACATGAAGACCAAAGTAGAGATGACCAACGAGCTTTTTGCTACAGTCAATAACATTGAAGGAATACTTGATGTGGGTAGATGTAATCCTACATATTGAGAAGTCATCGAAGTCTATTCTCTCTCCCAGTTGTACACTCTGAAGTAGTAGAAGAGTATCTGGCTCCGCTTTGTAGCAGAGCCTCAACTCATCAATAATAACTCTTCCTAATTTCTTGCATCGTGACATTGGGTATTAGATGTTTGACACTCATTATTTTTCTCTATGCCGAAATACTCGTCCATAGTTAAGTCATCCTTTCGGGACCCAACCCCCCTCCAATAATTTTTGAGAGACTGAGATAATCTCTGTTTGTGCAAAGCGCTCTTTTTTAAATTTTTACAAGATTGGCTGATGCGTTTTTTTATATCGACATCAAGCTCACGATACTTTCTTTTATATGTTTTCATGATTATAGAGTAGGTGTTTTTGTGTCCTACTAATAATAAATATGGTAACATAGGTAAAAAAGACAAGAGTAGTAATAAAAAAAAGTGAAAAAATATCAAAGAAAAATAAAACACCACACAGCGTGCACCTACTTAACCTACTCTACCCGCCCATAATTACAAGAGGGAGTTTACCTCTGCAAAGTGTTGTATAGTAGGGTGGTATCGGGGGTAGATGGCTGGCTATCTGTGGAAAAGGATATTCTGTTAGGAGGGGGACTTTCTATACGAAAAAAAGGAGGTATATAACCTCCTAATGTGTTGTTTAGATGTATTGTCTTGCTCGTTCAGCATTCTCAATTTGACTAACACAGATGTACTTCATAAAGTTCTCCTCTGTTGTATGTCCCGTTAATGCCATCACCATTCGTGCATCACGGCTCTTTAGGTACAAATTTGTCGCAAAACTTCGTCGCGCAGTGTGACTTGTTATCTTCTCCCACTTCTTGAAATGTTCCTGTTTGTATGTGCCACCAGTTCTGTTTATTTGGTATATGTCGCCATCAATGCCCGCAATCATTGAGCATAGCTTGATATGTCTATTGTAATGAGACTTGTCTGCTGGTCTTGGTAGTTTTCCCTGATACTTATTGTATATGTCAATTACTATTGGTGATAGAGGAATGACAACGCGACGTTGTGTTTTGTGTGTATTGATTATTAGTGTTTGTGTCTCTAAATCCCACGTAGAGTAGTTGAGGGTGTTCAAGTCACCTAATCTGAGTCCTGTCTTACAGGCAATAATAAATAAGTCTCGGCTTTGTTCAATGTTACTCTTGGAGTCTATCTTGTATTCAGCTCTTAGCTCTGGGGTAAACTGGATTGCATATAGTCGTATTATCTCATCATCAGTAAGGTACACGTGCTCCACATCGTACCCCTTTGACTTCATTTTTCGGTAACTGGTAGTGTCTGGTAATAGCCCTTCTCGTTCGGCTTCTCCTAGCCAAACCTTAAGAATTGAGTTCGTAGCACATACGGTATTCGGAGCGTAATTACATTCCGTTAGTAAATAGGATTCAAGTTTACTCTCAAATCTATTATTAAATAGTTCGAAACTATCATTCAACTTGTAGTAGGCTAGGAAGTTGATGTAGCGTTTTAATACTATCCTGTGGTTAGTAATAGTATTGGATTGCATCACCGTACCTGTTCGCTTAATAGTTTTTGTTGGTAGACTATCAATATACTGCTGGAAAAATTCAGTTGGGGTGAGACTCTTTTTTGCAATTACCTCTTTCTCCTTACCATGGTACCTTGCAATAATATCTTTTACTTGATTGATAATCTGTGTCTGAATTGGTAGGCATATGGGATTCGGCTTAACTTTATCCCAATCTTTGTATTTTTCAAATAGCTCGGTGAGTTCGCTATCTAGGTAGTTGAGGAGTCTATTTACTCTTTTTGAATTGCGAGTGTCAGCCTGTTTTTGTTGCGCGCTCTCTACAACTATTGCTCGGTGAAGCTTCTTATCCCACCATCTTGGCTCTACGTGCAGATTCAGAGATATCTTATATCTCTTGTCCAATGTGACGAATACGTAAATTAGTGCTGGTTTGTTCTTGTTTTTTTCTGATTTCTGATAGAATTGAAATTTAATGTTAGACATAATTTTATTCGGATTTGTGCAAATATACAAATCTTTTTTTTAATAAATAAAATCTATCAGGGTACAGATTCAGGGTACAAAATCGAGAAATCGGTTAAATTTTTGATTGAAAAGAAAATCAGCGACTTATGGATGAAAATCTCATAAATCGCTGATTTAATATTAATTAATATTTACTTTTGTGCGTTTGGTGCACTGAAAGTTCAATAGTTAATTACTCCCACTCAATTGTTGCTGGTGGCTTCGACGAGATGTCGTAGACTACGCGGTTGACGCCGCGGACCTTATTGATAATCTCGTTTGACAAGCGTGCCAAGATCTCATAAGGGATGTGTACCCAGTCTGCGGTCATACCGTCGGTAGACTGCACAGCACGCAAGGCTACACAACGCTCATAGGTGCGCTCGTCGCCCATGACGCCCACGGACTGCACAGGAAGCAAGATAGCTCCTGCCTGCCAAATCTTATCGTACCAGCCTGTCTCGCGCAAGATGTCGATATATATCTTATCTACATTCTGCAAAATCTCAACCTTCTCGCGTGTAATCTCGCCGAGGATGCGGATGGCGAGGCCTGGACCTGGGAAGGGGTGGCGGCCAATAAGACGCTCAGGCATGCCCATAGAGCGGCCAACACGGCGTACCTCATCCTTGAACAATAGGCGTAGTGGCTCTACGACCTTCAAGCCCATCTTTTCGGGAAGACCGCCCACATTGTGGTGCGACTTGATGACCACTGCTGTGCCGTTCACCTGTGCCGACTCAACAACATCGGGGTAGATGGTGCCCTGGCCGAGCCACTTAACTCCCTGCAACTGCTTAGCCTCAGCCTCGAAGACCTCCACGAAGTCACGGCCTATGATCTTACGCTTTGCCTCGGGGTCGGTGACACCTGCAAGGTCGCCCAAGAACTTCTCCGATGCGTCTACGCCCTTGACATTGAGACCCATGCCACGGTATGACTCTATAACCTCGGCAAACTCATCCTTACGCAGAAGGCCTGAGTCCACGAAGATGCAGTATAGGTTCTCGCCGATGGCCTTATGCAGCAGGAGTGCCGCTACTGATGAGTCAACACCGCCCGATAGGCCGAGGACAACCTTATCGTCGCCGAGCTTCTCTCTAAGCTCCTTGACGGTGCTCTCCACGAAGCCTGCGGGGGTCCACGAGCCTGCGCAGCCGCAGATGCCCTTCACGAAGTTCTCTATCATGGTGAAGCCCTCCTCCGAGTGGTATACCTCGGGGTGGAACTGAATGCCCCATGTCTCCTCGCCCGCAATGCGGTATGCTGCCACGGCAACATCCTCTGTTGAGGCTATGATGTTGTATCCCTCGGGGATGGTGGTGATGGTGTCGCCATGCGACATCCACACCTGTGATGTGGCGCTAAGACCCTTCATCAAGGGGTCGTTAGCATCCACAACCTTCATCTGTGCACGGCCATACTCGCGGCTTGGCGATGCCTCGACCTTACCACCGAAGAAGTGGGCGAGGTACTGAGCACCGTAGCATACGCCGAGGAGTGGCATCTTACCCTTGATGGCATCGAGGGCTATGCGTGGCGCTCCCTCCTCACGCACTGAGCGTGGTGAGCCCGAGAGTATGACACCCTTGATGTTACCATCCAATGCTGGCACATTGTTGAAGGGGTGGATTTCGCAATACACCTGCATCTCGCGAATGCGTCGTGCGATAAGCTGCGTGTACTGAGAGCCAAAGTCTATAATAAGAATTTTCTCCATATATGGTTACTTAGATTTTTTCTACTCGCCGCGAGAGTAGTTAGGTGTCTCGCTGGTGATGGTGATGTCGTGAGGGTGGTTCTCCGTTACGCCACTCGAGGTGATGCGGATGAAGCGTGCCTGCTGCAAGGTCTCGATATCCTTAGCGCCGCAGTAGCCCATGCCTGCGCGTATGCCACCTACAAGCTGGTATACGGTTTCCGAGAGCTTACCCTTGAAAGGCACACGGCCCACGATACCCTCGGGCACGAGCTTCATGATGTTACCCTCCGAGCCCTTCTGGAAGTAGCGGTCTGCCGAGCCTGCCTTCATGGCGTCGATAGAGCCCATGCCACGATATGCCTTGAACTTACGGCCGTTGTAGATGATGGTCTCGCCTGGTGACTCCTCGGTGCCGGCAAACATTGAGCCTACCATCACGCAGTTGCCACCTGCAGCCAACGCCTTGACGATATCGCCTGAGTAGCGCAAGCCACCATCGGCGATGATGGGCACACCTGCCTTCTTAGCCTCGGTAGATGCGTCGTAGATGGCTGATAGCTGAGGTACGCCTACGCCAGCGATGATGCGTGTGGTGCATATAGAGCCTGGGCCGATACCCACCTTGATGCCGTCAGCACCATTCTCTATGAGGTACTTAGCGGCCTCAGCAGTTGCTATGTTACCCACCACAACATCGAGGTGAGGGTATGTATCCTTAATCTTGCGAAGTAGGTCTACCACGCCCTTTGTGTGGCCATGTGCCGAGTCGAGGACTACGGCGTCTACCTCCTCGGCAACGAGTGCTGCTACGCGCTCCATAGCATCAGGAGTGATACCTATGCCTGCAGCTACACGCAGACGACCCTTAGCATCCTTACAAGCGTTAGGGTTATCCTTGAGCTTGGTGATGTCGCGGTAGGTGATAAGGCCAACGAGCTTGCCGTTGTTGTCCACCACGGGAAGCTTCTCAATCTTGTTTGCGAGCAACACCTCGGCAGCCGACTTGAGGTCGGTCTCGTGTGTTGTCACGATGTTCTCCTTGGTCATCACATCCTCAATCTTGCGCTCCATGTCGCTCTGGAAGCGAAGGTCGCGGTTTGTGACGATGCCAATGAGCATGCAGTTGTCGTCGACCACAGGGATGCCACCAATCTTATTCTCCTGCATTAGCTGGAGAGCGTCGCCCACGGTGTTATCCTTGCTGATGGTCACAGGGTCGTATATCATGCCGCTCTCGGCGCGCTTCACACGACGCACATGTGCTGCCTGCGCAGCTATAGACATATTCTTGTGGATAACGCCGATGCCACCTTCGCGCGCCAAGGCGATAGCCAATGGAGCCTCAGTGACGGTGTCCATAGCGGCAGACACAATGGGGATGTTTAGCTGAATGTTTCTTGAGAAGCGACCTACGGTCGATACCTCACGAGGAAGGACCTCGGAATATGCTGGTACGAGCAACACATCATCAAATGTGAGACCTGTTGGCAGTACCCTTTCGTTGATAAAAGACATAGCGGTCAGGTTTTAATTTTATGTTGCGCACAAAGATACAAAAAAATATCGATAGAAGCAACAGTTTGCTACGCTTTAGGTGATATTTTCAAAAAAATAGTTCTACCCTTAACTTTTTCTGCACCTATGGCTCAGCCCGTTAGCACCACTTGGGGTGGGGGGAGTGAAATAATTTGTGTTAAAATACTTGACAAACGGGTTTTGGTATTGTATATTTGCAGTGTCAAAAGTTCAGTTATTGAACGGGAGAACGGGGCGAACGCGGCGAAGAGACCGAAGGGACCAAAGAGACCAAAGAGACCGAAGTGAGGTCGAGTATCAGTGTGTGCCCGCGACTTCGTTTTGGTCCCAATGGTCTTTCAGGTCCCTATAGTCCAAAAAAAATAGTGACCAAAGAGACCAAAGGGGACCAAAGGGACCGAAGTGAGGTCGAGTATCAGCGTGTATCCGCGACTTCGTTTTGGTCCCAATGGTCTTTCAGGTCCCTATGGTCAAAAAAAATAGTGATCAAAGGACCAAAGAGACCAAAGAAACCAAAGTGAGGTCGAGTATCAGCGTGTGCCCGTGACTTCGTTTTGGTCTTTATGGCCCCAAGGTCCCTATGGTCCAAAAAAATAGAGAACGAAGAGACTGAAGGGAGGGCGAGTATCAGCGTGTGCCCGTGACTTCGTTTTGGTCCCAATGGTCTTTCAGGTCCCTATGGTCCAAAAAAAAATAGTGACCAACGAGACCGAAGGGACCAACGAGACCAAAGTGAGGTAGAGTATCAGTGTGTGCCCGTGACTTCGTTTTGGTCCCAATGGTCTTTCAGGTCCCTATGGTCCAAAAAAAATAGTGACCAAAGAGACCAAAGAGACGACGCTATCCACTGATACTCGTCCTCTACCACTTTGGTGTGATACCCAAGAATATCTCGAAGTTGATGCCTGGCATGGGGCGCGAGAGCACCGATAGATACTCCTCGTTGAATAGGTTATTGATAGTTCCCTTCAACGAGATGTCGGCCCAGCTAAAACTAAAACCCTTCTCCAATGTTATGTTACTCATGAAATACTCTGGGAGCTTGCCTGTGAGTGTGATGTCGTTCGACGACATGGTGAAGCGCTCCGAGTAGTAGCACCACTTATATGTGAAGGTCCACGAGCGCCAAGCAAGGCGTCCCGTAACTGTCGATGAGTGCTTAGGTACATAGGGTAGCTGCTTGCCTATAGATTGGTCTGCTGCCGAGATAGGCTCGCCGTGGTTGATGGAGGGTGTCCACGAGTATGTGGCATCGAGGCCCAGGTGCCACGCCTTGCTAAGCGCTACGCTGAGGTTGGTGCTAAGCTCCACGCCATAGGCGTGAACATCTTTAATATTGCGTGGTGAGAAGAAACCCTTGGGTGTTGGCAACCATAGTATCCAATCGTTGATGTAGGAGTCGAACCATGTTGCCGAGCCCGAGAGCCTATACACGCCCTCGCGCCCCACATCGAATGTGAGACCCGCGTCGTATGTCCAGCCACTCTCCTTGCGTAGGTTGGGGTTACCACCTGGCAAGAAATAGAGGTCGTTGAGTGTTGGGAAACGGTAGTTGCGCGATAGCGAGGCCTTGGCAACGATATTACCTCTCTTGCTAAGTACGCCGTCGACAAAGAGCGCAGGGATGATGGGACTCCAGCTTGTGCCACATAGCTCCTCGCGTAGCACCACCGAGAGACCGAGGCGCTCCATAGGACGCCACTTAGCCGTCACCGAGCCCGATAGCTCTATGCGTGCCTTGCGATAGCCCACAATACCTTTGTTACCCTCCTGAAGAATGATGTTCTTATCGCGGCTCTCCACAAAGTGTTGGTGTGCCGATATGTTGGCTGTGAGTAGTAGTTTTGAGCTTAGGTGATACTCTCCCTCTATCTGGCCGTATATGGTGTTTATTAGGCTTCGTGAGCGTGTCATATGTGCCATAGTGCCGTTGCCCACATCGCGCTTATAGTCGTAGGCTATCCATGTGTAGATATATCCTGCCTTGGCCGATAGCTTCCATTCGTTACGAAGGTGGTCCCATGATAGCACTCCGCGGAAGGTCTGCTCCCTTTGTCTATTGTCGAAGTCCATGGCATCGCCATAGTCGGTGGTCAGCATTGCCAACTCACGGTTGGAGTTTGTGTACCAAGCATTAAGGCCCAGACGGTCGCCTTTGCCAGTATTGTAATATACCTCCTGCAAGATGTGTAAATCGCGATATGAACCACTACGGTTGCGCTCTATGGGGTAGTACTGGTCGACGATGTTCATATTCTCGTCGTAGATATTCTCCTTCTTATCGTGGTTGCGATATTTATAGTCGTTAGGCGAGGTAGAGAGCACCGCGCGTGTTGATAGCTGCCAGTGGTCGTTGCCATAGGTTAGACGCAGAAACTCGTCGAAGGTCCTAAATGAGCCTATGCCCTGGACATACTGCAAGCCGAAGCCCTTGCTGTTGGCTGGTGTTGTCGACATCTTGACAGCGCCACCCAGACCTCCTCCCGTCTCGTTTACCGAGGATGTGCCGTGCAGTAGCGAGGCGTCGTCGATGAAGTATGAGGGTATCATCGAGAAGTCGGTAGAGCCGAGCATAGGGTTGTTTATGCGCATGCCGTTCCATGTAACCTGTGTATGTGAGGGAGAGGTGCCACGAAACGATACCGTAGCGAGCGTAGCACGACCATAGCTCTTTACAAATATCGAGGAGTTGAAGGTGAGCACATCGCCCATAGAGAGGGCTATGTTCTCCTTGAGCACCAAAGAGTCAAACTTCGTCTCCTGAATGCCTATCTCGCGCATAGGGCGCTGGCCATATACGGGCACCTCATCTATGGAGTATATACGGCCATTGCCGTAGTACTCCTCGCCCTGAGCGCTAAGCGTAAAGGGAACTACAAGAGCTATTAGTAGCAGATATATCTTCTCTATTCTCATGTTGTAACCCTTTTATTTCCAACAAAATGCTCCTGGAATAATGCCTACATAGAACTCGTCGAGCAATTCTCTATCCTTCGAGTAGCGATATACTTTGCCCTGCTGTACATAGTCTATGGCATCGGCAATGTAGACATCGCCCATGCGTGGACAGACCGTGAGTCCGTAATATAGCGTGCCGTTGTAGGGTAGGAATGGGCGCACAGGGACATGGTCTGCTGTCACATCCATCTCCCACACATCGTCGTTGAGCCAGTATAGCTTGTCCTTTGAGCCGTTGAGTTGCACCTCCGAGGGCCAGTCTCCAAAGTCGAAGCGGAACTGCTGCTCAATGGTGAAGGTCTCGGCATCTATGCGGTATAGCGAGGGTGCCTCGTGGCCATAGGGTGAGCCTTCGTAGCCACCATCCGTAACGGTCCATAGCTTGCCATTGCAGTCCATGACGAGCGATGTAGGCTGTATGCCCACCTCCAACTCTGCCACCACCTTGTCGGTGCGTGTGTCTATCTTGAGTATGCGGTTTTGATAGGACCAGCAGTTGACATATAGGTAGTCGCCATACTGAACCATCTGCTCCGTAGAGCCCTGCTCCATAGTCATGTTGGGCACTTCGATGTAGCCCGTAATCTCGTAGCGCTTGGGGTTGACTATAAATATGCGGTTGTCCCATATCTGCGTTACATAGGCCTTCTCATCCGATAGGAAGTGTATGTAGCGTGGCGATGTTAGGTTTGTTATGCGTCCCACCTCCTTGAAGGTGTTGATGTCTATGGCAAATATGACATGTGAGTTATTGACCACGACCCAGCCTATGCCGTCGCGTATGACCATCGACTGCGCTACATCGCCGAGCTTCATGGCATTGGAGCGGTAGAAGACCTCGTTTTGCACCTGCTTGGTCGCAGGGTCGTAGTACGAGAGCGTGGCGTTGCCATACTGGAAGTTACCCTCGTTGCATATAAATAGTCCCTCGCCCGACGCCGAAGTGTCGAAATCCTCCTCAATGCCATAGTCCCACTCCATGCACGCAGTAGTGAGTAGCAACAATATAATGGTTATCAGCCTTGATAGTTTGAGCATAGTGCTAAGTTTGTGGTACTACTTTTTCATGTTATAGTCGAAGAAGCCAAATACCTCTGTCGATACCTCACCTAACCATCCACTCTTGGCCTGCACAGCGCACTGCACCTTCACAAAGTCGATATAGTCGAGGTGTATAGCCTCGCCATCGCAGTCTATGGCGTTAGATATTTTGAAGTGGTTAGTGTTGGCATCGGCTTCATTGTTAGATCCCTCACCCTCACGGTCTATGGGGCTAAAGTTGTCGACATAACCCCAGTCGTACTCGGCATTTACCCAGTATGAACCATTGCCCGAAGCGTCGTAGTTGCGCGGAGCAAGAGATGTGCCCTTGAGGGTGTAGCTATCCTCCTCTATCCACAAGGGATAGTAGTAGTCTTGACGGTGGAACTGCGCGAGGTAATCAATCTCACCATGGTTGCCTAGGTTGTCGCTCCACTGCACCGGCATGCCTGCGCCACTAGGACGATAGTAGGTCACAGCGTAGTTCTGCGTGGTCTCCGCCTTGCCAGTCTCCGAGCCAGCCAACTCATACCATGTGTCGTTAGGCTCACCATCGCCATTCTCGTCCTGCATAACCCACACCACGCCAGGTTCCGAAGAGCCGCTAAATGAGTTGCCGAGGATGCCAAGGTCGTAGTCCCCTGAGTTGTCTATGCTGTGGTCGAAGCCCACGACGATATATCCGCCAAAGCCGCCTAAAGATACCCAGTTGGGGTATGGGTTACCATTCATATCTACCTCACTCATACGCATCTCGGCATATGCTATAGCCGCTTCGGGTGTTGTCTGCGTGCCGTCGAAGCCTCCCGTCTTAAGCTCGTTGATAAACTGACCAGGCGCTGGTGTGTATTCGTAGACCTTGCTCCAATCGGCCTTGGATGAGCCACTCTTGGCACGATAGTATACACCCTCCTCGTAGACCCTTACTGTGAAGTTGTGGCTTATGGTTAGCTCCTTGCCACCTCGCTCAGCTTGTGCCACGGCCGTGATGTGATAGTCGCCAGCGCCCTCTGCTGAGAACACAAACTTAGCGTCGTCGCCCCTAAGCTCGCTCTCGGCAACCACCCAGCTGTATGTCACACCCTCATCGTTATCGCCCCTTAGCGATGGCTCTATGAGGAGCTTGCGTCCCACAACAGTGTGATAGTCACTCTTGTCGAACTCCCATACGAAGGGCATATCATCAGCGTTGACAACCTCGATAGTCATGCTGTCGCTATGTGTGCCATCCTCATTCGAGGCCTTGGCCGTGATGGTGTATGTGCCCAGTGTGTCTGCTATAAATGTGTGGCTAAGCTCATGGCTTACAACCTCCTCGTTTATGCTCCACGCAAAGGTTGTGGCAAGCGATGTCTTGCGAACGGTGGCGTTTAGCCTAATCTGTGAGCCTATGGCAATAGTGATGTTATCGTTGCCCGCAATGGTGACCGTTGGTATCTCTAACTCAACCACATCTACGCGAATCTCCTCACTATTGGAGCCTGCTGCTGTAGTCACTGTGAGCAAAATGTAGTATTGGCCAACCTCCTCGCGCATGAACGATAGCGACGCCTCGTTGCCTATGAGACGGCCATCCATCTTCCAACTATATGTAGCTCCCTCAGCATTCTCGTACGAAGGAGCTATGACTACTTCGCGCTCCTGCTTAACGCTATATACTCCCGACTTACTATCGAGGTGTATTGTTGGGGGTAGAGTCGTTGTAAACTCCTCGTCTATATTGCAAGACGAGGAGAGTACAACAATCACACTTAAAAACAGAAACTCTAAAACTCTTTTCATTATATCTATTTAAATACCATTTTGCTCCCAAATTGCACGGCCACATCGTCATAGGCGAAGTAGCCAGGTATGGTGAAGCCGTAGCGGCCACCCATCTCATCGGAGTAGAGGAAGTTGAAGCGCACTTTGGCAACAGTGCCAAGTTTACTCAAATCCCACTTCTGCCAATCCTCCACTACCTCGTAGCCCTTCACCAAGTAGAACTCTACCTCCGAGGTAGGCTCATCATCATCTACATTCTCGAAGCCCATAGCCACAATCTTTAGCCATGCATTCTCCGTAAGACCTGTCCAGTTACCACCAAAGCTATTACCCTCCTCGCTCTTTACACCATTGTATAGCTGGTTGAGCGTGTAGCTTGTGTTGGTGACATACATGTGGTCGATAACGCGCGCCTGGCCATCGCCAAATGTCCACTCGGGCAAGTTTTCCACATATGAGAAGAAATCTTTGTAGCCGTAGTGTACGCAGAAGTTATCACCCGAGTGTGCCTTTACAGGTGTCATAAACTGCAAGTTGAACCATCCGAGCATAGCGTCGTTACCAGCATTCTCCTCTACATACCCCTCGCCATAGTACTTAGCAATATGCTTGTCTCTATCCTCATCGGTAAAGCCTTCGCCCCAGTAGTGCGAGATGGCGTGACCTCCACCCCAAAAGCAGTAGGCGTAGTTGTCGGGGAACATATGCGTAAGTTCGGTGTTGTTCTCGTCCCACCATGTGTACATCGCCGACATATAATCACCATAGGTGAGTGGACCTCCATATTGCGGGTCATCTATGAGGTCGCTCCAAGTGGTAATCTCTGCGTCCGCATAGTCGAGGTAGTAGCTCTCGAACTTAGCGTCGCTGTCCTCGAAGGTGAGCGTGCGTAGCTCAACCTCCTCAACCCACTCGCCAGCCACGACATTGAGCTTAACGATGGCGCTCTTACCCTCTGCTGATACCACGCTAATTGCTATGACACCCTCTTTGTCGTAGTGACACAAATCCTTGGTAGGAGCTGTTACCGCAAGAGTGTTATCACTATAGCGTGCCCTCCATCCCTCAGGGGTGTTAATCACAAAGTCGGCTATATTATCCTCCTCGACCACAAACTCGGTTGTTTGGCCATACTCCACCTCGGCAACTTCGGGCGCATCCACGATGATGAACTTAGGTGCACTTTCATCGTAGCGCGCAAGGCATAGCTCCGTGCCATTAGCTAAAGTTACGACAACATAGTCAGCGTGCGATGTGTCTACACTCCTAAATATTGAGTCACCGTTAGTGCCATTTGTGCCGTTAGTGCCATTCTCACCGTTAGTGCCGTTAGCGCCATCCTTACCTTCGGCAACAACACCTGTAGATACCCATGTCTGGCCACCGTCGGTCGAGATCTCCCACATCTTGGTGCTGTCGTTGATGCGCACCTGCGGTGCTATGGCATCGTTGCCAGGTGTTCCAGGCTCACCCTGCTCACCATTTGCGCCATCCTTGCCATTTGCTCTAACACGCTCACCATCAATTAATAACCACTCTCCGTCGATGGTCCAGTAGTAGTCTCCATCTTCGTCCTGCTCAATAGAGATTATAGGGGCGTTCACACCATTGGTGCCATTTGCACCATCCTTGCCATTTGCGATGGTTGCTGTTGTGCCATCCGAAAACTCAATGACATAGCCATTGGTCGTGGTGGTTACTGCCACAACATAGACATTGTTCTGTAGAGCATTGACTATAGTCTGCAACGCAACAATATCCTCGTTGGTCTTGATTACAGTCTCCTCAAGAGTCGCTACACGATCCTTGATTTGATTCACCTCATTCCAGATTGCATCGTCGTTGTACGAGCAACCTACCATTGCTGCGAGTGTAGCTACTACGCCACAAGCCAAGCATAAAAACTTTCTCATAATGTGTTGTTTAAAGGTCATTCTCCGTAAACTTAAACACTACGAGATGATGTGTGTGGGTAGGGCTTTGGCTGCGAAGGTATGAAGCTACGACAAGCTACAATGTCGGCTATGCGCTACATACGAGTATAAAACACTTGATATTCCCAAGTCGCAGACTTGCCCATTCGCCGCAGGCACAATCTCGTAATAAACGCTTGGCAGGTCTTCTGACTCGCCTCCGTCTGCGAAGCCTTCCCAGGGTTCGATGGTTGAGCTACTTGTTTCACTCTCCCACCCCAGTGGCTAAATGATGTCGCAGAGCTTTATGAGGCTCACAGCAGCGGGAACTGTCCGGGATTCTCACCCGATTCCCTTTTAATCTCTGTTGGGCATACAGCCCAAGAGAACCAATGCAAGGGCAAAGGTAGTAAAAAAATGTTTTCCTTAGTGCGCTAAGTGCGATTTTTTTTCTACTTTTGTGCTATACAAATATTTATATAGCAATGAAGAGAGTTTTTATAGTGATGTTATGTCTCGCTGCTGTGGCCTGTGTGGGCTCTCAAAAGGGCGATGATAGGGGAGGTGAGGCCAATACCCCTACTGCTGAGTCAATGGGTGGCTCGGTACGCAACGAGGCCCAGGTGGGTGATAATGTTGCGCTTATGGCTGAGAATTACCAAGAGATGGCAATGTCGGCAATTGAGAATTGCGATAACCAGGCCTTTGTCTCTACCATGGAGCAGATGACAGCGTGGCTCAACGGACTTACCACAGAGGATAGAGCTAAGGCCGACGCAGCTATTAAGGCTTGGGATGAGGCCAACAAGGAGCGCAAGGAGGCCAGCTTCGAGAAAGCACTCACCATGCCCCGCATGACATCGGATGAGGCCAAGGCTATCTCTGCTAAGCAGTAGTAATGAGGCTGTAGTAAGTGATATAGAGCACCGTTGAGGTGCTCTTTTTTGTTCGATAGGGTAGATAGCGAGGTGCTATAAAGAGAGAGACTGAGAGCGGACGAGTGCTATGTAATATCGCGGCAATGGCCCGCGACTATCTTATCCCTTCTTGCCCCAACAAAAAAAGAGAGCCGCAGCTCTCTTTTTCGTTATTATCTCTACAACACTCCGTCGTACTCCAATTGCGAGCGTATCTTCGTCCAGTTGACCACAGGACGGCGTACTCCGCTGATAAAGCGTATGGGGCAGCCCACAGCCGAGTCGTCGATATATAGGTCGGCAAAGACCTTAGGAGAGGTTGTCCACTCACTCTGCTCGGGATTTTCGTTCACGGCCCATAGCGCTATCTTACGCTCCTTGAACCAGCGTACAGCATCGTCGAGCTTTGTGCCCGAGCGCATGGTGAAGAGTATGAGGCGGTGGCCCTTAGCCACAATAGCACGGAGTACATCCACAGCACCCTCCACATCCATGCCCACTGAGGGATAGTCGTGTTCTACGCATGTGCCGTCGAAGTCAACGGCGATAATCATCGTGTTCTGCTTCATAGCCCTTAGTTCTTTTTAAATAGTCTCTTGAAGCCACGCCAGCGACGCTTCCATGGTGAGAGGTCCTCGTTGTAGCCGTAGCTATAGCCGTAGCCATAACCATAGCCGTATGAGCGCTTAGTGAGCGTTGCGCCGTTGAAGACGATGCTCATGCTATGGAACTTCTTGTCGACATACAGACGCTCGATATCGGGCAACTGACGGCGGTCGAGGTTACCCTGGCGCACTACATATATGGTGTGGTCGACATATCTGTCGAGGACCATGGCATCGGCTACCGAGAGTGCTGGTACACTGTCTATTATTATGTAGTCGTACTGTCCACGCAGCGATGTCACAAGGTCGGCCATGCGCTTCGACATAAGTAGCTCTGTAGGGTTAGGTGGCTGAGGACCTGAGAATATTATGTCGAGGTTTCTATCCACCTCGCTGTTTACGATTATATCCTTAGCACTCTCAATAGAACCTGTAAGGTAGCTTGTTATACCTCGGCGATCGTTGCGGTGGCCCATTATCTTGGTCATAGTGCGGCGGCGTAGGTCGAGGTCCATAAGTAATACCTTACTACCTGCCGTTGCAAGTGTCGCAGCCATGTTACTTGCCACGAAGGTCTTGCCACTGTGTGGCACCGACGATGTGAGCATGATAACCTTCACTGGGTTATCCACAGCCATAAAGCTGAGGTTGGTGCGTAGTATGCGGAATGCCTCTGATGCCATGTCGCGGCCATCCTCACGCACCACGATGCCACCACTCTCCATCTTACCCTCATAGCGAGGTATGATGCCGAGCATAGGAGCCGAAAGAGTCTCTTCAATCTCCTTGTGTGTGCGTATCTTAGTGTTTAGCAGCTCGCGTATGTAGAGTATGCCGAATGGTATCACTAAGCCCATGACCATGGCCAAGAGGTATATGAGCATCTTCTTGGGGCTTATAGGTAGGTCGCCGCCATGTGCAAGGTCTATAACACGGGCATTGCTATCGGCATTAGCGCGTGTAATCTTGTTCTCCTCGGCCTTCTCCTTGAGGTATATGTATAGCTGCTGCTTTACTGACTGTTCGCGCATGAGGGCCATTAGCTCCTTCTCTTTGTTTGGCGAGAGCTTCATGTCGCCATATGTGTCGTCCTGTCTTTGCGATATGCTTTTGAGCTGTAGGCGTAGGCTATCGACATGTGCCTGTAGCGATGCCACGATACTCTGGCGCATGGTCATAATCTCCATCTTGAGGTCGCTAATCACGGGGTTGCGCTCCGACTCGTTGTAGAGACGCTCATACTCCAATACCGCATTGTTGTAGGCATTTATCTGCGATGATATGGCGCTTGTGGCACTATTACCCCCAAGGAAGAATATGGGCAGTGGAGCTATTGCGTCGCCACCTCTGAGCACCTCGGCAAGATACTCCTCAGCTACCGAGAGCTCGGTGTTAAGAGCCAATATCTTATCGTTGAGCCCCACAATCTCGTTGCTAATCATAGAAGCCTCGTTCTCAGGGCTGTAGAGCTGGTTGTCCTGCTTGAAATTTGCCACTAAGTTGTCAGCCACCTCCAACTCGAGGCTTAGGTCCTCAAGGCGCTCGCTGATGAATACATCGGTGATATCCGATATCTTCTGCTTATCCTTGATGGCCGCTTTCTCGTATGCCTCGATAATGCCGTTGATGACATCCTCGGCACGCTGTGGTACCTCGTCGTTCATGGTGATGTTTATCACCGACGACTGCTTGTCGGCAATCTCACACTTTAGCTTGCCGCAGTATGTCTCTATGGCGTTGTTCTGTGTGCTGCGTGCCACATGAATCTCCTTGTCCTTGTATCTGTCGAAGGCCCATGTCTTGTGCATCACGATGTTGCCCAGCGGCGTTGCTATGGTGTCGCCAGGGGCTACCGTAGCAGTGAAGGTGCTATTGGTGAACTCTTTGATGTGGGCATTACCCTCGTCATCCATGGTGAAGCTAAACGAGCCACTCTTGGTTGAGGGGAGGTCCAAGAACTCCACCCTCATAGGTGTGCGACCGTAGAGGTCTGTAGTGCGTATGCGGCCGTTGGTGGTGTAGCGTGTAGCAAGGTCATATCTCTCGACCACCTGTGTCATAAGTGTGCGCGACTGCAACACATATATCTCGTTGTCCACCGAGTGGCGACCCATGACACTCGATATATCACTGAAGGCTGCGAGCTCCGAGCCAGTACCCTTACGCGAGTCCTTGATGAGTATCGATGCCGTGCGCTGATATACGGGAGGTGTGCGACGGATGTAGAACTCGGCCGCAAGACCACATAGTATGAGAGATAGGATGAACCAATACCAGTTGGAGAGTATTAGATGCAAAAAGTCGTGAAGCGTGAATCGAGGCTTCAACAATGCCTTCTCGTTAGTATCCTTAATATCTGCCATTGTGTGATATGTTTAGCTTATGTTGGGAGGTTACTTTATGACGGTTATTACGAGTGTTGCCACAGCGACAGCTGTCGAGGCAAGCGATATCCAAAACGAGCGGTTTTGGTTAATCTCCGATGTTGCCGCCTTATACTTGTTGGGGTTTACAACCACCACATCGTTCTGCTCGAGATAGTAACATGGCGAGGAGAAAATCTCCGACGAGCGTATGTCAAGCTTGGTGATTATATTCTTGCCCTCCACCTCGCGTATTACGGCTATATCGTCTCGCAGACCATATATCGTAAGGTCTCCAGCCAAGGCTATAGCCTCAAGGATGGTTATCTGATCGCGGTTTATGGTGTATCGTCCAGGCTTGTTAACCTCACCGAGTACCGATATTGTGAGATTTGTGAAGCGTACATTGACACTTGGCTCGGTCATGTATCCCTCCTCTATAATCATAGCCTCTATCTTCTGCTCAAGTTCATGGCGTGTCATGCCTTGGCAGTATATCGTGCCGAGAATAGGTATTGTGATGTTTCCGCTATCGTCCACTGTCAACACCTGTAGGTTGTGCTCCGAGGATGTGGCTGTCGAGAGGTTAGCTCCCGTCAACGAGTTGTAGTTTGTCGACGAGTTGAAGGGTACTGCGAGCTCTGGGTTACGGCCGTTGACCACCACTGTTAGTTGGTCGAGGGGCTTAATGCGAATCATGTAGTTGTCGGGAAGCTCTATTGCCGAGCCACTCTCAACATCTTGGAAGTATAGCACCTTCTTTTGAGGTGTGCACGAGCTTATCATGACTATAGCTGCGAGCAGTAAGGCTTTGATATATCTCATTGTCGTTGTGGTTTTTGTGTTACACGAGCGTGACTATTGCGCCCACGCCCATGCGCATAAATCGTGCAAATATACAAAAAAATGGCCAATGGTGTAGTGATAATTGCGAAAAAGTGGAATTGAGACCATCATTGAGCCTTTTGTGAGTGGCGTTCAGGCGGCATGGGTTCTGGTGAGTTCTGGTGGGTTGTGCCCGCGATAAAGTTCTGCGCTCCTCATCAGAACCTATTAGAACCTACGGATCCCAGCCCGAGACAAAGCTCCACGCTTATATATGCCTCTTAAACGAAAAGGAGCGCCCTAAGGCACTCCCATTACTCGTTAGTTGTTATCCAGCCACTCCAAAAAGTCGGATGTGCGGCTACGGCTTACCACCACCTCAGCCTCGGTAGGAGGGTTGAGCTGCAACTTAAGGCGCGTGCCTAAGTGCTTGGTGATGTTCTCTATAGCATTTATCGAGACTATGTAGCTACGCGATATGCGGTAGAATATCTTGGGGTCGAGCATCTCCTGCACCATGTCCAATGAGTAGTCCAGAAGACGGCATGTGCCATTGCGACTTACGGCATAGGTGCTCTTATCCTCCGAATAGCAGTAGGCTATGTCGTCCACAGGGGTGATGACAATCTTGTCGCCCGCCTTGACTATGAAGCGCTTCTTGTACTCCTTGCTCTGTGGTGTGCTCACCCTTGATACCATGTCGAGTAGTGCCTCGATGTTGGGTGTGTTCTTGGCGTTTATGCGCTCGCGACATCTCTCCCATGCGCGATAAAGCTCCTCCTCGATGATGGGCTTGAGGAGATAGTCTACGCTCTTCACTCTAAAGGCGTTTATGGCGTAGTTGTCGTAGGCCGTAGTTATGATGATATGGCTGTTCACCTCCACACGGTCGAATATCTCGAAACATATGCCATCGGAAAGTTCTACATCCATAAAAATTACATCAGCTCCCTCGGGGTTATCTTCGAGCCACTTTATGGTCGACGATACAGATGTGAGGGTCATCACTATCTGGCTATCTGTGCAGCACTTGTCGATGAGCTTCTTGAGGTTTATCTGTGCAGGTATTTCATCCTCCACAATGAGTACCTTTATCATACTATTGGTAGTTTTACAATAAATTCACTATCAGTCTTTTCTACGCTTATATCCAGGCGTGTTATATCCTGGTACTGGCGGCGTATGTTCTCCAGTCCAAGGCGTGTTGACGGCTGGCCGTGAGTGCGTAGCTGTAGGCGGTTGCGCACCACGAGCATATCGCCCTCGTTGGCGATCTTTATGGTTAGCGGCTGGTCGGCAGATACGATGTTGTGCTTAGTGGCATTTTCGACCAATAGTTGGACTGAACAGGGTACAACATATCTGTCGTATAGCTCTCTATCTACCTCCACTTCAACTATCATTCCTTCGCTGAATCGCTCCTTGAGAAGGTCGATGTACATGCGTGTGAATTCCATCTCCTCGGAGAGCTTCACTAGGGGCTTAGTGTCGTTCTTGAGCATGTATCTGTATATGTTTGCCAACTTGCGTATGAAGCTACTTGCACGCTCCGTCTCATGCTCCTGTACCAGGTAGTCGAGGATGCCCAGCGAGTTGAATAGGAAGTGTGGGTTTATCTGCTGTTTGAGACGCTCATACTGATACTCGCTGCGGCGCTTCAACTCGCGCTCCTCGCGCAGTGCTCTGCGTGTAGATGTCGATAGTCGTATGAGTATTATAAGTGTCACCACAAGGGTGTTTGCAAGCTCGGCTGCAAGGAGTGTGGTCAGTAGGTTTGACGCATCCGTATCGTCGGGTGAGAAGTGGGGGATGTCGTAGTGGATTATCGCGGCGCATATTAGGGGTAGTGTCAGCGTCGATATGATGTATAGGACGGTGATGTGATTGCCTATGCTCCAGCGTATTAAAAGCCTTGGTATGTATGTAACAAGAAGCATGTTACCAGCTATAAGCGTGAGTATCGACCATACATTCTCCACTACTGCAAGGGTACTACTCATAAGCTCACCATCGGTGAATATATTGGCCTGCGAGAGTGCGAAGTAGCCAATGCGGAGGATGAGTATGGAGAGGGCTACAATGATGACATTCTTGATGGATGGTCGCCATGCATCGTCGTTGGCTCTGAAACGCTTTGTCTTGCGTGTTATGTAGTCAATGCCAAAACCTGATATAAGGCTGATAATCAGCGTTGATATGCCTGGTGCAAAAAGGCTATTTATAGGTAGTATGCTGATGGGTTTCCATAGCCACGAACCCACCACAAAGCCAAATACCGTGGCCGCGAGTGTTAGTATGGCCATCATCTCAGCGCGAATGTTGTTTCGCACCGAGATTACGATTACCATGGTTATGGTCAATACCGTCAGAGGTATGTCGTCGTAGTAGTCAAGTAGGCGTGTCACCACCGCCACAGCGAAGTGTAGCAGTGCGAAGAGCACCACGATGGTGATATTACTTGTATTGCGGTTATTCATCATATTTCGCAAAAGTAGCAAGAAATAATCAAAATGCCAAATCTTGCCCCTTTTGACCCTTTGGTCGCCTCTCTTGCTTATAGCAAAGGGGTGCTGCCGTTGATGCGACAAAAATACCATTCGGGTATCTATTTGTGCAATTCGTCATCGTAATATACCCTTTGGGTAGTTTAAATTTGCAAGTTTCCTTTTTTTTTGCAAAATTTGTAGAGTTAAGACTATGTGGTTATTAAAATAATTTAATAATCACCTACTACTGAAGGACTAAAATAACTTTATACACACTATGCAAAAACCTAATCTTTCATTCGGACAGATGTGGAATCTGAGCTTTGGATTCTTCGGCGTGCAGATTGCCTACGCCTTGCAGAGCGCCAATATCAGCCGCATCTTCGCAACTCTGGGTGCTGACCCACATGAGTTGAGCCTCTTCTGGTTGTTGCCCCCATTGATGGGTATGATTGTTCAGCCTATCGTGGGTGCTATGAGCGACAAGACTTGGTGTAAGTGGGGTCGTCGTAAGCCCTACCTCTACATCGGCGCTATCGTAGCTATCATCGTCATGGCGTTGTTGCCAAACTCTGGTGGTTTCAATATGTCCATCAAGATGGCGTTGGCCTTTGGTGCGTTGATGCTCATGTTGCTCGACACCTCAATCAATATGGCTATGCAGCCATTCAAGATGTTGGTGGGTGATATGGTCAACGAGGAGCAGAAGACTAAGGCGTACTCTATCCAAAGCCTCTTGTGTAATGCAGGCTCATTGGTGGGTTACTTGTTGCCATTCTGCCTAACATGGCTTGGCGTTAAGAATATTGCTCCCGAGGGTCAGATTCCAGAGTCTGTAACATGGTCATTCTACATTGGTGCTGCCATCCTTATCCTCTGTGTGCTCTACACTGGTGCCAAGGTCAAGGAGTGGAATCCCGAGGATTATGCCAAGTATAACAACATCAAGCCTGAGACAGCTAATGAAAAGACAGGTCTTATCAGCCTTCTTTTCCACGCTCCAAAGATCTTCTGGCAGATTGGTCTTGTGCAGTTCTTCTGCTGGTTCGCGTTCTTGTTCATGTGGTCATACACCACTGGTGGTATCGCCGAGAATGTTACAATATGGAACACTATTGATACATCGTCACCCGACTACCAGGCTGCTGGTGACTGGACAGGCGTTCTCTTCGCTGTTCAGGCCGTGGGCTCAATCATCTGGGCTATGGTGTTGCCACGCTTCAAGAGCGTTAAGATGGGCTACTCGGTGAGCTTGGTGATTGGTGCTGTAGGTTTCATCTCTACATACTTCATCCACGACCAGTATGTGCTTGGCGTATCGTTCTTGCTTATTGGTTGTGCATGGGCTGCTATGTTGGCACTTCCATTTGCATTGCTTACAAACGCGCTCACTGGTAAGTCGCTCGGCTCATACATGGGTCTTTTCAACTGCACCATCTGTCTTCCTCAGATCATCGCATCGTTGGCAGGTATCGCTATCATGGGCGAATGTGTTGGCACAGAGTTCTTCGTTAACGAGCTTGAGTATCCTAAGAGCCCCGTCGTTGAGAACTGCCAGCTTGTTGCCACCGTTGATGGTGAGACCAAGAACTACGACTTGACCTACGATGAGGCCAACAAGTACTATAGCGCTGTTGTAGCTACATCGGATGTGTCAAACAAGAATACATTCAGAATCTTGGCAAACAACGGCGAGGAGCAGTATGCTATCAACAACGATGCTGCTAACTCGGTGATTGCACCAAACGAGGCATTCAGCCTTACTCGTTGTAGCGAGAGCGTTGCTATCAAGAGTCTGCACCTCCTCAAGAGGGATGATGATGGTAACGAGGTTGCTATGAAGGAGAGCCTCAATGTTATCTTCTATCCAGGTTGCGACCGTCTCTTCATGATGGAGCAGGGTGAGAAGTTCAACTATGAGGAGAAGATGCCTAAGGCTACCAGCGGTCAGATTACAATGCTTGTTATTGCAGGTATAGCACTGCTAATTGGTGCTTTGTCTGTCTTTGGTATCTCAACCAAGCGCAAGGAGGAGTAAATAGCTTGATGCAGTGTGGTGATGAATAGTCGTTGCCACGCTGCGTTGGCATACTCATACCTACCAAACTATTGAATCGAAACAATCGATACATATTCATTAACTTTTATTAACTAACACTAAAAAACACTATGAGAAAATTCTTAACTATGTGTTTGGGTCTTGCCCTCATCGCGATGGCAGTTCCCGCCCAAGTGTTTGCGCAAAGCAAATACGAGGTGAAGGGTGTGGTAGTTGATACTACCGGAACACCGGTTATTGGTGCTACTGTTATTGAGCAGGGTACTACTAACGGTGTTACCACTGACATCAACGGTCAGTACACACTGAAAGTAAAGAGTGCAGAGTCTATCGTGGAGATTAGCTTCATCGGTTACAAGACTGTAGCACTTGTTGCTTCATCTGACATGTTAGGCAACGTTGTCTTGGAGGAGGACTCTGAGATGATTGATGATGTTGTAGTCATCGGTTATGGCGTTGTCAAGAAGAACGACCTTACTGGTTCTATCTCTACCGTTAAGGCAGATCAGACCAACAAGGGTCTTGCAACTTCACCAACCGACCTTCTTCGTGGTAAGTCGGCAGGTGTTGTAATTACCTCTGGTAGCGGTGCTCCTGGTTGAGCAGCAACTATCCGTATCCGTGGTGGTTCTTCACTCAACGCATCTAACGACCCATTGGTAGTTGTCGATGGTTTGCCAATCTCAAACTCTGGTATCTCTGGTACTGCTAATGCATTGGCTTCAATCAACCCATCAGATATCGAGTCGTTCACCGTATTGAAGGATGCTTCTGCTACCGCTATCTACGGTTCGCGTGCGTCTAACGGTGTCATCATCATCACTACAAAGAAGGGTTCTAAGTATGACTCAAATATTCCTCATGTATCGGTTGACTTCACTGCGTCATTGAGCCAGAACTCACGCTATGTAAATGTTATGACTGGTGACGAGATGCGTCAGGCTTTGGAGTGGTACTATGGTACTCAGGATACTGATGCTTACCGTTCAGCAACCAAGTATCTTGATGCTAACGGCAACCCAGTAAACACCGATTGGCAGCGCGAGATCTATCAGCTTGCACAGTCATACGAGGGTAATGTAGCATTGTCTGGTAATGTTAAGATGGGTGAGAAGAACAACCTCCCATACCGCGTATCTTACGGTTACTTGAACCAGGATGGTACTTTGAAGACATCTAACATGTCTCGTCACACACTCTCTGTTAACCTTAACCCACAGCTTTTGGACAACCACCTTACTATTAACCTTAACGGTAAGGGTATGATCATGGATTCTCGTTTCGCTAACGAGGGTGCTATCTCACAGGCTGTTCAGTTCGACCCAACTAAACCAGTATACCTCGATAACGCTGAGGGCGGTATCCACGGTTACTACTCATGGCGTGGTGTTGATGGTAAGCACAACACAATGGCTAACCAGAACCCAGTTGCTATGCTCAACGAGAAGGTTGATGTATCTACAGCTAAGCGTTTCGTAGGTAACGCGCAGATTGACTACAAGATTCACGGTCTTGAGGATCTTCGTCTTAACTTGAACCTTGGTGTTGATGTATCTAAGTCTAACGGTACTGTTGATGTAGCTCCAGGTGCTGAGCAGTCTATCCACTCTACTGGTGATGCTGGTTCAGGTTCACACACTAACTACTCACAGCT
>JAZLBJ010000037.1:0-36568 GCA_045613645.1 Alistipes sp. | reverse complement strand
TGTTGTCAGAAGGGTTGCAGATGCGTTAGCGAGTCGCAGTCCGATAAAGCGGAGCATACTAAGCGTATGTGAGCATTTAGCGGACAAGCTCGATACCGCAGATGCGCCCTTATCACAACAAATTATCTCTCGACCTCTTTGTAGACTTTATCTCCTCGGCGCACCTCCGATACGGTCTTTAGCGACATGTAGTCGCCCTGCTTAGCGCCCTGCACTGGAAGCTCCTTAACCATGATGCCCTCGGCCTTCTGCTCAACAACACCAGTCTTCTCACCCATGAAGAGTAGAGCCTCGCCTTCGGCAACCTCGCAAGCCTCAACCAACACCTCGGCAACGCCTATGCGCTTGAAGTAGTTAGTCACCTTACCCATATAAACCTTCTTGAGGGTTGCCGACGAGCCATAGTGCTGACTATGCTCAACCATGGTCTTGGCAGCGTAGTAGCCACCCCAGAAGTCACGGTTGAATACGGTGCGTAGCTTCTCCTTGAGAGGTGCCACGCTATCGGGCGTAAACTCTCCTCGCTCAAGAAGTCTAAGTGCCTCGTCGTAGCTCTCAACAACACGCTTAACATACTCACCACCACGAGCACGACCCTCAATCTTGAGTACTCTCACACCTGCATTAATAAATGTATCGAGGAAATCGATAGTACACAAATCCTTGGGTGATAGCACATACTGGCCGTCGATATCGAGTTGCTGACCACTATCCTTATCCGTAATGGTATATTTACGACGGCATATCTGACGGCATGCGCCACGATTTGCCGAGTGGTGCGACTCATGCTCTGAGAGGTAACACTTACCCGACATAGACATACACATAGCGCCGTGCGCAAACATCTCAATCTTGACAAGTTCACCCGCAGGGCCACATATACGCTGCTCCTCTATCTGCTTCGATATATAGGCAATCTGCTCCAACGACAACTCGCGAGCTAACACCACAACATCGGCCCACTGCGAGAAGAACTTAACAGCCTCGATATTCGAGATGTTGCTCTGTGTGGAGATATGCACCTCCATGCCCACCTCACGAGCATAGAGGATGGCAGCGAGGTCAGTAGCGATGATAGCATCGATACCCTCCTGCTTAGCACGATCTATTATACGACGCATAACCTCCATCTCGGTGTCGTAGATGACAATGTTTACCGTGAGGTAGGTCTTGACACCCGCAGCGTGTGCTACGCGCACAATCTCCGCGAGGTCATCGAGAGTGAAGTTTACCGACGATGCAGCACGCATATTAAGCTGCTCAACGCCAAAATATACAGAATTGGCACCCGCACTGATAGCGGCATTGAGTGCCTCGTATGAGCCCACAGGGGCCATAATCTCAATATCTTCTCTACGAATCATAGTTCTACTTTTTTCTTCCCATAAGATTACGAGCAAACTCATCGAGATACTTGGCATCCTCACGCTTGATAGAGAGGGTGTCAAGCACGGCCAAAGCACGCTCAAAGCGCACCTCTATCTGCTGCTCGGTAAAACGCTTAACATCGAGTTTATCGTACAACGCCTTAACAATGGCAATCTTCTCCGCATCGCTAATATCGGCACGCTTATGTGTTGTGCGCAAGACCTCACGCTCCTGCTCTGAGCCACGGCTCATAGCCTGCACCATAAGATAGGTCTGCTTACCCTCAAGAATATCGCCACCAATCTTCTTACCCAAAGCCTCATCGCCATAGCTATCGAGCATGTCATCCTGAAGCTGGAAGGCAAGTCCAAGTTCGGTTGCAAAGCGATATATCTTCTTAATATCATCCTCGGCAGCACCCGCCAATGTAGCACCAATCATAGCCGAGCCTGAGAGTAGCACCGATGTCTTGAGTTCAATCATGCGTGTGTACTCCTCAACAGTCACCTTGGGCTTCACCTCGAAGTCCATATCATACTGCTGACCCTCGCACACCTCCAAGGCCATATTATTAAAGATAGGCATCACACGGCGCAACTGCTCTGCAGGGAGGTTTGCCAAGTATTTATACGCCGAGATTAGCATCGCATCGCCAGAGAGGATGGCTACATTACCTCCCCACTTAGCATATACCGATGGCTTACCGCGACGCACCGCAGCATTATCCATGATATCGTCGTGCAGAAGCGTAAAGTTGTGGAATACCTCAACAGCCATTGCTGCAGGCATAGCCTCCTCGGCATTACCACCAAAGGCCTCGTTGGTAAGCATCAACAATACAGGGCGTATACGCTTACCTCCACCCGACATCGAGTAGATGATAGGAGCATAGAGCATCTCGGGCTCTTCGGGGGTCTGCATCTGCCCCAAGGCCGACTCAAAAATCGCCAATATCTCTTCGTTGCTATGTCTCATAATCGCGTACATTAACTAAATATGGCTCAAAAATACAATTTTTTTTGCATAGTTTAAAATTATTTTGGTAACTTTGACCAATAAATTTTTTAAATACTACTATAAGCATGACAAAAAAATACGCAATGGGCATCGATATTGGTGGAACCAATACTGCCTTTGGTCTTGTTGATGAGGATGGTAATGTCGTTGCAGAGGGCAAAATCTCAACCGATAAGTACCGCTTCTTCGACGACTACAAACCATATGTTGAGAGTCTTGCAACTGCCATGAAGGAGCTCATCGCCACACAACCTCAGTGCGAACTTATAGGTATTGGTGTAGGCGCTCCAAATGCTAACATACATACAGGTCGCATCGAGACCCCAGCAAACCTTTGGAAGTTCGAGGATCCTGCAGATCCACGCCCCAACTCTATTCGCATCTTCAACTTTGTTGACGACCTCGCCAAGCACTTCGGTGGTGCAAAGGTGATGATCACCAACGATGCTAACGCAGCAGCCATCGGCGAGATAGTATTCGGCAATGCTCATGGCATGAAGGACTTTGCAATGATTACCCTGGGCACAGGTCTTGGCTCGGGCATCGTATGCAATGGCGAGATGGTCTATGGCCATGATGGCTTTGCAGGAGAATTTGGTCATATTGCAGTTGCCTCACGCGAGACAGGACGCCAGTGTGGTTGCGGCCGCAAGGGCTGTTTGGAGGCCTATGTTTCGGCCACTGGTATCAAGCGTACAGCCTTCGACCTTATGGCCACTATGACATGCGACAGCGAGCTCCGCTCTATACCTTACGACAAGTTCGAGGCTAAGATGCTTTCGGATGCTGCAGCAAAGAACGATCCTATTGCTCTTGAGGCATTTGAGCGCACTGGCAAGGTACTCGGTTTGGCCCTTGCAGACCTCACTGCAATCACCTCTCCAGAGGCCATTATTCTCTTTGGTGGCTTGGCTAACGCAGGCGACTACATCATGCGTCCAACATACCACCATATGGAGGAGAACCAGCTTAGCGTATTCAAGGGCAAGGTAAAGCTTATGATGAGTGGCATCCAGGATAAGAATGTGGCTATTTTGGGCGGCGCTGCACTCATCTGGAAGCAGCACCTCGAGGCAGTCATCGAGAACTACTAAGCGACAATAGCGAGAGAGCCTTTGTGCCACTCACAAGCTAACAAAGCCGTTGATGAGCATATGCCCACCAACGGCTTTTAATCTAAATTTTCTTCTCCCCTGATAGATTACCACACCCAACTCGCTCTATACAGTCCTTGCCAAAACAAAAAAAATTAACGACTATGAAGATTGAGCAATACCGAGAGATTAAGGAGTATATTCGACAGATAACCGAGGGTACCGAATGGGAGAGCAACATATATACTGTAGGTGGTTGCGTGCGCGACGAGATAATGGGCAGCGAGATAAAGGATATAGATATGTGCGTGACACGACAGGGTGGCGGCGTGCGCTTCGCAGAGTGGCTACACCAGAACAACTACACCACAAATAGCGTGACACTATACCCCAATTATGGTACTGCCATGCTACACCTCAAGGCGTTTCCGGATGTGGAGTTAGAGTTTGTGCAGACACGCAAGGAGAAGTATGTGGACCACACATGCCGCAACCCCGAAACAGCATTTGGCTCCATGGGGGAGGACTGCATGCGTCGTGACTTGACCATAAACGCCCTCTACAGCAGCATATCCACAGGCGAGATTATCGACATCACAGGTAAGGGTATCGACGATATCAAACATCACGTTGTGCGCACGCCCAACGACCCCGATGTTATATACGACGACGACCCACTGCGCATACTACGATGCATACGCTTTGCAAGCCGATATGGCTGGGATATCGAAGAGGGCACATACGCAGGGATGTTGCGCAACATAGACCGCCTTAGCATAATCACCCATGAGCGTATACGCGACGAGCTAAACAAGATGCTCACATGCAAGCACCCCGTGATGGCCATGGAGCTACTCCGCGAGACTGGTGCCATGCGCTATGTTATCCCCGAGCTTATCGCCACATACGATATGGAACAAAATAAGTACCATTTCGGCACTGTTTGGGAGCACACAATGTCTGTTGTAGAGAGGCTCAAGGGCAGCAAACCTGAGCTTATGGTGGCAGCACTACTCCACGACATAGGCAAGATTGTCACACGCACAGAGGTGGACGGCAAGGTACACTTCAAGATGCACGAGGTTGCGAGTGCCGAGATGGTAAATAGCATACTGCGCAGACTAAAATATAGCAATGACTTCATCTGCGAGGTTCAGTTTCTCGTGAAAAATCACATGCTCATCAAGTCTTTTGGCAATGAGTGTAACAACCTTAAACCTAAGCAGTTGCGCAAGCTACAATACCTTTGCGGCTCGGAGGAGCGCTACCACGACCTTATGCGTCTGATAGATGCTGACAACAAATCACACTCTTCAGAGCACTGCCTACCGAGACAGGTCGAGATTATCGAGCGCATGACCGCCGAGATGAAGGCTGATGGCACAACAATGTTTGACTACCAACTCCCCATCAACGGTTGGGATGTAATGCAGATTAAGGGTCTCAAGCCTGGCCACGATGTTAAGAGGTGTTTGGACTATCTCCAAAAGGTGGCATTCGTAAATCCCAAGAGCGACAGAGATGAACTAATTAAACTACTAAAAAGCTATAAACTATCTTAAGAGAGAGGGTGTCCGCAATATTTGCTCGGCACCCTCTTTTGCATATGCACACCACACCTCGACACTCAGTCACAACCAATCACACACTCCAACCTCTATTTTTTTTCAAGACAGTCCTCCCACATTTCGCCAAATAACTTTGATTTTAGTGAATTATTTTGTACCTTAGCCCCGTTATTTTTTACTATAGTAAAAGCCCCCATAAAATGGCTATCGAAACATACCATATTCCCGTGATGCTCAACGAGTGTATCGAGCACCTAAACATCAAGAGTGACGGCATCTATGTGGACCTCACCATGGGCGGTGGCGGACACACCCGTGAGATACTTAAGCACTTGGGGCCTAAAGGTCATCTATACTCATTCGACCAAGACCCCGATGCACAGCGCAACGCTCCCGATGATGAGCGCCACACCTTCGTGGCATCGAACTTCCGCTTCGTGCGCGGCGCGCTACGCCTACGCGGCGTAGAGCATGTAGACGGCATACTTGCTGACCTTGGCGTATCGTCGCACCACTTCGATGCTAAGCACCGAGGCTTCTCGTTCCGTGGCGATGCACCTCTCGACATGCGCATGAACACCCGAGGTGGTCGCACCGCAGCCGACATAGTAAACAACTACAACAAGGAGCAGCTATCGAAGATTTTCTCGGAGTATGGCGAGTTGGATACCACATGGAAGATTGCAAACTGCATAGAGCGCGCCCGCGCCGAGCACCCCATAACAACCACCGCCGAGTTGGTGGAGGCAGTAAAGCCATGTACACCACCCAAGGATGAGGCCAAATTCCTCACCAAGCTATTCCAGGCACTGCGCATAGAGCTCAATGGCGAGATGGAGGCTCTCAAGATGTCATTGGAGCAGAGCCTCAAGCTACTCAACCCCGAGGGTCGTTTAGTGGTGATGTCATACCACTCGTTGGAGGACCGCATCGTGAAGAACTTCATGCGTAGTGGCAACACCGAGGGTCGCGTGGAGAAGGATTTCTTCGGTCGTGTATCTACACCACTGAATGTCATCACTCGCAAAGCGATAGTACCGAGCGACGAGGAGATAGCCCTCAACCCACGCTCACGCAGTGCTAAGCTCCGCGTAGCCGAGAAGCTGTAGCATAACCAATTTACTAACCTAACGAGAGAGTATGTCAACCACAAGAGATAGACGCCGAGATATTGACGAGGAGGATGAGCAGAGACGCCGTCGCATAAGTCGTGAGATAGTCCGTGTAGAGTCCAACATAGAGGAGGACGAAGATGAGGATGAGGACGAGGACGACGAGCAGACCAAGCCTCGCCACACCAAGAGGCGCATCAAAAAGAGCACACTCAAGATGGGTGACGACAAGGGGGTCAATGAGGAGGATGAGGATGGCGAGGACAACGACGAGGACGACAACGACGAGGACGACGACAAGAGAGAGAAGGAGGGCGATGAGAATGGAAACGAGGATGCAATAGAGGAGGAGAACAAGTCGCAATCGTTGTTGCAACACATAATCACAGGTGGCTTTATAGCTGGAGATATCGCCTCGCAATACTATCGTTACCTAATAGCCATAGCGGTGATGTGCTTCATCAGCATATTCCTCACCTTCATGTCGCTAAATGCCGATGACGAGTATCGCAGCAAGGAGAAATATGTTGCGGTGTTGCGCGAACGCTCGGTACTTAAGAGCGAGGAACGCCACATGGCAGCCTCACGCGAGGAGATTGTTAAGCGTCTGGAGAGAGATTATGGTATAAAGATGGTTGAACAGAAGAGTAGTCAAAGGATGAAATAGCGAAATGGCAAAGAAGAGTAATAACAAGAGTACGGCCAACGAGGATGTAGCAAGCACCAAAAGTAGCAATGGAGGAGGTGCCAAGGGCGAAACTCTCTTCAGAGTGAGAGTCCTCTACATAGTCTTCATCTTCATAGGCATCAGCATAATAGCACGCCTAATATGGGTGCAGGTGTTTAGTGACTCGGTAGAGCATAATGCCAATGTTCTCAAAGATGGTGTTGTGCGCGAGGTTGATATACCTGCACATCGTGGTGCTATCCTTACCAGCGATGGTGAGCCCTTGGCCATATCGAGTCTACGCTATGAGCCCACCTTCGACTTCAAGTCGGAGGGCATACAGGATGCCTCAACACAGAGCTTCGAGGAGAATGTCGACTCACTATCGAAGATGTTGGCACAACACTTCAACGAGCAAGATGCCAAGGAGAATGGCTACGAATATATCTCAGCGGCGGAGTATAAGAGCATATTCCACCGCGAGCGTGCCAAAGCAAAAAGTCGTGCGCTCAAGATATTCCCTCGCCCTGTAACCCTCGACGAGTGGGATATGATGAAGGCAGAGTTCCCCATTTTGAATAACAACATGGGCTTGGTATATGGTGTAACGCCTGTGGAGAAGCGAATACACCCCATGGGTGAGGTTGCGCATCAGGTTATCGGCAGCATACACAATCGTGGCGTGAACGAGAAGGGTGAGACCATATTAGATGTTACGAAGATTGAGAGCATCTACAACGACTACCTCTCGGGAACAAATGGCCAGGCCAAGGAGCAGTATATTGCCCACGGTTTCTGGAGTCGTATGAACGATGACGACTTCAACCGCGAGCCTGTGGATGGCTGCGATGTGGTGACAACAATAGATGGAGCCCTTCAGCGCCGAGCAACAGAGATCTTGCGCGGTGAGTTGGAGAGACACAAAGGCTCGTTTGGTGTTGCCATGGTTATGGAGGTGGAGACTGGTAATATTCTCTGCATGGTAAACCTTAGCTCGGGAGTCAATCGTGGCTCGGGATATACCGAGAAGGTATTCAACCACGCCCTACAGACAAGCCTGTGTCCCGGTTCGACATTCAAGCTCGCTGCAGCCATGGTACTTGTCGACAAGTGTGGCTTCACCATAGACACTCCTGTGAATATTCCCAACAAGGAGAAAAAGGTGGGTACGCGTAATGTCACGGACTCACATGTTATAACCTACGAGAACGGCAAACCTGTGGTTAATGTATCGCTCAAGAATGGCTTTGCCCACTCGTCTAACATATACTTTGCCGAGTCGGTGTTTGAGAATTTCAAAGATAACCCTAAGCAGTATTGGGAGTATCTCAACGAGCTTGGCTTCAACAGCACAGTGGGTTTAGACGAGTATGGCGAGATAAGCGCCTCACTTCTCGACCCATCGACAAAGGAGTGGAGACAGCTACATGGCGTCATCTCGTTTACACTACCCTACCTTGGTTACGGATATATTGTGCAGATGCCAGCCATACACACACTAACCTTCTACAACGGCGTTGCCAATGGTGGACGCATGGTTGCCCCACGCTTAGTGGACCACATCGAGCGCGATGGTAAGGTTGTAGAGGAGATACCTATAAAGGTGCTCAACGAGAAGCTATGCTCGGATAATACAATCGACATTCTCAAGGAGTGTTTGAGGGAGGCTGGAACCCCACAGCTCTCAAAGAACACCTTTGCGAAGCTACCATTCGAAATAGGATGCAAGACTGGTACTGCGGAGATATTGGGCAAGTTTATCTCTGAGAGCAAGGAGGATAAAGCTATCATGGATCATCGCAATCTTGTAATAGGCGATAAATACAACCTCGGCTCTATAGTCTGCATGATGCCAATAGATAAGCCCAAGTACACCGTTATGGTAGTCATGATGAAGCAGCGAATGTCCTACGCTGACACTCGCTTCGGTATCGATGTAGCAGGTCCTGCGGCACGAGATATAATGCTCTACCTCTACAACAACGATCCATCGCTACACCCTGAGGTGGCAGAGGCCCCCACGGCATACACACCCACAAACATCAAGGGTGGTTCAAGCAGAGCTGTGATGAGCGTTAGCCAGGAGCTCGCTCCATTTGTGGGTGGCTCGACAAATGGCAGTGCATGGTGTAAGACATCGACAGATATGGGTGGCAATGTGACCATCGAAGCATACGATGTTATCGACGGCTTGGTGCCCGATGTTCGTGGCATGGGCCTAAGTGATGCAATCTTCCTACTTGAGAGCTACGGCATGAGGGTTACACACGAGGGCATGGGAAGCATCGTAGAGCAGAGCATTGCCCCAGGCCAAACCATAGAGGAGTCGAAGCGTGATATACACCTGAAGCTCGAAGTATAACGACTTTACCCAAGTGAATTATAGATATGAAACATCTTGACGAAATACTTGTAGATGTACAAGCAAAAAATATTGTTGGAGCTACGGACATAGCGGTATCAGCCCTCGAGTATGACTCACGCCGCGTGGCGGAGGGCGGATGCTTCTTTGCGGTGGTAGGTAGTGCCAGCGATGGACACGACTACATAGCCTCGGCCATAGAGCACGGCGCAGCGGTGGTGGTATGCCAGCATCTTCCAGAGAACCTAACGGAGGGTATCACATATGTTGTTGTCGAGGATAGCAACATAGCCATGGCAGCTATGGCAGCAGCCTTCTATGACAACCCCTCGCATGAACTACGCCTTGTGGGTATCACAGGCACCAATGGCAAGACCACAACAGCAACGCTGCTATACGACATGTTCACCGCCATGGGCTACCGTGTGGGTCTTATCTCCACGGTCATCTACCGCATTGGTAAGCGTACCATAGCCTCAACTCACACCACCCCCGATGCCATACGCCTAAACGAGATGATGCGCGAAATGGTTGACCAGGGATGCGACTACTGCTTCATGGAGGTGTCGTCGCACGCCGCAGCACAGCACCGCATAGACAATCTACGCTTTGTTGGTGCACTATTTACTAACCTTACACACGACCACCTCGACTACCACGGTACATACAAGGAGTATATCCGTGCAAAGAAGATGTTCTTCGATGCCCTCGACAAAGATGCATGGGCAGTGGTGAACATCGACGATAGAAATGGTGAGGTCATGGTGCAGAATACCCGAGCTAAGGTCTATCGCCTATCGCTACGCTCCATGGCAGACTACCGCACCAAGCTTGTGGAGATGCTCCCCGACGGCATGCAGCTCATGCTCGATGGCAATGAGCTATGGGTGAAGTTTACGGGAAGGTTCAACGCCTACAACCTCACCACGGTATATGCCGCAGCCCGACTTCTTGGAGTGGATAAAATGGAGGTGCTCACAACTCTCTCGATGCTCACACCAGTAAGTGGTCGTTTCGAGACCATCTACGCCAAGGATAGGACTATGGCCGTTGTGGACTACGCCCACACCCCCGATGCTTTGGACAATGTTTTGCAGACCATCAACGAGATACGCCGTCCTCAACAGCAGCTCATAGTGGTATGTGGTTGCGGAGGTGATAGAGATCGCACCAAGCGCCCCGAGATGGCGAGCATCGCCGTGCGCGAGGCTACAACAGCCATCCTCACCTCGGACAACCCACGCACCGAGGCCCCCGAGGCTATCCTCGACGATATGGTGGCAGGTGTTGGCGAGGCACGCAACTACTTGCGCATAACAGATAGACGCGAGGCAATACGCACAGCAGCAATGTTGGCCAAGGCAGGCGACATCATCCTTATTGCTGGCAAGGGCCACGAGGACTACCAGATTATAGGCACGGTGAAGCATCACTTCGACGACCGCGAGGAGATAAGAGCAGCCTTCGAACAGTTACACAACAACTAACCGAGATATATAATTACGAACACAAACTAACATAGAACACCCCTACACACAATGTTACACTGGCTTTTTGAATACTTAGAGAAGAATACCTCACTACCTGGCATGGGTATTGGCGACTATATCTCCTTCCGCTCGGCTGCAGCCATCATCCTATCGTTGCTTATCGCCATATTCTTTGGTAAGCATATCATCCGCATGCTTCGTCGCAAGCAGATAGGCGAGGATATTCGCGACCTCGGGCTGGAGGGTCAGTTACAGAAGAAGGGCACACCAACAATGGGCGGTATCATCATCATACTCTCCATCATCATCCCCGTATTACTCTTTGGCGACCTGGCGAATATCTACATACAGCTACTACTTATCTCCACCATATGGCTTGGCCTTATCGGCGGTTTGGATGACTATATCAAGGTATTCCGACATAAGAAGGAGGGTCTTAATGGCCGCTTCAAGGTTGTGGGCCAGATAGGTCTTGGTATCATCGTTGGTACCACCATGTGGCAGTCGGAGCATATCGTAATCCGTGAGAAGAGCTACGAGACATACACTCATACCATCACCGACAAAGATAGCGGCGTGGTTATCAAAGAGTATAGCGACAAACGCGTTGTGAGCACTACCCCTGAGAAGACAACCAAGACCTCTATTCCCTTTATCAAGGATACGGGCATGGAGTACAGCTTCTTCACGGGAGGCAACGAGACTATGGGGTGGCTACTCTACATATTGATGGCTATTTTCATCATCACGGCAGTGTCTAATGGTGCAAACCTTACGGATGGTATAGACGGTCTTCTCACCTCCGTCTCCGTCCCGATAGTGCTGGTGTTGGGTATCTTGGCCTATCTCTCGGGACATATCATCTACTCGGACTACCTCAACATCATGTTTATCCCAGGTAGCGGCGAGATGGTGGTCTTTGCAGCGGCCTTTGCGGGTGCGCTTATCGGCTTCTTGTGGTACAACTCCTTCCCAGCACAGATCTTCATGGGCGATACCGGCTCGCTCACTATTGGCGGTCTTATCGCCGTCTTCGCACTCTGCATACGCAAGGAGTTGCTACTACCACTACTCTGTGGTATCTTCCTCGTAGAGGCTCTGTCAGTTATTATTCAGACCACATACTTCAAATACACCAAGCGTAAATATGGTGAGGGTCGCCGCGTATTCCTTATGTCGCCCATCCACCACCACTATCAGAAGAGAGGTATGTTCGAGACCAAGATTATGATGCGCTTTTTTATCATATCATTGCTTCTCTCGGCCCTCACGCTTGTAACATTGAAGATTCAGTAAATTAAGAACACAACGATATATGAAACGCAAGATAGTAGTTTTGGGCGGAGGTATCTCGGGTTATGGCTCGGCGATACTTGCCAAGAAGAAGGGTTTCGACACCTTCCTTACAGATATGGGCAAGATAGCCCCCAAGTTCAAGGAGCGTCTCGACGAGTGGGGCGTGGAGTACGAGGAGGGTCAGCATACCGAGGAGCACATTCTCGATGCCAACGAGGTAATCAAGTCACCAGGTATTCCCGACACTGCACCTATAGTTCAGAAGATTCGCGAGCGTGGCATCCCCGTAATCTCGGAGATTGAATTCGCAGGTCGCTACAAGGGTGTAGCAAAGACCATATGCATAACAGGCTCAAATGGCAAGACTACAACAACATCGCTCATATACAAGATTATGAAGGATGCTGGCAGAGCCGTATCACTGGGTGGCAACATCGGCGAGAGCTTCGCCTACTCGGTAGCAACAGGCAAGTATTTTTGGCATGTGCTGGAGCTTAGCTCCTTCCAACTCGATGGCATGTTCAAGTTCAAGGCCGATATAGGTGTCCTAACAAACATTACCCCTGACCATCTCGACCGCTACGACTACAAGCTGGAGAACTACGCCCGTTCGAAGATGCGTATCACGCAGAACCAGACAACAGCCGACTTCTTCATCTACTCGGCTGATGACGAGGTGACAAACACCATGCTTGCAGAGATGGACGACTCGTTGCGTGCCCACCAGCTACCCTTTGCCATAAACACCGCCATAGCGAGTGGCGATGGCGATGCCATACTTGAGGGTCACACCTTTACAGCCACCGTGGGCAAGAAGTCGGTGACCATAGATACACGCAAGATGCAAATCGAGGGTATGCACAATGTTTACAACGCCATGTCGGCAGCCCTTGCGACGCTCGCTGCAGGTGTAGAGCCTAAGCAGATAAAGCGCTCTATACATGAGTTCTCACCCGTAGAGCATCGCCTTGAGCCAGCAGGCACAAAGGATGACATCACCTGGGTGAATGACTCAAAGGCCACAAATGTAGACTCGGTATGGTACGCCCTTGAGAGTATGAAGCGCCCAACGGTGTGGATAGCTGGAGGCACAGATAAGGGTAATGACTACACCCCACTCAAGGAGTTTGCACGCCGCAAGGTAAAGGCTCTGGTATGTATGGGCGTGGACAATACTAAGCTCGTGAAGGTGTTTAGCGACATAGTGCCTGTAGTGTGCGACTGCCACACATTCGAGGAGGCCATGGCAGCGGCCAAGAGCCTTGCTGAGAGTGGCGACACCGTGCTGCTATCACCAGCCTGCGCAAGCTTCGACCTGTTCCGTAACTACGAAGAGCGTGGTCGCATGTTCAAGGCATGGGTAGCCGATAATGTACTTTAACCTAAGGTCACAGATAAGCGATAAAAACCAAGAGTAAACGATGGCGAAAGCTGCTAAAGAGAGCGTTGAACGCCCCAAGTTGGGCATAGGGCATAACAAGCGTTTCATAGAGGGCGACCGCATGCTATGGATAATATTCATAGTGCTGGCTGTTGTCTCTATACTTGTTGTCTACTCATCGACAGCCAAGATGGCCTATGACATATCAAGTAAGACCACGACAGCCGACACCCTGCGTCAGCAGATTATGTTGGTAGCCATGGCCATACCCCTATTGTTTGTAGTACACAAGATTGACTACAAGTACTTTAAGCGCCTAACACCCCTACTATACTACCTATTCATCATACTCACCGTAGCGACATACTTTATGGGTGCTACAACCAATGGCGCAGCACGATGGATAGCCATAGGACCTCTCCAGTTTCAGCCCTCCGAGGGTCTCAAGATTATGACAATCTTGATGTTGGCACGACGCATGGACCAGTTTCCTGGCGACATTAACAAGATTAACATTGTTCCAACATCGTGGCGTCTTACTGATGCCAAGCAGCTAAAGATTCTCAAGGAGAACACCTATCCTATTGTTGGGCCAGTGCTCATATCGTGTGCCGTAATTCTTCCCGCGCACACCTCGTCGGCCGTACTTGTATTCCTCGCCTCGGTGATAATGCTCTACATCGGACGCGTGAGAATCAAGGAGATATTGAAGTTTGTAGTGGTGATGGGTTGTATGGGAGTACTCACCCTCATGTTGCTCTCGGCCGTAGGCATGGGTCGAGGTGAGACCGCAGGAGGTCGTCTCTCGGCATGGGTCGAGGAGTGGACAGGTGAGGGTACGGTGAATAATATGTATGAGCTCACTGACACACAACGCGCCATGATTGCCATACACGACGGAGGTTTCTTTGGCGAGGGCGCAGGACAGAGCACAGCGCGTGCTGTGGTCATACATCCCGAGAGCGACTACGCCTACTCCTTCTTTATTTCGGAGTATGGACTAATCATCGCACTGATACTAATGTTCCTGTACTTGTGGATATTCTTCCGTTCTATAGAGATTTTTAGACGATGTACGACAGTGTTCCCAGGACTTATGACACTGGGATTAGGCATGCTCATAACATGTCAGGCCCTGCTACACATCCTCGTGCAGGTGCACATAATACCAGAGACAGGACAGACGCTACCTATAATATCGCGAGGTGGCTCATCGCTGCTCTTCACCACCATAGCTCTCGGCATGATACTTAGTGTCAGTCGCAAGAGTCATATACCAAACAAGAGAGATACGCAGAGTACAGATGAGTGATATAAGATTGGATAAATACCTATGGGCGGTGCGCGTGTTCAAGACACGCAGCGATGCCGCCGATGCAATACGCCAAAATCGCGTATTGGTGAACGACGCCTACGCCAAGCCCTCGCGCGAGGTCAAGGTGGGTGATATGATATCAGTGAGGCGCGAGAGGGTCACATATAGCTACAAGGTGCTCGACTTAGTATCGAGTCGCCAGCCAGCCAAGAATGTGCCCATGTACTGCCTGAACTGCACGCCACAAGAGGAACTCGACAAGCTCAATGTTCCTCACGAGACGATATTCGTATTTCGTGACCGCGGTACAGGTCGCCCCACCAAGAAGGAGCGTCGCGATATTGATGCCCTCATGGATGGCTTCTATCTCAGCGACGACATGATGGATGATGACGACGAAGATTAGTAAACGATAGATAATAACAACAAACAAATAAGATTAGTTATGGAGTATAATTTTAAGGCCATTGAGCAAAAATGGCAGAAGCAGTGGCAGGAGGATGGCACCTACCGTGTAGATGTGGACCCTTCACGCCCTAAATTCTATGTATTGGATATGTTCCCCTACCCATCGGGTGCGGGACTTCATGTGGGACACCCCCTCGGTTATATCGCATCGGATATCTACTCGCGCTACAAGCGCCAGAGTGGTTTCAATGTTCTCCATCCTATGGGCTACGACGCCTTCGGTCTACCTGCTGAGCAGTATGCTATACAGACAGGTCAGCACCCTGCCGTAACCACCGAGGAGAACATCGCACGCTACCGCTCACAGCTTGACAAGATTGGTTTCTCATACGACTGGTCACGCGAGGTGCGCACTTGCGAGCCCGACTACTACCACTGGACACAGTGGGCATTCCTCAAGATGTTCGACCACTGGTATAACAACGCAACAGAGAAGGCAGAGCCTATCTCGGGCCTTGTAGCTCACTTCGAGGCTCAGGGTACTGAGGGTATCGACGCTGCTGAGACTTCTCACCTAACATTTACTGCTGAGGAGTGGAAGTCTATGAGCGAGGCTGAGCGCGAGCAGGTATTGCAGAACTACCGCCTCGCCTTCCGTGCTGACACCATGGTAAACTGGTGTCCTAAGCTCGGTACAGTGCTTGCCAATGACGAGGTTAAGGAGGGTCTCTCGGTGCGTGGTGGCTACCCTGTGGAGCAGAAGCGCATGAAGCAGTGGTTGTTGCGCGTTACTGCCTATGCACAGCGTATGCTCGACGGCTTGGAGAAGCTCGAATGGAGTGAGTCGTTGAAGGAGATTCAGCGCAACTGGATAGGCCGTTCAGTGGGTGCTCAGGTATTCTTTGATGTTAAAGACTCGGAGCGCAAACTTGAGATCTTCACCACTCGTCCTGATACAATATATGGTGTTACATTTATGGTTATTGCCCCAGAGCATGAGTGGGTTGCAGAGCTCACCACCGACGAGAACCGTGAGGCTGTAGAGGCATACATCGCCGAGACTAAGCGTCGCTCTGAGCGTGAGCGTATTGCCGACACTAAGCGTGTTAGCGGCGTTAAGACTGGCTCATATGCTATCAACCCATTCTCGGGCCGCGAGATTCCTATCTACATCTCTGACTATGTACTTGCTGGCTACGGCACAGGTGCTATCATGGCTGTTCCTGCCCACGACTCACGCGACTATGCCTTTGCTCGTCACTTCGGCATTGAGATTATCCCCGTTGTGGAGGGTGGTAACCTTGAGGTTGAGTCATACGATGCTAAGGAGGGTACAGTAATCAACTCCGACATAATCAATGGCATGGATGTTAAGGATGCCATCAACTTCATGTTCGAGGAGGTTGAGCGCCGTGGCTTGGGTAAGAAGCTTATCAACTACCGCTTGCGTGATGCTATCTTCTCACGCCAGCGCTACTGGGGTGAGCCATTCCCAATCTACTATAAGAACGATGTAGCCTACCGCGTTGCCGACGAGCAGCTACCTCTCACACTGCCACCTATCGAGAACTTTGGTCCTACCGAGGAGGGTGAGCCACCATTGGCGCGTGTTGAGAAGTGGCATACTGCCGAGGGCTACCCCTACGAGCTATCAACAATGCCAGGCTTTGCTGGTTCATCGGCATACTATCTCCGCTATATGGACCCACACAACAACAAGGGTCTTGTTGGCAAGGAGGCCAACGACTACTGGCGTAATGTAGACCTCTATGTAGGTGGTATCGAGCACGCTACAGGTCACCTTATGTATTCACGCTTCTGGAATATGTTCCTCTACGACTTGGGCTATGTATGTGAGTCGGAGCCATTCAAGAAGCTCGTGAACCAGGGTATGATTCAGGGTCGCTCAAACTTCGTATATCGCGTTGTGGGTACCAACCAGTTTGTATCTCTCGGTCTTAAGGATAACTACTCGACACAGGAGATTCATGTTGATGTAAACATCGTGAAGAATGATGTCTTGGACCTCGACGCCTTTAGAGCATGGCGTCCAGAGTTCCAGGATGCTGAGTTCATCTTGGAGGATGGCAAGTATGTGTGTGGTTGGGCTATTGAGAAGATGTCCAAGTCAATGTTCAATGTCGTTAACCCCGACTATATCGTCGAGGCATATGGTGCCGACACATTGCGTATGTACGAGATGTTCCTCGGTCCTTTGGAGCAGTCTAAGCCATGGGACACCAACGGTATCGACGGCGTACATAAGTTCTTGCGTCGCTTCTGGGCTAAGTTCTACTCACGCGATGGTGTGTTGCTCGTGAACGACGAGAAGGCTACACCCGCAGAGCTCAAGTCGCTCCACAAGACTATCAAGAAGGTGGGCGAGGATATCGAGAACTTCTCGTTCAACACCTCAGTAGCAGCCTTCATGATATGCCTCAACGAGCTTGGCGACTGCTCAAAGCGCGAGATATTGGAGCCATTGACAGCGCTTATCGCCCCATTTGCGCCACACATCGCCGAGGAGCTATGGCATGCTCTTGGTCACCAGACCACAGTATGCGATGCGGCATTCCCTAAATTCAACCCAGAGTTCCTTGTGGAGAACTCATTCGAGTACCCTGTGATGATCAACGGTAAGTTGCGCTTCAAGCAGGAGTATGCTCTCGACATGAGCCAGGAGGATATTGTGGCACACATTGTGACTACCGAGGGTGCTCAGAAGTGGCTTGAGGGTAAGCCTGCGAAGAAGATTATCGTTGTCAAGGGCAAGATTATCAATATCGTAATGTAGGAATGAGACAATTTATATCGATGTCGGTATTTGCCGGTCTTTTGATCGGCATTGCCGGTCTCGTTTTCCTACATGTCGGAGGATTAGGTGGCGCTGTACTCTTCGCCTTTGGCCTTATGTCAGTAACTATGTGCAAGGCACTACTATTCACTGGCAAGGCGGGGTACCTCCCCTATAAGGAGTCGTTGCAGTTGATTCCTATGGTTGTGGGTAATGCTGTAGGCTGTCTTGTTACAGCCTACATAGCATCCTACACCACAGATGATGTGGATGTCACCAACAACCTCAATACTATTATGGCCGCGCGAGAGGCAGCTTCGTGGCATATGCTCTTAGCGACATCCATAGGCACGGGTATTATCGTGACCCTCGCATTGTATGGAGCTCGTAAAGGCAACTACCTACCACTGCTCTATGGTGTACCCGTATTTATTATGTGCGGACTACCCCACTGTATTGCTGACGCATTCTACTATTGGGTAGCAATACTCAATGGCGACTTCGCCTGGTGGATGGTTGGAGCATGGCTGTGGTCTGTTGTAGGAAACTACATTGGTTGCAACATGCCTCGCTGGTTTATGGGCGATAAGTTCGAGATGCAATAAGGGAGTAATGACACCAAACAGATAGAGAGGATGTTTGCTTATGCAAACATCCTCTCTATTTGTTTTATGGAAGATTAATTCAACGAACCTTCACTTGAAGTAGGATCCATATCACTTGGTTGCACTTCAAGCTCATCAGTCACAGAAGCTACAACTACATCGCTATTAGCACCTTGATTTACAAGCGACTCGTCTACAGGCTCGTGACCATGATCTACAAGCACCTTAGTTTCTTCTATTTGAGTCTCAGTATATTGAGGCGCACTTGTATCTGCGACATTCTGATTATCTATAACGCTATCATATAGTTGCGAATTACTCAAAGTATCAACACTTGATAATGTCTCATTAGTATCTACTTCCTTTCGAACGGGGTCAACACTTTCGCTATCATCCTCTGTGGCATTATCTAACAGTGCATCTGTTATACTACCATCAGCATCCTTAACCACATTAGTTACATCACCATCTCCGCCCTCTGGGACATCATCATCAGACGAATAGAATACAAGGAAAAGTATCGTACCAATAACGATTGCCAACATACCCAATAAATAGATAAGCTGTGTACGGCGACTCTTCTCATTGTGCTTCTCCTCGACACTCTCAGCAGTTTGGTGAAGATCAACATCCGCTGCAGCAAACACAGGTGCACCCTTAACATCTGTTACCTTGACCAATATTGCCGAGTGGTTATCGCTGTTATCCTCCGTAACCTTGACAATCATGTCGACCTTCTGCTGAGCATCGCCAACCTTATCCGAGAAGATATACTTTATGTTATCATCCTCCATCTGCTCGAGTATACCATCGGTACAGAGCATGAAGTAGTCACCTGGGCGTATATCCGTAGTATGGTATATGTCGGCACGCGACCTACGGCCCATATTGGGCTGCATAGCACGAGTGATTATGTTGCGCTGCTTAGATGTCTTGGCCTCCTCGGGAGTAAGCTCGCCAATACGCACCAAGTCGTTGACAAGCGAATGATCCTGGGTTTGGAAGAGGATCTGAGTAGATGCAGAGTCAGCACCTGGGCGCACATGATATACCCTGCTATCACCAATATGGGCTATGGTACATCCAGCATCGTGGAACTTGAGCAGAGTCATGGTAGTACCCATCTTCTTCTCCGAGCCATCGTCCTTAGTATCCAACAAGTCGTAGGCTGCCTCAAGAGCCTGGCGAAGGTCATCGTCGCTAAAGCGACCCTCTGCATCGGGACATAGGGTGAGAAGCTTATTACTCATAGCCTCGCACACCGCAGCACTTGCTATATTACCTCCTGAGTGACCACCCATACCGTCGCAGACAATAAAGAGGCGATCATCAGCCTGCGTAGCATTATGCTGTGGGAAGATAGAGTCCTCCTGGCGCTTGCGCTGTCCAAGCTCATAGATTGTATATGCCGATAACTTAAACTTCATAGTTGTAGTATTTATATGATTATATAATATATCGCTCCTTGCCATCAACTACTTATAGTCGAATCGCAAAGAGAGATCTGGCAACTTAACAATATCGCCATCGTTGAGTATCACCTGGTCGCCATAGACAAGCTGCACAGAGTTTATATATGTCTTATTGACCTCGCTCTTGCACAGCATTACGGTGTGGATGTAGCCAACAGCCGTACGCCTAACATCAATGATAAGATGCTGTCGGCTCACATACTTAAACTGTGAAGGTAGCGCTATATCAACAGCCGCAGAGCTATTCTCGCGACCGAGAATGTTTCTGCCCTCCTTAAGTTGCATTGGGGCTATGTTGCCAGCAACAGCTATTAACCTACCCACACTACCACCAGCACCCACTATCACTGTTCGTGAACTATCTACATGACCAGCATTGTTGCTCACAATCTGTGTACGGCCAGCATCATCCGACTTAGCAGCCACACCCTGTGCTACGGGAGTATGACTCTTCTGTAAGATAGTATAGGCCTTGAACGGTGACACCTCCTTACACGCAGGGCAAGTAAGGTTCTTGTGTTCGATTCCTGGAACAGGCTTTACAGTGAGTCGCTTAGAGCAATTAGGGCACTTTATAATTAGCTTATCGTCATTAGCCATTCATCAACAAAAATTTAGGTTATACACTAACATATTGAGGGGACATCTATTATGCGAAGATATCACTATCGCCCCACGAGCCATCGTCGGCATCGTCAAATAGATTCTCCACAACATCCATATCATCATCGAAGATTGCATCCTCGGTCAAGTCTATGATATCGTCATCATCGTCAAATGCATCGACATCAACCATAACAACATCGTCGTCATCCAACAACTCAATCTCCATATCTACATCATCCTCCGACAGACCCAAAATCTCGATATTATCCTCGTCATCAACGACCTCGGTAATATCAACATTATCATCCTCTACAACAACATCAGCGACATCCTCTTTACCATAATCAGAGTCAGCACCACCAAAGTCGAAGCTACGACCAAAGGCATCCTTCTCATCATCGCTCATGTTATTCCACTCGTCAGCATAGTATGTACCATAGATATTGCCTCGCCACTCAAACGCGCCACCAGCACCCACCTCGGCACGCGCTGCGGCAAACGCCTCGTTAAAGGACATATCATCGTTGACATCATTTGCAAAGCTAACCTCCTGAACAGGCTCAGCATCCGAAGATGTCTGCTCGACAGGCTCCTCAGAGGCAACCACATCAGAACTATCCTCGGCAACCTTCTCTTCGACAACACCCTCCTCAGCAATATCCTCGGCAACATTCTCCTCGGCAATCTCCTCAGTCATGGGGTCAACACTCTCCTGCATAGTCTCCGCAGCGACAGTATTTGCAGTATTATCCGTAGACTCACCAGTAAACTTATCGACAATCTTAGATATAACATCTGCCAAACCACCCTGAGATTCTGACTCCTCGTCGGCAGTTAACTCGACATACTCCAAACCATCATCCTCCATTATCTGAAGAATATCCTCATCAGCTTCGATGTCGTCGTCCACAATAATCTCGCGCTCCACATCCTCGGGCTTAACATCTACCTCAGGCTCAGCATCAATAGTATCGTCTACATTCAAATCGTTATTCTCAACACCCACAGGGCTACCGCTCTTCATAGAGTGAACAGCAGCATAGGCTGCAACACTACCAAGCAACACACCACCTACAGCACCAGCAACAATCTTTCCAACACGGCTACTGCTCTTAGGCTCCTCGGCAGGCATATCGCCACTATTATTGACATTAACATCAACAGAGACAGGAGCATCAGTAGCCTTAGGGTTGCACTGTGTCTTCTCATCAACACCATTAGTAGCAACCTCTGTCTTATCGCCACCCTTGTTCGAGAGCTGTGTCGCCTCAGTAGATGGAGCGCCACCACTCACACCCATATTTGGGGTTGCAGCCCCCATAGGGTTATGCGTAGTCTGTCCACCGACCACTGTCTTAGAGTCATCACCAGGTGCTGATACTGGTGGTGCTGCATGACCCGTCGCATCGTTAGATGTAGTTATTACGGTTCTGCCATCAGTTGTAGCTCCGCTCTCAGGTGTTGTTATATTGTCTGGCAATACTGTGCTTGAATTATTCATACCGCCCAATTATGAAGTGTTAAACAATTTAGGTTGAAGATGTGTCCCACCCAAATGGCAGGACACACCTCAAGGAGTTAGCAACAAAATGTTATGCCATCAAATCGTCAGCAACATCGTCGTTGCAATCAAAACTCTCAGAATTGAAGAGGTCGTCACTTGGCTCAGGAATCTGGTTTGCAGCCACAAACTGGTCGGTAAGTTCGTCAACGGTGATATTATCACCCGATACATACTCAATCTCAGCAAGCTGAACAACACCATCACCATTAGCATCGTTAAGAGCAACATCCATAACACCATCGTTATTGGTATCCATAAGTGTCACACTCTCACCATCAACCGACAACTCTGCTACTGAGTACTCGTTGCCATAGGCATCCGATACATGGAGTACATTCTCAACATCCACATCCACTATGGTGTTATTGTTATCAGCAACCTCATTAACCTCAATATTATCATTATCTACCTCAGCGATAAGCTCATTGTCATCATTGTCATTCTCTGGATCAATGTCAATCTCCGCACCTGGCATCTCACCAACATTCTGATCATCAGCATCCTCGAACAAAGGCTCATCCTCGGCATAGAGGCTATCGTAGATAACGCGGTCGGCAAACTCCAACTTCTCCTCAACACTCATGCTCTCCCACTCGTTAGCGAAGTATGTACCATATACATTGCCTCTCCACTCGAATACAGCGCCTGCACCAAGCTCTGCTCGTGCTGCTGCAAAGGCATCGTTGAACGACATCTCGTCGTTAACAACCTGTGATACTGCAACGCCATCGACACTAAACTCAATATCCTCGTTTACTGCTGCATCGAAATCATCATCCTCAGAGAGCTCATATGTGAAGTTTGAGCCAAACTCAGCCTTCTCCTCAGCGCTCATATCATTCCACTCCTCTGCAGTATATGTACCGTAGATGTTACCTCTCCACATGAATGCACTACCTGGACCCACCTCAGCACGAGCAGTTGTAAAGGCCTCTGTGAATGACATCTCGTCGTTGATAGACTCAGCTACAGCAACATCACCGTCGATGACAATATCAAGACCATTGTTGCCAGACAACACTGTAGGCTCAGCCTCAACCTCGACAATAACATCATCGCCGTCAACATCAACATCAACATCCACATCCACAGACTCGCCATCCTTAGGAATCACATTCTCACCAGCCTCAGTCTGCTGATTCTCCTCGTCAACAACGACAGCTACATTATCCTCGTCATCGTTAGAGATATCTACAGATGCTGGCTGCGATGGAGCACTTGGAAGAATACCCTTAGCGCGAAGCTCGTCAACAATCTCGTTAAACTTATCTTCGAAATCCTGTGCGCTAACATCACCTACATAGCATACAGCAGCGCCACCAAGCAATACACCACCAATAGCACCCTTAACAACACCGCCACTACTCTTCTTTACAACTGGTGCAGGAGTTGCAACAGCAGCTGGAGTACCATTATTATTGATATTCAACTGAATAGAAACCTTACCCTGCTCAACCAAAGTCTGCTCCTCGTTCTTATTAGTCTTCATAATCGTAGTAGTTTTAAGTTAATATTTTTTATTGTTTTTGTTCGTTTCTGTTGCAAAGATAGTGGGCTAAATACCATTTCTCCAAACGATTTTAGATATGTTGTACGAAACATAGCCCTTTTTACACGAAATGGTCACTTTTCGTGAAATCCCATTTTTTGCAATCTTCCTAATAGCCCTATATGCTATTTACCCTCACATCTATAGGTAGCACCACAATATGGGCACTTACCTCTCTGATGAACAAATAGGAACTCACCCTGAAGAATCTTATGACACTTGGGGCTTGGGCATACATACGCCTTCTCAAACTTCTCCTTAGCACGCTTCTTATCCTCGATGCTTGTATCCTTCTCCATGTAGTTCTTCAAGCAGATAATTAACGATAGAGCTGAGATTGGCACTGTAACAAATAGCGAGTTAGTGCCTATAGACATAGAGAGAATTGGGGCAAGACAACCAGATCCAACACCAATAAGCATAGGCAACATCCTACGGCGGTTACGCTCCTGCTGCACCTTGCTAATCTTCTCAAGGTCCTCCTGATAGGTATCCCACACCTTTTTCAAGTGGCTAATATCTACACTATCGTCGAGACCCTCCAACGCCTTCTTGATATCACGAAGATTAATCTGATACTGGTCGCCACCAAGGGCAATCTTACTACTCTCGGTGATACCCTTGCATGCAACCATGGTACCATCAACATAGGTAACATTGGCATCCTTGAGGTTGGTAATCTTCATATTACCATTGTCATCAACATCAATCTTGCAATGTGCACTCTTAGTTGCTGGATCGAGACGACTCACTGAGTTTGATATGGTCAAGGTATTCTCGACACCCACGCACTTTAACTTACCACCAACATTCATTGCAACAAGAAGTTGCGAACGCTGAGGATCGCGACCAATGAAAATAGTCTGATTCTTGAAGTTCTTCATATTATTTAGTTTTGATTTACTGCGATAGTTTTGTCACAAGCAACTCCTTAAGTCGCTTGAGCGCCTCTTTCGACACATCGAGCGTATAGGAGAAACTGCCAGCATCACTAAGCAGAAGCTTCTGACGTTGAACACTAATCTGGAATATGTATCCACGATTGATGATATAGCTCTTGCCAATGCGCACGAATATCGAGGCATTCTCCTTGAAGTTAGCAATCAACACCTGCTGCATCTGCGTAAGGTTCATACACACCACACTGCGTAGGCCATTAGATGTGATGATATTCGTATAGTTGCCATCGGCTTCGAAATAGACAATCTTGGATATGTCTATTCTGAAGAACTCGTCACGCGAGTTTAGGTGCAGGTATATCTTCTTCATGTTTACTGTGCAAGTAGTATTTCGCAAATGCCATAGATATCGCGAGCATAAATCATCGCTTGGCAGACACCCACGAATGTTATTTAAAACAAAGATAAGAAAAGTTTCCGACAAATTGACTCTTTTACTAAATAAATATATGTATGCCACGATATTTTTTGGCATGATTATCGTTTAACGCTGCTTGACAGATAAAACAGCACATGGCACATTATTACAATATAACATATATATTTAAATTAGTATAAAGTTAACCATTACACAAAACTTATTTTAGATATATTTTCACATAGACTAAGGCACTTAAACTTCTTTAATATGATGTTAATACTGGCTCAAAGAGCATATGAGCGTGATTTAACACTATATAAATTTTAGGTCTATATCAATATAGATGTTGCATCATAATAATATTATTAATATATTTGCATTGTTAAATTTGGCTATCGTTGCACCTAACAACAGCGCACCTATTCAAAATACTACAATACATATACTATAAATATGTTGGAAAACTATACTCTCATACCATCTCTTGACTTCACGACGGAACATGCGCTTCATCATCGTGACATGGTCATTCGCCCCGAGGCGGGCATCACAACCATAGGCTTTATACTTCGAGGCAGGGGTCGCATACACCGTCTGGGCACCATTCGAGATATAGCCGAGCGTACGCCATACCTTGTAATGGGTGAGGATAGCCTTGTGGAGTATATCACCAACTGCACAGGTATTTTCGAGCAGGTGCTCATACACCTAAACACCAAATCGCTATTTGCCTCAATGGATAGTGTTGACACGGCCACCGAGCATCGTTTTGAGCTTGCTGTACTTAGGTCGCTCACCGAGGTTATGTCCATTGACAAGGTCGCATCGCTGTGCTGTATGTCGCTATCTACCTTCAAGCGTTACTTCCGTAGTCGCTTTAACATGTCGCCACACCGCTGGATGCAGACATTTCGCCTTCAGATGGCCTATGAGATACTCTCCAGCTATGATATTACCACCGAGGATGTAGCCAACATGTTTGGCTATACCAACCTCTCCTACTTCACCGTGCTTTTCAGAACGAAGCATGGCATGACACCCAACTGCGTGAGGCAAATATCTCGTCACCAGCGCTCGCTATCAGCAGCCACATCAAATAGTTGCGCCACCGAAAAGTTATGCTTTATGCTACCAGGCATAACAACCTCGCATTAGAGTTAGCAACCTCGACATATCTCTGTTTAGAGCGCATTCCATCAAGGGATACGCTCGCTGTGTTATATAGTTAAATGGGAGTGATTGCGGAAAGTTATGGTATATCTTTCGCTTTTCACTTTTATTTACTATCTTTGCCCCGATATACTTGTATATCGAGTTTATGGCAAACAAATTAAAATTTAATATATGGCAGTAGAACTTAAAGATTTGACCAAGAGCGACGAGAACTACTCGCAGTGGTACAACGATTTGGTTATCAAGGCAGGCCTTGCTGAGAACTCAGCGGTGCGTGGCTGTATGGTAATCAAGCCCTATGGCTATGCTATTTGGGAGAAGATGCATGATGTATTGGATAAGATGTTCAAGGAGACAGGCCACGAGAATGCCTACTTCCCACTCTTCATCCCCAAGTCGTTCTTCTCACGCGAGGCAAGCCATGTAGAGGGCTTCGCTAAGGAGTGCGCCGTAGTCACTCACTATCGTCTTAAGAATGACGAGGAGGGCAAGGGTGTCGTTGTTGACCCTGCAGCACGCCTTGAGGAGGAGCTCATCGTGCGTCCTACATCGGAGACTATCATCTGGAACACATATAAGAACTGGATTACTTCATACCGCGACCTACCTATCCTCTGCAACCAGTGGGCAAATGTAGTGCGTTGGGAGATGCGTACTCGTCTCTTCTTGCGTACTGCCGAGTTCCTATGGCAGGAGGGCCACACCGCTCACGCCACAGCTGAGGAGGCTATCGAGGAGACAGAGCGCATGATAAATGTCTACAAGACCTTCGCCGAGGAGTGGATGGGCGTACCTGTTATCGTTGGCCATAAGTCGCCTAACGAACGTTTTGCAGGTGCTGTTGACACCCTCACTATCGAGGCATTGATGCAGGATGGTAAGGCTTTGCAGAGCGGTACATCACACTTCTTGGGTCAGAACTTCGCTAAGGCCTTCGACGTGCAGTACACCTCAAAGGAGGGTAAGCAGGAGTATGTATGGGCAACATCATGGGGTGTATCAACACGCTTGATGGGCGCCTTGATCATGGCTCACTCTGACAACAACGGTCTTGTGCTTCCTCCAAAGTTGGCACCTATCCAGGTTGTCATGGTACCTATCTACAAGGGCGAGGAGCAGCGCTTACAGGTTGTTGCACGCTTCGAGGAGATGGCTAAGGAGCTTCGCGCTAAGGGCGTATCAGTGAAGATTGATGCTCGCGACAATGTTCGCTCGGGCTTCAAGTTTGCCGAGTACGAGTTGAAGGGTGTGCCTGTACGCTTGGCATTGGGCCCACGCGACTTGGAGAATGGTACTATCGAGCTTGCTCGTCGTGACACACTCTCTAAGGAGGTTGTATCGCAGGAGGGTCTTACTGAGCGCATCGTACACCTCTTGGATGAGATCCAGCAGAACATCTTCCAGAAGGCTCTCGACTACCGCAACTCTATGATTACCAAGGTTGACACCTGGGAGGAGTTCCAGCAGGTATTGAACGAGAAGGGTGGCTTTATCTCGGCACACTGGGATGGCACACCTGAGACCGAGCAGGCTATCAAGGAGGCTACCAAGGCGACCATCCGCTGCATCCCTATGGATGTTGTTGAGGAGGAGGGTACATGTGTATTCTCAGGCAAGCCTTCGAAGTTCCGTGTGTTGTTCGCTAAGAGCTACTAATTTGTTGTAATAGCAGCGCATAAGCGACGCTTCAATCAAAGCCTCGAATGGGATGTACGCATAGTACTACCCATCCGAGGCTTTTTTTCGTGTAAGCGCCACTACCGCACCTCTCTAACAATAAACTTGCTGTGACAGGGGGGGGGAGCTTATAGTCCTACTACCACTCCTCACCAATGCAATACAAATTATGTTGCGCCTCAGCATTACCCCGTTTCGCAGCCTTACGCCACCACCTTACAGCCTCGGCATAGTCTTGCCTAACACCTTCGCCATAAAAGTAGCAAACGCCTAAATTACATTGCGCCATAGCAATACCCTTTTTAGCAGCCTTGCGATACCACTTTGCGGCCTCGGCATCATTTTGCTCTACGCCATAACCATTGTCGTAGCACATAGCTAAATTGTATTGCGCCGCTGCGTAGCCTTTTTCGGCAGCCATACGAAACCATTCTGCAGCCTCAGCATAATCCTGAACTACACCATCGCCATAAAAGTAGCTATAGCCAAGATTGAATTGCGCCTCGGCATTACCTCTTTTAGCCCTTTTTGTTAATTTATCTATAGATTGGGCATGCAGCATAAAGGGCGATATAGCCACAAAGGTGAGAATAAGTAGAATGCGTCTCATAGTTTTTGGTCGTTAGTGTTTTGTCCTATCGCAAAGTTAGCAAAATAATCGTAATTCTACAACAACAAATATACTTTTATGAATACATAAAAGAGTAGGGCTATCCAACCAATATATTGGACAGCCCTAAATTTGTAGCTATATTTCAATCTATTTCAGCTTATTTGATACCTATACTCCCGAAAGTTATAAAATTTATTTAGCATAATTAGCACGCAAATAATCCTTCACCGAGAAGTTTGTTGGACGGCGCTCTCCACCAATACTCTCTACATTGGTCTCCATGCGAAGCCTCTTACCTTCGAGAACATAGTCGCGTATAAACTGCATTATAAGGTCTTGCTGCTCAAAGAGTGGTGTACCCGCAAGGCTATGGTCGACATACTCGGCCGAGTAGAACCAATATGGAGAGTCGAGCTTATCGAGCTGGCGAGCAATATACTTCGAGCCATAGAAGCCTATACCCATCACCGAAGCCTTATTATATGGGACATTGCTATCCGATGTGCCATGGAAGAGCAACATAGGTGCTGGTGCACTCTTGAACTTAGGGCTACCATCAACCGAGAATATAGCACCGGCACACGCTACGACACCTGCGTAGCGGAAGTCCTCAGGCAATACCGAGGCGATAGCTGCGCCATTGCAGCGATTCCACTCCGCAGTAACCGCCGTGATAGCGCCCGCACTCGATCCGCTAATCATAATCTTCGAAGGGTCGATGTTCCACCCCTCACTATTGGCCAAGAAGTAGTTAGTCGCTGCGTACATATCCTCAGTAGCAATATCCACAGAGCGATTTAGAGCCTCAATCATACCACGCAGACCGATATCCTCTGGAAGATTACGCAAACCCAGGCGATAGTCTATGCTCGCCACCACGATACCCTCGCGTGCCAGATGCTCGAAGAAGGGCAGATACATCTCCACATCGCGAGCGCCACCCACGAAACCGCCACCAAAGGCAAATATCATAAGTGGTCGTGGCGAGTTGCACCCCTCGGCCGCTACGCCCGTAGGCGTGTACACATCCATATATAACTCTTGTCCTTCGTGTGTTGCATAGAGAACACACTCCTTAGCTACTCCCATCTGGGCGTACATATTGGTAGTTGAAAACACCACCGCTAAAAGTAAAATAAATTGTTTCATCCTGCTATCTATATCAAATTCTTTGCCATTCTCCAATCTCCATGTTCTTAATTTCGCCCGCCTCGATGTCGAATCGTATAGCTGTACGCACACTATGTACGCCATAATTACCTGCTGCCCCAGGGTTGATGTGAAGCATATCGTAGACCTGATCGTACATAACTTTTAATATGTGCGAGTGTCCTGCAATGAATATCTTAGGCTTCGAGCTATGGATATACTGCAACGCCTTGGGCGAGTAGTGGCGTGGGTAGCCACCAATATGGGTCATCAGCACCTTGACTCCCTCGACCTCAAAGAGAGCCACCTCATGATACACACGACGGATAATACCCCCGTCGATATTACCATATACGGCACGCAGGGGCTTGAAGGCCGATATTCTGTCGGCAAGCTCCAACGAGCCAATGTCACCCGCATGCCATATCTCGTCGCAAGGTGCGAGGAACTCCTCAAGCACAGCGTCAAAGGTATTATGAGTATCTGATATTACACCTATCTTCATATAATAAACAATTATTCCACACCCCAATATCATGTAGTGGTAAGCACAAAGGTACTAAAAAAGTTGGCATGGTATGAACCAATTAAAAATAAATATTGGATTTAGTCCAATTTGACCTAAATTTGTTACCTTTGCCCAATATTTAATAGTAGTAGTAATGTCAAACACGAGCAAGCGTATCGGCTATATTGATGCACTGAGAGGCCTCACCATGATACTGGTGGTTTTCAGCCACATATACATACCCAACGACACACCAGCAAACATATTTCTTAGCAATGTGCGCATGCCTATGTTCTTCTTCATAAGTGGCTTCATATCATTCCGCCGCGAGCAGTCGTGGAGTGGTAGCGAGACCATATCACGCCTAGGGGATAAGGTACGCACAATGGTTATACCTGCGCTTTTCTTCGGATTAATATATGTATCACTCTGCGAGGGTGTGGAGATAACAGCTCTCTTTACCCACAATGCCAAGATGGGCTATTGGTTTACAATAGCACTATTCAACATGCTTATATTTTACTATACAGCGCGCTACATACACCAACGCCGAGGCATTACCACCATGGAGCAATTCACCAAACGCCTCTTCTGGATAAGCCTCGCAATATCGATACTACTTATTGACCTTACGGCTTTGGGCGACATCAACCATATACTAACCATCGAGAAAACAGCAAAATACCTACCCTTCTTCGCATTTGGTGCACTATGTAGTTGTCACCGCGAGGCATTCGAACGCCTACTCGACAATAGAACAAAGAGCCGCATAGCCTTTGTTGTACTTATTATACTCACACTTGCCCTTATCGCACTTCGCAAGCATAGTAACCTAATAGCTCAACACACAGACTATCAGGTGGTATCATCATCTGTACAGGTTGTAAAGGCTTTGATGGGTTATATAGGTATCTATGTAATCTTTGGTCTGTTCCGCCGTTGTGGTAAGTTCTTCTCCGAGAACAAATACATAGGCAAACCACTACAATATGTGGGGCGCAGAACTTTGGATATATACCTTATTCACTACTTTGTATTGATGGCTATACCCGCAGTTATTCGACCATTTATCACCGACACATCCAATGTACCGCTATCCATTGTTGTGGGCATCATGTCAGCTACCGTCGTAGTAGCCATATCATTGGCCATATCACGAACCCTACGCCTTAGCGACTATGTGGCATACTACCTTCTTGGAGAGCGCAAGATGCCCCTAAAGAGGTAGCGTCCCATACCTATATTTTTATAGGACGACCATAGAATATCGAAACGATATTCTACGCTCAGCCATGCAAAATAGAGCCTTTTATGTGGGATATATGGATAAAATTATATAACTTTGTCCGTATTTATACTTACTATAGTTATAGGCCGATGAAATTATTTCACTACATCATTATGATTGTTGCCATTATGTCAATTTCGGCAACAGCCTCAGCGCAGCAGAACCTTTGGCAGAAGGAGAACACAACCTCTCCCGAGATTATGGAGGATGGTTCGGTGATACTGCGACTCTATGCCCCAAAGGCGGAATGCGTAACACTTTATGGAGACTTTGCACCTGGCTACGACAGTGCATCTATGGAGATGATACGACGAGAGGATGGCGTGTGGGAGTACCACTCAGCACCTCTTGCCTCGGAGTTATACTACTATTGGTTTAATGTAGATGGCATTGACCATGTCGCTGACCCATCGAATAGCTATGTTATGCGCGATGTAGGCTCACAGATGAACTACTTCATCATCCCTGGCGAGCGTGGCGACATCTACGCTGCACAAGATGTACCCCACGGCACTGTTGCCAAGGTATGGGCTGAGGTTAGCGATGGTCGTGAGCGTCGCATGACAGTATATACCCCTGCTGGCTACGAGACCGGCAAGGGTCGCTACCCTGTGCTCTACCTTCTACATGGCATGGGTGGCGACGAGGAGGCATGGATAGCTACAGGCCGCCTCGCCGAGATTATGGATAACCTTATTGCCCAGGGTAAGGCAGAGCCAATGATTGTTGTGATGACCAATGGCTGCACCAACCATGTATCGGCACCAGGTTTCTCACATGAGGGTATGTGGCGACCATACATGAGTGGTTCTATGGATGGCTCATTCGAAGCTATGTTTCCCTCAATCGTAGAGTGGGTCGACGACCACTACCGCACTATGGACAAGAAGTCGACACGAGCAATAGCGGGACTATCCATGGGAGGCTTCCACGCCATGCAAATATCCAAAGAGTACCCCACAATGTTCGATTATGTAGGTCTCTTCTCGGCGGCTATCTTCCGTGGCAAGGAGGGCATTGAGACATACGCCAACATCGAGACAAAACTCGCACGACAGTTCCGCGAGGGCGTTAAGCTCTACTGGATAGCTATAGGTAGTGAAGACTTCCTCTACGACGAGAATGTACGCTACCGCGAGCTACTCGACAGCCATGGCTACAGCTATGAATACCGCGAGAGCGACAAGGGACATATATGGCGCAACTGGCGCATCTACATTGCGGAGTTTGCACAGATGATATTTAAGCGATAACAAACAAACATTTAATAAATAGAAAAAACTTGTATTATGAACAAAAAACAGTTTATCGAGGTGTGCAAGTATGAGGCACCCTCAATTGAGATTATCTCGGCTGTTATCGAGCGAGGCTTCGAGGCAAGCTTTGGTGATTACGGCGAGGCAGGTGACGACTTCGACATCAACGACAATGGTGGTTTCTAAACTCTTATTGCAACTATGATTAAGCATATTAAGAATTTGATGCTTGTTGCAGTAGCTGCAATGGGCTTTGTCGCATGTAGCGATAACATCGAGGAGGCTACACGCCCCGTAGAGACAAAGATGGTTGACATGACCATCACTGCTGGTATGGAGGATACTCGTACCGTAATTGACGAGGCTAACAAGGTTGTTAACTGGAGCGCTGGCGACCAGCTTAAGGTTATCGAGAACTCAGCAACCTATCGTACAACATCCGCAATCGCTATTGATGACAATGGTAAGGCAAAATTCACTGTGTCGTTCCCACAGAACACCACAGCAACAGCCTTCACTTATAACGCTATCTACCCTGCAACAGCCGTTGTAGAAGACGATGCCGAGAAGATTAATAACACCAAGGTTAAGGTTACAGTAAAAGATCAGCAGTTGGCTACAGCAACATCTTTCGATCCTGGTGCAGACATCCTTGTATCTAAGCACATTGAGACAGAGGCACAGCCTACCGAGCTCAACATGCAGTTCAAGCGCTTGGTGGCTCTTGGCAAGTTGACATTGAAGAATCTTCCTGCTGAGGCACAGATTGAGAAGGTTATCTTTACTGCAGCAGCGGGTAAGGGCTTGGCAGGTCGTAACTATGTAGATGCAACTACTGGCGAGGTTTCACAATATTGCTACTATGGTAAGACCAATGTTCTTACTATTAGCTACGATGAGGCTATCTCTACTCGTGATATCTATTTTACATGTAACCCACTCGAGATGGAGGCTGGCGAGACCTTCAAGGTTAAGGCTGTCTGCGGTGATAAGTCTTATACTCGTGAGGTAGAGATTCCTGCTGATCGCACTTTGAAGTTCACTGAGGGTAACTTAGGCACATTCTCAGTAGACATGACAAATGCTACAGTTGAGACTAATTCGGCATTTGCTGAGGGTCAGTATGTTGTTATCGCTAAGAATGGCTCTAAATACTACGCAATGAAGGGTGTTAAGGGTAGCGGTAACTATATGACTTACTCAGAGGTAGACTACGATGGTACATCTAATAACTTTACTACAGATGACGATACCTTGGTTTGGACTATCTCAGCAACAGATGGAGGCTTCACTCTTCAGAATTATGAGGGCAAGTACCTATATGGATCTAACTCTGGCAACTACGCATATTTGGGCGATGCTCAGACATTGACTATCACACCTGTTGATGGTACTACTCAGCAGTATTTTATTGCAATTAAGTCAATTACAGAGCGTATCCTTGGCTATAACACAAACTCTGGTCAGGAGCGCTTTGCGTTCTACAAGGGTACCCAGGCAAATAAGCTCTACCTTATTCCTGTTGGCGAAAACACCGATCCATACTTTACAATCGAGCAGGATCTTGAAGGATACACTGCTGATGGTGATGAAATTGAGTTTGAGGTAATCTGCCACAATGGCTTCAATGCAGAGGTTACAGCTTCTACCGATGCAGAGTGGATCTCATTCAACCACAACGGCACTATCATCTACGCAACAGCAGAGCCTAACGAGGGTGCAGCTCGTAGCGCTACAATCACCTTCTCAGCAGAGGGTTACAAGAGTGTTGAGGTAAACGTTAAGCAGGATGGTGCCGAGAATAGCGGTCCTACACCAATTACCGTTGAAGAGTTCCTTAACCTCAAGGATACTACTAACGAGTATATCCTCACAGGTAAGATTACAAGGGTTGTTAACACATCTTTTGGTAACTTCGACCTTACAGATGCAACAGGTACTGTATATGTATATGGTCTTCTCACTCCAGACGGCACAGCACAGAAGCAGTGGGCAGCAGCAGGTTTGCGTGAGGGCGACACCATCACTATTAAGGGTAAGTACTCATTGTACAACAATGAACCTCAGATTAAGAATGCAACATATGTATCACATGTGGCTGCTCCATTCATCGAAGCTATAGCAGCTACCGCTGAGGCAGCTGAGACAAGCGCTACAATCACCATCTCTGCAAATGTCGCTTGGGCCGCATCTTGCGATGCTAATTGGGTAACATCATACACAATGTCTGGCTCTAACAATGGCTCTATCGCTATTACAATGGATGCTAACGAGTCTGAGGAAGAGCGTGTTGCAACATTCACATTAACTGGCTCAGGTGTTGAAACCGTAACAGTTAAGCTAACTCAGAAAGGCAAGCTCGCAGAAGGTGAAGTTAAGGGTGGCAACGATGACTTCCACACCATATCATCAACTAACACATCGTATGTATCAGGCAAGACGACTGCAGGTTGGGAGTATAAGAACTGTGCAATCTTTAAGGGTGGTACCAGCGACAACAGCCCAACATTCAAGATGATTGGCGATGCATCAAACCGTGCGCTATGTATGAACGGTAAGACCTCAGCTGTAGGTACTATCACATCTCCAACACTCACTACAGGTTGTGGCACATTGAAATTCAACTATGGTCTTCCATTCAGCGATACTAAGATTAAGTTCCGCGTTGATATTAAGCAGAATGGTAGTGTTGTTAAGACATTCACTATTAACAACGCCTCTGCTAGCAAGACAACAAAATACTCACACGAGGTGGAGATTAATGTATCTGGAGACTTCCAGATTGTATTCACAAACCTATCTCCATCAAGCAGTACAAGCAATAAGGATCGTACTGCTATTTGGGATGTTGAGTGGACTGGTTACGCAAACTAATCAATCAATACAACAAGAAAAAGCACTCGCTTTCGCGAGTGCTTTTTTTGTATACTAAACTATACGAATATCCACATAAAGAAAGGAGCACTCATCTTTGTGAGTACTCCTATACGACAATAGATGCTGCGCTATACTACTCTGCTCTCTGGATAATCTCGATGGTATCAGACTTCGTGAAGCTCTGCACCGTAATCTGAGCTGTGCGACTGCAATCTGTAGTGTTGGGCTCTACATCTATCTCTATGCCCGACTGCCAAATGGCTAGCGCTCGTGTTGACTCATCATAGTGGTTGATAACCCTTACCAACTCGATCCAACCCTCCTTGGGCACAAGGTCTCCACTCTCGCTATCAACATCCCAGCTGTCGCCATACTTATATGATATATATACATTGTCTACACCTGTCGACTCTACGGGTATCACCATCACACCACCCTCCGCAGAAATAGTCATAGACTCCTCCGCAAACTCGCATGAAGGTCTATCCCAAATCTTACTGTCAATAATCTCCTTCTCACAACCAGCCGCCACAATGGCCACTAGTGCAACGACTACCAAAAATCTAAAACGTCTCATAACTAAAATAGGTTTTATCTGTTAATATTGTATTTGCTCTAAGTTCTATTGCAAAGTTAGACACAAACATAGACAAAGCCCAATTTATGAGCCCCTTATTTTTCCAAACACCACCACACAAAACACTGAGTATCAACGCTTTGAAAAAAGAATGGGGGGGGGTAAAATTCAAACAGCTGATTATCAGATAGTTATAACAGCTAATTTGCAACGATTTGGAAATATTTGTATTTCTCTGATTTACTAATAGTTACATGATTGACAACCAAAGAATGATAGAGATGATGCTGAAGAGCGCTTAGCTACTCGAGCCAAATAGCGTCATCCACTAAACCAGCATCCATGGCCATAGCAAGCACTGAGTCGCGTCGTATTTTGGGCGTAACATTATTGCGCACGACTGCGAAATATGAGTGTCGAATCTCTGCTCGAAGGAAGCTGTCGGGGAGGTCGCCCACAATA
>JAZLBJ010000036.1:0-15650 GCA_045613645.1 Alistipes sp. | reverse complement strand
TGAGGATAAGGCTAAGGAGGCATACGCTGATGCTGTTGAGGCTGCAGGTAATGCTTACGGCCAGGCTATGGACGCTGCTAGCGAGTACTTGTAGTAGATACCTACCAAGTTTAAGATGCCAAGGGAATTCCCTTGGCATCTGTTCTTTATAGTATAATCAACAGGGTACCACCATGCGGGCGACGATAAACATCCGTCATCGCGAGGCTTAGTCACAAGCTGTGGCACCGCTGAGATTAAGCCAAATACGGAGGCTGCTTGCAGACTTTGCTCGAGGCGAAGCAGTGAAGACCGAAGGTCGATCTCCTAATGAGCGTGAGGAGATGCCCACGATCGCTGACGCTCCCTCAGCATGACGGGCTGGGATGGGGGCGTTGTCGCGGACTGGGGTCTATGAGTTCGATATGTTAGATGGGGGGCATTCTGGCGGACAGAACTCACAGAGTTCCCAAAGAACCCTCAAGTAAAGACCTCAGAGGCCAAAGCGAGATTGTTTGTTGAATCTAAGGAGACTCCTCGCCAAGGCTCAGAATGATACACTGGCACAATGAATAACAAAGCCAACCACATAGACAACAGCACAATACGAAGAAGAGGCCTGTTGTAGATATAATTCCGTAATCAGTTTACCTGCCAACGACATTTATCGCATAAAAAATTCTCATTTATAGCTCAATATAAAAATATTTTCGTATATTTGTAATACGACATTCTGTTTAGTTCTCAATTTTATAGTGGGGGTAGACTACAAAATCGATTGAACAGAGGTAATTATTAACCTTTAAATAAACCTATTTACTATGAAAAAATTATTTATGCTTTTGGCTGTTGCAGGCATAATGGTTGCTTGTAACGAGGAGAAGAAGAGTGAGGCTGAGGCTACCGCTGAGGGCACTGCAGCTGAGGTTGAGGCTGTTGCTGAGAAGTCGCTTGCTGACCAGATTATTGAGAATATGAACGATCAGGCAAAGCTTGATGCTATCATCATGGAGGCATCTAAGACCCATTCAGAGGCTGAGATTGCTGCAGCATATCAAGAGGCTTACGCGCGCACTTGCGGCGATATGTATGAGGCTGGTTAATCCGCTAAAACCATTTCACATAAGCCTGTCGAACCTCTCGGTTAGGCAGGCTTGTGTGTATCAAACAGGGTACAACATACAACTAAAAAACTATGAAAAAGTTATTCACACTATTTGCGCTGACCCTCGTGGCAGCAATTTCAGTTAACGCATCGGCACAGTCACTCGTGGGTAGATGGGAAGTAGAGGCCGGTGGCGGTCAGTATGCAATGTTGCAGGCCTTAGGAGGTGAGATTGAGGAGATTGATAATCACTGGACATTCTCAAGCGACAAGACCTACAGCGCCGACTCATACGTCAAAGGCTCTGCCAATGTCATGGGCGTGATGATGTACATGGAGATGGAGACGACCGAGAGGGGTAGTTGGGAGTTGAGTGGTGACAACCTAACCTTAACTCCAAATGATTTTGATGTTATCAAGTATGACATCACATTCTCAGACCCTTCGCTAAACAGCAGTAGCGAAATGATAAGGTCAACACTCTTAGAGATGATTAACAGCGCTATAGGAGCAAATGTTGTATACGACATTGAGTTCAAAGACAACAACACCGTAGAGATTGCATTGGATAGTGACATTGCGCCAATAAGCTTCACGCTAAAGCGAGAAAGATAGGCGAGGAAACAGTAAAGGGCCTGATGTGTTGTGCATCAGACCCTTTATTATTAGTCGTTAGTCCTCCTCGTTGACATCCATATCGGCATGGGCAAGAGCCTTTGCCGATTGTTGTTTCTTGGTAGGTAGGCCCAGGCGCTTAAGGCGCTCACCAAGGCGCACAATATTATTATTTCCCGTGTGCAATCTCTTATAGGCTTCGTCATATTTACTCTTAGCACTATCAAGGGCTGTACCCACACCCTCAAGCTGCTCAGTGAATACTACCAACTGCTCGTAGAGCTTGGTTGCCTTATCCAAAATCTCGGCCTGATTCTTAGTCTGCTCGTCACGACGCCACATATCGCCAACCATCTTCAAGAGAGCAAAGAGGTTCGTGGGCGACGATATGATAATCTTCTTAGCGTAAGCATCGGCCCAAATGTTATTATCGGCCTTCAACGCCTCAAGGAAAGCGGGCTCTGTAGGGATGAACATAATAACGAAATCTGGCGAATTGAGCAGCTTCTGATACTCTTTATTAGCAAGTTCCTGGACATGCTTCGTGATAGACTTAACATGCTCTGCCATAGCAGCCTTACGCTCTGCCTCATTCTCAGCCTCGACATAGCGCACATAGGCCGTAAGTGAGACCTTGGAGTCGATGACAATGCTACGCTCCTCGGGCAGTGACAGCACCACATCGGGGCGTAGGTTCTCGCCCTCCTCGCCCTTGATGTTCTTCTGTATGTGGTAGTGAATACCACGCACAAGACCAGTGCTCTCGAGGATGGTCTCAAGATAGACCTCTCCCCAGTCACCCTGCACCTTGGAGTTACCTTTGAGGGCATCGGTGAGCGTAGCTGCCGAGGTGGTCATCTGCTGATTTAGCTTAACGAGGTTATCAAGCTCGTTCTTGAGCGCACCACGCTGCTCGTTCTCGTGGGCATAGATACGCTCCACACGCTCGCGAAACTCGGTGATATTATCCTTGAAAGGCTTAAGCAACAGGTCTATAGAGTCGCGATTTGTCTGACGCAAGTTGTGCTGATGCTCTGCCAGTATCTCGTTTGCAAGGTTCTTAAACTCAAGTTTGAGGCTACTCTCTGATGACTCCCTATCTTGTCGCATATCCTCGATGGCACTCTTAAGCGAATCGCGCTCACTCTGAGTGCGGGCATGAGCTATGCGCTCCTCCGATAGTTCTCTATCACGCTGGGCAACAACCATTTCGCGCTGTGCAACATCCTCCGCACGGTTGCGAAGCATAGCGTCACGCTCTTCAATAGTGCGACCAAGCATCCCAACATCGCGACGCCACATTACAACCACAACAGCGAGGGCCACAAGAAGAAAAACTATCGACAATATATAGCCTACCATAGGATAAATTTTAAGTTATAGCACAAAGATACAAAACAAATACGAGAATATAGGCACGAAATTGAAACATATTTTGTAAATTTGTCGAATATTAAAGCCGATAACCTTAAATAACCTAAATAGACTATGAAAAGAATTATTGCACCTTCGGTACTTTCAGCCGACTTCGGCAACCTCAACCGCGACATGGAGATGCTCCAGCGCTCACAGGCAGAGTGGGTACATGTCGATGTTATGGATGGCGTATTCGTGCCCAACATATCGTTTGGCTTCCCTTTGATGAAGCCTCTACGCAAGGGTACTACAAAGGTATTGGATGTGCATCTAATGATCACAGCACCAGAGAAGTATGTAACTCGCTTTGTGGAGGCTGGCGCCGACTATGTGACATTCCACTACGAGGCTACCGAGAACATACAGGAGTGCATCGACCTTATCCGTAAGGCGGGTGCTAAGGTGGGTATATCCATCAAGCCAGGCACCGAGCCAAATGTATTGGACCAGTGGCTCACACAGCTCGACCTTATCCTTGTGATGAGCGTAGAGCCAGGCTTCGGCGGTCAGAAGTTCATGCCATCGTCTATTGCCAAGTGCGAGTACCTCACAAAGAAGAAGCAGGAGATGGGCCTCAACGACCTTATTATAGAGGTAGATGGCGGCATCTCGGCTGCTAACTCACGCCTACTCTTCGATGCTGGCGCCGAGGCATTGGTAGCTGGTAGCTCAGTGTTTGGAGCTGAGAACCCCGAGCAGGCTATTATTGACATGATTAATTCGTAAAGTATAACAGATGATATCTCTCGACAACCTCACGATAAGTTACGGAGGCTGGACTCTCTTCGACGGCATATCCTTCATGGTAAACCCTAAGGACCGTATAGGCCTGGTGGGTAAGAATGGTGCAGGTAAGACCACCCTACTGCGCGTGATAACCGGTGAGCAGCAGCCCACCGAGGGTGCTGTGACCATAAATGGCGAATGCTCGATAGGCTACTTGCCTCAGCAGATGCGTGTTGCCGATACAACATCGCTTGTAGCTGAGACAGCCAAGGCTTTTGACGAGGTGCTCCGCATAGAGGCAGACATAGAGCGCATAACCGAGGAGATTGCACAGCGCACAGACTACGAGTCGGAGGAGTATGCCGAGCTGATACATCGTCTTAACGAGGCTAACGATCGTTACCACATCCTTGGTGGCGACACTCGCGAGGCTGACATAGAGCGTACGCTACTGGGCTTAGGTTTCAAACGCACCGACTTCGAGCGCCCAACACGCGAGTTCTCGGGAGGCTGGCGCATGCGTATCGAGTTGGCTAAGTTGTTGTTGCGTCGTCCCTCGATATTTCTACTCGATGAGCCTACAAACCACCTCGACATCGAGAGTATACAGTGGCTCGAGGAGTACCTCAAGACATACAACGGTGCAGTGCTTCTCATATCGCACGACCGTGCCTTCCTCGACAATGTGACAACACGCACCATAGAGCTATCATTAGGCAAGGTCTACGACTACAAGGTGCCATACTCTAAGTTCGTGGAGCTACGAGCCGAGCGTCGTGCACAGCAGATGGCGGCATATGAGAACCAGCAGCGCATGATAGAGAAGACCGAGGAGTTCATCGAGAAGTTCCGATACAAGCCCACAAAGAGCAACCAGGTGCAGTCGCGCATCAAGCAGCTCGAGAAGATTGACCGCATAGAGGTCGATGAGGAGGATCTATCGCGCCTAAACATCAAGTTCCCACCAGCACCACGCTCGGGACAGATAGTTGCCGATGTTAAGGGCGTAGGCAAGGCCTTTGGTGAAAAGCGTATATTCTCGGGTGCTGAGTTCGTAATCGAGCGTGGTCAGAAGATAGCACTTGTGGGTCGCAATGGCGAGGGTAAGACAACCTTTGCCCGCATGCTCATAGGTGAGTTAGAGGCAACAGAGGGTGAGATAAAGCTCGGCGCAAATGTGAACATTGGCTACTACGCACAGAATCAGGACGACCTTATGGATGGCGAGTTCACCGTATTCGACACCCTCGACAAGGTGGCCGTGGGCGACATTCGCACGCGCCTGAGGGATATTCTTGGAGCATTCCTCTTTCGTGGTGAGGATATAGACAAAAAGGTAAAGGTGCTCTCGGGAGGTGAGCGTTCGCGACTTGCCATGGCGCGTCTGATGCTTGAGCCATACAACCTACTTATCCTCGACGAGCCTACAAACCATATGGATATGCGCTCGAAGGATATACTCAAGAGCGCCCTTCAGAAGTTCGACGGCACGGTGGTAGTAGTATCGCACGACCGTGAGTTCCTCGATGGCCTTGTGGACCGCATATATGAGTTCCGCGATGGCGGAGTGAGGGAGTATTTGGGCGATATATGGTACTTCTTGGAGAAGCGCAAGGTGGAGTCACTGCAAGATATAGAGCGCAAGGATAAGCCCTTGACATCGGGTAATGCCGCTACCGAGACCACAAGTGGCAAGCTAAGCTACGAACAGAAGAAGGAGCAGGAGAAGGTATTACGCAAGCTACGCAAGGCTGTGGAGACTGTGGAAACTGAACTTGCCGAGGTGGAGGCTGAGATTGCTGCCTACGACAAGCGCTTTGCCGAGGCTACAGAGTACAACGCCGAGGACTACGCAAAATACGACAAGCTCAAGGAGCGATATGACCACCTTATGCACGAGTGGGAGAAGGCTTCGTACGAGTTGGAAATAACAGAACAGAATTAATTTATAGAACACCCATCATATATGGAGAACATCATTTTTGGAATACGCCCCGTTGCCGAGGCTATCGAGGCACGCAAACAGATTGAGCGTATATACATCCGCAAGGGTGCTGAGGGTCAGCTTATGAACGACCTCAAGGACCTTATGGCACGCCACCACATACGCTGGCAGGAGGTGCCCGTAGAGAAACTTAACCGACTAACCAAGGGCAACCACCAAGGTGTTGTGGCACAGATTGCGGCCATAGACTATGTATCGGTGGAGGACATCTTGGCGCGTGTGCCCGAGGATGAGACTCCGCTTATTGTCATGTTCGACGGTGTCACCGATGTGCGTAACTTCGGAGGTATAGCACGCTCGGCAGAGTGCGCTGGTGCTCACGGACTTATCACCCCACTGAAGAACGCTGCACCCGTAAATGGCGATGCCATACGCTCATCGGCAGGTGCTCTGCACAATATTCCTGTATGTCGTGTAGGCTCGCTACGCAACACTGCCAAAATGCTACAGGCCGAGGGTTTCCAGATTGTTGCGGCCTCGGAAAAGAGTCGCAAACTGCTCTACGATGCCGACTTCAAGAAGCCCACCGTGATTGTCATGGGCGCCGAGGATACAGGTATCTCTAAGGAGCTCCTTAAGCTATGCGACGAGCAGTTGGCAATTCCTCTTATCGGCCACACCGAGTCACTAAATGTGTCAGCAGCGGCTGCAATCATGCTATTTGAGGTCGTAAGACAGCGCATAGGCGACTAATGGCCGTGGAGCATCATAGCCTACTTGGAGATATAGAGTGTGTACGCTCGTGGCGTGCACGCTCTATTCGTCTTGTTGTGCGCGCCGATGGTACACTGCGCCTGACATACCCTCTATTCACCGCTAAGAGCCGCGCCATAGCCTTTGCCCTGAGTAAGATGGCATGGATAGAGCATACGCGCCAGCGCCTCAAGGAGCGCAAGAGCACCATGTCCACGATAACGCCCTCGGAGGTTGAGCGCCTACGCCGCGAAGCTCGTAAGTATATTCCACCAACCATAGAGCGTTTGGCCCGCGATAATGGCTTCACATACAGCTCACTACGCATATCCTCGGCACACACACGCTGGGGGTCGTGTAGCGGCAAGAATGGCATCAGCATATCGCTCTTTGTGATGCTTCTGCCCGAGCATCTGCGCGAGTTCATCATCCTCCACGAGCTATGCCACACGCGTCACCACAACCACTCGGCAGCCTTCCACGCCATGCTCAACACTCTTGTGGGTGGCAGAGAGCGACTCCTCGACAAGGAGCTGAAGGGATACAGGATCCCGAGAGTAGTGAGTAATTAGTAATACTGAGCGCCGAGGGGCGCTCTTATTTTTTGTGTAAGGGGATGTCTCAAGGGCGAACGAACCGAACGGGGCGAACGAACGCCGTTCGTTCGAGAAGGGACAGAAGAGAGGACGAGTATCAGCAAGATAATAGGTGGCAATCCCTCGCCATGACGCTCTATTGATACCCTTTCTTCCCTTTGGTCTCTTTGGTCTCTTTGGTCTCTATTTTTTTGGACCATAGGGACCTAAAGACCATTGGGACCAAAACGAAGTCACGGGCACACACTGATACTCGACCTCACTTCGGTCTCTTTGGTCCCCTCGTCTCTTTCGTCTCTTTCGTCTCTTAGGGCTCCCGAACGAACACATGGCGTTCACATCATTCACATCATTCACGCCCCTGTGAATGCGTGAATAAGGTCGTGAGGCTTGGGAAGTCTCTTTTTCTTTTCTTCTTTTTCATAGGAAAAAAGAAGAAAAGAAAAAGAGACGAAAGAGACGAAAGACGAAGAGCGCCCCCCCGGCGCTCAGTATCACTAATTACTCGCTACTAACTCCTCAACATGTACGAAGGTGTCCTTCAGTCGAGGGATGTTAGGCTCGTGGTAGAAGAGAGCAAAGACCGCAGAGCCAGAACCCGACATGGCGGCATAGGTCGCACCACACCTAATAAGCTCATCCTTAAGGGTCTTAATGCGAGGATGGGCCACAAAGATATGGGGCTCAAAGTCGTTAACAACACGCCCCTGCCACTCCGCAACGGGTAGCGACAAAAGCCCTATAAGAGAGCTATCAGGGAGCGCTGGACGCACGCCAGAGTATGCCTCGGCAGTAGAGACGCCCTCACCTTCGGGCTTAGCTACAACAAGCCACATACCATTAATATTAACATCTATGGGTGACATTATCTCACCACGCCCCGTGCACAACTGCGGCGAGTCGAAGACAAAGAATGGTGTGTCGCTACCCAGCTCAGCAGCAAGAGTGACAAGCGTGGCATCATCGAGAGCAAGAGCAAAAATCTTATTCATGGCCATAATAACAGCCGTAGCATCAGATGAGCCACCGCCAAGACCCGCACCAAAGGGCACACGCTTATCGAGGGTAATATGCACACCACCAAGACCATAGCGCTGCTGCATAAGGCGTGCGGCACGCACACACAGGTTCTTATCCGCAGGACAGTCCACAACAATACCACTGCTCTCAAACACCACATCGGGACCCTCTACAGGCTCTATAGTGAGTACATCATAAAGACTTCGCACAGGGAACATAACTGTCTCTAAATCGTGGTAGCCATCCTCGCGACGACAAAGAACTCGCAGGCCTATATTTATCTTGCAATGCGCCTTAATAATCATAGCACGAAATAGTATAGTAAGATATTATATGGACAAAGATAGCTATATTTTAACAATAGTACAACATAATTAATTGGCAGTTTTATTTGCAAATGATATTTCTATTTTGTATCTTTGCGTTATTGAATAAACTAAAACCAATTATAATTATGGCAAATCTACGAGTATTAAAGAAGGAGATTGACTACCGTTTGGAGGAGTTCGTTTTCGATTGTGAGATGGCAGCGTTCGTGCAGCCTAACAAGGAGGATCAGATTGTTGAGCTTATGCAGAAGAGTCTTGAGCTTCGCAACGCTCTCTACTGCAAGGCTAACAACCCTGCAGAGCCTAAGAACCGCTCACTCGTGAAGAAGCACTACGCAGCTCTTCGTCGCGACATGGCAGCAAGCTATGCTCAGTTGTTCGAGGATTTGAGCGAGGTTTGCAACAAGTAAGCAAATTTCTTGTAATAAGGGTGGGGGAATATTATTACCCCATCAGTCTTTAGCCAGAATGGAAATACGCTAAGTATATCCCATTCTGGCTAATTTCATATTGAAGATAGGTAAGAGAGCGTAAGGTCGAGTCTAATACATCACCACACAACTCGTATCAACTGATAGTAAGAGTAGTAATCACCCAACAACGACCTCATAAAAACCTGCTTATCGCACCATTTTTAGTTCATTCACAAGTCCCCTATTAGCGCAAACCAACATTTTATGCTATCTTTGCACTATGGATTTTAAACTCGTGTCGGAATACAAGCCTATGGGTGACCAGCCCGAGGCTATAGCAGAGCTTGTGAAGGCCATAAAGGTTGGCGTACGCCACAACACCTTGATGGGCGTTACAGGTTCTGGAAAGACATTTACCATAGCCAATGTCATTGCGCAACTCAACAGGCCCACACTTGTGCTCTCGCACAACAAGACACTCGCTGCTCAGCTATATGGCGAGTTTAAGAACTTCTTCCCTGAGAATGCAGTAGAGTACTTCGTATCCTACTACGACTACTATCAGCCCGAGGCATACCTTCCAACAACAGATACATATATAGAGAAGGACCTCTCTATAAACGATGAAATTGAACGCCTACGACTTAAGACCGTAGCGACACTTCTCTCGGGACGCAGAGATGTAATAGTGGTGTCGAGCGTATCGTGCATATATGGATGTGGTAACCCCGAAGACTTCTACAAGACAGCCATTGATATCAAGGTGGGCATGAAGCTACCACGAACACCCTTTCTACGCAAGCTCGTGACAGCTCTCTACACACGCACACGCAACGAACTACTACCTGGAACATTCCGCGTGACAGGCGAGACCATAGATATCATGGCATCGTTTGGCGAGTATGGCAACCAGGCATTCCGCATATCCTTCTTCGACGACGAGGTGGAGGCAATATATAGCATAGACCCCGTTACAGGCAAGAGGCTAAACGACCTATCGAGCATAACGCTATACCCAACAAACATATTTGTAACAACACAGGAGCGCATAAATAACGCAATATCAGAGATATATCGCGATCTTGGCCTACAGATAGCATACTTCGAGCGCGAGAACCGCCCCGTGGAGGCACAGCGCATAAAGCAGCGCGTAGAGTACGACTTAGAGATGATTAAGGAGCTGGGCTACTGCTCAGGCATCGAGAACTACTCGCGATACTTCGATGCTCGTCCAGCGGGCTCACGCCCCTTCTGTCTGCTCGACTTCTTCACCAGAGACTTTGTGACAGTCATCGACGAGAGCCATGTGACTATACCTCAGCTCCATGGTATGAATGGTGGCGACAAAGCTCGCAAGGAGAACCTCGTGGAGTACGGTTTCCGTCTGCCTGCGGCCAAGGATAACAGGCCACTGACATACAACGAGTTCGAGGCATTAACACCTCAAAAGATATACATCAGCGCCACACCAGGCGAGCGCGAGTTGCTAAAGTGCGAGGATGTAGTCATTGAGCAGGTGATACGCCCCACAGGCGTTATCGACCCGCCACTCAAGGTACGCATATCAAAACGACAAATAGACGATCTCCTTGAGGAGATAGACCTCGCCATACGCCAAAAAGAGAAGGTACTCGTGACAACAATCACCAAGCGCATGGCCGAAGAGGTATCTAAATACCTAAGTAACATAGATATACGCAACAACTATATTCACTCCGACATAGATACTCTGGAACGAATAGAGATACTTGACAGACTGCGCAACGACGAGATAGATGTCCTTGTGGGCGTAAACCTTTTGCGTGAGGGCATAGACCTTCCAGAGGTGGGTGTTGTGGCCATCCTCGATGCCGACAAGGAGGGATTCTTGCGTAATCAACGCTCGATAACACAGATTGCAGGCCGTGCTGCCCGCAACACAAATGGCCGCGTTATACTCTATGCCGACACCATGACAGACTCGCTACGAACATCTATCGAGGAGAGCAACAGACGCCGCGAAAAGCAGATACGCTACAATCTGGAGAACGCTATGATACCTCGACAGATTAAGAGAAATAGAGGCACACAGAGCGCTCTTATAAGCGATATAGCAACAAGCAAGAGGGCGGAGAATATGGTGGCAACACCAATAGTGGAGGAGCACTACAAGAGTAGTATGGCAATGGAGCCAATGAGTAGTTATAGCACCACAACAAGCGTAGCTCAGAACGATACAAATAAGGCAAAACAGAGTACCGAAGGCGAGACAAAGAGAGATGCGAAGGCCGAGATGTCACACCTCAAGGCTGAGATTAAGGAGGCTAAGAAGAGCATGGAACAGGCAGCCAAGGCACTCGATTTCGCAGCCGCTGCACGCCATCGCGACCGCATGTATGAACTCGAAGCTCTACTCAAGAACTTAGAGAAATATTGTCTATAGAGACCCATCGAGAATATAAATATCAAAAAATGGACAGAAGATATGCAAAATAAATATGCATATCTTCTGCATTTTTATTACATATGCTAAGACAGTTATTTAGGAGCAAATAGAAAGTGTCGCAGGATGAATGCCGAAAGTAACAGATAAACCCCAGGCAGCCACTCTACAAAGGTTACTACTGAACCGTGACCTACACAGCCAAATACGACATGGTAACGAAGCGTAAAACTATCGAGGCGAGTAGGAGTCAAACGACCCATCGGCATAGAAAATCACTATACGCTCAACACCTTTAGCGCCCTTTTGGGGAAGAGCAAAAATTGAATGATCATCATTTTTTTCACCAACATTGCTCGCTGAGATCTCAATATTTTCTCTATCGTCGAACAATGACACATCGGATAATGTCGGTTTTGACAACTCAGCTGCCTCTCCAGAACGGAAGGGGATGTCGCCATCTAGTAGCAACCAATCGGGGTTAACATCGGGGAAGGTACGCAGGATCTTCTGCACCAAATCGAAGCTTGGCTTGTTTCTTCCAGAGAGAAGATGCGAAACTCCAGATGGCTGTATATCGAGCATGCGTGCAAGTGAAGACACGGTGAGGCCCCTATTTTTCATCAAAAAATCCAACTTTTCCTTCATAACAATTAATTTTTACAAATATACAAACTTTATTTTTGTAATGCAAATTTTTGTTACAATGGTAAAGTGTTAGCAATTGTTAATAACTATCACATTTGTAAAATATGAAATTATGGTAAAGTCAATAAATTAAAATCACCTCAAGCAAACATTATATAAAATATACAATATACGCTATTACTGATAGTTATACACTATAATTACACATAAACAAGTAAAATAGCAGCAAATAGCACATAATAGCATATTTACATATAATATAGATTATATAAATATCGTAACACACATTATTTCAATGCAATAATAATTAATATACAATATTTGAATATGGTTGTGTTATTGCGTGGAACAATCAAGTCAAAGGTTTTAGGATTAATTAACAATTGTAACTATTAACAGTTGTCAACATAGATTATTGTGTTACATCTGTTAACATATGGGTTGTTTTACAATTGTCACTATGTTACATTTGTAATTACACATGTAAAGAATTGACAAAAATATTGCGAAAAAATATGATATAAGTGCGAAAAGAGCAGAAGAGAGGCTGATGGAGAATATTATGTTAATAAAAATATAGGGCAGAGTTTATAAACAACTCTACCCTACTATATATCAGCGCTTTAAAAAGTTATCAACAGTCGTAATTACTGAAGATCAGAAGCAATTTTTTGGAACTCTTCAGGAGTTAAACTAAGCTTCTCTTTGCTGAAATCTACATCTTTTTCGGTGTTCATAGGCACCAAATGGATGTGTGCATGGGGTACTTCGAGGCCCAAAACTACTGTTGCGACCTTCTTACACTCTGTAGTTGCCTTAATTTTCTTCGCAATATTCTTTGCGAAAACCATCATCTCCTGAAGCTCGTCATCCTCGAGGTCATAGAAATAGTCAACCTCGCGCTTTGGAACTACCAATGTATGATACTTTGCCAATGGGGCAATGTCGAGAAATGCAAAGAAGCGATCGTTCTCTGCAACCTTATAACAGGGAATCTCACCTGCTATAATTCGTGAAAAAATTGATGCCATAATCTTATAAGTAAATTATACAAAATTTCAAATAATGGGGAACTACCCTACTTCGGAGACTTTCGGCGCTATACACAACATCCAACAATCAACCTTTGGTATGCTTTACACAGAAATTGAGCTAAGTGGTAATAAGTCGCTTTACGCTATCGATGCCTTTAACCCTACGAATATTATCGAGCAGGATATTGAGGCTCTCAATGTCCTTTACATAGAGGCTTATTGTACCCTCAAAGATACCATCATGAGACTGCACGCTTATAGCTCGCATATTTATGCTAAAGTCTGCTGTGATAAGTTTTGCCAAATCTAGAATCATTCCGCCACGATCGATACCTCGTATCTCTACGGTTGCAAGGTACGATACCGCCTTATGCTGCGACCAGCGGATCTCATCCTTGACGATATTCTCGCCATACTGCGCAGCAAGACGAATAAGCGTATCACAATTCGACTTATGAACGATAATACGCCCACTATCGGGATCACGATAGCCCACAACATCGTCGCCAGGGATCGGCTCGCAACACTCAGCAATAACAAACTCGGGGCTATCGGCCTTCACATCGCTGCGCTTAGTCTCATCGAGCGATGGTGTTGCATCCTCTATGTCCAAATCGGCATCATCCACCTCCGAACTATTTGAGCTTCCAGGGATGAATAGTTTCCAGAACTTGAGAATCTTCATCGACGAGTTCTCCTTGAGGAGTTTGTCGAGGTTATCTAGTTTAACAATACCTGCACCTATCTTACTATATAGCTCATCTTTATTACGGCAGTCATACGCTGGCATAAGTTTACGCAGCACACGACCACTTAGCTTAACATTATACTCCGCAAGGCGTGACTCAAGAAGCGACATGCCATACTCAATGTTATCCTGACGCTCACCCTTGAGATAAGACTGAATAGCCTGACGAGCCTTGCTTGTCACCACAGCATCGAGCCACTCAGCCTTGGGGCGAGCATTTTCAGCGGTGATAACCTCTATCTGATCGCCACTATTCACCTTTGTGGTGACAGGAGCTATACGATGGTTTATCTTTGCACCAATGGCATGGTTGCCAATATTGGTGTGAATCTCGTAGGCAAAGTCGAGTACTGAAGCACCATAGGGCAGCGTTTGAGGCTCTCCCTTGGGTGTGAAGACAACAACATCCGTCTTATACAACGAGAGTTTGAAATTGTCCAAGAACTCGTGCGCACTCTCTGTAGGGCTATTGAGGGCATCGCGCACCTTCTTAAGCCACTTATCCAGACCATCCTCCTCCTGCGATATTGAGGCGTGCTTATACTTCCAGTGCGCTGCAAAGCCTCGCTCTGCAATATCATCCATGCGCTCGGTGCGCACCTGCACCTCTACCCAAATGCCGTCAGGGCCCATTACGGTTGAGTGTAGGGCCTCGTAGCCGTTGCTCTTGGGTATTGATATCCAATCTCGCAGACGGTCGGGTTTGGGTGTGTAGATATCTGTGACACATGAGTAGACCTGCCAGCACTGCGTCTTCTCCGAAGGGAAGGGGAGCGTCTTGAAGACAATGCGAATGGCGAAGAGGTCGTAGACCTCCTCGAAGGGTATCTCCTTGCGGCGCATCTTGTTCCAGATGGAGTAGATACTCTTGACTCGAGCCTTCATCTTGTATTGGAAGTTGTTGCGGTCGAGCACCTCTTTGATGGGGGCCATAAAGCGCTCGATGTATTGCTGGCGCTCAGGCTCTGTCTCCTCTATCTTGCGACGTATCTCCTCGTACTCCTCGGGGAAGCGATACTTCATACACAAGTCCTCCATTTCGCTCTTAATGGCGTGTAGGCCAAGACGATAGGCCAGAGGTACGAATAAGTATATAGTCTCGCTTGTTATCTTTATCTGCTTGTTGCGGGGCATAGCACCCAGCGTACGCATATTGTGCAGACGGTCGGCGATTTTGATGATTATAACACGCACGTCGTCCGAGAGCGTGAGAAGCACCTTGCGGAAATACTCTGCCTGCTCCGAGCTCTTGGAGTTGAACACGCCGGCCATCTTCGTGAGGCCATCGACCATTGAGGCTATCTTGGGTGAGAAGATGCGTGCTATATCCTCGACGGTGTAGTCGGTATCTTCGACCACGTCGTGAAGGAGTGCTGCGACAACTGACTTCTTGCCCAGGCCAATCTCGCGCACAGCGATAAGGGCCACCTCGATAGGGTGGATGATATATGGCTCGCCCGAACGACGACGCACACCCTTGTGGGCCTCTTTGGCCAGGAAGTAGGCTCGCTTTATGAACTGCCAATCGTCATCACGCTTGCATATCTTGGCCTTACGACAAGCCTCGACAAGCTCTTGCCACTTCTGCTCTATGACTATCTCATCTTGCGGCGTATACTCCATAACTCGATGATTTATATGCCAAAGCACGACTATCGTTGCGATAGCCGTGTTTTGGTCAATAGTTTATATTTTTTACTCTACTTCTCGTGGGCCTCGCTCATAGCCTGACGCACACGGAGCTCAATCTCCTCCATGAGTGCTGGCTCGGCACGGAGCACCTCTTTGACAGAGTCACGGCCCTGGCCAATCTTGCGGTCGCCATACGAGAACCACGAACCCGACTTGCGGATAATCTCAAACTCAACGCCGAGGTCGATAATCTCGCCGAGCTTTGAGAT
>JAZLBJ010000035.1:0-22989 GCA_045613645.1 Alistipes sp. | reverse complement strand
ACTTGAGTGTTACTCCTTGCAAGGGGCGTTACGCACAGTGTTAAGCAAGAAGTCGTAGAACTTCTCTACCGAAGCAATCTCTACCTTCTCATCTGGAGAGTGTGGGTAGCAGATGGTAGGACCGAACGAAATCATATCCATGCCGGGATACTTAGCGCCGATGATACCGCACTCCAAACCTGCGTGGATGGCAGTAACCGATGGACGCTTGCCATATAGTTTCTCGTAAGACTCAAGCATGGTGTGCAAGATTGGCGACTTCATATTTGGGTTCCAGCCGCTGTATGAGCCAGAGAGCTCAACATCTGCACCTGCCAACTCAAATACTGAAGCGATAGCGCCTGCCAACTCACCTTTCTCAGTATCTACTGATGAACGCAACAAGCACTTAACCTCGATTGTCGAGCCGTTAGATACTACGATAGCCAAGTTCGAAGATGTCTGAACGAGGTTCTCCATGGCGATAGACATGCGCTGTACACCGTTAGGACAACCACATACGGCACGAATCAATGAGTGTGACTCAAGGTGTGGAATGATAGCCTTAGGACACTCAACAGGCTCAGCAAAGATCTCGATAGAGTCCTCAATACCCTCGAACTCCTTGATAATAACCTTCTCGTATGACTTAACATTAGCCTCAAAGATAGCCTTCTCAGCCTCGCGAACAACAACGATAGCCCACGCCTCACGAGGAATAGCGTTACGCATGTTGCCACCCTCTACTGCTGCAAGCTCCAAACCGTATGACTCGGTCTCCTGACGCAACAAACGGAATAACACCTTGTTGGCGTTAGCACGCTGTGTGCCAATCTGAATGCCAGAGTGACCACCCTTCAAGCCCTTAACGGTAACTTTGTAGGCAGCAAACTTACCCTCCAAAGGCTGCTCGCGATACTTGAATGTGACATTCACATCCATACCACCAGCACAACCTACATACAACTCACCCTCGGTCTCAGAGTCGAGATTGAGCAATATCTCGCCCTTGAGCATGCCGCTCTGAAGACCGAATGCACCATCCATACCAGTCTCCTCGGTAGCTGTGAAGAGGCACTCCAATGGACCGTGTACGAGGTCTGCATCCTCCATTGCGGCCATTGCAGCTGCCAAGCCGATACCGTTGTCAGCACCAAGTGTTGTGCCATTAGCAGTTACCCACTCGCCGTCGATGTATGCCTCGATTGGATCTGTTGAGAAGTTGAACTCCTTGTCGTTGTTCTTCTGTGGCACCATGTCGGTATGTGCCTGCAAGATGATACCCTTGCGGTTCTCCATACCAGGTGTCGCTGGCTTATATACATATACATTCTGAGCCTCGTCAACCTTGTGCTCCAAGCCAAGCTCCTCGGCCCACTTTACGATATAGGCACGAATAGCATCCTCCTCGTGTGAAGGGTGAGGAATGTTACAAATCTCAGCAAAGTGCTTCCACACTAATGCTGGCTTCAAACCTTTCAAATTCTTGTCCATAGTTCTTAGTTATTAGTTGTTAATATATAATTATCTTAAATCTTAATGATTCTCCTTGCCCTCTTTGCCCTCCTTGTTACGAAGACCATTCTCCAGCTCCTCGCGTTTGTCAAAGGCATCCACAATATACTTCACCAAGCGGTGGCGTACAATATCGCGCTTGTCAAACTCTACAATACCTATGCCCTCGATATTCTTGAGTGTCTCCATTGCTCGCGTAAGACCACTATCTGAGCGGCGAGGTAGGTCAATCTGCGTTACATCACCCGTAACCACAAACTTGGCATTGCGGCCCATACGCGTGAGGAACATCTTAATCTGCGATAGAGTAGTGTTCTGCGCCTCGTCGAGTATGACAAAGGCGTTGTCGAGGGTTCTACCACGCATATATGCCAAAGGTGCTATCTGCACTGTGCCCTCCTCGATATACTTCTGCAACTTGGCAGGGGGTATCATGTCGTTGAGCGCATCGTATAGCGGCTGCAAATATGGGTCGAGCTTTTCCTTCATGTCGCCAGGTAGGAAGCCGAGCTTTTCACCTGCCTCTACCGCAGGACGGGTGAGAATTATGCGTCTTACCTCACGCTCCTTGAGCGCTCTTACTGCTATGGCAATGGCTGTATATGTCTTTCCTGAGCCTGCGGGACCCACAGCGAAGAGTAGATCGTTGCGCTCGGCGAGCTTTACCAATCGCTGCTGGTTTACGGTGCGTGCTCGTATTATAGCTCCGTTGTTGCCATAAACAATTACATCTTTGTCTATGGCTGGTGGCTCGGCCGAAAGTTCCGTGATGCTCGACGAGAAGGCTTGTGATACCACCTCCGAGGAGATATGTCCATACTTCACATAGTACTCCACCAATGCCTGCATTCTACGCTCAAAGGCCGCTACATCGCTTCGTGCACCCAGCGCCTTGATCTTGTCGCCACGCGCTACAATCTTTACCTTGGGGCATAGTTCGCGCATCTGCTCGAGATAGGCATCCTGTGCACCGTATAGCTCGCGTGCATCGACGCCCTCCACCAATATCTCTTTGACTATATCTTCACTCATATCCATTTGTTGTCGTCGCTAAAATATCAAGCCTACACCCAGCGATATGCGATATGCTCGCATCGCGAACTCATCGCCCTCAAACTGGTTGAGGGTGGTCTGCAATGGGTGTACATAGCGCGCCTTAAACACAAAGTATTTACCTGCACGCACACCCACCTCGGCTGCAATATTGTATGTGGGATACATCGGTCCGAAGAGCATCTTCTCACCATTCGCGGTGTACTCAGCACGGCTCATAACACTGAACTGAGGTCCAGCGCTAATATGCACCCTCTTGTTGGCAAGGCGTACGGATAGGAAGATGGGAATGTCGATGCTGTTGGTGCGCACCCTGCGCTCAATGTAACTGTTGGCTACATCCACCGAGCCACCTCCGTAGGCTACCTCTGTGCCTATGGCAAAGTGGTTGCCGAAGATTACCGCAAAGTCGAGTTTTGCACCTATACCCATTCTGGGGCGTAGGGCCACATCATCTGTTGTCACGCCATATATCCCCGTGTACATTCCCGTAACACCTATGCCCATCTCGGTACTCACTTTGCGCGGCTCGTTTTGTTGGTATAGGCCAAACTCTTGTGCTGAGGCATTGTTGCCCATAGCACAAATATAGGTGGCTACCACACATGCGATAATGCATCTCAACCAGCACTTCATGTTCTTCATTCAAATAATTTACTTAATAACGAGGGTTTAGACCTCTTGATTATCCTCCAAAGGTACGATATTTATTAAAATAAACCAAAATATGTGGTAAATATTTCATAAAGTTTTCTAATTTGGAGTAATTAACATATCTTTGTGGCGTAATATGTAGATAAGAGAATATATATAAAGATATAAAGCTATGAGTTTGGTTGCTATTGTAGGTCGCCCAAATGTGGGCAAGTCGACACTCTTCAACCGCTTGGTTGGTCAGCGTCAGGCTATCGTTGATGAGACTGCGGGAACAACACGCGATCGTCACTACGGAAAGACCGATTGGAACGGTAAGGAGTTCTCAATTATTGATACTGGTGGTTACACCGTAAACTCTGATGATGTCTTCGAGGAGGAGATTCGCCGCCAGGTGATGCTCGCTATTGATGAGGCTGACCTCATCCTATTTCTTGTTGAGGTGCGTACAGGTATCACCGACCTCGATATGATGATGGCTGATATCCTTCGCCGCTCGGGTAAGAAGGTGTTGCTCGTATGTAACAAGGTCGATACCTACGACCTTATCTACTTCTCGCACGAGTTCCACTCGTTGGGTCTTGGCGAGCCATTCTGCATTAGTTCAATGTCTGGTAGCGGTACTGGTGATATGATGGATGCAATCCTTGCTAACCTCCCTGAGGATACCTCAGCAGAGTACGATGCATCGTTGCCACGCATCACCATTGTGGGTCGCCCAAATGTTGGTAAGTCGTCAATGACAAATGCCCTCCTTGGTCAGGAGCGTAACATCGTAACCAATGTGGCAGGTACTACGCGTGACTCTATCCACACTCGCTACAATATGTACGGCATGGACTTCTACCTTATCGACACCGCAGGTATGCGTAAGAAGGGTAAGGTTACTGAGGATCTTGAGTTCTACTCTGTAATGCGCTCTATTCGTGCTATAGAGAACTCGGATGTCTGTGTACTCATGCTTGATGCCGAGCAGGGTATCGAGTCTCAGGATCTCAATATCCACAACCTTATCGTGCGCAACCGTAAGGGCTGTGTCATTGTAGTAAACAAGTGGGATCTTGTGGAGAAGGATAGCAATACCATGAAGGTATGGCGTGAGTTCCTTGAGAAGAAACTCGCTCCATTTAGCGATATTCCAATAGTCTTTACCTCGGTAATTAATAAGCAGCGTATCCTCGATGTGTTGCAGACCGCAATTCGTGTGTACCAGTCGCGCAAGCGCCGTATCTCAACATCGGAGCTCAACGACTTCTTCCTTCCACTCATCGAGAACTATCCACCACCAGCAACTAAGGGTAAGTATATCAAGATTAAGTATGTAACCCAGTTGCCTACGCCTACGCCACAGTTCGCCTTCTTTGTGAACTTGCCACAGTATATCAAGGAGTCGTATCGTCGTTTCCTTGAGAATAAGCTTCGTGAGCAGTGGGATTTCTCGGGTGTGCCTATTCAGATTTACTTCCGCCAGAAATAAATTTCTTGTGATAGTGGCGCATTAGCGACGCTTCAATCAAAGCCCCGAATGGGAAATATGTCAAGTATCTCTCATTCGAGGCTTTTTTCGTGTCATCGCTACTACTACTACTACTACTACTACTACTACTACTCTCCGCCGAGCACTCGGCTATGTGGCGCTGCAACAATCGCAACCAAGCCGATAACAAGTGTTATAACGCCATTAATCATAAACGGAAAGCTATTGCTTGTTGTATCAAATAGCTTATCTATTCCATCTATAATTAGCGGTGCGATAACTATGGTGAGATAGTTAACCGCCATGACTATGGATAGCGCCATGGTGGTAAGGTGTGGAGGTGCGTTCGCTGCTGTCTTAGCATATATAATAGGCTGCATCACGCCATAACCTAAGCCTGTGAGCAGAGCTCCGACGAGTAGCGTAAACTCCGAGGGGTGGGGTAGTGACATTACCACAAGACCCAAGCCCATGACTATCAGCGACCACATGTTCACCCACTTGCCGAGCACCGATATAATCTTATTAAGAGCAAAGCCTGGTAGCATAATGGCTAGGAAGAATAGTGCTATGATATTGCCTGACGAGTTGCTTGCAAGGTGGTTATCTGTAGCGAGATATGAGGTGTTATATGTAACAACCAATGAGCAATAGGTGATGGCGAAATAGAAGAGCATGAGTCCGAATATGACGCCTCTGTTGAGCCCCTCTTTACATTCGTCCGTATTAGCGCTCTGGGGTTGTTGTGGGGGTGTATGACTGATGGAGGGTATGAGTACAAGTGTTACCGCTGGGAGTAGATACACTATAAAGGCATAGTGCCACTCGATGTCGGCAAGGTAGCCAACTGCAAAGGTGGCGATAACGAGTGTTAGGTTATTTACAGCAGAGCTTATACCGAGCATCTTGGTGCGTTGCTTATCACTAAAGTAGTCGACGATGATGCCTGTAGATAGGGGTATTATCACGCCCGCACCCACGCCTACAAGTGAACTTGTTATTATAAGCTCGATGAGTGTGCGCGATAGAATACACCCTATGCCGCTAACTAAGAATATGGCGCTACCGACGACAAGAAGAGCTATCTTGTGGCCTCGTATCGACCACCTTCCAGCCAGGAGCATGGCTGGTATTATCATTAGTGAGGGCAGCGACTCCAGTAGCTCAACCTCCAGCATGCTGGCACGCGGAAATATGGAGTCGAGGTTGCTTAGTAATGGCGATATGGCAAGGCCTGGCAGTGATACTATTGCCGAGATAGACATTATGGCAACAACTACAATTAGTGGTATGTTGCCCTTACCGGTAGCGATTTTCATAGTGCGACATTATTTTTTTCTGTCGCACACATCAACCTCTATGCCAAGATGGGTATGAAGAGTTGGCTACTCTCTATTTCGTAGCATACGAGATATGTCTGCTACGGTGCGAAGTAGCGCCCATGTAATCATGGTTACAGCAAATATTACCACAGCAATGCATATTGCCCACATCATGATATTGTCGACCTCTGCATCGATAAAGTTAGGAGATATGATAGCACCAAAAGTACAGAATAGACCAAGGATGAGTATGATGTCGGCGCTATTTACCAAGACACCCTCGCGGAAGTTGTACTTCGCCTTGGGTATAGGTGTAGCATTGGTGTAGTTGTCGCGTGTAATAACCTCCTCCTCTGCGGTTTGGTTCTCGTCATTGATGCTCTCCTCGGGGCGTGAGGCGTGGCAGTGTGGACACTGGTTAACGCTGTTGTCGACAAGTGAGTTGCAGTTGCGGCAAAGCCACTCCTGTCCAGTTATCTTATTGCTCTCCATTGCTCTTCTTAACTTCGTTGTGGTCAATGTCGCAACCTGCGCAGTTGCCCGAACATATATTATCTGTGTCGCAGTCGTTGAGGCCCATATCCTCGCGAGTCTCCTGTACAGCGCACTTGATACCCATGCTCTGCATATTCTTGTTTGTCGAAATCTCCGACTCTATATGATGCCCCTTGAAGAGGTAAGTTAGCGACATGGCGAGTGCGAAAAAGCCCATTGCAGCAATCGCTATAAGCATTGTAACAAGAAATGTTGACATATCTTTTTTCTGGTATAATGGTAAAAACTTTGTTTTTATTGTGGTAAATCCGCTGCAAATTTATATATTTGCAGTGTATTATGCAAATGCTTTACTCATTTATGAGGTAAAAGCTCTATTTAATTGGGTTATAATCACTTTGTTAGTGTATGAAGATAGTTATCGCTGGTGCGGGAGATATGGGTGCGCACCTCGCAAAGATGCTCAGTGGTAGTGGTCACGATATAACCATTGCCGATGTCGATGCCAAGGCCCTCTCTGAGGTTGGCTCGCTTGCCGATGTTATGACCGTGGAGGGTGATGTCACACAGTTCTCGGTGTTGCGCAAGGCAGGTGTGCGTAAGTGCGACCTCTTTATAGCTGTGCGCTCGGTGGAGAACGACAATATCCTCTCCTCAGTTATGGCCAAGCAGCTTGGAGCCAAGAAGGTTATTGCGCGTGTAGATAGCAACGAGTATCTTGAGTCGAGCAGTAAGGAGGTATTCATCGACATGGGTCTCGACTACCTCTTCTATCCCGAGCAGATTGCTGCACGCGAGGTTATCAACCTTTTGGGTCACACATCCTCATCGGAGTATGTCGACTTTGCTGCTGGCAAGCTCTCGCTCATTGCCTTCCGCTTAGAGCTCACCTCACCTCTCCTTGGTCGCATGGTTGTGGATCCCGATAACTTCAATGAGGATCTCGACTACCGCACAGTGGCCATCGTGCGAGGTACGCAAACAATAATACCATCCACCACCGACCGTTACGAGGAGGAGGATATGGTTTACGCCATAGTACGCCAGGGTGCGGCACAGCGCGTATCCGAGCTATCGGGTAGCCACGAGATGGCCATCCGCAATATGATGATTCTTGGTGGCTCGCGTATCGGCGTGCGCATAGCATCGGAGTTGCAGAACGATGTTAATGTTAAGATTGTGGAGTATAACCCCGATAAGGCGTACCGTCTTGCCGAGCTTCTCGACAAGACTCTTATCATCAACGAGGATGGTCGTGATACCGAGGCTATGATGGAGGAGGACCTCGCAGGCATGGATGCCTTTGTATCTGTGACAGGTAGTAGTGAGACCAACATCCTCGCTGCCATGCTTGCAAAACGCATGGGTGTTAAGCGTGTGATTGCCGAGGTGGAGAACATCAACTACATATCCTTGGCAAAGAGCATTGGTGTTGATACCATCATCAACAAGAAACTCGTCACCGCTTCAAACATCTTCCGCTTCACCATGACTACCGATGTTCAGGCCATCAAGTGTCTCACAGGCAGTCAGGCCGAGGTGCTTGAGTTTATCGTAAAGCCTAATTCTCCAGCCACCAAGTACCCTATAAGAGAACTTGGTATGCCTATAGATGCTATCATTGGCGGTGTAGTGCGTGGCGACCGAGTGTTCATCGCTGTTGACGACACCCAGATAAATGCCTACGACCGTGTTGTGGTGTTTGCCATGCCGGAGTCGGTTATGCGAGTGGCTGAGTTCTTTAATTAATTTATAGTGATAAGGGGTCATCTACTGCCGCTAACGAATTATCTTCAGCAATGGGCAGTACGCCAAGTACAGCCCATCGCTTTGAAATTCGCCAAGCGTTGTATCTAACCCCTTCTAACAAATAAATGCTGTGATACGGGGCATCTACTATCGCTAACAAAAAATAAATAGCATAGTAAAAGTTGTCCGTTACTTCGCTTAGGTCTCTTTAGTCCCTTTGGTCTCTTAGGTCCTAAAAAAAACTACTCGCAGCAGCTGCACTACAGAAAAGAAAAATAGAAATAATATAAAACACTAACTATTATGTATATAGCTATTGCCGGTAATATTGGTAGCGGTAAGACAACGCTTACCGAGATGCTCACCGAGCGTTATGGCGCTAAGGCATACTACGAGGATATGGCAAACCCATATCTCAATGACTTCTACGAGGATATGGGGCGTTGGTCGTTCCACCTACAGCTATGGTTCCTCGGTAGTCGTATTCAGCAGACCCTTGTAATGCTCTCGGAGAGTCCCGATAATGTCATCCAGGACCGCACAATATACGAGGATGCTCATATCTTTGCAAGTAACCTCCATGGCATGGGTCTGATGGCTACGCGCGACTTCGAAACTTATATGAAGATGTTCAACATTGAGCAGGAACTACTCCCCAAGCCCGATGTACTCATATACCTCAAGGCGAGTGTGCCAACGCTAATTTCGCAGATTAAGATGCGTGGTAGAGAGTATGAGCAGAATATCGACGAGGACTATCTCAATCGTCTCAATGATAAGTATAACCACTGGATTGAGAATGTCTACGAAGGTCGTGTGCTTGTTATCGACAAGGATACCGACGACTTTGTTGCCGATCCTTCGATTATCGACCGCATCTGCGCCTCAGTAGAGGAAATGTGTACAGGAAAACGACAGCTTTAGAATATGCGAACAGAGCTACCTAAAGAGTTTATCGACGCCATGTGTCGTGACATGGGTGAGGCGGAGGCACAAAGATTATTTGAGGCCCTCGACACCGAGCCTATGACATCCATAAGAGTCAACCCATTCAAGCCCGCACCAACATTCGATGGCGAGGCTGTGGGGTGGTGTGCTTGGGGTAGATACCTCGACGAGCGTCCCCAGTTTACGCTTGACCCATTGTTGCATGGTGGAAGCTACTATGTACAGGAGGCTTCGTCGCAGTTTGTGGCGCATCTACTCAAGGGTGAGAATGTCGAGGGTGGCCGTGTGTTGGATATGTGTGCTGCACCTGGCGGTAAGAGCACCATATACTCTACACTTGTTGGTCGTACGGGTCTTGTTGTTGCCAACGATATAAATCGTGGTCGTACGCTGGCTCTTAGCGATAATGTTCAGCGCTGGGGGCTTGGCAATGTTGTTGTCACCTGCAATGAGCCGAGCCACATAGGAGCTTTCGCCCACTGGTTTGATGTTGTGGCTGTGGATGCACCATGCTCGGGTGAGGGTATGTTCCGCAAGATGGACGAGGCTCGTAGCGAGTGGAGCGCATCGTCGCCACAGATATGTGCCGAGCGTCAGCGCGACATACTTGCCGAGGCGTGGCGAACACTGCGCCCTGGAGGTATGCTCATATATAGCACATGTACCTTTAATAGTATTGAGGATGAGGGTGTGGTTAAGTGGCTCATAGAGGAGTATGGTGACGATATTGTTGCCTGCGATAGGGTAGATACTCCCGAGGAGTGGGGTGTCGTGCGTAGCGATATAGGTCCATTTCAGTGTTTTCACTTCTTCCCACATAAGGCTCGTGGCGAGGGCTTCTTTGCCGCAGTAGCTCGCAAGGGTGAGGGCGTTGTGCGTAGGGTTACGCCAAAGGCTCGCCGCAAGGTGCTTGCAGATGTGTCGCGTGCCGATGTTAAGGAAGTGACCCGCTGGGTTGATGATGCCTCGTCTCACGCCTTTAGGTGTGTGGGTGATATGATATACGCCTATAATAGTGCTGTAGTGGATGATGTCATAGCACTATCAGAGTCCTTATCTGTTGTCTATTCGGGCGTGGCCATGGGTCAGATATTCAAAGGCAAGCTAAAGCCAGAGCACCCGTTAGCGTTGTATGTGGGTGTCAATAGCGAGGCTGTGCCCTCGGCTGAGTTAGACGAGGAGGAGGCGTTGCGCTATCTGCGTCGCCAGGATATATCTGCAGCTCCCTTTGCTGAGGGTATCAATATTGTGAGATATAAGGGAGTGGCGATAGGTTTTGTGAAGCGTATAGGTGCACGCTGTAATAATATGTACCCTAAGGAACAGAGAATAATTAAGAATTAAACAAAAGATACTATGGCAAAACTACTCTATTCAATGGGTGAGGTTACTGAGATGTTCGATGTCAACGCCTCGTTGATTCGCTATTGGGAGTCGAAGTTCGACTGTATCAAGCCTCATAAGAATAAGAAGGGTAATCGCATGTTTACTCCTTCGGATGTTGAGAATCTTAAGCTCATATATCACCTTGTTAAGGAGAAAGGTATGACCCTTGAGGGTGCTAACAAGACCATGAAGAAGCGTGGTAGTAAGGTCCAGCGCGAGGTCTCTATCTTGGAGCGTTTGCAAAATATACGCGCCATGCTCCTCGAGGTGCGCGAGACTCTTGGGGATAATAGCCCTGCAGAGTATGAGGCACCGATAGATGCTGTTAACGAGCTTATCACCGATGTGGAGGCTGAGGCTAAGCGCGATGTTGTGGCCGTTGCTACTACCGTGAATGAGCCTGAGAAGTGCAAGGTGGCTGAGACAGTAGCTACCGTTGAGAATATTGTCAAGGTAGCTGAGGTTGAGCCTGAGGTGGTTGCCGTTGCTGCCGAGGAGAAGGATGGCGAGGGCGTAGAACAGCCTCGTCGTCGTGGTCGTCCACGCAAGGTTGTGGATCCATCAGTAGCCGAGGAGCAGCCATCGTTGCGTCGACGCAAGGCCAAGAAGAGCGACGAGAATAAGGAGTTGTTCCCATTCTATGAGCAGTCTCTATTTTAATTACTAGGTCTATGACAATCAGAGATATTACATCTATTATTGAGCAGTTCGCTCCACTCTCACTTCAGGAGTCCTACGACAATTCGGGCCTTATCGTAGGTCGTATGGATGACGAGGTGCATGGTGTACTCCTTGCTGTAGATGTTACCGAGGAGGTACTTGATGAGGCTGAGCGTGAGGGGTGCGATATGATTATCACTCACCATCCCATAGTTTTTCATGCCATGAAGCGCTTTAACTCGGCAAACTATGTTGAGCGTTGTGTCGAGCGTGCTATACGCCGAGGCATAGCTCTATATGCTTGCCATACTAACCTCGACAGCACACCTAATGGCATGAGCTGGAGGGTTGGATCTATGGTTGGCCTTGGTGATATGAGCGTGCTTGAGCCCCGTAGGGATGACCCTGCGGCTGGCTTTGGTGTTGTGGGTGTCTTGCCTCGCGCCGAGTCGGCACTCGCCTTTATGCAGCGTGTGAAGAGTATCTTCGAGGTAGGTGCTGTGCGCCATAGCGACATACGCTCCGAAGAGTTCATGGTGCGTCGTGTAGCTATATGTACTGGTGCTGGTGGCTCGCTTATAGACGCTGCGTTGCGCGCCGATGCCGACATATATATCACCGCCGATTTGCGCTATAACGACTTTATGCGAGGTGAGGGTCGTATGATTTTGGCAGATATTGGACATTTTGAGAGCGAATTTTGCGCAATTAACATCATAAATGATGTATTATCGAAAAAAATGTGTAACTTTGCCGTTCGCAAGAGCGTATGCTCTCGCAACCCTATACACTATTTAGTCTGAATTATCTAAAATTCTATAACATATATGGCACAGAAGAAGACAAACGAGGTTGATTATTCGATGCAGGAGAAGATCATGGCACTCTATCAGTTACAGAAGATTGACTCTCAGATTGATGAAATCAACAAGGTAAAGGGTGAACTCCCCTTGGAAGTGCAGGACTTGGAGGATGAGCTTGCTGGCTTGAACACTCGTGTTGAGAATATCAACGCTGAGATCGAGGAACTCAACACTCTCACTCGTCAGCGTAAGCGCGAGGTTGACCAGGCAAAGATTATGATTGGCAACTACAAGGAGCAGCAGAACAATGTGCGCAACAACCGTGAGTACGACGCCATCACCAAGGAGATTGAGTATCAGGAACTCGAGATTGAGCTCGCTGAGAAGCGCCTCAAGGAGTACTCTGCACAGATCAAGATTAAGAAGAGTGCTATCGAGCAGACCAACACTCTTGTTGAGGAGCGTAGCATCGACTATAAGGCAAAGAAGGAGGAACTCGACTCTATCGAGGCGGAGACAGCTCAGCAGGTGGCAGAGCTTCAGGCTCGCGCTGAGAAGGCTAAGGAGCCTATCGACGAGCGTCTACTTGTAGCCTACAACCGTATTCGTAGCAATGTGCACAACGGCTTGGCAGTGGTTACTGTTACCCGTGATGCTTGTGGTGGTTGCTTCAACCGCATCCCTCCACAGCGCCAGGTGGATATCCGTCAGGGTAAGAAGCTTATTGTGTGTGAGTATTGTGGTCGAATTCTCGTTAGCGAGTAATTTCTTGTGATAGCGGCGCTACTGCGACGCTTCAATCAAAGCCCTGAATGAAATGTACGTCAAGTACTATCCATCCAGGGCTTTCTCATGTCAAGGCCACATTAGCGTCACTCTGACAAGAAATTTAATTTCTTGTGATAAGGGTGCATCTGCGACCTTTCAATCATTGGCTCGAATGGGAAATACGCTAAGTATGTCCCATCCGGGCCAATTTCATGTCAAGGCCACATCTGCACCCTCCTGACAAGAAATTTAATTTGTTGTGATAAGGCAGACATCTACTGCCGCTAATAAAAACTGATGAGGAAGGGACGTATGTCATAGTACAGCCCATTCGCATTTTTTGCCGAGCGTTGTCTGCCGCTAATAAAGAAAAAGCCCTGAATGTATTCCATTCAAGGCTTTTGCTTTGTTTAGGAAGTTTAGCTATGTTTGTTCCTTACCTTCTGTTCGCTACTTTCTCATCTTCTCGAGATACCACCTCACTGTGCGCAAAAGGCCCTCCTCAAACGAGGTCTCAGCACTCCAGCCAAGTTCTCTCTGCAAACGCGATGAGTCTATAGCATAGCGTAGGTCGTGACCTGCGCGGTCCTCGATATGTGTTATCAGTCCGAGGCTCTCACCCTCGCTGCGGCCAAGTTCTCGGTCGGTGATGGCAATAAGGTGCTTGATAAGTTCGATGTTTGTCCACTCGTTATCGCCACCTATATTATATGTAGCGCCACTCTCAGCACTGTGGAATACCATGTCGAGTGCTCTTGCGTGGTCACCCACATACAACCAGTCACGAATATTGCATCCTGTACCATATACGGGCAGAGGCTTGCGCTCCACTATATTGTTTATAAATAGAGGTATCAACTTCTCGGGGTACTGTCTCTCGCCATAGTTGTTCGAACAGTTGGTAATCACTGTAGGCAGACCGTATGTGTCGTGGTAGGCACGCACAAAGTGGTCCGATGAGGCCTTGGATGCCGAGTATGGCGAGTGGGGTTCGTAGCGCGATGCTTCAGTGAACTTACCTCCATCAAGAGGCAACGCCCCATATACTTCGTCTGTGGATATATGATGGAAGCGCTTACCCTCATAGTTGCCAGCCCACGCCTTGCGTGCCGCCTCCAAAAGTGTTAGCGTGCCAATGATGTTGTTGTGTGCAAAGACCATAGGTGCACTTATCGAGCGGTCCACATGGCTCTCAGCCGCGAGGTGCATAACACCGTCGATACGATACTCCTCGAATATGCGTTCTACAAGTTCCTTGTCGCATATGTCACCCTCCACAAAGGTGTGGTTCGGACGCTTCATAGCCTCGGCTATGTTCTCAAGGCTACCAGCATAGGTTAGCTTGTCGAGGGTTACGATATGGTAGTTGGGGTACTTACTTGTGAGTAACTCAACTACATGGCTACCTATGAAGCCTGCACCTCCTGTGATAAGTATATTGCGCTGTGTTATCATGACTCCTTAATTATCGTTATTACCTCCTTTAGTCGCTCCTGCCATGGCGCTATCTCTACACCCTCGATAGTTGCCATACGCTTAGTATTAAGTACTGAGTAGGAGGGACGCTGTGCTCTCATATTACGCTCGGCAGTACTGCATGCAGCTATTGTGCAACTCGCCACTCCAGCCTGTGTGACAATCTCCCTTGCAAAGCCATGCCATGTAGTCTCTCCTAAGTCGCTATAGTGGTATATGCCACTCATTTGCTCTGCTGCACCATTGTCTATTATGGTTACAAGCATGCGGGCAAGTCCAAGTGCTGAGGTGGGTGAGCCTCGCTGGTCGTCAACCACGCTTATCTCCTCACGCTCGTTGGCAAGACGCAGTATTGTGCGCACAAAGTTCTTTCCCCAAGGGGCATATAACCACGATGTGCGTATCACAATGCCGCCTAATTCTGTAACCTTTGTCTCACCCATAGCCTTGCTACGGCCGTAGGCGTTGATGGGGGCCATATTGTCGCTCTCGATATATGGCGTGGTACGCTGAACATCCCCACCAAAAACATAGTCGGTGGATATGTGTATTAGTCGAATATCTCGGTCATGACATATATGAGCAAGCATTGCTACGGCTGTACTATTTATCTCTATGGCTCTCGCCTCGTCATCCTCCGCACCATCTACATTAGTATATGCAGCGCAGTTTATGACGGTGTCGATATTGTGGCGTTCGATAGCCTCCACAATGCTCCTTTTATCGCATATATCCACCTCGTCGTGCGGGGCTACTATATAGCTATTTGAACTATATGACGAAGTAAGATGTATGGCCATACCCAACTGTCCTGAGCCACCAGTGATAAGTACCCTATGCATAGTAGTTGGTGTTATAGTCAAAGAGCATGTCGCACTCCTCTAATAACTTGGCTGCCCTGTCGCGTGCCGATACTATCGCATCGCTTGTCTCTATCTGCCAATCTATGGCGAGCGTTGGGTCATCCCAGCGAATAGAGCCCTCGCACTCAGGGGTATAGTGATTGTCGCACTTATACTGCAATACAGCTTCTCCCTCTATTACCTTGAAGCCATGGGCGAAGCCTCGTGGTATGAACAGCTGATAGTGGTTCTCGGCGCTAAGCTCCACGGCAATATACTTGCCATATGTTGGCGAGCCTCGGCGTATGTCCGCCACAATGTCCAGGATAGTACCACGCACCACACGCACAAGTTTCGACTGGGCGTGGGGCGGTAGTTGATAGTGAAGTCCTCGAATAACACCCTCGTGCGACAGCGACTCGTTGTCCTGCACAAAGGTTATATCGCGGCCAAGGAGCTTGGCGAAACTCTTTGTGTTAAACGACTCGTAGAAGTAGCCGCGTTCGTCACTATAAATATCGGGAACTACGATTACTACACCATCTAAATCTGTATTTATCAACTTCATAACTTGAGTAGATATTGACCGTACTGATTACCTCGCATAGGCTCGGCAAGATGATGTAGTGCCTCACGAGAGATCCAACCCTTGCGATAGGCTATCTCCTCCAAGCAGGCTATCTTCTGACCCTGACGCTTCTCTATTACCTCCACGAATATTGAGGCCTCGGCCAGCGAGTCGTGTGTGCCAGTGTCGAGCCATGCATAGCCCCTGTCGAGAATCTCGACGTTGAGTTCTCTATGTTCGAGGTAGTGCTGATTAACTGTGGTTATCTCCAACTCACCGCGTGCCGATGGGGTTATTTTTGCAGCTATATCTACCACGCTGTTGGGGTAGAAGTATAGACCTGTGACAGCGTAGTTGGAGCGTGGCTCTGCGGGCTTCTCGGTGATATCTATGGCCATGCCCTCCGCGTCGAAGGTCACCACACCATAGCGCTCGGGGCGCTCCACTTTGTATCCGAATACTGTCGCACGACCCATATTTGTGGTGTTCTCCACAGCGCGCTGGAGCATGTCATCAAAGCCAGCGCCATGGAATATGTTGTCGCCAAGAATAAGACATACATCATCCTCGCCTATGAACTCACGACCTATGATAAAGGCCTCGGCAATACCATTTGGTTGTGCCTGCTCGGCATAGCTAAAGCGTACGCCAAGCTCCTCGCCTGTGCCAAGGAGTCGCTTAAACATTGGTAGGTCGAGGGGTGTCGATATGATTAGTATGTCGCGTATCCCAGCGCTCATAAGCACCGAGATAGGGTAGTAGACCATAGGCTTATCGAAGATGGGTAGGAGCTGCTTGCTCACACCCTTGGTGATGGGATATAGGCGTGTGCCACTACCTCCGGCTAAAACAATACCTTTCATCTGCTTGTTGGTTTGTTGTTAAACATACAAATATAGTAATAATGAGCGACTATTGCAAACCGAAGGCAAAAAAAATGCTTAGATGGCCAATATATAAAATATTTAGGGATGCCCGACACACCACTTCGAACATCCCTAAACTACTTTCACCCTCATCATCGAAGAAGGGGATGTCTGAGAGGGAGTAGGAGGTGTCGGTTAAAGCGGGTCCTCGTCCAACTCGTTCAATTTGCGAGATACCTCCATTGTATTTACCCCCAAATCGGTTGCGTATGGTTGCTTCTCCTCCTGTATTGCTTCCTGAGTTTTGTTTTCTGTCGTATTCATCTTTAAGATAATTTAATATTTTACTTGTTAGGCTCCACCTCCTCTTTCGTTAGTTTCTCGCCATCCATCATATCGGGAGTTCCGCAAATCCACCTTGGATGTTTCATCCCGTCTATTACCCTCTTCACCAGATCTTTTACTTCTTTCTCCATCGCTTGTGTCTCGTCTGAGGATGATGTTATTCGCTCGTTTTCCATTGTACTGTTTTTTAATTATTTCTAAGTTATTGGCTATTAGCGGGATTGTGAGCTTTAGTACAATCCCTGCCTGTTCAGGCATATCTTCAGCAGTTTCTATCTCTTTCTCATAATTCGATACCAACTGAGCTATTTCATACTTCCCACTAAAGACCTTATGACGCATTTCTTCGCCCATTCTCTCTACAAAGATACTAATAATCTCATTAATTGTTCCTGCAGGAGTAATATCGTTGTAATGCTCACTAAGCACATTGTCTCTCACCCAAAGAATATCGCTTCTATTCGCCTCGGTGATTACACGCAAAACATCATTCCACATTTGATGTGTTGCATGGTGAGCGTATTCGTGCATAATTGCATCAGCCACAAACTCATCGTCAGCATCAAGGAAATGCGACCCGTTAAAACAAATTAGCTCTTTGTCAGATAGGTATGTAGCAAAGGCATTCGCTTTCTTTTCAGGGTTTTTAACATTCTCCTCACGCATTAACATCACATACTCATCTGCGTTTTCAATAAGCATCAGAGGAATATCAATATTATACTCGGTAGCCTTATTTCTAAGAATAGCTATTCCCTCATCCATAGAGCGCAACGAATACCTTATATCCTCCTTACGAGGGTTGAAACGCTCCGAGAGGGGGATGACATTACCAGCATCATCGTAGGTTACAGGGTCGGCAGACTTGATTTGGTTAGGCTCAAAGGCAACATACTCTGTGTCGATATGATTTGTGTATTCTACAACTATACCATCGTATCCATTTGCCACAATATCAGCTGTTAAACGCTCCTGAGCGACAGACATTAGTTCATCTGTCCTCGTTGCATCCTCGTAAATATCATCTGTAAAATGCTTTTCCATTAGCTCGTGGAAATACATAGCACCCTCGTTGCCACCATTGCGTAGGCTAATGAATAACGGATTTTCGATATTTAAGAATACTGTTAGTGTCCTCCCTTGCTTATCTCCTCGCTTCTCGTATGTTTTAGCATACTGCTCAGAGTCGGAAAAATAGAATCCATTGCCCCATATGCCTCTATCCGTAGAGGTCCCGAACATCTCTTTGCTAAAAGCATTGAAATTATTAGGCGTTCCGTGATACACTACCTTTGGCTCGCCATCCTCATCCACTACCTTTGTGTTCGGCATAGCGAGCTTGGCTGCCTCCATCACCATCCTCTGTGCGGTAGCCATATCGCCACGCTCTACAGCATCAAGGTAGGCAGCATCCATCTCAGGGGTGATGAGAGAGAATTTAGGCTGTCCCTGCATAACGCTCTCACGCATAGAGTCGGTGACATTCACTGCGTGCATAGTGTTATTCTCCTCAAGGGTAGGCATTGTGATATCCTTAACCTCTGCTCCCCACTTCTTAGAGTACTTCTTCACAAACGATGGGAGCATCTGGTCGTAAAAGGCTTTCATACCCTCATTCCCGATATGCAGCTCTTCACCCTCAAGACTCTTAGCTTCGATATCTTTACCATTCTCAAACACCATAGCATCCTCACCCTCGCCTTTCATAATCTTCTCGGCAAGAGGTTTGCCTGTGATGTCCGAAAGGTGCATACCTCCTTTCATCTCACCGTCACCCTTGATGATGACACCCTCCATATTTGTAGCGATGTTGTAAGTACCCATATTATTCATACGGAACTTCATCTTTTTGATAGGGTTGCCATCAGCATCTTTCGTGTCGTAGGTAACAATATCTTTGACTACCGAGCCAATATCGTATCTATCTGCCTGCTGGTCGCCTGTAGTCCACGCTACATAGTCGTAGCCATTCTCGGCTGCATAGCGGAGCATACGCTTAAAAGCAAGCTCGGCCCAGTTTTTCTCAAAAGGAGCAGAGGGGACAATCCCATAATTCTCTTTGATAAATTGTCCGAGAGAATGGTATCTATTATGTTCCTCCTCATTTAGTCCTTCTTTATACATCTTCTTGTAGAGGTAATCATATTGCCTTTGAGCCTCTAAAACTTCATCAGATATATATCCCTTTTCACGGCCGTCTTGATGTCGTTTACTCTGTATCTCATCGATAACAAGTACACGCTTACCATCGGCATCAGTAGTCTCACCAAAGCGTACCCACGCTACAGCACGACCCTCGCCAGCATCACCAAAATGAATATTATCGCTTTGATTGTATGGCTCAATAGTAGGTACTACAAGAGCAATCTCACGCTTATTATTGAGACCTTGCGTTGTGTAACCAAGGCGAGTTTCGTTAATCTCTTTATCGGCATTTGTCAAACCAAGGTATGTGGCAGCGGCTGCTGGTGAGTCAACCTCCAACTCCTCACCCCAATAATCAAGTGAGAAGCCATCAACAAAATCGTAAGACTCACTACGCAACTCATCGTAACGCTCTCGATTGATATAAGGGTTATCATCCTCATCGTACTCCGTGAGACTTTCTCGGAGTTCTGCGAACTCAGCACTCTCATAAATCTCCTCTCTGCTAATGTCTGCAACATCACCATAGCTTACCTCCTCAATCTGGATATCGTTCTCTGCGATATACTGCAACACCTCATCTTTAGTGAGTGTCTTAGCAGTAGATGCCTTGAGCCAATCGCTTAGACCGAGCCACTTATCCTCACCCGCCTTGAGACCGCCAGTCTTCTCAATCATCTTGAGCCACTGCTCAGGCGTAGCCTTCTCCTGCTTGATGCCACGCACAGCAAACTCAGCGTTAGAGTAGAAGGTAGGGGTGGTGGAGAGAGAATATTTCACCCCAATCTTTGGATTTTCGAAATTTTGTATTATCTTTGCAATGGATTGCTGTGCATCGGTTAGAGATGCTGCCCCCTCAGGAGGGGCTATTCCTAACCATTGCATAGCAATTTCTTTGTTTACATACTTCAAATTATCCTTTCCAAAGTCGCTTTTTGTTGTGAGCATCTCATTCATTAAACGTTCTACATCCTTTCCGTGAACGCTCGCAAGCTCATTAACAGATAATCTCCTACCCCCTCGTTCCATCTTTATTGCAACAGTTATTCGCTGTTCTCCACGAGGTATTTGAGTGATAATAATCTTTGATTTTGCCTTCTCTCCCCACTCATACACCATTATAGGGTCGTTTATTGCTATTGGCAAATTCTTAATTTCATCCTCAGTTAGATTATGTTTTTTTAAGTGGTCTCTAAGTGTTTTTGCAGTTATAAATATTTCAGACGCACTTACCCCACATGCTCGTAGCAAAGGACTTGGAGCCCCTAAATGTAATTCGCTTACGTTCTGCTCCGCCTTAAACGCATCCAACTCCTCATTAAAGCGGTCGTTTACCTCTTGCAACGAGAAGCGCACATTGCCAGTTGGCTTTATCCCCTCATCAAAGTACCTATCAATATCACCCAATACTCGTGAGGCTCTTGCTGCTTCATATTCGGCATAATGCTCGGTATCCCAACCCTTGCCGAAATCTATATATACATAGCCATCATTACGCTCGATAAGACGCTTCAGCCTATCCTTTTGAGCCTTTGTTGGTGCTACATTGAGATTAATTGCTCCTGCATTGCTATCAATACGAATAGCACCTCTATCCAAGAAGTCACCCAAGTCGGTATTAATGCCTGTCTCATTATCCTCAGCGTCGTAGGCAATATTAGCAATCTTTCTATGGTCAACTGTTCTATTGCCATTCAAGAATGATGCATCGCCTTCAACTTGGTGTCTGCCACTAAAATCGAGCATACTACCATCAGGTAAAATATATCCTGCCTCACGCATATCTAAGGTAGTGCCGAACTTTGCCTTTGCTGCATCGAAGATTTTTGTGGTCTCCTCACTTAACAAATACTTCACATCGCCCTTCAGTGAATAGTTCGTCTGGCTCTCCTCACCCTTAGCCTCCTCAGCAGTGGCATCCTCGTTCTTTGTTGTCTCCGCAGAAGTCTCCTCTCTCTTCTCTATATCCTTACCCTCGACAGTAGCATTGATAAGGGTATTGAGAGCATCGACCATATTATCCACGGCTTTCACTTGCTTGGTCATACCATTAGCACCGAAGATGTTGCGTATATACTCCAAGCCCCATCGCACACCACCTCTTCTAGCTCGGCACTGTCGCATGCTTACTCACATATTTCCGCATAATATGTTGTTTATCATTTTTTTTAGTTACATTTGTGGGCTAACAATTAAAATATTAAGATATATGAATTTCACAGGCATCATAGTAGGTCTTGCGACCTTTTTGATCATAGGTCTTTTCCACCCTATTGTCATCAAGGCAGAGTATTATTGGGGTGTAGGCTGTTGGTGGATATTTCTTGTTGCGGGCATTGCCTTTTGCCTGCTCTCGTTTTTTGTCACCAGCACTATTCTATCCACCATTTTCGGCGTTACAGCCTTCTCATCATTCTGGAGCATATTGGAGCTTATACACCAGAGGGAGAGGGTGCGCAAGGGATGGTTTCCTCAGGGCCCTGGCCATAAGGCATAGCCCTACGCTCTTACGCGAATATGTTGTGCGGGTTACACTCAGTAACCCGCACACTTTTTACCCCATCATCCCATGGGGCATTGCGATGTGGCAACATACCACTGTGACGATATGTAGAGAGCCGAGAGGCATGGGTATTATTTTTAATACCCGCAATTGTGGGGGCTATTGTTTTTTTTGGTGTGTGTCTGTGTGGGCTATTGTGTGGGGGGGCTATTACGTGTGTAAGGGTGTCGGAAACTCAACAAAGTTATTGGGATGATATTTGCGCTCCTCTTATTTATCTTTCTCGAACTTGATTGGAATAGATGCTCAGAAGACCTCAGCCAATAAGGGGATTTGCCGTTTTGTATCATAACCCTTAAATCTGACTATTTTACCGAATGCTCAGTAAACGAAATCGACCTCTCTACCATCAATTATATTTTTAACTACGCCTATATTGTTATAAATCTCTTCCGCATCCACCCTCTGCTCAGGAGTAGGGTTTGTAGGCTTACCATTATTTATTTCGAGCCATGTACCATTAGCCTTTGCAGTCTCAATGATTGTCCTACGCTCCACCTCTATCTCTGCGATATCAGTAGTCAACGAATACTTTGCCTCGCTTACAGATAGCAAAACCTAACCGCCAGCATCTTTATCCTCTTGGCCATTAGAACAATTCAAAATTATAAGAAATTTATTCCATATCATAATACACAGATTATTAACACATTAAGTAGTATGATGAATATTTTCATGAAAAAATTTTAAATTATTTTTGCGAAAAAATTTGCAGGAATAAAAAAAATGCTTACCTTTGCACTCGCTTAACCAAGGTTAGGCAATAAATAACGATGGTGCCATAGCTCAGTTGGTAGAGCAAAGGACTGAAAATCCTTGTGTCCCTGGTTCGAATCCCGGTGGCACCACGAAGAAGAGAACTCCAAAAGAGTTCTCTTTTTTGTTTTCTCTTTTTCGGATGTAGAGCCCGACGACTTATGTCGTCGGTGTGCTCTTGTGGAGATGGATGTGTGCAAGCACCCACCATCCCCACAAAATCACAGCCTTCGGCGTTGCTCTACATCAGTTCAAACAATAGACTTGTGTTGCCCTCGGCATTACTCACTTAAAGCTGGTTGAGCCGATAGAGAGGAGGTTTAGTGCTCGACTGCGTCTGCGCGATATGGTATCGGCTCTACTGCTTCGCAGTTCGAATCCTGGTGGCACCACGAAGAAGAGAGGTTAACGCCTCTCTTTTTTGTTTTTACACTGTAATTCGGCGCATTAAGTCTATTCAGCGCATTAAGCCCAATAAGGGATCACTGTAAATTTCCGGTGGGACAAAATGTAAAAAAGTTTTATCTTTGTGTTATGGTAAAGCGCAAAGAGAAAATAGAAGATCCATTGAAGTTGTTGTTGCCGGGCGCGATATACGACTATTTTGAGTTAGTGCATA
>JAZLBJ010000034.1:0-38439 GCA_045613645.1 Alistipes sp. | reverse complement strand
TAGGGTTTAACAATTAATCTCCTCAACGAGAACCTGTGTCAGATACTGACGGTGACCGTTACACTTCTGATAACCTGTTCTACGCTTCTTCTTGAACACGAGGACCTTGTCGTCCTTGAGGTGCTTCAAGATCTTGCACTTTACTGAGGCGCCTTCTACTACAGGTGCACCTACCTTAACCTGACCGTCGTTGTCTACAAGCAGGACTTTGTCGAAGCTCAAAGACGAGTTTTCCTCGCCCTGGAGACGGTGAACATAGAGCTTTCGACCCTTCTCAGCCTTAAACTGCTGACCTGCAATCTCTACTATTACGTACATTTAATCTGTAATTAGAATGTTTAGCGGCGCAAATGTACGAATTATTTTCCAATCTGCAAACTATTACTATAAAAGTTTTCGCTTTTACTGTATTTTCTTTTTTTTTGGGGGGGGTAGATAGGACGGTCATGGACAATTGACGCGAAGCATTGTGATACCCGACTTCTCCTTGTTTCTTTGTTCATCAATCTCCTTATCCCTTTTTCCACCAACATTGGCATGCTTTTCGTGCAGCTGAGGGTGTGGCCACCGAGACACAACATATAGTCGATAATATTGACAATATCGCAGACTATTATTGCGTTCATATTGTATATATCGAAACTTTTTGCTAACTTTACCAAAGTTATATTAATGACCTCTAAAACTTCAACCATGATGATTGATCAGACCATTCGTGAATATCTTCTTCCTCAGCAGTTCAATGCCGCTGTGCGCGCTGGCGCAGCCATCATGAAGATATACAAGCAGAGCGACGACTATCATGTGACAATGAAGAGCGACCACACGCCCATCACTATTGCCGACCGTATGGCACACAACACCATAAAGGAGGCTCTGGGCACAACACGCATACCTATACTCTCGGAGGAGGGTCGCGAGATGCTCTACGATGAGCGTCGCAACTGGGATCTATTTTGGTTAGTCGACCCACTGGATGGCACCGTGGAGTTCATCAAGGGCAACAATGAGTTCACCATAAACATAGCACTTATGGCGAACAATATATGCATAAGCTCGGTGGTCTATGTACCCTACCATCGCAAGATATATATCGCCGAGCGAGGTCACGGCGCCTGGGTTATGCACAATGTAGAGCCAAGCGAGGATGCATCATATAGCTACGAGCAGATACACGAAAACATTGTCAAGCTCCCCCTTGCCTCGGCAGAGCACACAACCTTTCGTGTTGCTGTGTCGCGCTCTCACCAGACCAGCGAGACCCACGACCATATAGAGCACCTGCGTAACGAGCACCCCGACCTCGAGATTATCGAGCAGGGCAGTTCCTACAAATTTTGCCTCTTGGCAGAGGGACATGTAGACTACTACATACGCACAACAACAACCTCGGAGTGGGATACCGCAGCAGGAGAGCTTATACTCTCGGAGGCGGGCGGCATCACTATGGCCTACCCCACTGGCGAGCCTCTATTATATAATAAGGAAGAGCTCGACAACCCATGGTTTATAGCCAAGAGGAGATAGAGAAGTTTCAAATAAAAAAGAGCACCGAGCGGTGCTTTTTTTTTGGGGATTAGGACACTGAGACGTTGAAACGCTGAGATGGTCGAGGACTGATGACTGGTTGCCGTTGCGGAAAGGAGGTAACTATGTCTCTTTGTCACTTTGTCTCATTGTCTCTTTCTCCGAAAAAAAATCGGGGTGATCCGAAGACCACCCCGAAAGAGGATTATATTACACCTTCAGACTACTACAAAGTCGTAGTACAAGTGTAATAAGTCTGTGTTGTACCTCCATCAACACTCATATTAAATGTAAAGGTATACTCAGAGCCACTCTTTACAACCTTTACGAAAGAACCTCCCCAGAATGCTGAATTAATATAATCTTCACCATTGTAGCCATAGATACTAGCGCCAGAACCATAAAGGAGCTTAGTCATTGCAATCCAGGTGTCTGCACCGTGATCTCCAATCCAAGCACCGACATTAGTTGTATTGCAATCCATCACAATTCTATCACCATTTTCCGCACCAGTGAATTCTAAAGTCCACTGAGTCTTTATTAATGATGTAAATGTATATGGATTTGACTCAGAGCCAAGCACAGCATCGCCACCATCACCAGTATTATCATCACCCGAGTCTTCGCCACCATCGCCAGAGTCGCCAGAGTCGCCAGTACCAGGTACTACCCAGCCCTCGGGCACACCCTTATAGCCTACCTCGCCTGAGCCGCCCCATTTACCGATGTAGTTGACAATGATAACATACTCACCATCTACATACGATACGCTCATTGTAGAAGAGGTATTTGTAGAACTCCAACCCTCAGCAAATCCACCTTTAACCTTCTGGTAAACTGAGAATGACTTAGCTGGAATTGTTGATGAAGCTACCGCCTGATACTCACCCTCAAGAATTGTTGTGTGATTTGGACAATCAGCATCATTCATCTTAACTCGGAAAATTTCATACTGATCTACAACAAATACGAAGTAGCCACTAGCATCCCAGTATAGATCAGATGCGATATACTCTGCAAATACATTAGGATCCTTCTCGGTTGTTACATCGAAATAGTAATCCTCAGATGTTTTATAATCAGGATTTGAGTCGTTTGCTACGGCACGAATCAAGAAATCGTACTTAGTACCATATGCAGCCTCAATAGTTACCGATGTCTCAGTAGTTGTGATTGCATCCAAACCACCAGCATAGCAGAATACATAGTACTCATCAGCACCAGTTATAGCATCCCATGAGATAGTGATAATATTACCCTCGGCAGTTGCTGTTGCAGTAGGCATAGCAAGCTTCTCACGGGTATCGGGGAGCTGCAAGCCAGAGATAGAGCCCTTGTATGTTGCTGTAAGATAGTAAGAACCATCGTAGTCAGTAAGATTATTAAACTCGATATAGTACTCACCATCAACGATAGAGATTGTGACACTACCAGAAACTACATAGCGAGAGATGCCTGTTGCATCAACATAGTATGAATAAACATCACCTGGGAAGATATCTCCACTATTAGCAAAGCCATAGGTACGAGCATCGAGCCAAGCCTCATTGTTACAATTGTAGAAGTTCAACTGCAAAGTACCAAGCTCATCGCTATAGAATTGGATGAACTTATCAGACTTTGATGAATTAGTCCACGCTGCACTTGTGAAGGCTGGAACAGAGGGAACCTGAACAGCCTCAAGGCCCGACACAGAGAATGTCGACACGCGGCCATAGCTGAATGCCAAGGTCTTGCCAGCAGCAGCTACATCTACGCTCTTGGTAATCGAGCCACCCTCAGAGTTGTATGCAGTGACAGTGAAGTCAGTAACATCGATAGGCTCAGTAGCAAACCAGAAGGTGTTGTTCTCTACATTTGTAGCGTTGATTGTGTATGAGCAGCTCTTGTCGGAACCATAGAATGTACCCTTAAGGTCAACAACAACATGGTCGATAGTGAAATCATCAGCATTGATTGTCATCTTACCATAAGCAGCCATGTGAATCATATTAATATCGGCAACGCCATCTGACACTGGCACTGCCTGAGCCTGCAACACGTGAGCCTTAGGATCTACGCTGTTAGCAAGAGGTGTCTGCTCAATAGGAATAGTTGCTGTATACTCGCTCGCCCATGACTCAGCAGGCGAAACAACTGTCATAAAGAAGTTCTCAGGAGCATCGGTCAACTCCAAATCGAACTTACCCTCTGCATTGATATCAGCTGTGGTCTCAACATAGTAACTAGAGTAGTCAGTAACGAAGATCTTGAGAGTCTCGTCACCAAACCACTCCGACTTATAGGCAGTTGCGCCCTCCTCCTTCTCGGCAAAGCCCGAACGAGTGTCATCGTTAGCGATGGTTGCCTCGAAACTAAAAATTGTCTTCTTCTCAACTTTGTTTACCTCATCGTTCTCCTTAGAACAAGCGGTAAATGCCATTGCAGCTACTGCAACAAGCATCAAATTCTTAAACAAATTCCTCATTGCTGCAATAGTTTTTAGAAATCGCCATAGTTATCCTCCTCGACATCAGGAATGCCAACAGAGAGCGAAAAGCCAGCCTCAACATCAGTTGAGATCACCTCCAACTCTGGAGCTACATACTCCTCGGAAAAGATAGTTTGTTTTCTCATTTTCTAATTAGTTAATATTTTTAAATTGTTTAATTTCAACATTTTACACAATAGTGCATAATATCTACAACTCAGTACATACTTACCATCACTAAGGTTAAAGATTTACACACCACGACAATGATTACAAATTTATACATTATTTATCAATTATCAAACCACAAAATGCGTTTTTTATATCCAACACTAAAATTTTCATCATCAACACATAGAACGGCGCTATTCAACGCATCACGCACACGCATTGTGTACGCCTGAAAAAAGACAAAAAAAACACACATAAGAACAGCGGTAAGATCGACAAACAAGCAAAGAATTACAAATAGCCATTTTGGATATTATTGGACAATATCACAACATGCAAAAGCACCATACATTTGTGGGAATTGCCACCATATTCATCCTTCTCGTTTTCCTGATGTCGACATGATAATAGTCTGAGCTCTCTCCCCATTACCAATATGCTCTACTATTAATCACTTCAGTTGCACACATCAACTCCACAATCTACAACAATTACGCCATCTTTTTTTGCAGTAGCATTATTGCTTGTTGCGCATTTTTTCTTATCTTTGCCCTTTGTACGCCCGCGATGCGCAAGCACATGCACACACGAAGCGCACCAAATTCAAGGATACAAAACAAAATTAATAATTATAAAACGCTAAAATTTATGCAGTTAGCAGACAAGTATTCACCCGAACAGATCGAACAGAAGTGGTATGACTTCTGGATTAAGGAGAATCTTTTCCACTCGGAGCCAGATGCTCGTGAGCCATATACAATCGTAATTCCTCCACCAAATGTAACAGGTATGTTGCACATGGGTCACATGCCCAACAACTCCTTGGAGGATGTGTTAATCCGTCGCGCTCGTATGCAGGGCAAGAATGCCTGCTGGGTACCTGGTACCGACCACGCATCTATCGCTACCGAGGCTAAGGTGGTAAAGCGACTCGCTGAGCAGGGAATAAAGAAGAGCGACCTCACTCGTGAGGAGTTCCTCAAGCACGCTTGGGAGTGGACAAACGAGCATGGTGGCATCATCCTCAAGCAGTTGCGTAAATTGGGCGCATCGTGCGACTGGGAGCGTACAGCATTCACCATGGATGAGATTCGTAGCAAGAGTGTAATACATGTATTCTGCGACCTCTACAACAAGGGACTTATCTATCGCGGATTGCGCATGGTGAACTGGGACCCTAAAGCTCAGACAGCACTCAGCAATGAGGAGGTTATCTATCGCGAGGAGAAGAGCAAGCTCTACTACTTGAAGTACTATGTAGATGAGGCTGCTGGCAGCACTGATGGCGAGGAGCAGGGAGCTGTAACACTCGGCGCTACTGACCCATTTGATCCTACAGTGAAGCACCAGATACTACACCGCGATGCTGAGGGTCGTCGCTATGCTGTGGTGGCAACAACACGCCCTGAGACAATTATGGGTGATACTGCAATGTGTATCAACCCCAAGGATCCTAAGAACACATGGCTCAAGGGTAAGAGCGTAATCGTGCCTCTTGTAAACCGCGTTGTCCCAATCATTGAGGACCGCTACGTTGAGATAGAGTTCGGAACTGGATGTCTTAAGGTTACACCTGCACATGATGTAAACGACTATATGCTCGGCAAGACACACAACCTCGAGACTATAGATATCTTTAATGCCGATGCTACAATCAGCGAGGCTGGTGGCATGTATGTAGGCATGGACCGCATGGATGTTCGTAAGCAGATTGTCAAGGACCTCGCCGAGGCAGGTCTTTTGGAGAAGGTCGAGGACTACGACAACAAGGTGGGCTACAGCGAGCGTAACGCCGATACCGCAGTAGAGCCACGCCTATGTATGCAGTGGTTCTTGCGCATGCAGCACTTTGCCGACATCGCACTGCCCCCTGTAATGAACGACGAGATAAAGTTCTACCCCTCGAAGTATAAGACAACATACAACAACTGGCTTACTAACATCCAGGATTGGTGTATCAGCCGCCAGCTATGGTGGGGACACCGCATCCCTGCATACTTCCTCCCTACAAGCGAGGGTTGCGAGGAGAAGTTTGTTGTTGCCGAGAGCCGCGAGGAGGCACTACGCCTTGCTCAGGCAATACCTGGCTACGAGAATATCACTGCCGAGGAGTTGCGCCACGATGAGGATGCTCTCGATACATGGTTCAGTTCATGGTTGTGGCCTCTATCGCTCTTCAACGGCATACTCGATCCCGACAACGAGGAGATCAAATACTACTACTCGACAAACGACCTTGTAACAGGTCCAGATATCATCTTCTTCTGGATTGCTCGTATGATCATGGCTGGTTACGAATGGCGTGGCGAGATGCCATTCCGCAATGTTTACTTCACAGGTATCGTGCGCGACAAGCTCGGTCGCAAGATGTCGAAGCAGCTCGGTAACTCACCAGACCCACTCGACCTTATCGCCAAGTATGGTGCTGATGGTATGCGTATTGCAATGCTTATGTCAGCATCGGCAGGTAACGATGTGATGTTCGACGAGGCACTATGCGAGCAGGGTCGTAACTTCTGCAACAAGATTTGGAACGCCTACCGATTGGTGAACATGTGGGATGTGGACGAGAACCTTGAGCAGCCAGCATATGCACGCGAGGCTATCGAGTGGTTCGACGAGGTTATGCGCGATAATATCGAGCGTCTAAACCACAACATGGAGCAGTACCGCATATCTGAGGCCTTCACCGAGTTGTATCGTCTCTTCTGGGATGACTTCAGCGGCTGGTATTTGGAGATGGTGAAGCCTGCATACCAGTCACCTATTGACGCGGCAACACTCGCTCGCACCAAGCACTACTTCGACCAGCTATTGCGTCTATTGCACCCATTCATGCCTTTCGTTACAGAGGAGATATGGCAGGACTTGAAGCCTGAGGAGGGTGTACGCTCTATCGTTATCGCACAGGAGCCTAAGGCTGAGCGCAAGGCAGATGCCACAATCTTGGCACGCTTCGGCCTTGCACAGGAGGTTATCTCAGCAATTCGTAATGTACGCAAGCAGAAGAACATTGCTCAGAAGGAGACTCTTGCACTCAACTACATCGCTGACGACAACTACCCTGCAGAGTACGAGGCAGTAATCGCCAAGATGGGTAACCTCAAGGAGGTAGCCACAGTGGTAGAGAAGGATGCCACAGCTGCAGCCTTCATCGTCAAGACTACGCAGTACTTCGTGCCCATGGAGGGTAACATTGACAAGGAGGCTGAGCTCAAGCGCTTGGCTACAGACCTTGAGTACTACGAGGGCTTCCTTAGCTCTGTAATGAAGAAACTATCTAACGAGCGCTTCGTATCGTCAGCTCCTGAGAAGGTTGTTGCCAACGAGCGCGCTAAGCAGGCAGATGCCGAGGCTAAGATTGCAGCACTCAAAGAGCAGATTGCAGCACTTCAGTAATGGCAGACATAACAATCTACACCGACGGCTCGGCCAAGGGTAATCCTGGGCCGGGCGGTTATGGTGTGGTCCTAATATCGGGGCCTCACCGAAAGGAGCTATCGGAGGGTTTCCGCCTCACGACAAACAATCGCATGGAGCTTATGGCCGTATGCGTAGCCTTGGAGGCACTACGCTTCCCAGGTAGTAATGTCACGCTATACTCCGACTCTAAATATGTTGTGGAGGCTGTAAACCAGCGCTGGTTGCTCAACTGGGAGAAGACAGGCTTCAAGGGCAAGAAGAACCCCGACCTTTGGCGTCGCTTCCTGAACATCTACCGCCAACATAAGGTGCGCTTTGTGTGGGTCAAGGGCCACGCCTCGACCATCGAAAACAACCGCTGCGACTACCTCGCTGTGCAGGCAGCCTCATCGGCTAACCTCAAAGAGGATTTTGGTTACGAGACCGAGTAGCAAAGAGTGATAATGTGGATGGATAGGCAGGGCGGTAAGTAAGCTATGAACAAGAGCCTATAAACAAGAGATAAATATGCATAGTAAGATTACCAAGGAGTCGTGGAAGCCAGGGACACTGATATACCCACTTCCTGCGGTTCTTGTGAGCGTGGGCGATAGCCCCGAGAACTATAACCTGCTCACCATTGCGTGGACAGGCACCATATGCACCAACCCACCGATGTGCTACATATCGGTGCGCAAGGAGCGCCACTCCTACGACATACTTCGTCGCACGGGGGAGTTTGTCATAAACCTCACCACTGAGGATATGGCGCGCGCTACCGATTGGTGTGGTGTGCGCTCGGGCAAGGACCACAACAAGTGGCAGGAGGCTAAGCTTACGCCTATGGCCAACAGCCATGTATCGGCACCCTTGGTTGCAGAATCACCACTATCGATATGTTGTAAGGTGCGCCAGGTTATGGAGCTCGGCTCGCACGACATGTTCATAGCTGATGTTGTGGGTATTGAGGCCGACACCAGGTATATAGACCCCGAGACAGGCAAGTTCTCTCTCGACAAGGCACGCCCCATAGTCTACTCACATGGCGAGTACTACACCTTAGGCAAGCTTATAGGCCACTTTGGATGGAGCGTGAAGCGCAAGAGTACTAAACGCAAGAAATAGAATAATAGAGATATGACAGAACAACAGATGGAACTCCTCGCACGCTACGAGGAGTCGCTACGCAAGACGCTCATAGAGCGCTTGTCAAAGGATAACTGGCTGGATGGTCAGCTACTCACGGTTGAAGAGTTGAACGAGAAGTGGCGCACCTCAGCACCATCATACATGGTGGACGCCGTGCCCGAGATTACTAAGTACCCCCTTGTTGCCATTGCATGGGCCATGTACGAGGGTATGGGTGCTGCGGTACTATGGGACAAGGAGTGGAATCGCTACGAGGCTGTGGAGGACCTACACAAGATGTTCACCGAGCCACGAGGCTTCGACTGCATGGATGAGTATATCACCGAGATACTACTATGCCTCCCATTGGAGAGTGCTGAGGCACAGCGCGTGGAGAACATGATTCGCTCTACGGCTGAGACAGCACAGATGCTTATCCGCAAGGAGGGCATCGAGGCTCAGAGCGTCATGGCTTTCCATGTCTTTGCACGCACAACGAAGGTTATGTTCGAGCTTGGCGTGGCAGTATCGCTCAAGCGCATGGGCTACAACTATGTGAAAGTGAATGCCGATGTGGTAAGCTAAACAGCTCGTTGTAGAGAACAACATCGGGGATGTCCAACAATATTAGGACATCCCCGATTTTATTATCCAAGTGCAAGGGAACTTGGGCGCAGTAAGCAACGACTACTACAAAGCATCGCTGATATCCTGTGCAGCAACCTTACCAGTCCACTCGCCAGTGACCTTATAACCAGCGTCATCAACAAGGTTGAAGGTGAAGTGATAGTTACCATTGCCAGCATCCTCAATAGTCACAGTACCCTCAGAGATAGGCGCAGTCTCCGAAGAGTAGCCCTCAGCATCAGGTGTCAAATCGCCATACCATGTAAAGAGGATGCTACCAGCATAGTTTACAATACCTGCAAACATTGTGTGATCCTCAACATCGAGCGACACATTATATGTACCCGTTGGGAGCGATGAGCGTGAACCGCCAGTCTCGACGATAAACTCTGTGGTGAACATATCACCATAGCCATCTGGATACTCATCGTTTGTAGCGTAGATCATCATCATCCAGTTGTCGAAGCCAGGCTTCATAATCTCACCAAGGCAGAATGCGCTACCCATAGCAGCCTCAGGGAAGTTATATGTATGGTCGGCATCGAGTGTGGTCCATGGACGTGGAGACATGCTCTCGTCATTATCGTTAAAGTTACCAAATGCCATCTCACCATCGAAGCTCAACGATAGCTTAACGCCATTGTCGGTTGTGAAGTCCATAACAATCTTTGTGGTCTGACCATTCTGCTCTACGGTGAAACTACCGTCAGTTACAAGACCTACCTTCTTAACCTGACCATTTTCGATATACTGCAAATATGTACCGGTGAAGTACTTATCGCCAAAGTAGTCGGTGATAGCACCATTATCAAAGCGGAATGGCAAAGAGTATATAGTGTCAAGAACCGATTCAGTTATGAGGTACTCACCAGCTTCCACAGGGATATACTCTGCATTGTAGTCCTCGGCCTTAGGCATGAACACACGGCTAAGGTGCAGGTAGTAGCCCTTCTGCAATGAGCCATTCTCGTCGAATGTGCCATCAAACATCTCGATACCCAAGTCGTCACAGAATGGATAGAACCAGCTACCCCAGTAGCGCACCTGCGCATCATCGAAGTCAACAGTCACATCCTCCTCGAAGAACTCGTACGCCGAGGTACCACCCTGCACAAACTGAATAGAGCCAGTGTAGCGTGCCGAGAACTCCATATCGCCAAGGAGCATAAGTACGCCCTCTACGGTGATAGTATATGTAGCACCTGTGCGCTCAACGGTTACAGTGCCAAGGACAGGTGTTGAGATAACCTCGCCACCCTCAACAACGATATCTACATATGAGTTAGCTGGATTATAGCTAAATGGAGAGTAGTCGGTGTTAGGCTCGTATACGCCATTAGGCAAAACAGGGTTCAACGGATCGCTATCCTCCTCATTGTAGAAGTCGATGAAGACCTGGATATCACCCTCCCAGCCAAGATCGGTGGTGTTACCAAACATCAACTCATAGTTACCCGCCAAGGCATCGTTATCGTTACGATAGACTGCCGAGATAAACTTATTGAGCTCATAGCCCTCGAATGGTGTCTCTGGCTCAGCGAGAGTGGTAAATGTCTCCTTGGCGATAGCCTGCTTTGTGCCATTGATAGCCAAGGCGTAGAGCGTATACTCGGTGTCGGCCTCAAGACCTGTCAAGGTGTTCGCCTCGTTTGCAACCTTCACGCCCTCGCTAATGATTGTCTCCGCTGCAGCCTCTGCTACGCCAGCCACACAGTAGTAGTATGCCTCCTCAGCATCTGTGGTAGTAAGAGTGAAATCAACCTCATTGGTACGCACATCACCAACCTCAAGTTTTACGGTTGGGCTCTTTGACTCTGGGTCAATGGGTGTGTCTGGCTTGCACGATGTCACCAATGTCGACAACGTAGCAAGTGTTAATGCTGATATACTAAAAAATCTTCTCATGGTATAATTTAAGTTTTAAGTTTATTACTGAACCTTTATCTCGCCACTCCAGTTCATGTAGAATGGCTTTGTCTCGCCACCATTTTCCATTGTAGCATTGACAATGATTGTGTGAGTCTCACCCTCGAGCACCACCTCCATCTCGATAGCTGTAAACTTCCAAGTCTTATACGATGGGCGGTATGTCACGAAATCTGTGTACGAGAGGTTAAACTGCTCGGTATTATACTCGCCTGTTGGGAGCAAAGCATTGCCATTGTCGCAAGTTGCAGGATCGAGGAAGAGGTCGAAGCGGAACTCGCCACCATCCTTATCCGTGAACTTCACATAATACTCACCAGGCTCGATGCTACCAGTATAGCGTGTTGGCTGTATAGACTCCTTCACCTCGAAGATATGAGCACCCTCGGGAGCACCCTCTACAATCTCAGGGAGCTCGATGCCTGAGACAAGACCCTCATAGCTCAACACCACTGAGTTACCATCAGCGAAATAGAGCTCGCCACTAATCTCGTAGTACACCTCGCGTGTCTCCTCGTTAGGTGTTGCCACAACATTTAGGCTACCACGGCTGAATGTTGAGCCAGCCATATCACTGGGACTGAATCGGAAGCTGGTATAGGTGCCGCTAATCTCACCGCCGTTCATGCCAGCAAGCTTATACTCACTCGATGTGAGGTAACCAACCTCCTCGGTAGTATAGAAGTCGGCATAGAGGGTATAGCCCTGCTTATCATCAATGAATGTAAGGAAGAAGTTTGTACCGCTATATGAGTATGAGCTAACACTAAGATCCTCAGCCAGGGTATATACTACGATATTCTTCTCGGTTATGAAGGTCAACGCATCAACCATAACAACAGCCTCGTTGAGACCCTTAGCCGCAACATATACCTCGTAGGCAGTCTCCTCATCAAGACCCTCTACCTTAACATCGCCACTCTCTACAGCTGTGCCATTCTTCAAAACCTGCTCGGCAGTAACATCGCGCGAACCAGCCTTGATGCATACATACTTAACCTCAGCAACATACTCTGCTGACACATTGAAAACTGCATAGTCGTAACCTATATCCTCGGTAAGCTCAGCAGAGAGTGTAGGCTCTGGATAGATGGTTCTAAATAGCTCAGCCTCTACAACTGCACCATCCTCACCCTCAGCAGCAACTACGATAAGATAGGCCATGCCAACCTCAAGATCGGCAGCCTCAACTTCAACAGCTTTATTAGGCTCTATAGCATCACCCTCCGATAAGACCTCTTCGGCCGATGGCAACTCACCCTGTGGCATATCGGGGTCCTCTGAGACTACATCGTAGATATTATAACATACCTTGGCAGCATTGGTCGTTGTGATTGTGAACTTGGCGGTTGTAGTACCACACTCGTCAACAACAATGTTGATGGTTGGCTCATGAGTGAGCGCATCCTCGGTCTGAGCCTCCTGATAAGCATAGACAGTATCCGCCGCATTCTGAGCAGCAACATGGAGTGTGTACTTAGTAGATGGAGTAAGCTCCTCGAACATAAGAGATACGGTAGTATTCTTCTCCACATCCACGCCGTCCGCAAGAATTGCCTCCTTGGTTGGAGCAGTCTTGCTACTCTCACAGAAGATGTAGCGCACAACATCGGCACTCTCCGAGGTAACACTAAATTCTATTGATGTATCACTGATAGCCTCAACCTCTACCGACACCTTGCAAAGTGGCACATCATCCTTTGGAGGTGTAGGTGTTGGCGCGGGCTCCTTGTCGCATCCCACAAATACTACTGCTGCAAGCAGCATAAACAAGTTAGCAAAAAGTTTCATGGTTCTCATAGACATTTATTCTTTTAGTTTTATCTTATTTGTTATTTTATCTTTTGTTTTTCAATACATTAGCTAAGATAACTACAAACTATATATTATCAAAATATTCTTATTCAACGATAAATAGTCTTTTTAGATTGTAATATCTTCATATTTGCACACCAAAAGTAGAATAAAAAAACGAATAAACAAAGAGAATATACGAAAAAATAGATAAAAAATAAATTTAATAATTTGTTTTAATTATTTATTTTTTGGTTTTATCAGCGAACACATTGCTATTACAAAAAATTATTTTACTTTTGCAAAAGGATAGATAAACTATGAGAATTATTTAATACCTATATTTGTATATGAAACCAACACCTAGACTCAAGAGCCTTCTTTGGGCGCTCGTGGCCCTCTTTGCTGTGGCGTGTAGCAACGATACACCTGAACCCGAGCCCACACCACAACCAGAGCCAACGCCTGAAGTACCACAACCACTTACCGAGAGCCATACACTTATTATATATATGCAGGGCAACAATGGCCTTGCCGAGTTTATGGACTCAAACCTACAGCGTATAATCGCATCGTACTACAACATGCCCGAGGGAGACTTCCGCATCTTCATATTCTACGATCGTGGCAACTACACACGACTCACGGAGCTATACATGAACGACGGCATGGCCAAGCAGCGCCTTGTCGAGGAGTACGAGACAACAACATCAACTGTGGATAAGACATTCTTTGAGGGTGTAATCTCTAAGATTATGACAGAGGCTCCAGCAGACAGCTATGGTCTTATACTCTCGTCGCATGGTGGTGGTTGGGTCCCATCTTTGCTCTACGACGAATACCTCTTCCAGAGTGACTCACGCAGTGGCGACGCCCCACAGGCACAGCCTCTCTTCTACGGCCAGGACGACTATGACTGCATGGAGATTCCCGACCTTGTGGATGCTCTCGACCAGACAAAGTTCAAATACATAATATTTGATGCTTGTTTTATGGCGAATGTCGAGGCCTTATACGACCTTCGTAACTCAGCAGACTATATCGTAGCTTCGGCAGCCGAGGTACTCGGTGCAGGCTTCCCCTATGAGACTATGATACCAATGCTCTTTGAGTACGACAACCATAACCTCCAGGCTATATGTGAGGAGTATATGAAGTTCTACGAAAATTCGTCGGGCACGGTATCGCTTATCGATTGCAAGAAGCTCGATACACTGGCAGATGCAATGCGTGTGGTGATGGCCGAGTTGGAGGGATATGTAGATGTTAGCGACATCCAGGCGTACGACGCCTTTGACTACCACCTATACTTCGACCTACTGAACTATGTCGAGAGACATGTTGCCGACTGCGAAGAGTTCAAGAGAGCGCTTAACGAGACGGTGCTCTATAGCGGACATACCGACTATATCGAGACAGCTACGGGCAAGGATGTAGAGACATACACACTCGACCGTTCGTGTGGACTATCATGCTACATACCTCAAGAGGCCTGCACCGCGACCGAGGCTGCATGGCGCGAGACAGCCTGGGCAAAGTATATAACAGAGTAGCAAGAGCGTAAATAGAATAGTATAGGCGTGTTCAGTTGAACACGCCTATACTATTTACACCTCATAAGCACCACTGTAAAGATCAGCCACTATTATAAGTGTGGTCTTGTACAGCTCCAAGGTGTGCTATATAAATCATTGAGACTCTATCACACGGACAAACTCCTCGGGAAGGATGATATTCTCAACAGCTATCGCCCTGGCAAATAGAGGTGCAATATCCTCTATCTTGAAACCAGCAATGCCACAACCAATCTTAGTAACAAGAAAGGTCAACTCCGAGTGAGATATGGCAAAGTCGATGAAGTCATCGACATAGGGTTTTATCGTCTCGACGCCTCCCTGCATGGTGGGTATAGCATAGCTCTGACCATAGAGTCCCTCGCCACAACCCCAGACAGCACCAAAGTGCTTATGGGCAATGTTGGCAGCTCCACCATAGTGATGCCCCAGAAGGTTGCTGCCAAAGACAAATATCTCGTTAGCCCTAAGTGTTGTAATCATCTCTGGGGTAAATCTCCTATTATACATAACCGTAAAATTTAAATTGTTGCAACACACATATCTATACCATTAGCCACGACTAAAACTCCAGCCTAAAACCCTTCTGTTTTAGTTCGGCGTACTTCTCGCTATTGAAGCGATACTTCGTGGGCGTACGACGCGAGGCATTCTCGGGGCGTGGCTCCACCTCTGCGAGGATGCCGAGTTTGAGCATCTTGTTGTAGAAGTTGCGACGGTCGAACTTAACGCCGAGTATCGCCTCGTAGAGATTCTGCAACTCCGACATGGTGAAGACCTCGGGTAGAAGTTCAAAGCCTATAGGCTCAAAACATATACGCTCTTTAAGGCGTGTAAGGGCCATGCGCAGTATGCGATCGTGGTCGAAGGCGAGACTCGGAATCTCGCTCTGCACAAACCACTGAGCCTTGGCAGCATCGTCACCACCCTTAACCTCCGCAAGACGCACTAGGGCATAGTGCGCCACGGTGATTACACGCTCGCGAGGGTCGCGCATAACATCGGTAAAGGTGTAGAACTGCTCTACCGAGGCGGTCCTGAGCCCAGTCTCCTCCTCAAGTTCTCGACGCGCACACTCCTCTGCACTCTCATCGATATTCATAAAACCACCAGGTAAGGCCCACTTACCCTTGTAAGGGTCAATGGCTCGCTGAATAAGAAGCACCTTGATACTCACCCCATCGAAACCAAAAATCACACAATCTGCCGTCACCGCTGGGTGGGGGTATTTATAACAATATCTCTGCTCGGCCATAATTCAATGCGTTAATTTTACGCAAAGATAGGTATAATTTCTCAAACCAAGAAATATTTTGCGTATTTTTTACGCATTATTAAAAGGGGCGTGTATAAAGAAAGCCCGGATGGGACATACTAAGCGTATTTCCCATTCGGGCTTTTGACTGAAGCGTCGCAGTAGCGCCGCTATCACAACAAATTACTTAAGACCCATCTGATCAATTAGAGCCTTAGTCTTAGGCGCATGACCGCGGAAGTTCTTGTAGAGGGTCATAGGGTGCTTGTGACCACCCTTCTCAAGTACCTCATGACGGAACTTGCCTGCAACCTCTGATGAGAAGATACCCTTCTGCTTGAAGTATGAGAAGGCATCAGCAGCAAGGACCTCAGCCCACTTATAGCCATAGTAACCAGCAGCGTAGCCACCGCTAAAGATGTGGGTGAATGCAGGGCCCATAGCTGTGCCATCTACGATAGGAAGAACCTGAGCTGGCTTAACAGCCTTAGCCTCAAACTCAAGGATGTCACCCTCGTATGGCTTCTCAATAGTGTGCCATGCCATATCGAGCATACCGAATGAGAGCTGGCGAACATTGTAGTATGCTGCAAGGTAGTTCTTAGCAGCTACAATCTTCTCAATAAGCTCTGCTGGCATAGCCTCACCTGTCTGGTAGTGCTTAGCCCAAAGGTCAAGATACTCCTTCTCGTATGCCCAATTCTCCATGATCTGTGATGGGAGCTCTACGAAGTCGCGCTTAACAGAGGTACCGTTGATAGACTCATACTTACCCTTAGCGAGGATGCCATGCAAGCCGTGGCCAAACTCGTGAAGGAAAGTGGTAAACTCATCGAAAGTGAGGAGTGATGGAGTGTTAGCTGTAGGCTTAGTGAAGTTCATAACAAGCTGTACCAAAGGACGCTGCTCAACACCATCCTTAATGCGTACACCGCGGAACTCGGTCATCCATGCTCCCTGGCGCTTAGACTCGCGTGGGAAGAAGTCGAGGTAGAGGATGGCGAGAAGGTCACCGCCGTTGTCGCGAACCTCGTATACGGTAGCCTCAGGGTGGTATGTCTCTATGTTATAAACCTGAGTGAAGGTTAGGCCATAGAGCTTGCCTGCGAGCATGAAGACTGCCTCCTTAGCGCTATCTAGCTGGAGGTAAGGCTTGATCTGCTCATCGTTGATAGAGTACATAGCCTCCTTATACTTCTCGTTATAGTAGCTGAAGTCCCATGACATAAGCTCGCCCTCGAAGCCCAAAGACTTTGCATACTCGGTGATAGCTGCAACATCCTTCTTAGCGTAGCTCAAGGTAGCCTTATTGAGCTTTGCAATGAACTTGTTAACGGTCTTAGTGCTCTCGGCCATACGATCCTCGAGAACATAGTCTGCAAAGCAGTCGTAACCAAGAAGGTTAGCTATCTTGAGGCGGAGCTCAGCGATACGGCGGATATTCTCAAGGTTGTTGAAATCGCCACCGATACCACGAGTGTTGTATGCACGATAGAGAGCCTCCTTGATATCACGCTGTGTTGAGTAGGTCATGAATGGACTGTAGCTTGGAGCATCAAGGGTAACAGTCCAGCCCTGCTCGCCACGCGCCTCAGCATTAGCTGCAAGACCCTCCTTCACGAAGTCGGGCAACTCAGCAACCTTAGCAGGGTCGGTGATGTTGTATGAGTAGGCATTTGTTGCTGCCAACGCATTCTGACCAAACTGCAAAGTGAGCTGTGACAACTCAGATGAATACTGACGATACAACTCCTTATCCTCACCCTGAAGCAAAGCACCAGAGCGAGCAAAGCCTTTGTATGTATCCTCAAGAAGCATCATATCCTCAACATCGAGGTTTAGCTTCTTACGCTGGTCGTACACGCACTTGATACGCTCGAAGAGTGCTGGGTTAAGAGAGATGTCGTTAGAGAGCTCGGTGAGCTTTGGGGTGATGTTGAGTGCTATCTGCTGCATCTCTGGAGATGTAACACAGTTGTTAAGCACGAAGAATACGCCAGAGATGCGACCAAGCAACTCACCAGACTCAGCCATAGCAACGATGGTATTCTCGAAGGTAGGAGCCTCAGGGTTGTTGATGATAGCTTCAATCTCAGCACGGTTTACAGCGATAGCGTAGTCGATAGCTGGCTCGTAGTGCTCAAGCTCGATAGCCGAGAATGGAGGGGTCTGATATGGTGTGTTCCACTCCTCAACAAGAGGGTTGCCTACCAATGAAGCAGGCATACGCACACCACCGTTTTCTGGAAGGTCGCCCACAGTAGAGGCGAGAGTCAATGCTGACATAATAAATGAAAGTGTTGTCATACGATGTTTTATAAGTTAGTAAAAATTATCTCTTCGTTTTATGGAGTAATACTAAAGGTGCTCAACAGGCTCGCTCTTAAGCTCTACTGGCTCCTCGCCATGCTTAGTCATACCCTGAGGTTTTGGCTTAAGTTCGCGGCCCATAACTGGTCGTACAGGCTTACCTGGACCGTTCGCAGGAACCTTATCGAGGTTAGCCTCCGACTCCAATACTGGCAACTGCTTGTACTCGGCAGTATCTGTTGTATCTACCTCCACAACCTCTGGCTCACGCCATAGACCACGGGCACGAAGCATAGGCTCCTTGTTAGGATCGGCACCGCGGAACTTGCGATACATATCCATACCTGGGCGCTGGCCACCCTGAGCAAGAAGCTCGTAGCGGAAGATGTTAGCGAGCTCCGTATCGCAGATGTCACGACGCTCCTTGAAGGCAGCAAATGCATCCTGATCCAAGACCTCAGCCCATAGGTAGAAGTAGTAACCAGCCGAGTAGCCACCATTGAAGATGTGTGCGAAGTAGGTATAGCGGTAACGAGGCTCAACCTGTGGGATAAGACCACGGCGAGTAGCGAGGTTATAGCTCTCGAAGGCCTCGACATCAAAGTTTACGGGGAATGACTCCAAAGAGTGGATATCCATGTCGATAAGCGCTGCAGAGCAGAGCTCAAGTGTGGTGAAACCCTGGTTGAAGAGCGACGCCTTCTGAATACGGTTGATAAGGTTATCAGGAATCACATCACCCGTTTTGTAGTGAGTAGCGTATTGACGCATAATCTCTGGCTCGAAGGCCCAGTTCTCCATAATCTGTGATGGGAGCTCCACAAAGTCACCCTCAACCTCAGCCAACCCACGATACTTAACATCGGCAAAGAGGAAATGAAGTGCGTGACCAAACTCATGGAACATGGTCTCAGCCTCATCGAAGGTCAACAACGAAGGTGTATCGCCTACAGGGGGTGTGAAATTGCAGACGATGCCAACAACAGGAGCCTTACGCACTCCGTCGATGTAGAGCTGCTCGGTAAAGTTACCACACCATGCACCACCGCTCTTAGACTTGCGTGGGTATGGGTCGAGATAGAGGATACCGATGTGTGACTCATCCTTGTCGAGCACCTCGAATACGGTGCACTGCTCGTGATAGCGAGGCAAAGCAATAGGACGGAAGGTGATGCCATATAGGCGGTTAGCGAGGTAGAACATACCACGACGCACATTATCGAACGAGAGGTATGCACGCACAGCCTCCTCGTCGAGCTGATACTTCTGCTTGCGCACCTTCTCAGCATAGTACCACCAGTCAGACTTCTCGAAAGTCTCACCTGGGTAGTCACGCTGGAAGAGCTCGTTCATTGCATCAAGCTCATCCTTTGCTGATGCGAGAGCTGGCTCGTAAATCTCCTCCAAGAGGTTGTACACAGCCTCAGGAGTACCAGCCATCTGGTCGTCAGTTACATAGTGTGCATACGACTTGAAACCAAGAAGGTTAGCCTTCTCGATACGAAGACGCATAATATCCTTGATAATCTCCTTGTTATCATGCTCATTATCATTATTACCACGCATGAGGTAGCCATCGTAGAGCTTACGGCGTAGGTCACGATCCGAAGAGTATGTTAGGAATGGCAACATGCTTGGCTTGTCGAGAGTGAAGAGGTATCCTGTCTTACCACTTGCTGTTGCAGCCTCCTTAGCCTGATTGCGAACGCCCTCTGGGAGGTCTTTCACCTGTGACTCATTGAGCAACATCTCGAAGGCCGCATTCTCGGCCAACAGATTGTTACCGAAGCGGATGTCAAGGAGTGTAAGTTCAGCGTTTATAGCCTTAAGGCGCTCTTTGTCAGCACCTACGAGCAACGCACCCGAGCGCACAAAATCGTTGTATGTCTTCTCCAAAAGGCGTATCTCCACCTCACCAAGGCCCAACGACGCACGCTTGTCGTACAACACCTTAACACGCTGGAAGAGACCATCGTTGAGCATAATAGCGTTGTAGTGATCCTCAAGGCGAGGCATCATCTCGTTCTGCACAACCTGCATCTCATCGTCGAGGTCCGAGCCTGAGAGCATGCCGAAGATAAGCGATATCTCACCGAGCTTGATACCTGCGCTATCGAGAGCCACGATGGTATTTTCGAAAGTGGGCTCAGCGGCGTTATTCACGATAGCCTCAATCTCGGCATTATGCATGCGCATAGCCTCCTCGAAGGCTGGCTTAAAGTGCTTGGTCTGAATCTGATCGAACTTGGGAACACCAGCCGCAGGATCGAACATATGCATCTGCTCTGCTGTAGTGGGTAGCGTTGCCTCCAACAGAGGGTTACCACCCTCGGTCTTAGGATCTGCTTGGCATGAATTAGTCATTGCTGCTGCAAACATTAATGATGATAATAGTAAAAGGCGTTTCATCTCTCAAGTTTTTTAATTAACTTTGCAAAGTTAAACAAATTATAGTAGCTATGCAACTATTTTATGCACCGGAAATATCATTTCCATATTATACCCTCTCCGAGGAGGAGTCAAAACACTGTATCAGAGTGCTTCGCATGGGCCGTGGCGACGAGCTTCATCTAACTGATGGACGAGGCACATTGTATCGTTGCAAGATTGTCGATGATAATGTAAAACGCTGTACGGTAGAGATTTGCGAGCAGACACCCGCCATACCACTACCCTACCACTTGGTAATGGCTGTAGCCCCAACAAAAAATATCGACCGCTTCGAGTGGTTTTTGGAGAAGGCCACCGAGGTTGGCGTTGGCGAGGTGTATCCAATTGAGGGCGCCCACAGCGAGCGTCGACAGATAAAACTCGACCGAGAGCTAAAGGTTATAACCTCGGCTGTTAAGCAGTCGCTAAAGATGTTCCACCCCACACTCCACGATATGACCCCCGTGAAGCAGCTCATTGCACAGCCTTTCGATGGTCAAAAGTATATCGCACACTGCAATTCAGCACTCGGAGAGAGGGAATATTTGGGTAAAATATTAGAAAAAGGGGGTAATGTGTTAATTTTAATTGGTCCAGAGGGTGATTTTTCGCCCGAAGAGATTACCTTTGCACTCCAAAACGGATTTAAACCAATATCACTTGGCGACCAGCGTCTACGCACAGAGACCGCAGCAGTGGTAGCAACGGTGATGGTATCTACACTAAATTCGTTATAACAGAAATTACTACACACAACTAAATAAATTATGCTCTTGTACACTATTGTGGCAGCATTAGCTGTCATTATCGCTATCTTTTATGCACCACTACGCCATAAGGTGTGGGTTGCCACAGGCATCATTGGTGCTGTAGCGATAGGCGCAGTGGCCCTTGCAGTGAGCGCATTCTCCGAGGGGGCCTATGATTTACTGAATTTCAGCACCATCTTCTTTGGCGAGGAGTCGCTCCATGTCGACCCGCTCTCGGCAATATTCCTGGTGATAATAGCCATAGCATCCATTGCTACGGTCATATACTCACGAGGATATGTGGAGGGCTATCTGAATCGCTACTCGCCATCACACATCTCGCTACACTACACAGCCTTGGTTACCCTTGTGGTCTCTATGATGGCTGTGGTACTATCAAGCGGAGGCTTCTCGTTCCTCTTCTCGTGGGAGTTGATGACCATCGCCTCGTTCATCCTAATCCTCTTTGAGGCCGACAGACAAGAGGTGCGTCGCGCAGCACTCAACTACCTGGTGATGATGCATATAGGTTTCATGCTTCTTGTCATAGGTTTTGTGATGCTCTACAACATCACAGGATCGGCTAACTTCGCCGACATTCAGGAGTACTTCAAGATTGCAGCACCACTACCACTCTTCCTTGTTCTCTTCTTGGGCTTTGGTATGAAGGCTGGTGTATTCCCCATGCACATCTGGCTACCTGAGGCACACCCTGCAGCTCCATCGCATGTCTCGGCCATCATGTCGGGTGTGATGATTAAGACGGGTGTATATGGTATCATTCGCCTTATGCAGGCTGTTGATCACAACAACGACTTGCTAAATACCATCGGTATGATTATCCTCTTCTCAGGTATCATCACTGGTTTGTGGGGCGTTATCATGGCTGCCACACAGAATGACATCAAGCGTCTATTGGCATACTCAAGTATCGAGAATATCGGTGTGATACTCATAGGTTTGGGCATTGCAGCTATTGGCTATTCTGCAAGTAACGATATGATGAAGATTGAGGAGTTGAAGAGTTGCGAGTTGATTGGCATGTGCGGCATGTGCGGTGCTATCCTTCACATAGTAAATCACTCGCTATTTAAGACCTTGTTGTTCTTCTCGGCAGGTAACATCTACTCGAAGCTACACACCACCTCACTTAATAAGATGGGTGGCTTGGCTAAGTATATGCCAATGACGGCAATCATCATGCTTTTTGCGACAATCGCCATATGTGCACTTCCACCACTCAACGGCTTTGTATCGGAGTTGTTGATATACATTGGTATGTTCAATGGTGTGAGCGATGGCCGTGAGGTATTATTCTCAGTAGCGGCTATCATAGCACTCTCACTTATTGGAGGTATCGTGGTTTTGGCCTTCTCGAAACTCTATGGCACCGTATTCCTCGGCTCACCACGCTCAACTCATGTTGCCGAGAGTTCGGAGGTGGACAACTTCCGTATTGGAGCTATGGCAATACCTATTGTAGGTATCCTATTTATTGGTCTTTTGCCTCAGTTTGCCATACAGCCTATAAGCATTGTTGCTGAGGCTGTTACAGGTAAGGATAGTAGCATTGCAATCAACGACTTCTACCCTACGCTCACCACACTAAGCTATATAAGCATCGCACTTATCGTTGTTATTGTGGGTATCTATCTTCTCAAGCGTCGCGCACAGCGCTCACGCAAAATTGAGGAGGGTCCTACCTGGGGTTGTGGTTTCACCGCACCCAACGAGCGTATGCAGTACACGGGTGAGTCGTTCTCCGAGGGCCTGGAGAGCATCACAAAGCCGCTGATGAACGACACGGTGGATGGTCGCTCGGTGGAGAAATCCGAGATATTCCCCTCGGCACACAACTATCGTATTAGCCATAAGGATAAGGTCGACTCACTGCTTGTTCAGTGGTGGGTGAAGATGATGTACCGCCTCAACAAGTATGTCATGAAGTTGCGTACAGGTCGTGTAAACAACTATATCACCTTTGCCTTGGTATTCCTCATCGTAGTGCTTGTACTAACACTCTTTAACCTGCTTTAAACAACCTACTGACAATGTTAATACTGTTAAATACACTGCTAATGGTTCTTGTGGCACTCTTCATTACGGGTGTCATCAACCGAACACGCGCACTTATGGCCGGACGCAAGGGCATACGCTTCTTCCAGCATGTCTACAATGTTCGCCTTCTTATGCGCAAGGGTGCCGTATATTCACCTACGACAACCATACTCTTCCGCATTGCGCCATGCGTATATCTTGGAGCTACTCTTGTAGCCTTCCTTTTTATACCTATTGCCGACCTTAAGCCTCTATTCTCGTTTAACGGCGATATCATATTTGTGGCATATCTTCTTGCCCTATCGCGTGTTGCAATAGTGCTTGCGGCACTCGACACGGGTAGTTCATTCGAGGGTATGGGTGCTGCGCGTGAGGCCCTTTATGGCGCTCTTATCGAGCCAGCCTTGATGATGGCTCTTGCTACATTGGCACTCTTCTGTGGTGACTCTTCGTTTACCGACATCTTTGCCCAGGCACAAACCTTCGACATCAATGTCACTATCGTGATGCTTCTGTTGGCCTATGTCTTTGTGCTTATCATGATTGTGGAGGCTGGACGAGTGCCTGTGGATGACCCTAAGACCCACCTCGAGCTTACTATGATTCACGAGGTTATGTGTCTCGACTACTCGGGTATCGACCTTGCTATGATTCAGATTGCTGGTTGGTTGAAGAATGCCATCTTCGCCATCTTAGCTGCAAATGCTGTATCTGTGGTCTTCTGCTTCCACTGGCAGTTTGCCGTACCTCTTGCAGTCTTCGGCACTGGTATCGCCATAGGTATTGTTGAGTCGTTCCGCGCACGCAACAAGCTCTCGCGCAACACCACATATATTATCACCATCGTGGCGATGGCAGCACTTGTGCTCCTCACAGGCTTCCTTCTTAATTCACAAGAAGAGTTATTCCAGTTTGAAAACATCGAAATCTAACGGCATATGATACTATCATTGATAATACTATATGTGCTGACGCTCATATACCTATCGATTGCGGACCGTTTCCGTAACCACACCACCATACTTACTATTCAGGGTGTGTTGCTCTTTGGTATAGCCATGGCACAACTTCACAGTTTCCACCCCGTTGAGATGGGCTTCATCATCACCGAGACCCTTATCTTCAAGGCGATAGTGATCCCAGCGATTCTTTGGCGCGTAATACGCAAGACTAAGATTAACCGTATTCACTCGTCATCATCGCAGTTTGGCTCTCTTGTGATGTCCATAGCTGCACTCGCTGCAAGTTGCGCTATTACCTACAACATGGCCGATGTGCGCACCAGCTACATGAACACGGGTAACGAGAAGACCAACTACATATACTTTGGTGTGGCACTGTACGCTCTGCTCACAGGTCTTATCCTCATTGTCATGCGTAAGCGTATCTTCTCACACCTCGTAGGCTTCTTGGTCATCGAGAATGGTGTCTTCCTCTTCTCAATGGCTATCGGTGTTGAGTTCCCAATACTTATCAACCTCGCCATCATGCTCGATATCCTTGTATCTATCGTTATGCTCGGCACATTCCTTCGCCGTATGGACAACGATATGCACACTGACGAGTCGGATGCTCTAACCTCAATTAAAGACTAACGCCATGCTTGTATATTTGATACTATCTGTATTGCTCGCCGTAACACCACTATTCCTACGCAGCGAGCGCGCAACGAAGATTGTAGCTGCACTCTTCTTCTTGGTGCAGGTTGCAAGCATCGCTGCCATATTCTACTTCCAGCAGATGGATGTAAAGATGTTGGAAATCTTCCGCGCCGACACCATGGCCGTATTATTCCACATCCTAATGACCGTTGTCTTGGGCTTCACCCTCATACACTCATCATCCTACCTCAAGGAGGATGGCGTATCGACACGCTCATATAGAGCATACTACACCCTCCTTATGCTTCTTGCCGTGGCCATCACATGCGTCTACTACTCGGATAACATGGCCATGACATGGGTATTCCTCGAGGCTACGACAATCTGCTCGGCAGGTCTCATCTACCACCGCGAGTTCCGCCAGTCGTTGGAGGCTACATGGAAGTATATCTTTGTATGTTCTACAGGTATCGCTATGGCATACCTCGGCATCTTGCTACTCTCGACCGTAGCAACAGAGGGTTCGTTGGACTACGCCTCACTTAGCTCAACCATCGCCAATGGTGATCCGCTATACCTCAAGATAGCCTTCCTTCTTATCGTGGTGGGCTATAGCTGTAAGATGGAGATCTTCCCTCTCTACACCGTGGGTATCGACGCTAACTACGCGGCCCCTGCACCAGCCTCAGCATTCATCTCTACCGCTTTGGTCAACGCCGGTTTCGTATCTATCTTCCGCATATATAGCCTCTACGCACCTACAGGCGAGGTATTCGAGTGGGCACGCCATATCCTCATACTCATTGGTATCCTATCATTGGCTGTTGGTGCTATGTTCCTACGCCGTACTAACAACTACAAGCGATTCCTCTCGTACTCCACTGTAGAGAATATGGGTATCGTATGTATAGGTATGGGTATAGGAGGTGCGGCTTTGTGGGCAGCAGTATTCCATGTCATTAGCCACACCTTCGTTAAGAGCTCTATGTTCTTCCATGTGGGTGTCATGCGTCATGTGTACGACAGCTATAGCATCAACCGTATTGGTAATTACATGAACATCAACCGCATCGGTGCGCTTGGTGTAATCATAGGCGCACTCATTCTACTTGCCTTCCCACCATCGCCATTGTTCCTCTCAGAGGTGATGATCTTCTCGGAGATTATTGGCATTGGTAGCTGGTGGATCTTGGCCATAATGCTTGTGCTCATGTGCGTTGTTATATATGCTATTTGGTCACGCACACTGCGTCTCAGCTACCACGCTAACCAGGATGAGCTACACCTTTCATCGGTAAATCGCCGTCTTTCGTATATCGCCTCTATACTCCTTATCGCCGCCCTTATCATTGGCGTATGGCAGCCCGAGATATTAACTGAGGCTATTAACACAATCGTAAATATCGCATAGCGCTATGAATCTATATAAAGTAACCACCAATAGAGCCTCGGCAGTGGCTATTGCCGACATCCCTGTTGTTGACTATAGCGACCTATACAACGACCTAAAAGAGCGTATGGAGCATAGTCGCTATCATGTGGCACACTACTTTGCCACTGAGATTGAGCGAGGCTTGAAGTTCTATATGATAATTCTCGATGATGAGACCTCAGAGGTGCTCATAACATCGTTTATACCAGACTACTACGCCGAGGGGTTGGCATCACTAACGGCTGTGCACCCCGCATTCCACATCTTCGAGCGTGAGATATGGGAGCTCTACGGCGTGGAGTTCACCCACCACCCATGGCTTAAGCCTGTGCGTTTCTCACACGACAGACGCAACAAGCAGTCGACCATGGATAGCTACCCCTTCTACACCATCGAGGGCGACGACCTCCACGAGGTGAATGTAGGTCCTATCCACGCAGGCATCATCGAGCCAGGAGCCTTCCGTTTCATATGTAACGGCGAGGAGGTGCTACACCTTGAGATTGCCCTTGGCTACCAGCACCGTGGTGTGGAGGGCGAGATGACTCGCAACCAGAATCGTCTGCGTCAGTCGGTCTTCGCCGAGTCGGTGGCTGGCGATAGTGCCGTGGCACACACCACAGCATACGCCGAGGTTATCGAGAAGTTCGCAAACCACGATATTGGCGACGCGCTACGTCGCGAGCGCACCGTAGCCTTGGAGCTTGAGCGCATAGCTATGCACCTTGCTGATACTGGTGCTCTGGCTACAGATATTGGCTTCCAGCTATACCAGGTGGCATGCGAGGCTCTGCGTACCGTAACCATCAACACCACACAGGCATGGTGTGGCAACCGTTTTGGTAAGAGCATGATACGCCCCATGGGTAGCAACTTCCCACTTACCGAGGAGAAGATTGCCACCATACGCCGTAATATCGCCGATGTACGCCGTCGCTACAACGAGGTGCGTGTCGACATCCTCGAAGCTCCATCCCTTTTGGCTCGTTTCGAGCAGTGTGGCCTTGTACCCAAGAGCGAGATGCAGCGCATAGGTGGCGTAGGTATGGCAGCTCGTTCGAGCGGTTTGGAGCGCGATATACGCACCACACACCCTTCGGGATACTACGCCGTGGGCATACAGCACGAGATGGTGCTACACCACGATGGTGATGTCATGTCGCGCCTTAACACCCGCATGGACGAGGTTCTTCAGAGTGCTGACTATATAGAGAACATGCTTGCCGACTACACACCCTCAACAGATATGGCTAAGCCTAACTACGAGGCTAAGTTGCAGGGCGAGATGCTTTCGTTTGCACTTGTCGAGGGATGGCGTGGCGAGATATGCCATGTAGCACTTACCGATGCTGAGGGCAACATCGCAAAGTATAAGATTAAGGACCCAAGTATGCACAACTGGCTGGGCTTAGCTATTGCCGTGCGCTCGGAGGGCATCTCGGACTTCCCTATTAACAACAAGAGTTTTAACCTGTCGTACTGCGGTCACGACCTATAATATGCAATGAGTATGATTTTCGGAAAGGCAAAGATTCTACACAGCCACGGCTGGCAGTATATCCCCGATTTGAATGGCGTGACCCTCACCGAGGAGTTTCGTGGCTTCCCCATACTTAGCGACAGCGACGATAGCGAGGCATTGGAGCGTGCTGTGAAAATGTGCCCTACACAGGCCCTCACAGCAAAACCTCTAACCCTCGACATGGGTAAGTGTCTCTTCTGCGGCGAGTGCGCACGCTGCGCCCCTAAGAACATACGCTTCACCAACGAACACCGCCTGGCAGCGACACGCCGTGAGGACCTTATCGTACGCGTTGGCGACACTGCCCCCAAGTTTGACTACAAGGCTCTACGCCCTGAGATAGCCAAGTATTTCGGTCTTGCATTGCAGCTACGCGAGGTATCAGCTGGTGGCGACAACTCCATAGAGATGGAGCTGGGTGCTACGGGTAATGTAAACTTCGACTTCGGCCGCTATGGCGTAGGCTTCACCGCCTCGCCTCGCCATGCCGATGGCTTAGTGCTAACAGGTCCTATCAGCCAAAATATGGCCGAGGCCTTGGATATATGCTACCACTCTATTGCTGAGCCTAAGGTGCTTATTGTATGCGGTTCGGAGGCTATATCTGGAGGCTTGTATGCCGATAGTCCAGCTGTGGAGCGCTCGTTCTTGGATAAGTATCATGTAGACCTATGGCTACCAGGAGCCCCAACACACCCACTATGCTTTATTGACGGAGTGATGAAGATGCGCTCTAAACAGCCGAAGCAAAAGAAATAAAAAGAAGTGAGCCTACCCTACTATTGGATAGGCTCTTTTTCGTTTTGCCCAATAGTGTAATTTATTGTCTTAATGGCGCAGTAGTGGCGATGACATGAAAAGGCCCTGGATGGGTAGTACTTGGTGTACATTCCATTCAGGGCTTTTGACTGAAGCGTCGCAGTAGCGCCGCTATCACAACAAATTATCTATCGAAGGCCTGCGCCTTAAGTGCTATACCCTCACCATCGGGAGTTACGAGAATGACACCAGCCTCCTCGCGTGTGATGTGACCAATGATGTCAACAAGACCGAGTGCTGCTACCTTATCCTTCATCTCGAGAGGTACGGTAAAGAGGAGTTCGTGGTCCTCGCCACCATTGAGTGCAGCGATGACTGGGTCAATGTGCATCTCCTCAGCGAGCTGTGTTGTCTGACGCGCTATGGGCAGACGCTCAAGGTATATGCGAGCGCCGCAGTGCGAGGCGTTACATATCTGACGAAGGTCCGACGCAAGACCATCAGAAATATCAATCATAGATGTTGGCTTGACACCCTCATCTGCAAGGGCCTTGAGGACATTGTTCTTAGCACGAGGCTTGAGGTAGCGTTCAAGAAGATACTCATAGCCCGCAAACATAGGCTCGGGGTTGTCAACACCCTGAAGCACACGCTTCTCACGCTCAAGAAGATGAAGACCCATATATGCTGCACCGAGGTTCGATGTTATACATATAAGGTCATGCTCCTTAGCACCTGAACGATAGACCACATCATCGCGCTTAGCACGGCCTACAGCCGATACAGTGATGATAAGTCCATTCATCGAGGCTGTGGTATCGCCACCCACAATATCTACACCAAGTTCCTTAGCGGCATGCTCCATACCCTCATACAATTCATCGAGGGCCTCGACAGATATCTTCGATGACACACCAAGTGCCACGGTTAGCTGCTCGGGGCGACCATTCATAGCAAGGATGTCGTTCACGCCACGCACCACACACTTGTAGCCAAGATGCTTAAGAGGGAAGTAGCTTAGGTCAAAGTCTATGCCCTCAGTCATCATGTCGGTGGTTATGAGCAACACCTCGTCGCCAAGGTCGATAACGGCGCAGTCGTCACCAGCAGCCATGAGGGTGGTGTTACAACGGCGTCCGAGAGGCTTTGTGAGGCGCTCAATAAGTCCAAACTCGCCCAATGAGGCGATCTCTGTGCTCTTTCTATTATTCATAGATTAGGGGGTAAATAATTTTTGTGCAAAATTACTCTCAAGATTGGAAAGTTGCAAAAAAAAACATACCTTTGTGACAAATTTTTTTCACAATAATAGGTATTACAAAAATATAAATGAAGATGCTTAACATCATACTTTTTGGAGCCCCAGGCTGCGGCAAGGGAACGCAGGCACAGCGCCTTGCCAGCCACTATGACCTTTACCACATCTCTACGGGTGAGGTTATTCGCTCGGAGATAGCTCGTGGTAGCGAGCTTGGCAAGAGCATGGAGGGCTATATCTCACGCGGTGAGCTCGCCCCAGACTCTATCGTTGTGGAGATGGTACGCGACTATATGCGCACTCATGCAGATAAGGGTTGTATCTTTGATGGTTTCCCACGCACCACAGCACAGGCTGAGATCTTCGACACTCTCCTAGAGGAGATTGGTTCAAAGGTTGACGCTATGATATATATGGATGTACCAGAGGAGGAGCTCGTTAAGCGTATCCTTCTTCGTGGCAAGGACTCGGGTCGTGCCGACGATGCATCGGAGGATGTTATCCGCAACCGCATTGAGGTATATCGTGCACAGACAGCCATCGTTGCAGATCACTACACCAAGCAGAACAAGTACTCGGAGGTGAATGGTCTTGGCACCATGGACGAGGTCTTCGAGCGCTTGTGTAGCGTAATCGACGCAAAACGATAGACCAAGCTAATTAGCAAATAAGGGTGTGTTCTGCGGAACACACCCTTATTTGTTTGTTATCACTTGGCAAGCCTACTTTAGCATCTGCTCAACTCTATCTATAATCATCTCTGGAGTGATGGCACGCAAGCACTCATACTTACCAGTCTTGCAAGATTTCTTGCCATATACCGAGCAGGGGCGACATGGCATCTCCACCTGCAATACACCCTCGTCACCAAGGCCATAGCCCAAGAAGCCAAACTCAGGGTGTGTAGCGCCCCACACAGATACGGTAGGTGTAGCTACAAGCGAGGCAAGGTGCATGACAAATGAGTCCATGCTAATAACACAGTCGAGATGCGAGATAAGGTCTCGCTCCTCACTCATCTTAAGGCGCGACCATAGCGCCGTAACATTGCTATACTTAGCCTCCATACGCTCAGCGAACTTGGCCTCATCGCCACCACCACTATGTATGAATACCCTATCGTAGCGCGCAGCCAACAGAGCAATAAGCTGCTCACTCATATCCTCGGGATAGGTCTTACTTGGGTGAGCTGAGAATGGTGCAAAGCCAATCCATCTACCCTGTTTCTCACCCATAGGATTCTTCAACAGAGGCTTCTTAGCTGGCTCGGGAGCAGGGAGTTTATAACCCATGCGACGCAGCACACCACAATAGCGCATAACAGTGTGTCTCAATGGCTTAGCACTACTATGACTATAGCCAACGCGGAACCATTTATCCATGCGTCCCTTGTGTATGGTCTTGCTTGGGATGAAACCACGAAGGAAGCACATACGGCGTAGAATACGCGAGCGATGCACACCATGCACATCGGCAATAGCATCGACACCTGCGCTCTTAATCTCGCCCGCCAATCGCCACAAACCCTTAAAGCCTTTATGGCGACCCTCAAAGTCTACAAACATGAAATTCACATCAAGGCCATCGAATAGAGGCTTAAGAAACTCCTTGGTGAGGATAGTCACCTTGAGATCGGGATACTCATTCTTGAGCACACGCACAGCATGAGGCAACATGGCGACATCGCCCAGTGCCGAGAAGCGTACGATTAACAAATGTTTATACTTGGGGGTTTTATTTTCTGTTGCCATAAAGTATTGGGTTGAGTGATGGGTCGTTGTACATCTTCATCTGCTTGTATGTCTTCATATACTTACGACCAGCCTCTATATCCTCGATAAGATCCTCAATTGCCGACGATAGGTCTACACGCTGCTGAAGGAGGACATCGAGCTTACTCTGACACATATCGCGATGCGAAGCATCAACATCCTCACGCACAACCTCGGAGTGCATATGATAGATTTTAAGAGCCAAAATCGAGAGACGATCTATGGCCCAAGCTGGGGTTTCGGTATTTAGACGAGCATCCTCATTAGGAGCTACATCCTTGTATTTATCAAGAAGATAGGAGTCAATATACTCGACCATGTCGGTACGCACCTGATTGGAGCGGTCGATACGACGCTTAATTTTGAGGGCCTCCACAGGATCGATATTCGGATCACGGATAATATCCTCAAGGTGCCACTGTACCGCATCTACCCAATTCTTCTCGTAGAGTAGGGCGTCCAACGAACCAGCCTCGTAGGGGTTTACCAACGGCTGGTCTACACTATCCCACTTATGGTAATCCTCAATGGAACGGATAAATATGGTGTTTGCATTTTCTGTAAACATCGTAGTAGTTTTTTGTTGGTTATGTCCGTATAAAATATTATCTTTGCAGTGGTTTGCAACCCCAATAAAGCGCAAAATAATACACAAATATAATGAAAATTATCCGTAAAACAACTTTTGGAGCATTATTTCTCACTTTATACCTCATTTGTAGCCACTCATCAGCAATGGCCCAGAGTCCTATGGAGCTCACTGCAGAGGAGCGTACTAAGGTGGATAATCATGTGCGACTTACCCGTCAGGAGTACATATACAAGTGGCGACATCTCGCCTTTGAGAACCGAGAACTTTATGGAATACCTGCAAGCATAACCATGGGACAGGCCATCTTGGAGTCGGGTTATGGCAATAGCACACTCTCGATACTTACCAACAACCATTTCAACATCAAGTGTAAGAAGGAGTGGACCGGAGAGCGCCGCCTATGGAGCGACGACAACCCCGACGACTGCTTCAGAGTTTACGAATCGGTAGAGGAGTCGTACAACGACCATGGCGACTACCTCAGCAGTAGGTCGTGGTACGAGTTTCTCTTTGCCTACGAGATGACCGACTACGAGAGTTGGGCAAAGGGTCTCAAACAGGCTAACTACGCTACCGATCCTCAGTATGCCGAGAAACTTATTCGCGTAATTGAGGATACACACATCTACCTCTTCGACCAAGAGAATGGTATGGAACTCTACGACAACTACCTTGCGGAGCAGTTGGGTGTGACACCTCCTGTTGCAACAAAACCTGAGGAGCACACAACCACCACACATGAGAGTAGCGAGGAGCAGAGCGACACAACAGAGGTGACAGAGATTAGCAACATGAGCGAGCATATGATGACAGCATATGCCGATAATGGCATAGACCCCAATGCCTATCGTGTATCTATCAACTCGCACTATGGCTATAGTGTCTACTATACCAATAACTCGCACTATGTTATAGCCAAGCCTAAGGATACATACGCCTCGATAGCTAAGCTCTTCGAGATGTCGGAGTCTACAATACGCAAGTACAACGATGTGGATGGCTCGACAACTCTCAAGGCAGGTGATATCGTATATGTGACACGCAAGTCGGCACGCTGGCAGGGTAACGACCTACTACATACGGTCACTGAGGGCGAGACACTATATATGCTATCACAGATATATGGTATACGCCTCAACCAGCTATCAAAGATGAACCGCATACGCCCCACCGACCCATTGAGAGTGGGACAGACAATACGCCTACGATAGTTACTAACGACAAAAACAATACTACATATGAGCACCTTACGAGAGAAGATTCTTGACGCCATAGTCAAGAAGTCGACACTAAAACAGCAAATCTTCGATAACACCTTTTCTACCTTCAACGATATCAAGGAGACACTCTTCGAGATGGCCTCGGAGATAGACGACGAGTTGGATGGTAAGCTCGACCGCCGTGTGCGTATCGAGTATCGTGACCGTGGCAAGTTCGAGGCGCAGTTGCAGGTGGCAAGCGACATTCTGCTCTTCCAGATGCATACCGATGTCTTTGAGTTCGACTCGAACCACATCATATGGCAGAACAGCTATGTACAGCAGTCCCACGATAACTCATACACAGGTGTTATCAACATCTACAACTTCCTATCGGACTCTCTCAAGTACAACCGTAATGCCGATGAGGGATACCTCATTGGTCGCATATTCATCAATCGCGAGAAGTGCTTCTGGGTGGAGGGCAAGCGTCAGACATTGGTACGCCCCATGGCCTTTGGTAGCCGTAAGATTGACCGCGAGGCGTTGGTTGTAATCATTGAGACAGCAATAAACTACGCTCTCAACTTCGATCTACTTATGCCTCCATACGAGGAGAATATTCGTGTAACGGTAGACCAGTTCAACTCGAAGCTCGATAACTCGAAGTTTACAACAGGTAAGCGCCTAAGCTACGACTTCTCGATTGACGACATCTAAAGATGTGGCCAAGAATACAACCATAGACAATAAAACCTAATACTTATATGAAAAGATTTATTCTAACCGTTGCAATGCTTACCATATTTGTTGCAGCCAATGCACAGGTAAGCTATAAGGAGGTTGCTCGTGAGCGAGCTACTCACACCAACTTCCGCTCGCCTGCGAGCCTCACGCCCGTGAAAGGCACACACAAGTACATGGATATCGTTGGTAACAAAGTGGTGCTCTTTGACTACGATAAGGAGTCGGCAGGCGAGGAGATATTCTCTCACGAGCACGCCCTCATCTCTTACGACAAGTCGCCAGATGGCACTATGGCGATATATGAGATATACGACAACAAGTATCCTCGTACGCACATCTATCGCCACTCCTATACCTCGACATACTATATCATGATGGAGGATGGCTCGGTGATTAAGATTGATGATATCCGCGATGTTAGCTTCTCGCCAGACTCTAAGTTGTTGGCTATGTCATACGATAACAACCTCTTCCTATACGACTTCAACACCAACGAGATTTACGGCATTACTGATGATGGTGAGTGGAATCACATCATCAACGGTACTACCGACTGGGTATATGAGGAGGAGTATGGCTTCACACAGGCATACGCATTCTCACCCGACAGCCGCGAGATTGCCTACCTCAAGTTCGACGAGAGCCAGGTACCTGAGTTCGAGATGATGCGCTATGATGGTGAGTTGTATAACAAGGCATACCGTTTCAAGTACCCCAAGGCGGGCGATACTAACTCTGTGGTAACACTCCATGTTTACGACATTAAGACACAGAAGACACGCCAGATTCCTGTAGGCGAGCAGAACGACCAGTATATTCCACGCATAGACTACACACCCGCAGGTGAGCTCTTCTACTATCGCGTCAACCGCCTACAGAATCAATTTGAGGTTGTATTGGTAAAGAAGGATGGCACACAGCAGGTTATATACAACGAGGTTGACGAGCGTTATGTGGAGCGCCCCAACAACGAGACAATCACATTTATCGACGGTGATCGCTTCATCGTACGCGAGGAGACCTCTGCAGGATGGTTCCACCTCTACCTTCACTCTATAAACAAGGGCCGCCTTCACGCCATCACATCGGGCGAGTGGGAGGTAACAGAGATTGTAGGCATCACACCTAACAAGCAGAATATCTACTATATGTCTACCGAGCAGTCACCACTGGAGCGCCACCTCTATATGGTGAATGTAAACGACAAGAACAAGCGTTGTATACTATCAACACCTGGCTACTGGAGAGTTTATCCATCTGCCGATATGGAGTTCTTCGCTGCTGAGCACTCAGCAACCAACAGCTACCCCGATGCAGGTGTCTACAACACTAAGGGTGTAAAGGTGCGCTCGCTCATGAATAGCACTATCGAGGCTGGCACACCAGACTTCCAGCGCAACTACGCAACATTCACTACCGAGCGTGGCGACGAGTTGCAGTACTACCTCATCTACCCTAAGGATTTTGACCCTGCTAAGAGCTATCCTGTGCTTATCACTCAGTACTCAGGTCCTGGTTCACAGCAGATTGCTAATCGCTGGACAGGTGATTGGGAGGAGACCTTGGCACACAACGGCTATATCATTGCTTGCTGCGATGCTCGTGGTACGGGCTACCGTGGCGAGGAGTATAAGAAGGTTACTTACGCCAACCTTGGCCATGCCGAGGTGGAGGACCAGATATCTTTTGCTAAGCATCTTGCACAGCAGCAGTTCATCGATAGCGAGCGCATAGGTATCTATGGTTGGTCGTTTGGTGGCTTCATGTCGCTCAACTGCGCACTCAAGGGTGAGGGCATCTTCAAGATGGCCATCGCAGTTGCCCCTGTTACATCATGGCGCTACTACGACTCGATTTACACAGAGATATACAATGGTCTACCACAGAGCAACCCTGAGGGCTACGACAATAACTCGCCTATCAACTATGCCGATAGACTCAGCGATAACACTCGTCTGCTTATCATCCATGGTACGGCAGACGACAATGTACACTTCCAGAATGCTATGGAGATGTGTCGAGCCCTCAACAGCGCTGGCAAACAGTACGACATGATGGTATATCCTGACCAGAACCACTCGATGTTCCCAGATGATATGGGCAATGTTCGACAGAAGATGGTCGACTACTGCTTGGAAAATTTGTAGTAGTTAACATATCAATAGTCTATAGACGAGGGGTGTCCAACACAATAGCGGGCACCCCTCGTTCGTGCTACTATATCGTTATGAAGTAGAGCCATTATTAGAGGCATATGTTCGTTGATTCACAATTTTTTATTATCTTTGCCATGCGTTTGGCTCTTTAGTTCAAGGGATAGAACGAAGGTTTCCTAAACCTTAAATCCGGGTTCGAGTCCCGGAGGGGCTACAATAATAAAGGGTAATGCGTTAAACAATAACACATTACCCTTTATAGCAACTCGGTTTGGCGAGATTTTGGATATAATTAATTTGTTTCGCATGTTAGATTTATGCGCATATCTAACTCTTATAGATATGGAGCAATAAACTAACATAACGCAACAGAGTATAATTAACAAGAGTACAATAATGGCAAGATTTTGTTCGGAGTGTGGTCAGAGCACAACCGACCTTATGCGCAAATGCCCTCGCTGTGCAGCACCACTCATGAGCGATACGCAGGATGGCAACCCTATGGTTCGTATAGCGATAATAGTCATCGCAATGTTCATCATGCTCAGTACACTACTTGGTTGGTATAACATACATATTAGCATCGACGGCGGTGCGATGGATGCCATGGTGGGACTCGCCACGCGCATCATACCAGGCTTTGCGGGCATAAGCACCACATATGGCATAGTGATATTTGCACTTGCACTAACGATGATTATCACCACCATATGCCATAGACGCGGACTAACAGCCATAGCAGCCATAGCATGTGCTGTGGTGGGAACAATAGCCATAGTATCACCACCAGAGGTGCTAACGCTATGTAGCAACGACGCAGATAGCAGCAAACAGCTAATGGATATATTCGATGGACCCATGGAGTCGCTATCGCCTATGAATAGCACAGCCATGCAACCCTATGCCACAATATTTGAGGTGATAACCGACTATATGGTTGTGAGCATTGGCAATGGTCTGAAGATTATGATGATACTTATATACTCCTCAATGGTGTTATCGCTCATAGACCTAAGAGCAATAATCAAGTATCGCCTAAAGAGAGAACAATAAACGGAGATTTACAGCGTTAAATAATTATTAAACATAAAACAAGAAACACTATGTCAAACTACACTTCAACGCAGACTGCATCACAGTCGTTGACATCTACGCTCTTCAAGAGTCTCTACTTGCAGATGTCTGCTGCCTTGACTATCACCGGTTTGGTGGCTTATTTCCTATCGCAGTCACAGGCATACATCGATATGCTTGTAAACAACTCTGGCATGATATGGGTCATCCTTATTGCTCAGATTGGTATCGTGGTACTACTAAGCGCTCGTCTCCACAAAATGAGCATGACCACAGCAACTCTACTATTTATCCTGTACTCTGCAATCACGGGTGTCACCTTTGGTTCTATCTTCTTGGCTTATAGCATGAGTGACATCATCGCAACATTCTTCGTGACAGCAGGTACATTCTTCGTGACCAGTCTTGTGGGCTACATCACACGCATGGACCTCTCGAAGATGGGCTCAATACTCTATATGTTGCTTATTGGTCTTGTTATCGCCACAGTGGTAAACATCTTCTTGGGTTCATCAGGTCTCTACATGGTTTGTACATATCTTGGTGTTCTTATCTTTGTGGGTCTTACAGCCTATGACACCCAGCGTATCAAGAACATGTTCAACGAGCATGGTACAGCTGATGAGAATGGTCAGAAGCTCGCTCTTATGGGTGCTTTGATGCTCTACCTCGACTTCATCAACCTATTTATCTACTTGTTGCGTATTATCGGTGGTGGCCGAGAGTAGTCACTATTAATAAAAATATTAGAGGCGTGTTCGATGGAATGATCTGACCCCAAAAATTTGGACGGATTATTAAATAGATTTATTGGTAAAGAGTTCGGTATTGTACCGGACTCTTTCCGTTTAATTTTAGTTTAATACGGTCGTTATTATAGTAGTTTATATACTTTCGTAGCTCTCG
>JAZLBJ010000033.1:0-62325 GCA_045613645.1 Alistipes sp. | reverse complement strand
ACATAATATTATTATATAAACATAGGTATGGAGGAACTATTGCATATTTAGCTCAGATAGGTATATGGTTGCTGTTGACTTTCGTCGTGCTGAAACTGATACATTATCAGCAGTACCACGAAAACGGATAACACCTTTACTCCTTGAGAATATCTTCAAATCTTGACACTCAACCTCCATGTCGATGTTGTCGATACCCGAAGAGGAGATATCTATCGTAGCAGCATTAGTGCGACCGTGAAGGTAGATGAAGCCATCCATGGTTGTAGACTTGAGCATTGCAGTATTCAAATATGGAACATTAAATGTGAGCGTTCCGCTATTGACAATAGTAATGCTTTGCTCTGCGGTGATTGACTCACCCGATATAGATGTTGCATAACCATTGGCAATCTCCAACGCAGGAGCGAAGCTGTCGTGCTCTATATATATATCGACATTTGCCTCATAGGAGTTAGTAAAAATACGACACAAGTTAGGAAGCGACACTTTCATGCGCACAGGGATCTTATCGCTAAGGATAGTACTCTTTGGAGTCTCCTTATAACCATTGCGACCGATCATAAATTTATCGCCCTCGTACACACCAAAATTGATATACTCCTCCTCGACTACAGGGTAGCTAATCTCGATATACCCCTCCCCACCATCAGTAATGATTAGATCCACGGGTATTACCATACTGAGTTGCCTAACCTCAGGATGGCTGAGGACAACACTCTTGTACTCCACATCCTCGACATTGACATCCTTATTCTTACGATTTGCGCGCTGCGCCGACACCTGCGCCACGCCAACAAGCATTAATAGGCTTAGAAATAGTATCTTTTTCATGATTATTTATTTTTAAGTTCTACAAAATCTTTATCCTCTTGGCGATAGATGGTCTGCACGGTAACAACGATAAGATTGCCATTACGCGATAATGAGTATATGCGCATAGGGTTCTGCCATACCAACAAGTACTCTTCGGGCTTCCCTGCATGAGCCTCATTATAGCTCCAAGTATCAGCCAACTCACAATCGAGTTCAAAGGCCTCGATAAACTCCTTGATAAGAGCCTTGTCATCCTTAACAATAAGCTCCGTAACACGCTTTATAACCTCGCCCGTCTGAGGGTCACGCTTTGTCCCAGAACGCAGCTGCACCTCACGATTACCGGACTTGGTGTATAGATCACGCTTCATCAAGGCATCTATGTGCTCTTGAGCACTACTCTCCACCACCGCTGCAACAGAGAGCATCACAACAATTAAAAACTTCTTCATAATTCGATTTTATTATATTCTCAGCGCTGAAAAAGAGTTACAAATTATTCATCTCGGCCCACGCCAACAGCTCATATGCCTGCTGCTCAATATGGTCGGCACGATGCAGAAGGTCATCGTCTATGGTAGCAACAGTAGCAATATTCTCTACATGACTACCCTGCTCTTGGACACCACTAATATCATATCCGTTAAAGAGAAACACCACTATGGTTATAACTGCGGCGCAGCTACCCGCCACCTGAAACCAACGACGCAGAGGAATAACCTTGGTCTGTGGCATTATAGGCTTCTGTTCGGCCACCTCCGTCACAGCATCCTCGGGCATACCCGCCTCATACCAGGCAAACATACTCTTGAGAGGTTTCCACTCTTCGGGAATGTCGTGAGTACGAAACCATACGTAGAGTTCACGCTCCTCGCTATTTGTTGTGCGACCATCGAGAAACTTCTCAACAAGGTCAGCTATATATCTATCATGGTTCATCATCGTCGTTCGTTTTTAAATTTCTGAAGTATGCTTCGTCGTGCTCTACTTAGGTTTTGATATACAGCATCGATACTCATCTGTGCCACGGCGGCAATCTCCTCAACCTCCATGCAGTCTATATGCTTTAGGCGCAATACCATCTGCTGCTTAGATGGAAGGGTGTCGATAATCTCCAACACGGATGCCAACAGTTCTGTCTTAGGCAATTCATCGCCAACATCGAGAGCTATGTCGGGCTTGAACTCAACCATCGAGTGACGCTTGGCACTGCGCAGGATATTTATCGAAGCATGCTTCACAGCCACCTGCGCCAGAGCATCGGGATTGGAGTCAGCATCAATTCTATCCCTTATGGAGAATAGCTTGAGTAGCACCTCCTGTACGACATCCTCAGCCTCATCATGACTATGGAGCAGGCTTCGCGCCGTAGCAAGCATCGAGGCTCGACACCGTAGGGCAAATATTTCAAACTCGGTAGTGGTCATGCTATAAGTAGTTTATATTTCGCAAGTGATTTAAGTATCTCTTCACCCATATAACACCGCGAAAGATAAAATCTGACATCAAAGATAAAAATAAATTTGGGGAGAATGGTGTTAAATAAGGGCGATATGTGGACAGGGGGTATGAATAATGTGAAAGGTTGCTTTTCTCAAATAAACCCCTGGTAAGTTGCTAAATATTATATAGATTCGGCAACAAAGATAGAGAATAGGGGTGACAACCTATGGCTGCGATATATCGCTGAACGAAATGCCTGCAAGGTTAGTTACAGAACTCGGCTTATAGCATAGTAAATTTTAAGGGTGATACCACTTATGGTTCCCCTATATCTATACCTACTCGTATTGTGAAGCTGCACTTTGCAACTGTTTCTTCATAAAGTAATGAACATGTGGCGGCCCTATTACCTTTACACCTGCACCATAACTCATGAATACCGAATACATCTCAAAGTTTATCACCACCCTTATTTTAAATATACTGCCACCATCATCACATCTTGAAATAAGTTCTTGAGATGGATGCAATGGCTTAGTCTCAATGTAGCAACTCTGCTCACTGCTTGCCCAAAAGATAATATCTTCAGGCGTACTATTAAGTGCTTTAGATACACCAATAATATCATCGAAGAAGTGTGCAGCATCGAAATGAGGGTTATCTTTATATGGAGCATCTACTATTTCGATACTCTCTATACGGTCGAGAGCAAAGATGCGCAGTACAAAGTTAGCGCTACTACCATATAGGAACCATCTATTGCGAAACTCCTTCAGCACATGAGGATATATGATATACTCTTGTGCGTTGCATGCAGAAAAACCCTTATAGACAATCCTTATAGTTTTGCGCTTAACTATATAGTTATATAGAGGAGACAGATGCTTTATGCCCTTCAAATCAGACACATGGTCGAAGTGTATTACGCGTTGATGAGAGCCAGTTGTTGTAGCTATCTTATCCTGCAACTTACCCAATACATCGGCAATCTCAGTAAAATGATCAAACTCCTGCAACTGTTGCAACAACTCCACGGCAGTCTCTATCGCCATCATTTCATTATGCGAGAGAGGCATATTACGAATACTATAATCCCTATCTGCATAGCGATAATACTTATGATCATAGACCTCAATTGGTGCATTGTATCCCAACTTGTCGGAACGCATAATATGAATATCGCTCTGCACTGTACGCACACTCACCCCTTTGGTTATGCCCTCACAGTCGCGGAGAGCATTGGAGCATACATCTACCAAATCCTCCAATGTCCATCGACGGTGGTGATTCGATAAAGCGTTATCTATTGCCATATATCGTATTAGGGCATTCTTATTTATAGGCATAATTACCAGTGTTTGAGCATTAACAATAGAGTCTATGATACAAAAATAGGAATTTTTTTTATTTTTTTTACAACTACGCAGAAATATTGCGTAGTGCCTATCTACCTTTGCATCGTGATTAGTAAACAATATAAAAATTTAGAGCAATTATGTATGTAACGATTATTAATAATCGACCCGTGAAAATCTGGGCAGATGAGGTTGAGCAAGGGGCAATGCGACAGATTGCCAACCTTACAACACTACCATTTCTTTACCATCACCTTGCCATTATGCCCGATGTACATGAGGGCAAGGGCATGCCTATCGGAGGTGTATTAGCGTGCGTAGATGCAGTTATTCCAAATGCTGTCGGTGCAGATATTGGTTGTGGCATGTGTGCAGTAAAGAGCAATATTAAGGTATCGGAGATTCCTGTGGAAGTGCTTCGGATGCAAATACTTCCAGCAATCCGTAACCGCATTCCAGTTGGCACAAAGCATCATCAAGAGCCTCAGGCAGAGCAATATCTACCACAAGGATTTAATGTCGCTGAGCTAGAGGTTGTAAGCAGACGATTGGAGTCTATACCCTATGAGATTGGTACACTCGGCGGAGGTAACCATTTTATAGAACTACAGCGCGATGAGGAGGACTACCTTTGGGTTATGATTCACTCAGGTTCTCGCAATTTGGGTCATCAAGTGGGCACACACTATAATATGATTGCGGCAAGACTCAACGAGTTATGGCACTCAGCTGTATCTCCAAGCATACAGATGCCATTCCTACCCAATGGCACCGAAGAGTTTAATAACTACTGGAAGGAGATGCAGTATTGTGTGGAGTTTGCACTCTGCAATCGCAAGTTGATAATGGAGCGCATTGAGGAGATTTTGACCGAGGCTATTCCACACATCGTGTTCGAGCCAATGATTAACATTGCACACAACTATGCTGCATGGGAGAACCACTACGGAAAGAATGTTATCATCCACCGTAAGGGTGCTACAAAGGTCACTAAGGACACAATCGGTATAATTCCTGGTTCGCAGGGCACAGCATCATATATTGTTAAGGGCCTTGGCAACCCAGAGTCATTCTGCTCATGTTCTCACGGCGCAGGCCGCGTTATGAGCCGCTCTGCAGCAGTGAAGGGTTTGAACCTTCAAGAGGAGATTGCAAAGCTCGATATGCAGGGCATTATCCACGGCATCACCACTGAGCGTGACCTTGAGGAGGCAGCTGGTGCATACAAGAACATTGATGCTGTTATGGCTAACCAAAGCGACCTTGTAGAGATTGTAACCCGCCTAACTCCCGTTGCAGTCGTTAAGGGTTAGGTATGGCATCAACACGAAAATAGCCCGAATGAGTAGTACTTGAATGTACATACTATTCGGGCTATTAATTGATAGGTCAAGAGCACCCAATTATTACAATAAATTACTTCATCTGAGCAGAGAGAGAGCCTCGCTGACAGAGAGTGTGGTGGTACTATGGACCTTACACCACCCTATCATATCATATGCTGCTCAATATTAATCTCCTCAACAAGGATATATTCTGGATTGAAGGCAGGTCTTAGCGTATCAATAAACTCACGAATAGCCTCCATATTCGTATTATATATGTATATTCGTAGGCCTATATCCGTCGAGATGGCACCGTCGTTGCACTTTATAATGCAGCTATGCTCGAAAATTACTACTTACTAAAACATCGTCTTATGGATATTCTCAACCACCTTATATGCCTCAACAGTGCTAATCTTCTGCTTGTCCAACTTCTTATCTATGAGGCTTAAATGTACTACGCAATTAGATATTTTCATATTAATATCTATTAAGGTACTAAATAACATATAGATTCGGCAACAAAGATAGAGAATAGGGTTGACAACCCATGTCAAAAAAAAGGAATAGAAGGCCCTTTGTCCTTCTATTCTGGGTCACTCTATCATACTATAAAACTACATGCCCAACCTAATAAGGCTGCGATCCATCTCGCTCTTTTTCTCACCCTTCTGCTTGAACGAGTTAAAGTTGTACGACACACCAAGCCAGAGCATACGACTCTTATTCTTGCTGCTATTTGTTAAATCGAATAGATTATTATGCGACCATACCTCCCATTTTGCTGTGTTGAACACATCAGTTACAAGTAGAGACAGCGTCATAGCACCTTTCAATAGACGCTGCTTTATGCCGATATTCATCTGATGCGTGAGCGATGTGGTGAGCTGTGGGTGGTATTGTGGTGTGGTAACAAAGTATTGAACCTGTATATCACCACCCTTCCACGGCATAAAATTAAGCATTACATTACTGTTATTAGTCCAACCAGCGTTTGTAATGTCTGCTCCCTCATATGTACCATTTGTTGTCACATAGTAGGTATTTGCTCCAACTGAAACATTTACCCACTTGGCAGGCACTACTCTAAGCGAGAGCTCTACACCCGCCTTTAGATCATTTGCGGCATTTACATATGTGGTTATAAGGCGCTCGTTATCGAAGTGCGTAATCTGCGAGATATAATCAGTAGTGTAGTTCAGATATCCATTAGCAAAGAGTGTCACCACCTCGCTACGAAGGTTGTAACTCAAATCAACCTTTGTGGCTTTCTCGGGCTTGAGGTGCATATTTCCCTGCTCGAAGGTCGTAGCATCTACCATACTCATATAGGGCGTGAGTTGCGGATATGTGGGGCGACCTATACGACGAGAGAGAGCAAATGATAGATCTTGATTCTTTGTAAGCTTGTATGTACCCGAGAGACTCGGAGCAAAGAAGAAACTGCCGTCATGCTCATCTATCGCCTCATGCTCGCTATTTAGCATCACGCCACTATACTCACCACGCACGCCCACCTTGTAGGTAAAATTATTGCCGATGCGCGATTCAAACATAGCATACAATGCAGGCACCACTTCGGTATGGAGCAAATCGTTGCTCGAAGTATCGGTATAGACCCAATCCCCATCTCTCATTGTATATACCTGGTGGTATATGTCGTTTCGGCGATAGGTAAATTTAGCACCTGCGGAGAGTGTTCCGACCTTGAACTTATGCTTAAAATCTACCTGTAGAGCAGCAATAAGAGGACTTCCTCCCGACACAGAACGGCTCACTGGCTCACCACCCATGTAGTAGTACGATGGGCGACTTCCCCAAATCTTCGACACAGAGCCTCGGATAGTTATATCCGACACATCGGGCTTGATGATATGGGTATATAATAGTGATGCCTCGTAGTTCTGGCGATTCCAATTAACATCGTTATGGCGAAACTCCTCACGCTGTGTGCCATCCTCGGTAAATGTGTTGTGCAGCTCCTGCTGGATATTGAGGCGCGGAACAATCGCCTTCAAATCTACACTCACGCGATTACGCTGATTGATACGAAAATCAGCTCCCAGCATGATATTGTTGTTGAAGGTATAGCGCGTTGATTGCATCTGCTGGAAGAGTTCATAACCCGAGCCATGTATCTGACGATCAAGCATAGTATTCACTACATCATCCTCATACTTAGTATTGTAGCTAAATCGCCACGAAGCCTTCTTTCGGTTTAGAGCCAAGGCGATATTACCATTAACAAAGTGGTTAAAACCATAGTTTGCCGACACCATGCCACTAAAGCCCTCGGCACGAGTGCGCTTTGAGACAATATTGATGATGCCACCCGTACCTCCTGCATCGTGCGAAGCATCGGGATTGGTAACGACCTCTATGCTTTGGATGTTGGCCGCAGGGATTGTCGAGAGGTCACTTGCTGTTGTTGGCACGCCATCCATCAGCACAAGAATATTACTGTTGCCACGAATAGATATCTCATCATTTGCGATGCTTACCGATGATGCCGAGCGGAGAATGTCGAGGGCAGTGCCCTTGCTCGATGCCATATTTGCTGAGGCATTGATTGTCGTATGCTCCACAGTCGACTTCTGAGCAACCTCCTTTGCCGACACCACCACCTCGCCAACAGATACAGCCTCCTCGTACAGCATTATCGTTCCAATGTTTATATGTGAGGTGTTTAGCGTTATAGGCATCTCGTGTCGAGTGTAACCAATAAACTCTATAACCAATCTAAGCTCTTCATCACTCTGGGCAACTTTAATAGAGAATTTACCATCATCACCTGTCACCTGGCCAGTAATCGGCGTGGCTGCATTGTACACTGCAGCCGAGGCATATGATATAGGCTTCTCGTTCTCATCAACAACCTTACCCACTATCGTACACTTGGAGTGCTGTGCATAGAGATTTGTTGTTGTAAATAGGGTTATTGCGAGTGCAGATAGTATGCAATAAAAGGCTCTTGACATATATGTATATATTAGTTAGTAGTTGCAAATATACAAAAAAACGCTCACAAAACATCTTCCGCCTATACTGTGTAGGAGCGTATAGCTCCGCCACCAAACAAAAAAAACGAGAAACTTGCGTTTCTCGTTTCGTACCCCCTCAGGGGCTCGAACTGCGGAGCAGTAGCGCGGATACCTATAAAACAAAGCGCAGACCATAGGTCGAGCAATAAATCACAATCATATCCGCGCAACCCTTACTCTGTGAGTAGCACTGATGCGTAGACTAGACTGCAAATAGCGACTATCTGCAACAGCAGATATAACAATAGCAGTAGCGGCTGTGGGCTTGCACAGATGCCGACTACTGCTATTGGTGTAATGAGTAGTGCTCATCGCTATTTGCAACAAGCTATACGACAAAAAAAGAGAAGAACTCTCGTTCTTCCCTTCTGTACCCCCTCAGGGGCTCGAACCCTGGACCCCAACATTAAGAGTGTCGTGCTCTACCAACTGAGCTAAAGAGGCATGCAATCTTTTTGTAGCGTGCGAAAAGTGATATAAATCACTCAACTTGCTAAATTAAATAAGACAACCTTTCGATTGTCTTATTTAGTACCCCCTCAGGGGCTCGAACCCTGGACCCCAACATTAAGAGTGTCGTGCTCTACCAACTGAGCTAAAGAGGCATTTGCTATCTTTTCGATTGCGAGTGCAAAGATAAGACACTTTTTTTAATCCACCAAATATTTTACAAAGAAATTTTAAAGAAATTTATATTTTTCTTCACCCTACAGAAACAACATGCTATATATCTGTATTTTACAAACGCAAGTCTCTAATCATTATTTCTCAATAAAACAAAATTGATTTGAATTATTCCCAAAGTATTACTAACTTTGTGTGAATAACAGGTGCATCTGCAATGGTAGTACTGAGGCCCCAACTACTCGCTGATGCCAAAACAAATTTACATAACCCACATAACAACTATTCTATGTCACTTATTTATTGTCCTGAATGCAAGAAGCAGATCTCTAATAAAGCTGACAAATGCCCACATTGCGGATGTCCAAACGCTGCATATAACACTCTATATGCAAGCCAGATGAAACCCATAAACTTGCGATTTTTAGAAACCCTATTGATTATAATTCAGTTAATATTCGGCATAGGCACGCTACTGGCACTACCCTACCTCATCATAAACATCATCACATATGATAATATAAGGTGGGAAGCCTTCATATTATGTGCAATAATAGTGCTAATAATATGTGTTATACAATATTTAGTATTCAAGAACCTCGTAAACATAGCACACAATGTAACAATACTAATGGAGAGCAAGATGGCTGAGGTGGAGTCATCACAAGAGACCAACTGCACGACAAATGATGAGGTTAATATAAAAAGCGAGTAGTTTTCAAATATCACGAAAAGCTACTTCATTAACATCATTACATCAACAGACAAAATATATCCGCACCACATTCGTAGTGCGGATATATTTTATACTAATATGCACAAGCCTACTAGTCGCTATTCCACTCGTTACCGCCATCCAAATAGATGACTGGTCGAGTACCCGAAACCCTCTTCATAGCCAGGTAGGCTTCGTAGAGGCATATGCCATTTGCACTATTTTCGGCCAGGAAGTAGGCAACAACAGAGGCATGGCGACCCGTAGTCTCCACCAGAGCCACAGCGCGCTCTACATACTCCTCACGCCATGCAGGGTCATTAGATGGGTTACCGCCCTTTTTGCGCGACTCTCCCGAGAGTGACGAGTTAATAGGCGTTGTAAGGGCCACATAGGCGCCCTCCCTATCGCACAACGCAAGTACCTCTTCCGATACATATCCCGCACCAAAGCGCAGGGCATAGTTACCGTCTGACATGACACTTTGCACCTCAGCAACACTACTACAAGCTGGCATATCGTACCAGTCGAGTGTCACAGCCTCGCCATTTATATATAAGGTATCGTCGTTATAGTCGAGTTCACGCAGAGCCACAGCGAAGTCGTAGACCTCCGACTTGCGATTCTCCATGCGATTCTCAACTCGCAGACTAAGTGTCGTTGGTGAGCCATGGCGCCATAGCATAGTGTCACCAATAGTAGCACCAAAGCGCATAGTATCTGTAGCGTGCATACCCAGCGACACATCGAGGTGGCCACCAGTAAGACGCAATGTGTCGTTGGCGTACAACTCATAATATAGCTTAGAGCGCTTAGGGTTGAGGGTCTCATTACGCATAATAACGCCAAAGTCTATGTTAGCTATGCCACCCATGCCCTTATGGGTATTCCAGAACACCTCTCGAACACGCACATGGGGCTGCGACACCACATAGGCGCAGGGCATTGCCTCGCCCTGCTCGAAGCACTCGATAGCCGCGACACCATCACGGGGCAGCAAGCGAAGTTCAACAACATTGGTATCCTCCTTAGATATCTTAGTAATATTGAACTCTGTAGCCACAAAGCCATTAGTCACACTACCCGCCGACTTACCATTAATAAGCACCTCATAGGGCTGCATAACACCCTCTATACGGATGAATACATGGCGGTCTATCCACGCAAAGGGGAAGGTAAACTCTCCGCGTAGGGTATCATCACCCACCTTTGTCCACTCCGTAACAGGCTCCATGTAGCGCTGACGCTCCAACGAGCCCTCACCTGCAAGCTCGGCACTTGGGTATGGGATGATGCGTGTACGAGGCAGTTCCTCACGCGAGGTACTCTGCGCCGACACCGAGGCTGCCACCGATAATGTTGCAGCCATGGTTAGGAATATAAGTCTGTTATATAGTCTCATACTATCGTCTATCTTTGACGCTGTTTATACGACGGACGGCTATTACGCCACTCAATGATATATGGAGGAAGGACATCTACCCTATCCACCCACTCACCATTCTCCGTAAGGCGACGACGGTCGTAGTTTATACGCTCGGTAATGCGGAAGCGGGGCCTATCCTGCGACTTGCCGCCCTCACGCTGTGAAGGGCGTATGGTGCGTATCATCACCGAATGGCGGCTAGGACGCATATCATAGAACCACTCGAAGTCGGGCAAACGACGCTCCTGTGTCTCGGGGATAAGAGCCAAGGGGTATAGTACATACGCAGGGTTCTGCTTATATACAATCTGGCAGATAGTACCTTCATCGAAGTAGAAGCTGATACTTGCGCTCTCGATATACATGAGGCCAGTAACATCGGGGGTATCCTCCTCTTGCATGAAGTATATGGTTTGGGCATTACCTTCCACATCGTTACGCACAACCTTGCCATTGTCGAATATAGCCGTCATATCCTTACCCTTGACCTGATTGTAGTACATGGTATCAATCTCGCCACCCATGAGAGGATTACCCATAAAGTGAATCTTTTCAATCTTCTGCTTTCGGGTATATATCTTCATTGAGTCCGATGTCACCTGATTCGACTCGTTCCACAATACGGGTTTCTGATATAGTCGTACTATAGAGTCGGTGTTGAGTATCACCATAGAGTCGCATACTATCTGTGAGTCGGCTCTATACATCTTGACATTGCGATAGGCCTTAATCATCTTGTAGGTGCTATCTGCTGGGAATGGAGGGGGCAGAGTCACACTATCTCTTGCAAGCGAGTCGGCGCTCATGGATAGGCTATCACGCACACCCGCACCGCTACTCATAGCTATACTATCCTGAGCTGCAACGGCCAAGCTATCACTCGGTATTGTATCGCTGATTAGATCCTCCAACTCCGGACCAGTGTACACCTTACCGCGGCGTGCAGCACGAGCCTTAGCCCTCTCTATCTTGCGACGCTGATGCTCCTGTACCCTCTGCTTTACGCGCTCCATATGTGCTTTCTCCTCATCAGCAAGGCGGGCATTGCGCTCCTTACGCTTGGCGATGATAGAGTCAATCTTGATGTTGAGCAACGAGTCTCGCACAGCGCGTATGGAGTCCTTCTTAGCGCGTTTTATTGCACGCACAGAGTCACGCGCCATGGCGCGCGCAAGTTTGATGCTATCACGCTGACGACGCTTCTCAATCTTGCGTTTCTGCTTAGGAGAAAGCATCTTCAAACTATCCTGCAAAAGGCTATCCTGAGCGAGGCTATCCTGAACAAGAGCAGTCTCAACCATATCGCTCTGAACAATACTATCCTGAAGATGAGCAACATCACCCTCCTCACGCGAAGGCTCACTACCTACTACAGCGGCTACATGGGCATCATCATTAGACATATTCATATCACGAGACGCATCCATCTGGTTTACGGGGTCTCCATGCATGCGAACATCATCTCGCTTTGTTGGATCGACTCTTTCGCTCTGTGTTCGTGCAGCACCCATATCTGCATCTTGCATACGAGCACCATCACGCTTTGTTGGATCTACTCTTTCGCTCTGTGTTCGTGCACTCCCCTTATCGACATCCTGCTGTGGGCGCTCGTCCATCTTCTGAGGCTCGTTCTCGCGCATCGTATCAGACTGAGGTCTCTCATCACGCATCGCGCCCTTATCCTCGCGTCTCTCCTCTCGTTTTCCCTCACGCTTCTCCTCGCGTCTCTCCTCACGCTCAGCCTTACGCTCTTCGCGTCGCTCCTCGCGCTCGGCCCTACGCTCCTCGCGACTCATATCGCGTGTCTGGTCAAGGTTCTCGTCGTGAGCCATGCTATCGCTCACCATGCCCTGTTCCTCTAACACCGAGGAGTCTCGTCCGATATTGGTGCTATCCACAGCAACCTCAGGAGGCAAGACGGGAATAGTGTACATCCATAGAGTATCCGCCGACAGGAAGATGGTATCAGTCTGCTGAGTGTCGTAGTTAATCATCGAAGGACGACCCGTAAAGAGGGCATTACCCGGTTCATCCCACCACTCGCCATAATCGGCAAAGCCCATAATCTTCTGCTCGGTATCATCAACCTGAATATTACGACGACCAATGATATGGCCCTCCGAACGATAATACTCGATAGAATCACTCCACACCTCACGCTCGGGGCTGAGGATATAGGCATTACGGGTAAGGTGATGAAAGTCTCGCTCCTTGGTATATGTACCAGCATCGGCATAAAGATATTCATCGTTGTCGCTCCAAATATTGCTATTGGTGAAGTACTGCGCATTCTCGGTCTCGGTATTAAAGATTACCGAGTCGCCACGCATCTGATACCTGTCATCGCGCATCTCCACCCTCTCGACAGCTGTAATGTCGTGAGTCTTGGTGTTATAATAACCCCTCTGCGACTCCATATGGTTGTCGCCCTTATCCACAAAGCAACCACCCCAAAACTCACCAATTTCGCTTTCGGTGTTATACCTACAGTTGTAGGTGTACATCGTAGCATCGCCATCAACAATCTTCACAAGGTCGGAGTACACGGTAGCATCACACGACTGATTGTTATACTCGGCGCGATTACCATAAACGAAGGTGTTGTTCTGGTTGATAAGAACATTACCAAAACACTCGAAACTTTGATTTGAGTAACGCACAGCGCTATCAGCCATGATAACAGCACCATTGTGGTGTGCTGCGAAGTTACCTACAAGGATAAAGAGCGTTGAGTCGCCCTTGCTGATATAGTAGGCATCATCGGCCATAAGGTCAACGGTACGCTTTCCCTTCTCCATAGGTGCGGGCGCTGGCTGCATTATGACACTGACGTCCTCACCACTACGCATAAAAAGCGAGGTGCTTGATGCCGAGAGAATAACCACAGCAACAAGCATCAACACTACGAACGATAGTACAAACTTACGCATCTTACAAACTACTTAACCCACCCCTTACGACACAACTCCTCGCTACGATATTCAGGGTCGATGTATATATACATTGAGGCCTTCTTCTGCTCAAGCCATACGGCGTAGACAGACTCCTGTTTCTGCACTAGAGCCATCTCCTCAAGGCGTATATAGTCATCCTCGAGCGATGCCACATGAGCAGGTATGATGTCAACCAACTTAACAATCTTACTCATCTGATTACCCATAAGGTCGGTTGTCTGGTACGAATCCGACACCTCACCAACCTTAAGACGCATAAGGGCATTATAATCCTCCAAAGCCTTGCCACCCTGCGCACCAAAGTCCTCCTTGAGGAATCGTGTAGCCGTTAGACGAGCACCATCGTAGACACCCATGCGTGCCAAGACATCGTGGTTAGATACGATACCACCGTTATGCTTTGTCGATGCATCATCTGAGAAGTGCAATGCTGCCGCCTCAAATGTTAGTGAGTCCTTGCGAATGAGGTTAGCCAGACTATCAAGCTGCTTAGCTGGCTGAAGGAGCTCCTCACGAGTAAATGTTGGGCGAAGAAGGATATGACGGCAACGATACTTATCGCCAATCTTCTCGATAAGCTCTATGATATGGAAGCCGAACTCGGTCTCCACAATCTCCGACACCTGGCCTGGCTTCATCTTCTCCAAAGCCTCAGCAAAGGGACGCACGAAGTAGGATGCAGGGGCTGGCTCCATCTCACCACCATACATTGCTGAGCCATCTATAGAGTACATACGAGCCAATACCGAGAACTGAGTCTGACCCATAATAACACGCTCACGCATATCCAAAAGACGCTCACGAGTACGCTGCTGTGCATCTTTGAGCGAGGGTGGAAACTTGGTGATATGGGCATATACATACTGCTCGCCAATCGTAGGTAGACTATCCTTGTCGATGCGACGATAGAAACGCTCCACCTCGCCAGGAACAACGGTGACACCACTCACCACATGCGATCTCATAGATTGAGCGTAGGCCTGCTCCTCGAAGCGTGTTCGCGCCATCTCACGATAACTGAATATGGGCATATGCTCGCGGCGCTCGAACTCCTGGATGCCACCAGCCTCCTCAACAAGGGTATTGACATAGGCCTCCACACGAGCGTGAACATCGCCACCCATCATATCAACCGAGTCGACAAGGGCCTGGTTGTATAGTAGTTTCTGCTCCAAGAGAGCCTCCAAAGCTTCATCCATAGGATCGCGTTCCGAGGTATAGCCCATCTGGCGATTCTGCATAACAAGAGCATCGGCATACTCGCGTATCTCGGAGTGGAGTATCGATGATCCACCCACAACGGCAACAACCTTATCGAGCATCACCTGACGGCGAACAGGCTCTTCGGGGTTTTGAGCATAGGCCGCAGCAACAGAGGTTATAGCCACGGCGGCTAAAAGCATTATCTTTCGTATCATAATATCAATATTTTCATTCTGTAACAATTGGTTCCTCCTCCTCTTCGACATTCTCCACTACCATCACCGAGGCATCATCACCCTCCACGCTCTGCACAGCGACAGTCTCAAGGCGAGCTCCATAGCCCAACACCTTCTCAAGGAGTTCGTCATGGAAAATTATATCGCCACCCTGCATAGCCTCACGACGCAACTCATCCTCATAGCTAAGCACAATATCAGCACGGCGCTCGGCATAAAGGCGACGCTTTATATCCTCCTCTACCGACTCGATGGGTGCTACACTACCCTTGCGAGCCACATCGGTAAAGACGAAGTAGAACACAGCATCGTCCGAAGAGATATTCTGCACCTTGGTTGTCGTGAGCAGATTGTCGTAGTCACGAGTACGCACCGTTGGCAGATTACCCAAGAAGTCGTTGAATGTCTCCCACGACTGCGAGAAGTCAACAACCTGCAACGATAGCTTCTCGGCCAAGGCCATAATCTCGTAGGTATCCTGTGTCTCACGCAAAGCGTTTAGAGCTGTGGTCAGAGTCTTGGTATTTTTGAAATCTTTGGGGGCCTTGACAATCACACCGCGCACCTTGTGATGGTCGAGTTTGAACGAGGCACTATTGGCACGATAGTATGCCATTATCTGATCGTCTGTGACCTCATGGTCTATATCGTTATCGATGTAGTATTGGTCGAGCTGGCGCATGATGAGCGACTGACGATAGTCCTCTACAAGGCGCTCGATAGACTCCTCATATGTTGGCAATACCTCACCAGCACGCTCCATCTTGAGCTGCTTGATAACCCAAGTATCGACATACATCTTGGCAAAGGTGATGCTATCGACACCCGAAAGGCCTGCGGGCATATCTCTGAGGAAGTCGCTGCGCATAAGCACTTTGTCACCCACAACAACCAAGATATCCTCGGTGGATGTACTCTCCTCAACGATACTCTTGGGCTGCGAAGTGCTACATGATGCCATAGCCACAAGAGAGCCAACAAATAGTAGGTATAACGGTTTATTCATAATCATTTGGCAAATATACAATTTTTTCAGTTAATAACGCATCTTCTACGAAGATTATTGCCAAAAGAGATTATTTACCAGTGAAAATAGCTCACTGAATCACCCTCGAAATTATTCATATCTGGCATACCAAATCAACATCACTACGAGTAAGTGAATGAGCGAGGTTATCTTTACACACCACATACATGGAGACTGCTTCGACCATTTAGCCTACTATGAGGGGCGAGCAGCTAAAGTAGATATTTCCCTATATTTAACCCTCTCAACTTACACCCATCAGCCCGCCGCATGGCCAAAAGTTAACGCCTCTACAACTCTTTATGCTCTGCATAACCACTACCCTTAAATAAAAACTTCTTGCAAAAAATTTGGTTTATTTTATAAACTTATTTATATTTGCAGCAACAAAGAGGGCAACTACCCAATTCACCACTCTATAAACGACTAATTTTACTGATTATGAAAGAGAAAACAATTGACGAACATCGCAGCATCGAGATCATCACCAAGATGATTGCCGACACCTCTGCACACATCGACAATGAAAGCAGCAAATATTTTCTGCTATGGGGCTACACTACAGTTATCGTATCACTCTTTGAGTATGTTGCACAGGTATGTCACTTACCAATCCCGCTGTGCCTCTGGGCATGGTGGCTCATACCCGTTATTGGTGGCATTGGCACTATAATCCTTAATCGCCGCGCAGGTGCCTCTCGTCCCAAATCATATATCGACCGTAGTATCAGCATAATATGGACAGTTTTTGGCATCTCATTTTGCATGATATTCGTTGCCGCCATAGTCTACCAAACAAGCATTCTATTCCTCACAGCATTGATGATGGGCATGGGTACAATAATTACAGGTAAAATGTGCCGCCATAATGTATTGGCATGGGCAGGAATAGCAAGTGTAGTGTTGTCACTACTTATTCCAGCATGCCACCTGATTATGCGAAAGTATGGCGATTGGCTTATAAACAGCGATATTGCTAATGTGGAAGCAATACTTTACATAGAAATTGTTATCTTTGCGCTGATATTCTTAGTTATGATGGTTATACCCGGACATATACTCCATAGCAGAGCAAAAAACAGGAGACATGCTTAAACCGCTTGACCCATTGCTACACTCAGAACTGCGACTTGCAGTTATTTCGATACTCATTGGTGTCGAAGATGCTGACTTTGTATATATCCGCACCGAGACGGGAGCGACTGCAGGCAACCTCAGCGTACAGATAGACAAACTTCAAAAGGCAGGATATATCGAGGTGGAGAAGGGCTTTAAGGGTAAGATGCCACGCACCGTATGCCGAATAACAGATAGGGGGCGCGAAGCGTTTAAGGAGTACGTAGAAACACTGCGCGAATATATCAAGATGTAGGGAATAGAGAATCCCATAAATAGATAGGCCCCAAAGTTTTAGCACAACTTTGGGGTCTATATTTGCATAAAACAATATAAGTGCTTGAAGTCTCAACAGAGACATCCTTACGACTGATACTATCTGCGACCCATAGCTACAGCCTTATACGAGCTATTGTTCACATAACTGAAGAACTCCTCGGCCGAATCGCACATATCCTTTGACATGAGGAACGGCTCGCTGTAGAATATCTCGCTCATATTACCATCCTCATCCTCGGCAATACCCGCGAAGAGGAAGCGATCCTGATCGTACAAGCTGTAGTACATATCCATAATCTCAGGGTTATTAGCGTAGTCGTACATAAGCAAATCCTCAAGGAAGGCCTCCTCGGAGTACTCTACGCGCATCCACTCCTCGTACCACCAGAAGCGCAACTTCTCGGTGGGCACATTGGTCTTTGCCTCGACAATAGCTACGCACTCGCATTCAGATAGAGTGCTGGCATATGATCTATCAAGGGCAATAATCTCCTGAGCGTCAAAGAGCTTCACAAGTTCAATGCTCTCAATATACACACCACTTTCGCCCGCCTCCAACGATGTAAAACGATAGCTGAACATATTGGTTGTAGGAAGATTATTCTCAATACCAAACGCCACTACAACATAATCGGTGCCTGGCATAAGAGGTGTCAACGCCTCGCTAAATGCACCCTCGAAGATTGCGGGGTCGAAGTTATCTATGATGAACATCATCTGCTCATACTCGCTCTCGTATGTGGGTAGCTGCGACGCAGCGAGGAATACACAAGCATACTCCTCGCCCTTCTTCGAAGGTGTCACCTTAAGCATGGCGTTGTACTGCGTAATATCCGTAACCTCGATGTTGATTATAAGGTCACTCATGTTACTCTCCTTAGTTGCGAAGTAGGCAACACATGGCTCTGAACAGAGAATAGGCATCTGCTCGTCGCTTACGGCAAAGCACAATACCATGTAGTTTGAATTTGGGTTAAGACGCTCGTTGAGTGTTATCTCACCACTATGACAGAACTGATCCGCAGGGATACCCTGGTTATTGATTAGCTCGTTGAATGTATTGAGTGTAGTGTTGCGATAGTGAGCCAAATAGTCGGCATTAAACTCCGCACCATCAGGAAGATAGTAGCTATCGGTCTCGGGCACTACATAGCTATAGTATAGGCCGTCGTAGCCATCGGGTGTGATACTAACCGCCACGCTATTGCCATTGACATTAGCCTCGATATCGAACTTAACATCCTGCAACTCGGGGGCTGTTGTTGTAATCACCTCATAGTACACCTCGGTGGTAGACTCATAACCATCCTCGGTAAACTCCACGCCATAGCAGTAGACAACATACTCGGTTGCTGGATAGAGGTTGGTAACTTTGTAGCCCTCCTTATCACCCTTCACTAACCACTTCATACCCTCCAAAAACTCACGGATGGTGATACCATAATAGTTGGCATAGTCACGCAACATGTTGAGGTCGTCCTCGATAAGCTCCTCACGGGTGTCGATACCATTGGCAACAAAGTGCTTCTTATCGGCAAAGAGTACCACATACTCCACCTCCTTATCCTCGGGTATAACATTGAGGCTTAGCTCCATATGTTTGATGTTCTTAGCCTCAAAAGCAAAGGCCTTAGGCTCATTCTCAGGCGGAGTCACCTCATTAACCGGAGGCTTATTGTCACACGCCACAGCAAGTGCTACTATAGCAAATGCTAAAATACTCTTCAGAAATTGTCCCATATTATAGTCTATTTATTATACTTGATTATCTCATTAACCGCATGGCAAAGATAGAAATAAAATTCAAAAATTTGAAAACTTTCACCTCGAAAGAGAACAATGAGAGAGATTTTTTCATAACTTTGTGACAATATCTACCCAAATTTCTGAAACGATGAACGAGATCTACGCACTTCAGATAGATAACCACATCAAGTCGCTATTCGACTATATGTCACATCGTGCCACCGAAGAGGAGCTACAACGCATGTACCGCGCCTATGAGCTTGCGGCAGAGGCCCACAGCCAGCAGCGCCGTAAGAGTGGTGAACCATATATTATACACCCCATTGCCGTGGCTACCATCGTGGCTACGGAGTTGGAGCTTGGCGACAACCCCATAATATCGGCATTTCTGCATGATGTGGTGGAGGATACCGACTATACTGTAGAGGATATTCGTGAACGCTTTGGCGACGATGTGGCCTTTCTGGTAGACACCGTAACCAAGCGCAAGAAGGATAGCTATCAGCACTCGAAGCAGGTGGATAACTATCGCCAGATTTTGGAGTCCGTACACTACGACATTCGAGCCCTACTCATCAAGCTCGCCGACCGTCTACACAACATGCGAACACTCAGCAGTATGCGTGCCGACAAGCAGATGAAGATTGCGGGTGAAACCGACTACTTCTACGCGCCTTTGGCCAACCGCCTTGGTCTATACCACATCAAGACCGAGCTCGAAAACCTATCGTTCCGCTATCGCTGCCCTCGTGAGTATGCCGTGATGGAGCGCATGATGCAGGAGGAGCGCGATGCCGACAGACCTCGCATAGAGAGATTCATAACCCTTATATCTAAAATACTCAAGGAGCATGACATTGAGGCGCGTACTGAGGTACGCTATCGCATGCCATATAGCGTATGGCGCAAGATGCAGGCCAAGGGCAGCGACCTTAAGCATGTCGACGGCAAACACTACATACGCATCATATACCCCAACACCGAGGGCGTAAGCGAGAAGGCCATGAGCCTTCGTATATACTCTGCCCTCACCGACCACTTCAAAGAGAAACCAGGAAGCGTGTCCAACTACATAGATGCTCCCAAAGAGAATGGCTATCAGAGTTTCCATGTTAAGCTACTCAGCGAGCAAGGCATATGGGAGGAGATACACATATCGTCGGAGCGCATGGTGCGCAACTCGCGCCTCGGCTGCGCAGCTGAGTTCACCGACGACAATGTAAAGGCGTGGCTCGAAAAGTTCAAATCCATATTACAGGATGTTGCCGACGACAGCCACGATATGGAGTTTATGGAGGGTGTAACATCGTCGTTCTACAACGATGACATCATGGTATTCACACCCAAGGGTCGTGGTGTGATACTTCCCAAGGGTGCCACAGCTCTCGACTTTGCCTTCGAGATTCATAGTCAGGTGGGCGAGAAGGCGGTATATGCGCGCATCAATGGTAAGCTATCGTCGCTACGCACCGTACTACGCCGTGGCGACTGCGTGGAGATAGGCACAGCCGACGATGCCAAGCCCGAGCAGGAGTGGATGGAGTTTGTATCTACATATCGTGCTAAGCGCTACCTAAGAGGCTACTTCGCCACCCTACCACGCCTTGAGTATGAGCGTTGCGAGCAGTGTCACCCACTGCCAGGCGATGAGGTTGTGGGCTTCAAAGATAGCGAGGGTAACATTACACTACATAAGCGCGACTGCCCCGCAGCCATACGCCAAGCATCGCAGCATGGCGACTCCATCATATCGGTGAACTTCGAGGAGAACGAGGCATTCCTATACCCCGTACGCATACGCATCACAGGCATCGACAGATACCACCTTATGAGCGACCTCATAGACTGCATCACAGACCGTCTGCACCTATTCATGTCGTCGCTTGCTACCGAAAATATCGACCGCATAGCTATATGCACCATCGACTTCTCGGTACACTCATTGCTCGAACTACAGACCGCTATGGAGAGCATCGGCAAGATTGATGGCATCGACGAGGTTAAGCGAATAATGTGCTAAGCACCAAGCAAATATAAGAAAGAGTTACAAATTTTTGTAACTCTTTTATTTTACCTCAACAAGACTTATTGCATACTACCTATGGTAAGCAGTACCATACCAATCAATATCAGTAATAAGTCTATAGACTTGCTACGCAAGTTACGCTCGCGGTAGAGAATGGCACCAGCCAAGAAGGTGACAATCACCGACGAGCGGCGTATCATTGAGACCACCGCAATCATAGCATTCTCATCATCCAAGGCGTGGTAGTAGAAGAAGTCGGCACTCGACACGAATATCGAGATAAAGATTATCGACCAACGCCACGAGAAGCTCTCCCTAGCTCTATAGGGCAGCCACACCACAGCCGCTATAATAAGCATCATAACGAACTGATAGACACCAAACCAACTCTGTACAAAGAGGGGATCGAGCGAATGGTTAGCGATGATATGCTTATCGTAGAGGCCACTCACAGCGCCAAGTAACATCGCGGCAAAGAGTGCCCATATATAGCGATTATCCCTGAAGCGAATATTCTCGCTACGCCCCGCACGACTCAACAGATAGAGCGAGACGATGGTGATAAGCACACCACCCCACTGCCATATATTCAGCCTCTCGCCAAAAAGCAACATAGCTCCCACAAGCACCACCACAGGGCGTGTAGCATTTATAGGGCCTACAATAGTGAGTGGCAGATGCTTAATGGCATAGTAGCCCAAAAGCCACGACGAGAGAGTTATGGCAGCCTTGAGCACAACAAGGAGGTGATCCTTGAGATCGCCCGTACTACTATCCAACACTCCACCATCGAACCATCCAAGCGACAACTCGGCATCGAGAATTACTGGAGTGAAGATAAGCGAGCATATAAGGGTATTGAGTAGCAATACGGGCACAACGGCATTGCCACTAAGCGAGCGCTTCTTGGCAACATCGTAGCATCCCAACAGGAGTGCTGACAGGAGCGCAGATACTACCCACATCGTCTATGCGTAGATAAGGAGGTTAAGTATAAGTGTAAGTGCAAGCAATACACTCGCCATAGCATTAAGGTTGGCAAAGGCGATACCTATATTACGCTGCTTGGTGGGTGTCACAAGAATATGCTCCAAGGTGAGGATTAGGGCAAAGAGCGAGCAACCTACATATAGCAACCATGTATGTGGCTGATAGCTGGCAAAGAGTACCAACACGCCAACACTACACATATGGAGTAGCGCACTAATAACGAGCGAGGTGCGAGCCGAGAAGTGCGATGGAATGGAGTGTAGGCCGCGCTTACGATCAAAGTCAGCATCCTGCAAAGCGTAGAATATATCGAAGCCACTACACCATGTTGTCACCACAATGGCGAGGAGCCAGCACTCAATGGATGATGTGCCAGCAACAGCCATATATGCGCCCACGGGGGCAATACCCAACGATATGCCAAGCACAATATGAGCAAGGGCCGTAAAACGCTTGCAGTAGCTATAGAACATCACGATGGCCAGAGCCAAGGGTGAGAGCCAGCCACACAGTGGGTTGATGGTGGCCGCAGTGATGATGAAGAGTATGGCATTGACCACAACAAATATTATGGCACCTCGTGCCGACACCTTGCCTGCGGGTATCTCGCGCTGCGCGGTGCGTGGGTTGTCAGCATCGATGAATCTATCGGCCCAACGATTGAAACCCATAGCCACATTACGCGCAAAGACCATAGCAAGGACCACCTGTATAAGTAGTAGCCACAAGATGTGGTCGTGCGGAGTGCTGAGCCATGCGTATGTGAAGGACAAGAGCGCAAAGGGCATTGCAAAGATAGTATGTGAGAACTTCACCAATCTGAGGTAATCAGTAATAGTTGCCATAGCTGTTAGGTGGTAGTTTAAAATAGTCGTTTAACAAGGTGCACAATCTCTGGGATGATGACCACAGGCGAGGTTATCACCATTATCCAGCCCCAGTCGGATAGTGTGAGTGGAGCAACACTGAAGAGCTCGCCAGCACAACTAACAATAAACAACTGACCGAGGAGTATCACCATAGCGATGAATATAAAGTTAAAGCTATAGGACTTTCTAACACTCTCCCTATCCCCTCTAATCAGAGCAACAATATCTGACATAAGACTGCGGCCCGTATGGAAATACTTGGCATTGAACATATTCCAGAACTGTAGCATTACGAATATCGAGAAGAACACACCCATCTCATAAGGCGAGAGGTGAGGCGTAAGGTGCGTTGAATCAAACATATCCCTAAAGAATATCGTAAGCGACTCGGAGGTTAGCAAATCGGATACACTCGACATCTCGGTATGCCACAACAACTGCCATAGACCTGCAAGGAAGACAAAGAAGATAAGACCTGTGCCCACAATCTGACCAAGCATCGCACGGTTGATGATATGGCTATTCGACTTACGAGGTCTATCCTTGAGGACATTGGGGTCGGCAGGAAGCGACGATAGCGCCATAGCTGCAAAGGTATCCATAATGAGGTTAACCCAGAGCATCTGCGTAACGGTCAACGGCGAGTCAACACCTATGAATGCTCCAAGCAAGACTATAAGACATGCACAGAGGTTGATAGTCATCTGGAAGATGATAAACCTACGGATATTGAGATACAGCGAGCGACCCCACATAATGGCTTTATTGATACTTGCGAAGGAGTTATCAATAATGGTTATGTCGCTGGCCTCCTTGGCACGCGAAGTACCATCACCCATAGATAAACCCACCTGTGCCTTGCTTAGAGCTGGAGCATCATTCGTTCCGTCACCCGTAACGGCAACCACCTCACCATTGCTCTGCAAAAGCATCACAAGGCGAGCCTTATCATCGGGACGAGCACGAGCAATAACCTTGAGTGCGGGGGTGGCAAGCATTGTGCGGGCCTGCTCATCGCTCATGGCCGCAAACTTGGGACCTGTAATTACCTGACCCTCACCACGAACAAGGCCTATCTGACGACCTATCTCCATGGCTGTAGCTGGAGTATCACCCGTAACGATGATGACACGCACACCCGCCGAGTTCATACATGTATCAATAGCCTCACGCACATCGTGGCGTATGGGGTCGGCAATAGCTACCACACCAAGGAATACTACATCGCCAACCTCACCCTGCTCATCGAGCCTCTGCATGGCAAAGCCCAGCGTGCGCATAGCTCTACGCTGATAGTCGAGAAGTGTAGACTCAATAGCCTCACGCGAGTAGTCGTTAGCATACCTATGACACATGGCCATTACAATCTCTGGAGCACCCTTGATAAAGCGTAGCCTACGACCATCTGCCGTGCGCACTATGGTTGCCATATACTTAGTCTCAGTAGAGAATGGCTCTTGAGCCTCAACAACATAGCTATCGCGCACCGTCACATAGTCTACACCTTGACCTCTGAGCCACATAAGGAGAGCACCCTCCGTAGGGTTGCCTATAGTGCATGGTTTGCCGTTGTCATCCACTCCAAGCTCTGCAGTAGAATTGACAGCCATACAGTCAAGCATCTGCGGCATGTAGCCTTCGTCGCATACCAATGTATCGACAACGGTCATCTTATTCTGAGTGAGCGTACCCGTCTTATCGGTGCATATAACTGTCGTTGCACCCATAGTCTCGCAGGCGTGGAGCTTACGCACAAGGCTCTTCTCCTTGAGCATACGGCGCATACTCATTGCAAGGCTCACGGTGATACTCATAGGCAGACCCTCGGGAACAGCCACGACGATAAGCGTCACGGCAATCATCACCGAGGCTAACACATACTCAGCGATATCCACAAACGACATATCCTCAACCGATATATCATCGCTAAAGAGGAGCAACAAGGCTCGTCCCACGATAATAAGTGATGCAATGACAATGCTGGCAACAGAAATCCACTTACCAAGCTTTGCAAGCTGCCTATTTAACGGTGTCTCCACATCGCTACCCTCGCTGGCACGAGCAACACCCTTACCCTCCTCAGTATCCATACCCACGGCAGTAACACGCATAAGGGCATTACCTTCGATAAGAGTGGCACCACGCAGCATGAAGTTCGAGGGATAGGTAGCATCCTCATCGAAGTCGGCCTCGTCGACATACTTATTGGCATAGGTCTCACCCGTAAAGTTCGACTCATCGACACGCAGCTGCGTAGCCTGTATAAGTATACCATCAGCTGGTATCTCATCGCCGCTCTCCAGACGCACGATATCGCCCACAACAACATCCTGCTTGGCAATGCTCTCGACCATGGCACGCTCCTCGGCACTACGACGACGCAACACCTTAACGGGTCGTGAGTCCTTAACACGATTGAGAATGTCGAACTCTTTGCCCGCCTTGACCTCGAAGATGAAGCCTACACCTGTAGCAAGCAACAAAGCCAACAGAACACCGCAAGGCTCCAAGAGTAGCGACAAGCCCTTACCCACTACAAATATCTCGTAGAGCGATACGCCCACCGAGAATAGGAAGACGATGATAAGGACTATGATAATGGGGTCTTTGAACTTAGCAAGATAGGCTCGCCATAGCGGCTCACGCTCGGGTGGTGGTATAATATTCTCACCTTTGCCCTCAATCACCTCTTTAGAGGTGGATATAAGGGGTGATGTGTTGTATGACTCTCTGTTATGCTCCATCTTCGTTATAAAAAATTATCGGGCAAATTTAGCAAAAATTATGAAGTAAGGCTATATGTCGTGGGCTATTTTTAGCATTAAACCATACACTATTCAACCAAACGATAAAAAAGCTAAGCCTCCGACAACACCATAACGATTATTGTCCGAGGCTTAGTCTATATATTTATCCTACACTACCACTACTCAACGAAGAGTAATCTCTCTGCACCCTCATACTCGGGTAGTGGCTTTGGTGTATAGTCGGCATAGCCTATAGATATCACACACAAGATACGATACTCGGCAGGGATCTCGGGCAATACCTCCTTAACATAATCCTCGCTACGCTGGCTTGTAGGCTCATCCTTGAGTGTTAGATACTCACCAACATGTACCCAGCACGACGCCAAGCCCTCCTCAACCAACGATAGCTGAAGCACTGTGGCCATAATAGCAGCATTGGTCTCCCACATGGGCGACACCTCAGGATCACCCATAACAACGATGGCTGCACCTGCCTCCTCCAGGAGCGACGAGCCCCAATCGCGCAGACGACCAAGGGCATGCACCTTGTCGAGGTTAGTTACTGCCATAAGGCGTGTAGAGCGTGTATTCTTCGAAGATGGGGCACGCAAGGCAAGCTCCATAGCAGTCTTAAGCTTCTCTATCTCAACGGGTTTACCCGTATAACGACGCGTAGAACGGCGTCGCATTACTACCTCTTTAAATTCCATATGCTTTATGTTTTTAAAATTTCGTGTTTAATCGTTACAAAAATAGGGATTTTTTTTGTATATTTACACCATTATCAGCAAAAAACAGAGATGAAAGAGAGAATTACCGTAGCGTTAATCTACGACTTCGACGGGACACTCGCCCCAGGAAATATGCAGGAGTATGACTTTATCCCCGCTGTGGGCAAGAGTAACATGGAGTTTTGGCACGAGGCAAACACCTTGGCCGAGGAGCAGGATGCCGACCAGGTGCTCACCTATATGGCACGAATGCTACAAGCAGCGCAGTCTAAGGGTTTGTCACTAAGGCGCGAGGCCTTCCGTGAGTCGGGCCGCAATGTTAAGTTCTATCGTGGTGTGGAGGAGTGGTTCAAGCGTATTAACGAGTATGGCGCTGAGCGTGGCATCAACATCCTACACTATGTAAACTCATCGGGTCTTAAGGAGATTATCGAGGGTACAGCCATTGCCCACGAGTTCAAGAATATCTATGCCTGCTCCTTCCTATATAATGTTGATGGCATAGCCTACTGGCCCGCAGTGGCAGTAAACTACACCAACAAGACACAGTTCATCTTCAAGATAAACAAGGGCGTTGAGTCGGTATTCGACACCAAGGATGTCAACCGCTTTATGGAGGAGTCCAAGCGTCCCGTGCCATTCTCACGAATGATATACTTTGGCGACGGTACAACCGACATCCCATGTATGCGCCTTGTGAAGAACTTTGGCGGCCACTCCATAGCTGTCTACAACCCCGAGGAGAGTGGTCAGCGCACGCTGCTCAACGACCTTATTCGTGACAACCGTGTAAATCATGTATGTCCTGCCGACTACTCCGCTGGCTCGGAGATCGACACTGTGGTAAAAACCATCATCGACAAGGTTGTCATGGACCAGAAACTTGCCGAATTAGAGGTAGCAAGACAATAACCGCCATCAGGAAATAAAACCAATAGCATGAAGATAGTATTTGCAACTAACAACCAACATAAACTCTCGGAGGTAAAGGCCGTAGCAGGCGACAAGTTCGAGATTGTCACCTTGCGCGAGGTGGGCATCACCGAGGATATTCCTGAGACGGGCGCAACCCTCGACGAGAACGCCTCGCAGAAGGCTCTCTATGTATATGAGCGTACGGGACTCGACTGCTTTGCCGACGACACAGGCCTTGAGGTTGAGGCCCTTAATGGCGCTCCTGGCGTACGCTCGGCACGCTATGCCACCGATGGCCACGACTTCGCGGCCAACAACCGCAAACTACTCAGCGAGCTTGAGGGCAAGGAGAATCGTCGCGCTCGTTTCCGCACCGTAATATCGCTTATTCGTGGAGGGGTGGAGCAGCAGGTGGAGGGCATAGTCACAGGCACCATAGCCGCTCAGGAGGCGGGGTGCGGAGGCTTCGGCTACGACCCACTATTCATCCCTGATGGCCATAGTGTCACCTTCGCTGAGATGACGGCAGATGAGAAAAATAGCATATCGCACCGAGGCCGTGCAGTAGCGGCACTCAAAAGGGTGTTAGACGGCGAGTAGGTCGCAATATTAAAATAGTATGGGGAGCGCTGATAACGCTCCCCATACTATTTATACCTATCTTTATAATCGAGCTACGATACCTTCCAGCTCATCGACCATAGCCTCGGTTGTTGCCCAGCTGGTGACAAACCTAACCACACTGCTACTCTCACCACGGGGTCCCCAATAGTCGAACGACACGCTCTCATGCAGGCGATCTACGACCTCGTTTGGTAGGCGGAAGAATTGCTGATTTGTAGGTGACTCGATGACCACCTCATAGCCTGCCGAGCGGAATATCTCACGCACCCTAACGGCCATATCCACAGCATGACGACCTATGCGCATATATAGACCATCCTGGAACAGTGCCTCGAACTGCAAGCCGAGGAGTCGTCCCTTGGCAAGAAGCGCACCATGCTGCTTAATAAGAGGGAATAGGTGCTGCAAAAGCGTAGGGTTGCAGACAACCAAGGCCTCTCCAAAGAGAGCACCCATCTTAGTGCCACCGATATAGAAGACATCGGCAATACGCGCTATATCCTTAATTGTGAAGTCGGCACCCTCAGCCATAAGGGCGTAGCCAAGGCGCGCACCATCTATATATAGTGGGATGTTTGCCTCGCGACATACCCTACCCAACGACTCAAGCTCGTCGAGCGAGTAGAGCGTGCCATACTCCGTAGGCTGCGATATGTAGAGCATACCTGGCGCCACCATATGCTGATAGGTGTCATCGGCATAGAACTCCTTGATATATCGCTCCACATCCTCACTACGCACCTTACCATCAGTGTGAGGCAGAGTTAGCACCTTGTGTCCTGAGGCCTCAATGGCTCCCGACTCGTGAACAGCAATATGTCCGCTCTCGGCAGCAAGAACACCTTCGTGACGACGCAAAAGGCCATCTATGGCTGTAGCATTTGTCTGCGTGCCACCCACAAGGAACATCACCTGTGCATTGGCAACACCCACCACCTCGCGCAACAGAGCACGAGCCTTTGCTGTATAGTCGTCGTAGCCATAGCCCACGGTGTGCTCAAGGTTTGTTGCAACAAGTCTTTCGAGGACCGCAGGATGCGCACCCGCCATATAGTCTGAATTGAAGTATAGCATAAGGTGTAATTCTATTTTAGCTAAGTAAGGCTTTTATGAAACAACTGCTCGACTCCGAAGAACCGAGCAGTATTATAGATTATTTATATTTCAACTCAAAGTTGCACAAATAGATTCTCGAACCCGACCAATATGTTGCCCCGTTATGATTAATTGACACATATTGCTCACCCGCAGGAATGCTTAAGTCCACATTTAGCGTAGTCCAATTTTGTGAAGAGTCTGTATTATTGGAGCCACTTAGTACTTTAGATTGTGACGACGATGACGACGATGTATTAGAAGTAGTGGCACCAACATATAATGTTGCCTTTTTACCGCTTGGAGAAAGTGCTGCAACATAATACTTGGCCTGAATTGTTGCGGTTGTAGAGATGCCTGCTGGTGCATAATACTTAGGACTTGCAACCCAACCACTATCAGAACCAGCAGCACCACCCTCTTGAAGCGTCATAAGCTCCATCTTCATAGATGATTTGCCATTACGCTTCCAACCAGCAGCATCCACACTATCATCGGAACTCTGATAAAACTTAAATGAATATGGCAAACCTGTGATATGCACAGTCTGAGCATCGCTCTTATAGGTACGGCCATCCTTGGTCTTTACATAAATCTCAACACTCTTCTCGCCCCATGACGACACAGCCACCTCGCCAGAGAAACTCTTGGTTGCTGTATCTATGGTTGCTGGATATGTTGTACCGTCAACGATGAAGCCTGCCTCAGCAACCATAGCGCTCTGCAAATTAGCGTATGTAGATGCCGACACATATATCACATTGTTTGTGCAGCTATTAGCCTTAGCAACATCACCCGCAAGATAGTAGCTGTACGATGTCATTGGAGTACCGAAGGTGATAATAGGCTCAGTCCATGCAATCTCCACACGGGTTGTTGTGCCACGAGCGAAGGTCTTGCCGTTGTATGCCTTAGAGCAGATGTTACCCTGAGCATCGGTAAGACGCACGATGTAGCCCTCCGACATATCGAGGTCGGCAGGTAGGCGGAAGAAGAAGCCCTCCACAGCAGGTGCTGTAACAGTGTATGCCTCTACCGAGCCACCATTCTCGGTTGTGTCGCTCTCAAAGTTATAGCTAAACTCTGCTGGAAGTGTTGTGCCATTGAAGCTCACGAACTCAGCCTTAGCGAGTGACTCAACGCCACTTACTGCAACATGCAAGAGTGAGTTAACAGGCTTGAAGGCCATCTCAATACCAGTCATAGGAGCATCTACGCTCTTAGCAACAAGGGCTGCCACATCATCACCCGATTGCTCGGCATAGTTGAATGTTACGGTTGTGCCCTCGATGTTTGTTGAGGGGTATACGGCGTAGTAGGTGTCTACATCCTGGAGCAACGAGCTCTCGCCAACAAAGCGGATATTGCTGCTACCAGCCGCCTCGGCAGCAAGCTCAGCATCCACACCTGCTACAGAGGCAAGACGAATAACATCACCCTGCTCCCAGCTCACCTCGGTGAACTTCTCACCAGCAACAGTAACACGGGTATCCTCAATCTCAATAGATGCTACAAGAGAGATATCCTGATTAGTTTCAACATTAATGCTATGCTCCTCAACCTTTGAGCAACCAACCACAGCAGCGAGTGCTGCCAATGACATAAATAACTTTTTCATCTTCATTTCACAGTTTACTGGTTACTCCATCTCGTCGCCTTCGCCACCATCACCATAGTCGCTACCATCAATAATTCCTGAGAGTGAAAAGCCCTGCTCTACCTCAATCTCCACCACCTCAACTGATGGTGACTCATACAAATTTTGCTTAATCATCATATTATGTTTTGTCTAATATTACCGTTCGTTTATATGAAATATAAATTACGAGCGACAAAAGTATCAATAAATTTGTGTCGCTCAAAGTTTTTATCGTTATTTTCAACAAATGGGAACTTTTTAACCACATAGAGGATATTCCATCTACTAATAGATGGGCAAATGGAGTGTTATGATGCGCAATTACAGAGCAGCGACATTTATTCACCTACTTTAGACGACGATTGCTGAGATTGCCACAAGCATATCGTCGCTAAAAATGATGCCATGCTGAAACAGACCTAAAGCATATAATTACACATAATAAAACCCTGGATGGGCGGCACACTTGGCTCTTGCTCCATCCAGGGCTTATATTGTGGCAAATGCTATACTGCACTATAGCAAGAAATATGACAAATCGTCCATGGCGATATACAAAGGAGTGTTCGCTCCCCACTCACCAACATCCGTTGTCTCAATGGTTACACGCACATGGTTGTAGCCCGTACCAAGATTATTGAGAGGGTACTCCTTCCAGTCAGTTGCCATCTCTCGTTTACCATCGCGATAGTCAACAACATAGCACTCAACAACACCTGTAACCTCGTTATCATTCATACCCGTAAACACCACCTTGAGGTAGTCGCCATCATTGAATACACGGGCGTAGTCGTTGATATCCTCGTTGGTAATTGAGGCGTAGGTATATGTGGTGAGGTTAAGCTTAACATCCGAAAAACTCAACTCGCTTTTAAGCTCTATATCGCAAGGCTCGTTGTAGTTATCGTAGTAGTAAATCATGAACTTCTCGCCAGAGGCTGCCGAGTTGTTATACACAGCATACTGATTGGCAAATACTCCGTTTGCAGCCTCATCATCCTTAATATTTGACTGAGCGAAGCCTCCCCAGTAGGCATACTCCTCATTAAAGAAATACTCGAATTTCAGATCGTCGCTCTCGTAGCCATATGTATACTCCGAAGTCATAACCTGCTCGAAGTCCTCAACCTTAGGGGTTGCTGGCTTAACATCGACACTCTCACGCTCACATGCCACAGTGCCCAAAAAGGCAACAGCAAAAAGTAGTTTTTTCATCTCAATTCTCATTAATGTTTATTTATAAAAAGGACACAATATCGTAGGCCTTATAGTTGGCCTCATTCCATGTTGGCATATGCCACACATTATCGTCATACTCGCGCAATGAGATTACAACACTATCACCATCGTAGTCATAGGCAATCTGCTTGGGACATACAATATCACCCTCGCGCACAAGAGCAAGCTCTATAGCAGTAATGCCATAACCCCTATCGCGTGGAGTCAGCACTATGCGTGCTATCTCGTCATTTTGGCTAAAGGCTAACTCTATATCGAACTCCTCGGGCGCAAAGCTAAAGGCACGCGTGGGGTTGGTAAGAAGATCGTGTGACATGAGGTTTACTCTATCCTCGGTCACCTCCTTACGCTCGTTGTTTATCTCATAGCGTAGCTTGCCATTGCTATATACCTCCATAGCCTCAAGGGACATATAGTAGCAATCACCCTCGACCATAACACAGCCCGACAACTGGACATCAGAGTCACCAGTCTGAACAGCAACAGCAAGGGTATAGGCATAGCGCTCACCCATAGACGCCTCTAGCTGTTTGAGCCACTCAGTAGCAGTAGTCTGCGCCGAGAGTGTTGTTGCCATGCAGATGGCTACAAATGCAAATATCAACTTCTTCATTCTCCACAAATAAATGATTAGAAAATACCCAACTCCTGGAGTCTTGCCTCCAATGAGGTGATGTCGTAATACTTAATTTCGCGAGGTTTAGAGCCTATCTGTGGGCCTACGATACCAGCACGCTCAAGCTGTAGCATGATGCGTCCTGCGCGGTTGAAGCCCACCTCGAAGTTACGCTGAATCATCGAGGTAGATATCATGCCGTTGTTAACAGCCTCGCGCGCAATCTCCGCAAACTTAGGGTCGAACTTCTGGGGCGACGAGTCCTCCTCAGAGCCAATGCCCACAGTGAACTCGCAACCAGCACCCTGCTCAGGGGTGTAGTCGGGCAGAGGATATGCCTCGGTATAACCCTGCTGACGGCCGATATGCTCGACGATACTCTCCACCTCGGGGGTATCGATAAAGGCACACTGTATACGCGTTAGCTCACCGCCATTAGACATCAACATATCACCACGGCCGATAAGCTGGTTAGCACCTGGCTGGTCGATGATGGTGCGCGAGTCGGTCATCTGCATAACACGGAAGGCGATACGCGCAGGGAAGTTGGCCTTGATACCACCAGTGATGACCTTGACATCGGGGCGCTGTGTTGCCACGATGAGGTGGATACCGATAGCACGAGCCTTCTGCGCAAGGCGCATAACAGGGCCCTCGACCTCCTTAGCAGTCATGATAAGGTCGGCAAACTCGTCGATAATAACCACGATATATGGCAAGAAACGGTGGCCATTATTGGGGTTGAGGCGACGCTGTACGAACTTCTCGTTATACTCCACAATGTTGCGAGCATGGGCCTGCTTACAGAGGTCGAGGCGGCGCTCCATCTCCAAGCACAACGAGTTAAGTGTATATACAGCCTTGCGTGCATCGGTGATGATAGCCTCTTCCTCCGACTCCATCTTGGCCAAGAAGTGCTTCTCAATCTTGCTAAATAGCGAGAACTCAACCATCTTGGGGTCGACCAGCACAAACTTGAGCTCGGCAGGATGCTTGCGATAGAGCAACGATGTGATGATGGCGTTCAATCCCACAGACTTACCCTGGCCTGTAGCACCTGCCACCAAGAGGTGAGGCATCTTGGCAAGGTCAAAGGTGTAGTTCTCGTTCTGGATGGTACGGCCAATGACTACGGGCAACTGCGCCTTCATCTCCTGGAACTCCTTAGAGCATATCGCCGAGAACATAGAGACTATCTGCTTGGTGTGGTTAGGCACCTCGATACCGATAGTACCACGACCAGGTATTGGCGCAATAATACGAATACCCAAAGCCTTAAGGTTCTGAGCTATATCATTCTCCAAGCCCTGAATCTTCGAAATCTTAACACCCGACTCCTGAACAATCTCATAGAGCGTAACAGTGGGGCCTACGGTAGCATGCATGCTACGGATAGGAATACCAAAGTTTAGCAATGTTTCGCGTATGCGCTCCTTATTCTCGAATATCTCCTCCTCGTTAATCACTATCTTCGACTTGTGGTCGGTAAGTAGCGATGGTGTAGGTGGCACATAGTTAAAGAGGTCGCGCATAGGGTCATATATATCGTTCTCAATCTCGTCGACATCGAGTTGTTGCACAGGGTTTTCGGTAACGGTGATAACAAGATTATCGCCATCCTTGCCACTCATAGCACCTGCAGTTGCAGTTGTGGCTGCACATGCACCTGCATCCATAGCACCGGCCACAGACCCACTATCTACACCCAGCACCTCTGCCACATCCATAGGCGAGAGTGGCGTGGTGGTCTCAGCACCCGCCATAGGCTCGTTAGGATCCTTAAAGGGGTATTCATCCTCCATTGGAGAGGTAGTCTGAGCCGTTGATGGCGTGGTGGTAGTCGCTGGCTCGTCGAGCGATGGGAAGGAGCTTGCTGCGCTCTGGCCATCTGTAGCCGTTGCCGCATCAGCGACAGTTGCAGCAGCTGCTGCCGCAACACCCGTAGCCACACCATCTGTGCTACCATCATCCTCTGCTACAGTCTCACCCTCCGCAGCCTTAGCCTTGCCCATGGGGGTCTTTGCCCAGAGCCACTTACCTGCAATAGTAGCGCTCTTTGCACTCTTATTACCAGCCCTATCCAATAGTTCGAGAAAGTTACGGTTGATAAATAGGCCCGTGAGTATCCAGCCCGATAGTATGACAATCAGAGCGCCAATAAAGCCTATTGTGCCCTCGAGTTTACCCATCATAGCAAGGCCATATTCGCCACCAAGGCCCGAGCCAAAGAGGTCGCCCATAGTACCAAAAAGCATAGCCATGGTGAGTGAGCCAAGGATGATTACAAGGCTAAACGACAGGGTTATAAAGCTGAAGTTAAGTGGCTTGTAGCGGAATAATCGCAAGCCAAAGAGTAGCATAATAGCAGGAATGCCAAGGGCGAAGATGCCGAAGCCCTCACCCACAAGCGAGGCTGCCACCTGAGCACCTGTCTTGCTACACATATTGCCGAACTCGGGGTTGAAGCCGGGCTTACCCAACATTGCCAGGGCGCTCATATCCTCCTTCCAGTAGATGAACGATGATATGATGGCACACAACAGATATATGCCCACAGCAATAAGTGCGAATGCTGCCATCCAACGGATGTTATCGCGCACTGTAGGGGTCTCTTGTTCAGTATTTTTGCTCTTATTCTTAGTCTTACCTTTTGCCATAACTCTTTAACGCTTGATAAAATCAAGCGAAGTTACAACTTTTTTTTGAGAAATAAAAGTGCAACGATGAAAAAGAGAGAAAAGGTGGTTAGGCTGGGTATTCAGGCGGGCTGGGGTCCATGGGTTATTTTTTGGGGGCATAGTATGCATCCCGAGGCTAAGCAACGAAGATGAACTCAAGAATCTCCTACGCAACGGCACACTGAAATCGCACTCTCTTGTCAACTATGAGGAGATTCCTCGACAAGCTCGGAATAACAAACTAGGGCAACGCCCCCATCAGTATCCATCAGACCCTACAAGAACCTATCAAAACACATAGACCCCAATACAAAAAAACACTCTGCAGGACTTATCGCCCCGCAGAGTATGTATTAGCACCTTATCACACTTATGCTTCAGGATTAATTGTATATTCTATTATTAGTCTCTTCCGCCAAGCAAGCACGGCCTCCTTGTAAATTTATCACTGAGCTCCTTATAGTTCGACTTGAGTAGTTACTATTTCGCGATGATACTCTCGGCCTTGTGACGAAGGCGTGCGAGGTACTCGTCATCGGCAAAGGTGGTGAAGTCGTAGGTAGCCTTATGCCCCCTCTCGGCGCGTATGTCGTAGCGCTCCAAGAGCCACTCTACACGGCGGGCAACAGCTTCGCCCGAGTCGATAACCTTGATATCTCTATCGCCAATAACCGCCTCAATCTGAGAACGCAAGAAGGGATAGTGTGTGCAACCAAGAACGATATAGTCGATACCCTTATCAAGGAGTGGCTCCACCACCCTACGCACAGCATCCTTGCCGCGCTGGGTATGCTCCTCGTTGGCCTCGACAATCTCCACAAAATCCTCTCCCACTACCTTCAGCACCTCGACATCGTCAGCATAGCGGGCTGCTGTACGCAGAAACATATCGCTCTGCAAGCTATGCTTGGTGGCAAGCACTGCAATACGGCGTGTTGTGCTATTTAGGCAAGCAGGCTTAACAGCCGGTTCAAGGCCCACGATAGGTAGATTAGGCCACTTAGCACGCAGATGGTCAATAGCTGCCGTAGTGGCGGTATTGCACCCCACAACAACCATCTTAACACCACGCTCCACAAGGTAATCAACAGCAGTCTGGGCAAAGCGCTCTATATCCTCGCGCGAGCGACCGCCATAGGGGCAGTTCTTGCCATCGCCAAGGTATATGAGCGACTCCTCGCCAAGGCGCAATCTGAGTTCACGCCATACAGACAAGCCTCCGAGTCCTGAGTCGTATACGCCTATAGGAGAGTTATTCATTTGCCTTGCTATCTATCTTAGTTACAATATACTCCACAACAGCCACATCACTCTTCGAGGAGCAGTCAACTCGAATCTGCGCCTTTGAGTAGAAGGGCTCACGCTCGGCCATCTGCTGAGCCATAAATGTCCTCAACTCCTCGTCGCTCTTACCACGAAACATGGGGCGCTTATCACGGCCATACTCAGTAAGGCGTGACAGAATCTGCTCGGCAGGGCGCTCGATATATATGGTTACGCCATGCTTGTTCATCCACTCCATGTTATCCTGCCACACGGGCATACCGCCACCCGTAGCCACCACAATATCTTGCGAGACATCCTCCTTAGCGAGGCTCTCCAGAACATCGCGCTCCGCCTGGCGGAAGTAGGCCTCACCCTCGTAGTAGAAGATGTCGGCAATGGATGCGCCCACGCTCTGCTCGACACGATTATCCGTGTCGACAAAGGCACAGCCTAGATGGCGTGCCAAACGGCGACCCAAAGAGCTCTTACCCGAGCCAGCATATCCCACCAAGAAGAGTAGAGCCATAGCCTTTTAGAAGAGGTTTAGTTGCGAGCCCGACACTGGAGCATCCTCCTTTTCAGTTGGCTCAACAGCGTTGTTATCATCAACATCCACGATATCATCCATAGGCTCATCACCGCCAATAAGCATATCGTCGGTTATCTCCTCGTCATCCTCATACTCCTCATCCTCCGTAACCTCGGGCTCGATGAATGTGAGCTTTGCAACCTCATAGTTCGAGAGGCGCTTACCCTTAGCACGATGACTCTTAACGGCGATAAACTCGTCAACATCGACAGTCTCCATAGGGCGCTGCTCATGCTGACCACCAAACTCGATGGTTAGCTTAGCACCTCTCTTATCGGTCATAGTCACAAAGCGCATGGGGGCACCCTCCTCCAAGAAGAACTGCGTCTTATCACTCACCTCCAGCTGGAAGCGCTTCATATAGTAGTACTTCTGCTCACCGTCGTAGTAGCATACCGAGTAGACCCTATCGGCAACAAAACGCTCTACACGGATGGTGTCATCGGGGAAGTGCTGCTGGATGTCGAAGCCTGTGATGTAATACTGGTTCTTGGCTGTCCACACCACAATCTTATCATCGCCCTTAAACTCACCAAGCAAGATGCCTCGGCCATCGGTATTGAGGCGACGCACATCCTCGTCGAACCATATATTCTGCCCGCCAAGGGTCGATGTACCCTTCTCCTTGAGGACAATCTTGTTTATTGGGTAGCGTGTAACGAGATTACCAACGCTCTGACGACCCTTGATAGCTAAGGTCGATAGGTCGAGGTCTATGATACACTTCTTCAATCTTGCCCTTGGGCGTAGGTATATCTTAAGCACCTCGGCCTCGCCATTGGGATTCACCGAGAGGTACAACAACTCACTCTTGGCCGTACCCTTCGTTAGGTCGTACTCCTTGTCGCGCGTAACAGACTTGATGGCGCAACGCTTCATCATAATAGCGCCACCACGGCCATCGCGGTAGAGCATATTATATATGGTACGCTCATCGTTACGCTTATATATACCTATATAGTATATACCCTTATCGAAGAAGGCCTTCTCCGAAATCTTGGTAATCTTATATCTACCATCCTTAAGGATGATGATTACATCGTCGAGTGACGAGCAGTCCGACACAAACTCCGAGTCCTTCATACTCTTGCCATAGCCGAAGAAGCCCTCAGCCCTATCGACATAGAGTTTAGCATTTGACGATGCCACCTTCCAAGCCTCAATAGTATCGAACTCACGAATCTCTGTCTTACGCTCCTTGCCCTCGGCATACTTAGCCTTGATACGCTCGAAGTAGGCGATAGTGTAGTCGGTAAGGTGGTCAAGATCGTACTTGGTCTGCTTGATATCCTTCTCAATCTGCTTGATATCGTTATCAGCCTTCTCAGAGTCGTAACGCGATATACGAATAAACTTCAACTCCGTGAGGCGCTGAACATCCTCGATAGTCACCTCGCGGCGTAGCTTCGACTTGAATGGGTCGAGCCCCTTGTCCACAGCCTCGTAGGCAGCCTCGCGTGTGCGACAACCCTCGATAAGCTGGTAGAGCTTATTCTCAATGAAGATACGCTCCAAGGATGCTGCGTGCCATGCCTCGTTGAGCTCGTCGAGCTTTATCTGAAGCTCCTTGCCCAACAAACCCTTAGTATGGTCTGTAGAGTAGCGCAGGATATCGCTAACACCCATGAAGACAGGCTTATTATCTACGATGACACAGGCATTTGGCGAGATAGAGACCTCGCAGTCGGTGAAGGCATACAAGGCATCTATAGTCTTATCCGACGACTCGTCGGCAGCAACCTGAATGACAATCTCAACCTTCTCGGCCGTATTATCATCAACCTTCTTAATCTTAATCTTGCCCTTATCGTTAGCCTTGATGATAGACTCCTTGATAGACTCCGAGGTCGTAGTATATGGAATCTCGGTGATTGCCAAGGTGCGCTTATCAATCTTAGATATGCGAGCACGCACCCTCACCGAGCCACCACGCAAGCCATCATTATAGTTGCTGGCATCCATAATACCTCCTGTCTGGAAGTCGGGGACGAGGGTGAAATCCTCGCCACGCAAGTAGGCAATCGAGGCGTTTATAAGCTCCACGAAGTTGTGGGGCAATATCTTCGAAGCAAGACCTACGGCAATACCATCGGCACCCTGCGCCAAGAGCAATGGAAACTTGATGGGTAGCGTTACAGGCTCCTCCTTACGACCATCGTAGGCGAGCATCCACTCCGTGGTCTTCTTGTTGTAGACCACATCGAGGGCAAACTTCGAGAGGCGTGCCTCGATATATCGAGCTGCCGCCGCCTCATCTCCTGTGAGGATGTTACCCCAGTTACCCTGCATATCTATGAGCAGACCCTTTTGTCCGAGCTGCACGAGGGCATCCTTGATTGAGGCATCGCCATGGGGATGGTACTGCATAGCCTGACCCACAACATTGGCAACCTTGTTGAAGCGACCATCCTCCACACACTTCATGGCGTGCAAGATACGGCGCTGCACAGGCTTTAGACCATCGGCCAAGTGGGGCACAGCACGCTCCAAGATAACATACGAGGCGTAGTCCAAGAACCAATTCTTGTACATACCCGTAAGACGGCGCATATTATCCTCGGCGCTGGTAAGCACTCCATACTTACCCTTGGGAGCATCATCTAAGGTATCGACCTCTGCGCTCTCAGCTACGAGCTCCTCGCGCTCCATAATATCCTTGTTATCCTCCATTAGTCTACCATTTTCATATTTTCTACAATATCCTCCTCAACGCGCAAGTTGTCTACGATGAAGTCCTTACGGTCGGGGGTATTCTTACCCATATAGAAGTCCAACAGGTCGTGTATAGGGTCATCCTTCGTAAGGCGCACCTTATCCAGACGCATACCCTCGCCGATGAACTCCTTGAACTCGGCTGCTGAGATCTCACCAAGACCTTTGAATCGGGTAATCTCAGCCTGAGCGCCACACTTCTTAACTGCCACCTGACGCTCCTCGTCACTATAGCAGTAGTGCGTCTCTTTCTTGTTACGCACGCGGAACAATGGCGTCTGCAAGATGTAGAGGTGCCCCAAGCGAATGATATCGGGGAAGAACTGCAAGAAGAAGGATGTCAACAACAAGCGTATATGCATACCGTCAACATCGGCATCCGTTGCGATGATAACCTTGTTGTAGCGTAAGTTATCCATATCCTCCTCAATATTGAGGGCTGCCTGTAAGAGGTTGAACTCCTCATTCTCGTAGACTACACGCTTGGTTAGACCATAGCAGTTAAGTGGCTTACCACGCAATGAGAATACCGCCTGAGTGCGTGGATCACGGCTCGATGTGATAGAGCCCGACGCAGAGTTACCCTCGGTGATAAATATCATTGTCTGCTCCGCAAGGTCCGACTTATCGGTGTAGTGAATCTTGCAGTCACGCAGTTTCTTATTGTTTAGCGACACCTTCTTGGCTGCCTCACGCGCCTTCTTCTGCACACCAGATATGGCCTTACGCTCCTTCTCGTTCTCCACAATCTTCTTCTGAAGAATCTGCGCAGTCTCGGGGTGCTTATGCAGGTAGTTATCGAGGTTTGTTGCGAGGAAGTCTCCTACGAACTGACGCATGGTGACGCCCTCCTCCTTATCCTTAGAGCCGAGCTTGGTCTTGGTCTGCGACTCAAAGATAGGGTCGTTGACACGCACCGAGATAGCCGCGATAATAGATGTGCGGATATCCGAAGCATCGTAGTCCTTATGATAAAACTCCTTGATAGTCTTAGCTATCGCCTCGCGAAATGCCGCCTGATGAGTACCACCTTGTGGCGTATACTGACCATTAACAAACGAATAGTAGGCCTCGCCATAGCCATTGCCATGAGTGATTACCACCTCTATATCCTCACCCGAGAGGTGCATAGGTGTGTACAACGGGTCGTTCGAAAGGTTGTCGTTAACAAGATCCAAAAGACCATTCTTTGAGATATATGGCTTGTCGTTGAGCACTACCGTAAGGCCAAGATTAAGGTAGGTGTAGTTCTTGACCATCTGCTCGACATACTCCATGTTGTAGGCATACTCACCAAAGACCTCGCGGTCTACTACAAACTCAACATAGGTACCGTTGAGCTCCGACACCCCACTCTCCGAGCGATCGGTGAGTTCCAAGCCTTGTGAGAATGTCACTGTGCGAGCCTGACCATCACGCACCGAGCGAGCGAGGAAGTGGCTTGATAGCATGTTCACAGCCTTGACACCGACACCATTCAAACCCACGGTCTTCTTGAAGGCATTACCACCATACTTACCTCCAGTATTCATCTTGCTCACAGCATCGGCAAGAGCCTCCAAGGGTATTCCTCGACCATAGTCTCGAACAGAGACCTTGTCGCCCTCAATCTTTATCTCGATGCGCTTACCTGCGCCCATCACAAACTCGTCGATAGAGTTATCCACGACCTCCTTGAGCAATACATAGACACCATCGTCCGACTGAGTACCATCGCCAAGCTTGCCGATGTACATACCAGGGCGTAGGCGTATATGCTCACGGGGCGATAGGGTGACTATCGCATCCTTGTCATAGGCAACTGTCGACGCTGCAATATTCTGTTCTGCCATATATCTATCTTAGTTTTCTCTACTTATTCTTGCGTACCTCGGCCAAAGCATCCACCATGCTATCGTGTACCTCGGCCATCACCTCCTTAATCGAGCGCTTCTGAACATCCTCTGCAGAGATTGGAGGGAGCACACGAATAGTCACCTTATTGCGCCAATTCACCCAAAAGCCCTTGGTGAGGGTATTAGTGCCATCCATAACTATAGGGAGAATGGGCACACCTGCATCCTTGGCAAGGATAAAGGCACCAGCCTTGAAGTTGTGAATCTCACCATCCTTAGAGCGTGTGCCCTCAGGGAAGATTGCCACAGATGCGCCCCTAGAGAGCCACATCTTACCCTTGTCGTGGACAAGCTGCATAGCCTCCTTGGCACTCGAACGGTTGATGACGATATCGCCATGGAACAACAACAATCTACCAATTAGTGGAAGGTAGTAAACCTCACGCTTAGAGACCCACTTGAAGACCAATGGGAGCTTATATGGAGTGAGGATATCTACCATTGAGTTATGGTTGAAGGTTATCACATATCGCTCGTTGGGATCGATATTCTCAATACCAATAACCTCGCGTTTCATCAGAGGCGAAAGGCCAAAGACAGTATGGGTAATCCAACCCGAGAGGGTGTGAACAACATATCGTTTCTTGTCGAAGGGGTAACAGACGATAAGAGCGATGAACGAGGCGATATAGAGCACTATACCAACCGAAAAACAGATTACATAGTAGAGTAAAGTTAACATAATAAACGAAGTTTATAGCCAGTATTTAATCAATTTTGCAAAGATACAAAACTTTTCTCAAAACGCGCGCTCTACGAAGGGATAAAAAATTAAAAAATTGTTAACAGAAATTAACTAACCGAGGTACCAACATAGGATAACAAGAGAGAGCGTAGTGGCCACTACTACATGGATAGCTCGTCAGCTCCAGCAAATAACTCCGCAAACTTTTTCATCAACCTATGTTACAAAACTTGCCACTACGATGTCTTAATACAAAAAAAATCACTCGACGATGAAAAAAAGTTATCAAAAAATTTGGAAATTCAAGGGGGGGGGTAACTTTGTAGCATAATTTTTTTGTTACGGATAATAAATTAATAGAAAAAAAGTTTATATATTTGTAAAACATATAGATAGTTACTTATGAAATCACTTCAAAAAATCGCATGGCTTAGCATACTATTCATAGGAATGGTATCGGCAAGCTCAGCAACAGCACAAAAACACCAATTATATGGACGTGTGACAGACAGCAGCAGCAACCCCATAGCCTATGCGACGGTGGTACTACTCGACAATAGCACACAGATAGCTGGAGGTTCCACCAACGACAATGGAACATTCTCGCTCTCGGCCACTGCGGGCAACTACACTCTTCATATAAGCTACGTAGGCTACAAAACTATCGACCAAGCCATAGAGCTAAAGAGCCCTACCGACCTTGGCGACATCGTTATGGAGGTTGATGCAGAGCGTATCGACGAGGTGGTGGTTACGGCCAACATCATACGTCGTGAGGCCGACCGCTTTGTTGTAGATGTAGCAAGCTCACCCATAGCCATTGGCAAGGATGGTGAGGAGCTACTCAAGAGTGCCCCAGGAGTGTGGATTCAGGATGACAAGATATCCATAAATGGAGCTTCGGGCTCGAAGATATATCTCAACGACCGCGAGGTGAAGCTCAACGATGCGCAGCTCATAGCCTACCTACGCTCGTTGCGTGCTGACGATATTAAGCGCATTGAGGTAGTGCCTCAGTCGGGTGCCGACTACGACGCATCGTCGTCGGGCGGTATCATCAAGATTACCACCAGACGCAACCTCGACTCGGGACTTATGGGCTCGGCATCGCTTGTGGCACAGGGGGCCAAGGGTGCGTACAACATAATGCCCTCGGTATCGCTCAACTACAACCGTGGCAAGCTCAACGCCTATGGTCGTGCGTGGGTGGGAACGAATGGCAACTACACCAATACGGCCGAGCATACCAACTACACCTCGGGAAGCATCATCGATGCCGCAACATCGTTGGACAACAGCAATATGTGGGGCGGTGCGAACATTGGCGTTGTCTACGACATCAACGACCGCCACTCGGTGGGTGGCGAGGTGCAGTTCAACCACTATGGCGGCGATGGCACCACCAAGACATGGACCGACTATCAGCTATCGGGCGTAACCACACGCACCGATGGTAGCTATGCTAACGACTTTTATAACCAGATGGTGACAGCCACGCTCAACTACATCTACAAGCTCGATGACAAGGGCTCTACGCTGAAGTTCATTGGCGACTACACCGACTCTAAGAGCCCTAACTACAACGACTACGTCGACCGTGAGGTTAACCCAATAACGCTCATCCAGCGTGACTCAACATATCGTAGCAACACACTTAGCCGCAACCAACTGGGTACCGCCACCGTTGCCCTCGAAAAGGTACTATCACCCAAAGTAACACTCAAGGCGGGTTTGAAGTACACCTACAATAACAACAGTAACCTCGCCAACTACGAGTATATGGCTGGCGAGGCGTGGATGCCCAACGAGGCCAAGAGCTACGACATAGGCTACACAGAGAATATTGGTGCGGCATATGTCATAGCCTCGGCAAACCTCGGCCGTGTGAGCCTGGTAGGAGGTCTGCGTGGCGAGTACACCTACTTTCGTGATAAGGCAGGGGCTGTGGAGCAGAGCTACTTCGACCTATTCCCCAATGCCAACATATCGTATGCCCTGACCAAGGATGGCGCATACTCAATCATTGCGCAGTATGCCCGAACAATATCACGCCCCTCGTTCTGGGCACTATCACCCGACGAGACCAAGATTTCGGAGTATATGATACAGCGAGGCAACCCCAACCTCAAGCCCTCGTACGATAACTCCATATCGATAACAGCGGTGCTTAAGTATAAGTTTACCATAACCCTCGGCGTGCAGATACAGCAAAACGCTATACAGCAGGCCACAATAGTCGATGAGCAGAACCCCGAGTTGCTTATCCTACAGTATATCAACTACCCCACACTGAACAGCTACTACGCATCGGTAAACCTACCATTCCAGTTCACCAAATGGTGGTCGGCAAACTTCAACTTTACGGGCATGTACATGGGTCAACGCCTATATATAGACGAGCCTGTGCGCCACAACTTCATGGCCTTTACCAGTGCTCAGATGTCCTTCACCCTACCCAAAAACTTCTTTATCGAGCTCAGCGGCAGATATATGCATGGCATGACAGCTGGTAACACCACCATAGATGATACGGGAAATATGGACCTAAGCATCAAGAAGCGCCTCTTGGACAACAAGCTAACGCTCAAGCTCGGCGTGAACAACATTGTGCCCACAACGCAGCATATCACCATAGAGGAGGCATCGTTCAAGCGCACAATGACCATAGACCAGCCATGGTCACGCCCCATGATAAACTTCTCGGTATCCTACAACTTCAACTCGGGCAAGCAGTTCCGCGCTAAGTCGGTGGAGAGTGGCTCGGCCGAGGACCGCAGCCGTATCGGTGGCGGCGATAATCAGTAAGAAGGCAGAGACGAAAGAGACAGAAGGGAAGACTAGTATCACAATAAGTTTGTGACAACGGTCATCGACATCCCTTCTGTCCCTTTTGTCTTTTTTGTCCCTACTATCCCCTATCTTGTCGAACCGGACCTGTATATCTGCAAGCTATTCACCAAATTCTGCCATATGATGTAGGCTGTTGGAGCAATAGAAGCTACGGGGTCGAGGAAGTTTTGTGACATCCACACCGCAAGGATAGTATTCTTCTGGCCAACAGATTGTGTACCCGCCACCCTATCGCCAGACATATCACCAAGGTAACGACCTATTCGGAACTGAATAAGACATAACACAAGGGCTACAAGAGCAAGCGCTATCTCTACACTGATATCTGCATCGGTATCGAGGATAAAACAGGTGGTACGACCCAAGACAAGAACAAGCGAGAAGAGCCATATATAGAACGACATAGAGGAGTGTGAAGCAAACCACTCGGCACCTCGACGCCAGGTATATCTGCATATCTGCGCTACGATAAATGGGGCCAAAAGAGTAGGAGCCACACGCGTGATAATCTCCACAAAGGTGCATGTTCCATTGCCAAAGGCGTGAAGAATGGGTGGCGCAAGGAGTGCGGTGACAAAGTTGCACACAAGGCTGTATGTCACCATAGGAGCAACATTAGCACCAAGCATACCTGCAATAACAGGAGCCGCCATAGCGATGGGTGCCATGACACATATCATACCACCCTGAGCCACAGTCTCACCAAGGAGTGGATATAGGGCGTAATAGACCGCTATAGAGCCTACAAACTGCACCACAAGCATCCATAGATGTATCCACTGCAGACGCATTGAGCGTATATCTATACGACAGAAGGTAAGAAAGAGCATCGAGGCAATAAGCATGGGAGTGAGCATATGGTTGCTCGCCACCTCGAGGTCGGCAAGGGGTCGGCAAAGGAGCGCCCCGACGACCATAGCCAGAGGCATAGATAGTGTCTTGATGGTATGTCGTGACAAAGCCATAATATAGGGGTTATCGTAGCAAATATTTCAATAGCGCATGGACAAGTGTCTCACGCTGTACATCATCAATAATGGTCTCTATGGGGACGCCAAGAATAGCACCACGACTCTCGCCCTCACGCCATGCAATAGCGGCACACGAGCCATCGTCATACTGCATAATATGCTTAGCTCCAGGCTTCACTGGAGTGAGCACATCGCACTGCTCCACAGCATAGCACTCGTCGCAAAAAAGGGTGTTGACACTCACAACAAACTCTCGTCGCTTAAGGCCACGAGCCACACTACGCACATCGCCACTCTTTGTCGTGCCACCATACTCCACGCCAAGGCTCTCACGCGACCAAGCTCTATCCTCCTCATTAGCAAGAGGTGAGTGCCAGAGGTCGCCAAGCATGGCATTGCCCGAGATAAGTAGCGCACCTCCCGAGGCCATATAGGCGTCAATCTCACAACGCAGAGCATCGGTAAATGCCTCATGGCGATAGCCCATAACACCTCGACCAATAGCCATTGTACGCTGCTTGCCCATGAGTATATCTACAAGGTCGTAGTGGGCGAGTTCAACGACACCAGCCTCAACAGCTGCACGCGATGCCGAGACGAAGCTATACCCCGCAGAGGCTATATCCCTACCATGCACGATGGCATAGTCGAAGGTATTGCCCTGAACGATATTGGGTGCGTGATTATCGCTACTTGTACCCACGCCCTCGGAGTTGGGGTCGAAATCGGACTGCGCACCAACAAACGACACATCGACCATATAACCTACACCGCTATCATTGTCAACATGGTAGCCCATAGATGTATCATCGCGATAGCTTATGGGTGCCGATAGGCGGTCGAAGGCATTGACAATCATCACACTACCTCGCGCCCTACGCTGACGACAGGCCACCACAACCTCCGAATCGAGGCTCTCGCCACCGCTATTTACGGCTGTAACCTTATAGCTATATATCACACCTGGGCGCTGCTCCACATATACCGAACAACCATCGACACGACGCCCCGTGTCGAAGCCACCATCACCTACGCGTGTGTAAAGTATGTAGTAGTCAGCCTGTGCCGTAGGCTCTAAAATATCCTCAGTAGGTTGCCAACTAAGCATCACACCCTTGTCGTATAGCTCAGCACTAAACACCTTAACGGGGAGGGGTTGCACAACATACTCCATGTCGTACTGCGATGCTAAATATCGCAACATACCCTTATATATCGCACGGCTGACATCGAAGCGGAATGTGGGGTCGAGACCATAGCGCATATCGGCGAAGTTCTGATGCGAGAGTAGCTCCAAGAGTAGCGTTGGACATTTGGGAATGCGCGCCTCGTAGTATGCTCTATCCCACATACCTCGGCGCGTCCAATTAGGCTCATACCGAAGGCGTATATCGCCAACTACCGAGGTCATCACCTCATCAGTAAGCTCGCGCGAGAGTGCGCGCGAGGCACCTCCCTCGAACATACCCTCATCATCATGCGTGCAGTAGATACCCAGCGTACCTATAATATCGTCGTTATCGCGAAAGCCTGCGTCGGTGTGTAAGGCAAAGGCGAGGTCGACGGGAATATTGCGACCCTCGACACCACTATAACGCTCACTACCACCCATGAGAGCATTGACCCATCGAGCACGCGACATATAGTCGTCCTTGTAGTCGTCCGAACCACAATTTGGGGTGTAGACATCCTCGCTAAAGCCCGACCACTGAAGCCAATAGCGAGCACCCTCAGCAAAGCGAGGCATATCGCTAAGTTGCTCATCATCGCCACGATATATATTACCCATGCCGCCACCAATCTTCACTGCATCGGTAGTTACAACGCCAGTGTACTTCGACAGGTTATCCACCGAAACGAGCTCTTTGTGGTGGCCAGCCTCAAAGTAGAACTCGCCAAGGCATAGCCACATACCACCGCCCATACGCTGATTGACCAATAGCTCGTGGTCGCCACCCGAGGCATGCACAGTGTAATGGGCATCGGGCACGGAGCGTGCGACACTCTTGTACGACACATATACGGCATACATACCAGCCACAGGGATGTAGCCACCATACACCGCACAGCTTGTTCGCGAGGACCTATCTGTAGCCTCAACACCACGCACCGTACCATCCTCAAATGGGTTGTGACCCGAGGGGTAGGCAGAATGTAGATGTGCAAAACCTACGCCCGCATCGTACCACTTATGCTGGCGTGAGCGCTCGCTATATGTCGAGAGGTCGACACCCTCGTCGTTATCAATGATAACCTCCTCATGGCGAACGCTACGCTCACGGGGCAGGAGTACCGTAGCACCAGCGCGCTCAAGCATGGGGATAAGATATGGCACGATGTAGCTCTGTGTGTACATATCCTCAACAGTGGTCCAGAAGGTAGGTCGCTGCCACTGCCAACAGCCAAGACGCTGCTGCCATATATATCCATGGCTCTGCCACATGGCAATATGTCTACCAGCAAGGCCCGAGGTGGGCTGCGAGAGCGATGTCGAACGAGTTATTAGGGGGACTACAGGAGAGTATCGAAACTTGGCATCATCGCCATAACCTCCCGCTACAAGGCTCTCTATGGCACGACCATCGGCATAGAGTCGCAGCTCATAATCGGCATATCTGGCAGGTAGCTGGCAACGCACAGCATCGTAGAAGAGGGCTACATTATCCTCACGAAATGGGAAATAACCAAGCTCGGCCGAAGCGTATATCTCCACACACTTAGGGTCCTGGTCATCGAGCGTACGACACTCGACAATGGTGATGTTAGCCCCAACAACCTCGGTACGCACAACCTCGCTAAGGGCCGTAGCAATCTTGCTCTGCACCGTACGAGGCAGAGTACCCCCAGCCAACAGTTGCATGGGGAGCATCACAAGAATAAGGATATATGCTACTTTACGAAACACGAGGGCAAAGGTACGAAGATTTCGCAATAGAGGCTACATCTTGGAAAGATATTTTCGTAATTGTCCATTTTTAAGGCTGGTTAGATAAATTATGCTGTTGAGAACATACTAACATAAAGCAAATAACCTTCTGCGCAACACTATTCCGACCTATGAACTATACGCCCAAGAGAGAGATAGTTGCGAAAAAATTCACATAGTTTGCGTTTGGTAGTGGCAACAATCAAAATTCTTTTATACCTTTGCATCAAAGTATAACTAAAGAAAATTGAATATGAGACATCTACTAATCATTGCGGCCTTGCTTATGGGCCTCAACAGCGCCTCAGCACAGTGCTTCGACGACCATTTTGTGGATAAGACCCTACGCATAGACTATACCTTCGTGGGTAACGCCACAGAGCAGATTGTAGCCTTGCGCGATATGAGCTCTACACCAAACTGGTGGGGTCGCCGCGTAAACCTCGCCGATGTACCTCTCGAGGGTAATGGCGACCTCACGCTATACGATGTGGAGAGCAATAAAGTGATATACAAGACATCGTTCTCGTCGCTCTTCCAGGAGTGGATAACCACTGAGGAGGCATACCATGTGACCAAGAGCTTCGAGTTCTCGCTACTCGTACCTATGCCCTCAAAGAGCATTATTGCCGAGGTTGTATTGCGCGACAACACAGGCAAGGAGAGTCGCTTCAAGCACACCATAGCTCCCAACGATGTACTTATTCACGACCGCTCGGCGCAGCAGGCACTACCCTACACTTACATGCACAAGGGTGGCGACTCTAAGGAGTGTATCGATGTAGTGATACTCGCTGAGGGTTATACCAACGAGGAGATGAATCTATTCATGGAGGATGCTCGCATAACCACCGAGGAGATACTCTCATATGAGCCATTCAAGAGTCACAAAGAGAAGTTTAATTTCATAGCCATAGCAAGCCCTTCGAAGGATAGCAATGTGAGCGCACCTCAGGATGGAGCATGGCGTGAGACAGCCGTAGGCTCAAACTTCATGACATTCTACATGGAGCGCTACCTCACCTCAGGTAATGTGTACGCCATGTACGACCTTGCAACAAACATTCCTTGCGAGCACTTCATCATCCTTGCAAACACCGATACATACGGTGGTGGTGGCATCTACAACTCATACACCCTCACCACAGCACACCACAAAGATTTCCGTCCCGTGGTAGTACATGAGTTTGGTCACTCGTTCGGAGGCCTTGGTGACGAGTACTTCTACCTCACCGTTGACAATAACGACGAGATGCACTCACTATCGCACGAGCCATGGGAACCCAACATCACAACCCTTGTAGACTTCGACTCTAAGTGGGCCGATATGGTCGAGGAGGGCATAGAGATACCTACCAAGGTAACAGCGGAGCGCAGCAAGAACTACACCGTAGGTGTGTACGAGGGTGGTGGCTATCGCGCTAAGGGCATCTACCGCCCTGTGGATGTATGCCGTATGCGCAACAACACAGCCGAGCGTTTCTGCCCCGTATGCGAGCGTGCTATCGAGCGTGTTATTCTTCACCAGACAGTTGAGGATTAGGACATTAGCTCTTTAGCATCAAGCGACACTGAGGCACGCAGACAACGACACTAACCCATCGCATAGTAGCTATGCGCAACGACACTACAAACACACTATGACACTACAACCCAACACCCCTCTACAGCAGGGACGCTATCGCATCATTGATGTACTGGGCCAAGGAGGCTTCGGCATAACATACCTAGCCGAGCAGGTGATGGCCGAGCGCAAGGTGTGCATCAAGGAGTTCTTCCCTAAGGACTTCTACAACCGCGACAACACCAACGGCATATCACTCGGCTCCAAAGGTAGCGCCGAGTATATGGAGCGTTATAAGGAAAAATTCTACAAAGAGGCCAAGACAATAGCCAAGTTCGACCACCCCAACATCATACATATCTTTGATGTATTTGAGGAGAACAACACATGCTACTATGTCATGGACTACATAGATGGCGAGTCGCTCCAGGACCGCGTAACACGCCAGGGACCTATGGCCGAGGCCGAGGCAATGAAATATATCCGCGAGGCGGGTGCTGCCCTCGCGCATATTCATGAGCAGTCGGTAAACCACCTCGACATCAAGCCAAGCAATATCATGATACGCCATAGTGACGATCGTGCTGTATTGATTGACTTTGGTGTGGCCAAGCACTACGACAAGAATGGCTCGCAGACAAGCACAACGCCCGTAGGTCTTAGCCATGGCTTTGCGCCCATAGAGCAATATCGCGAGGGTGGCGTTAGCAACTTCTCACCCGAGAGTGATATCTACTCGCTTGCGGCTACGCTATACTCCATTCTAACAGCAACAACACCACCTATAGCCTCAGAGGTTGCAGAGGATGGTCTACCCGCTCTTCCAAAGCACATAAGCGCATCAACATACCAAGCTATAGAGTGCGCCATGCAGATGCGTCGCAAGGACCGTCCACACAGCATAGAAGAGTTCTTCGCATTGCTCGATGGAGATGTTGTTGTGACAGAATTAGATAACGACACATCCAAGCGCACCTCCGTGCTCACAGATGAGAAGACGGTAATATCTTCGGCAGGGGGCATTGGAAGCGGTACATCGTCATACTCCGAGCAGACAGTCATCACATCAGCCGATGGTAGCGCTACTACCCCACCACAGACACCCAAGGTGGAGACACCTCACCCTGCACCAAATAGCTCGGCGACAACAAAAAAAGATAGCAGTAACTCAAAAACTATGGTAATAGTTATAGTTGTGATACTTGGTATAATACTCATGATCGTTGGTATATACTCCATGTGGTCAGCAAGCACAGCCAAATATATGGACGAATTTGAGAGCATGCTCAACTACGACGATTCGGGATATCATTCCGACTATAGTTATGATTATGGCTACGATGATTCGGATTTGTACTCATGGTAATAACAACCATCGAGGCATTAAAGTCTAAAGTCTAACTAAAAATATAACTCCTTGCACCCATGATGCAAGGAGTTATATTTTTCAACTAGTCATTATCCAAGAAACGCTCGTCGAAGTTTACCAAATAGACCCTCTCAGTGGCTCGGGTGATGGCCGTGTACAACCAACGAAGCATATCCTTGGACATAGGCTCGTCGCCAAATAGACACCTATCTACAAAGACAGTACTCCACTGACCACCCTGCGCCTTATGACAGGTGACAGCATAGGCAAACTTTATCTGCATGGCATTGAAGTGATTATTCTCGCGTATAGCCTTGAATCGCTTAGCCTTAGACTTAATATCCATGTAATCCTTCTCCACCTCGTAGTATAGTCTACGACCCTCCTCACGCGTGAGCGAGGGAGACTCCGAGGCGAGAGTATCGAGCATCACCTTGCACGACATCTCGTAGTCGTCATAATCAGGGAACTGCAATACGGCATCCACAAAGCGGAAGCCGTAGAACTCCTCGAAACGACGAATGCGTTTGAGGCGCGCAACATCGCCATTGGCCACAAACGACATGGGCGACTCCTTATCTTGCTCGGCATAGTGATAGTTATTCTTGACAATCATCACCATATCGCCACTCTCTACCTCCTCCTCGGCTGAGAGGTTATAGCGTCGTATGCCCTCGTTATAGCGGTTGGCACGCTTATTTGAGCGAGTTATGACGATTGTGTCGTCGCGGCCATATCTATCATAAGCATCCTGAAGAGTCTCAAGAAGCTCACCACCACCTATGGCCTTAAAGTCGGGGTACGACATATCGAAATGCGGTATCTCATATATACCATTTTCGAGCATACAGCGAATCATCGTGGCATTAAAGAGAATGCCTGAGTCGTGCGACTGACGCACCACCTCATCCATTGTGCCATACTCCACATCGCCATAGCGTAGCATCTCCGAGGGTGTGAGCGCAGGGCTGAAGTCGTCACCAACAGGGGGTAGCTGGGCGTCGTCACCCACCAACATAAGACGACATCGCTTACCACTACGCACATATTGCACGAGGTCGTCCAACAGGTTACCCGAGCCAAACATAGCATCCTCTGAAGTGGCCATAGAGAGCATCGAAGCCTCGTCGACAATAAAGACCGCCCCCTGCTCACGATTATAGTCAAGCGAGAACTTTGCCTCATAGTCGGCAATACCTCGCTCGCGATATATGCGTTTATGTATGGTGAATGCCTCCTGCTTGGCATAGCGAGTGAGCACCTTGGCAGCACGCCCCGTAGGCGCAAGAAGTATAGGCTTGATTCCCAGCTCCTTGAGCGCCGAAACAAAGGCCGCAATGATGGTTGTCTTACCCGTACCAGCATAGCCGTTGAGAACAAATATGCGAGAAAAGTCATCGTCGCAAATCCACGAGGATAGCTTTTCGATGATTTTTTTTTGATTATTTGTTGCTTCGAACGATAATTTTGCGTAAATTTGGTCCGTAATATGGGTGTTAAGCATGATGCCTCGGTATTATGTTAACTTTAGTAAACTTATAAAAAGCGATACAAACTTAATAACAAATAATCAAAATGAAAAATTCATCTATCATTTTAACCATCGTTAAGGTCCTATTGGTAGGTGGTATCTGCGTTCTCGGATACTTCCTCTATACGATTCTTGACGAGAACATCACTGCTCAGGATCAGATTAAGGAGCGCACAACAGCCGTAATCGAGAAAAGTAAGCTCCTTAAGGAGGTTGTTGATTTGTATCATGTAGCTAACGACAAGCACTATCCTAAGAACTCTCAGGAGATCGTTGAGTTCGCATTGAATGGTTGCAAGATCGACACATTGGAGAAACTCGACCCTAACAACCTTGGTAAGTTCGAGATTGACGAGAAGACTAAGGATACAATCTGGAAGGAGAAGAGCTACTACCACCTTGTTCAGGAGCGCAAGGCTATCGACCCAACTTGGACTAACGACTCAGTAGCTATCACCTACGCTCGTAACACCATCCTTTCAAAGTTGACTGACGAGGAGATTAAGAACTTGTGTATCATCCCTTACTCAAATAATGTTGAGTACACAATCCAGGTATATGTAGACAAGGATAGCATTGAGTATTTCCGTTGCCACGCACCATACCGTGCATTCCTCAACACCGAGGAGTACAGCCAGCAGTTCTGGAACTTCATCGAGGAGAAGTTCAACTACTATGTTAAGAACGAGGATACCAGCGACGACATCAAGAAGATGTCAAGCGAGGGTGCTTACAAGGTACTCACCGAGAAGAAGTACAAGAGAGGTACTCGTCCTGAGACTCGCATCGTTATGGACATCAACTTCTTTGGTGTAACATTCGGCGACCTCGACCATGTAACCCTCGATGGTAACTGGGAGGATCCACGCGCAAAGAAGTAGCATGAACCCAACATCAAAAAGCTATGTGTCCATTCAACTACCGTTGGGTGGACACTCTTTTTCAGGGGCAACCCTTGAGAAGATAGCCCCCACAGAGGGCTGCGGCGTGGTGGCAATACTCCCCACAGCTAAGTGTGTGGCAGTACCTCAGGAGGTGTTCAATGCCGAGGAGGGTGAGAGTTATCTCGCTGCATCGGGTATTGCCCTTGGCAACAACGAGTGCGTAGTACATAGCAACACCTCGCAACCTGTGGTGGCTGTGATGGCCATAGACTCGGAGTGCCACAAGCTACTCAGCGAGAGCTATGGCAAACACCTTAGCTACACCACCCCACTACTCCTAACAACCGCTCCCGAGCAGGGGACGGTGCTTCACCTCGACAAGGGTGTACTCTACATACGAGTGGCAAACGATGGTCTACGCCTTGCCGAAGTTGTGGAGGTAGCAAACGACGCCGACATACTCTACATATTGGAACAAACGCACCGCGTATTTAATATATATAATATGTACGCGCGCGCGGAGGGCGAGACACAACGACTAATGAGCATCTGCAAAAAGTTATTTACAACCATAGTATGCGAATAATAAGTGGTAAATATCGTGGTAGAACTATAGTACCACCACGCAACCTACGAGCACGACCAACAACAGACTTTGCAAAGGAGAACCTATTCAATGTGCTCACCAACCTTGTGGACTTTGAGGAGTGCGATATTCTCGATCTCTTCTCGGGTACAGGCTCAATAAGCTATGAGTTTGCCTCGCGTGAGGCACGCAGTGTCACCTCTGTGGAGATAAATAGCGTGCATCATAACTTCATCCGCCAGACAGCAAAGGAGCTAAAATTTGAGAATTTCTACGCAGTAAAGGCTAATGCTTTCCTATATTTGAAGAGCTGTAGCAAGAAATTTGATATAATTTTCTCGGATGCACCCTACGATTTGGAGGGTAGCGAGGAGATCATCACTCTTGTTTTTGAGCGAGACCTGCTCGAAAACGACGGTTTTTTGATTTTTGAGCACTCAAAAGAGCTCGATTTCTCAAACCACCCAAAGTTCTGGCAGCAAAGAAGTTACGGTAGCGTGCAATTTTCCTTCTTCAAAAAAGTGTAATTTTTTTTGAAAAAAGTTGCGAAAAAATTTGCAGATTAAAAAAAATGCAGTACCTTTGCATCGCAATCAAGAGATAAACGGTTGCAAGTTCTTAAAATGGTGCGTTAGTTCAGCTGGTTAGAATACGTGCCTGTCACGCACGGGGTCAGGGGTTCGAGTCCCCTACGCACCGCAAAAGAGGATGATCGAAAGGTCATCCTTTTTGCTTTTTATACGCCTCGCTATTTGCTCCACTTATATCATTGGCGGTGCTACTGGCGTAGCAAAGGTTGCATGATGCAATGGCGTATGTTAGCAAGCTACAACACCATCACATCATACAACCATTAGCCTCTGGCTACTTGCGCCAACGATTGAAACACCACGATAAAACACTATCTACATGCGTAGGCACTCAAACATAGAGAGGGGTTGCACGGATAGATTATCTTCATTGCTCGACCTTCGGCCTGCGCTAATTGGTATCCGTGCTAGCTCGTGTCATTTATGACACAGCGCTTCGAGTCCCCTACGCACCGCAAGAGAGGATGATCGAAAGGTCATCCTTTTTGCTTTTATACGCTTACCATTTTTCACTACGCTATCACCAACGAAGCTATCCGCACAGCTCGGGCCGTTGATTGAACTAAGAGACCATAGGAACAAAGGGAAGTCGTGGACAATGGCTCTATGTGCCAGATGGGTTCTGTCGGGTCGTGTGGTTTAATTAGCCTAAATGACCTTGCCAGGATGCTCTTAGGAGTGCATCGACCATGGACATCTCTCACTTGCTTACACGGGATAATCACAGGGTAAATCAAGCCTCGCAATAATAGTTGCACGCGGTGCTTACACACGCTGTCTCCAGCATGCCATTCCGTGTTTATCTAGGAATATCCATCGCGACAATACGCCGTAGCACCCCCCCCGTGTTTTATCACCTCTCTGTTCCACTATCACTCTACCTAGCTATTTCGCTAATGCGCTGCTATCACTAAGAAATATCGATTTCACAATAGACGGCTGCAGACACATTCTAAATGAGCATGAGGGTAATTTCTCGTCAGAGTAGCGTAGTAGTGGCGATGACATGAAAAAGCCCCGGATGGATAGTACTTGAATGTACATTCCATTCGGGGATTTAATTGAAGCGTCGCTAATGCGCTGCTATCACGAGAAATTATTCTTCCTTCTGCTCATTAAGAATACGCATAGCTGCGTCGAAGATAGTAGTGTCATCAAGTGTTACAACACCACCATCAGGACCCTGCTCTATATGAATGCCCGCACCCGCCTTTGCATCAAAGTGCTTACCGCCGAAATAGTTGCGTACGGTCTCAACATCGATTCCCAATTCGTCTGCAATGCGCTGCGAGCTACCACTAGGCAACTTATCCTTAATGCGGCGCAACTCGTTAAATGTAATAATCATAACTTTACAAATATTAAGATTAATATTAAATTCCTTTCACGATACTAAATTAATACATTTTTTTGAATCTGCCAAAAAATCTGGCTATTTTTTTATAAAACAATTTCTTCTACCCCACCTACAAATATCGCCGTTTTACCCGCAACTGCGGTGTATAACTGATAGATAGTGGCAACAGCGACAACATAAAGTTAACACTATATAATAATATGTATGACAATGCACCCATTTGGCACTCGAAATGGAGATAAAAACAAAATATTTACGAAAGTGAATTGTCATTTGTGAATTGTTTTGTATCTTTGCATGTTATATTTACATTAACGCATGGAGCTATTGACAAACATAATTGTAGAGTACCTTAAGTACAACAAGCGTCTTGTTGTGCCTAAGTTCGGTGCGTTCATTGTAAAACAGGCCGAAGGTAAACTGATGTTCTCGGAGCTGATGCGCAACGACGATGGAGTACTACGCTCATTACTAATGGCATATGGCATCAACGAAATTGAGGCCAGTGGCATGATTGACCGTCTGGTATTCGAGATACGCCATGCCATATCACAGGGCGAGAGCTTCACAATTGAGGGACTTGGCAGTTTCAGCGCTGGCGATAACAACACAATAACATTCAAGCAGTATCGCGAGCCACGCAGCGTGGGAGGCAACATACGCCCACCCTTTGAGCATCTCGACGAGGCAAAACGCACATTGCAGCGCACCCAGGGAGCTAAGGATGTGAGTCGTGGTGAGCAGCAGCGACGCACAGCAGATAGCAGGCCAAAGAGTCAACGCCCAGCGAAGCCTCGAGTGGCCGAGGATGAGAACATGGTCATCACAAAGCCAGAGTCATATCTCCGTGGTCTCAAGTATGAGAATAAGAAGAGTAAGGGGCACGACGAGGAGTATTATCGTAACGACAAGCGCAAGACTATCAATATTGGCAAGATAGCCATCATACTCGTCGTAGTGCTTATACTTGGTGGAGCGGGATGGCTACTATGGAGTACCATATTTAATAATAGTGATAATGCCAAGCCTAAGAGCGACGCAATTACCATTGAGAGGATGGAGAGCCACGAGGTAGCAGTACCTTGCGATACCATTCCTACAAATGATAGCATCCCAGTTAACGACACCATGGTGGTGACGATGGATAGAGTGGATGTAGCTCAGGAGACAACAGGAGCTAACACTACGGATGCAACTGTTCAAACAGCAACAGTAAACCAATAATTATGACCGCAAACGAACTACTATCAGTAAAACAGCGTTTCGGCATTATAGGTAATACCGAAGCACTAAACAACGCCTTGGAGGTGGCTATTCGTGTAGCCCCCACCGACCTCTCGGTATTGGTTACTGGCGAGAGTGGCGTGGGTAAGGAGTTCTTTCCCCAGGTGATACACGCCTACTCGGCACGCAAGCATAATAAGTATATTCCCGTCAACTGCGGAGCTATCCCAGAGGGCACTATCGACTCAGAGCTCTTCGGCCACGAGAAGGGATCGTTCACCGGAGCTATTGACAGCCGTAAGGGCTACTTCGAGGAGGCCGATGGTGGCACCATATTTCTTGATGAGGTGGGTGAGCTTCCCATATCTACACAGGTGCGCCTACTAAGAGTATTGCAGACGGGAGAGTTTATGCGCGTAGGCTCAACCAAGGTGCAGAAGACAAATGTGCGTGTTGTGGCCGCCACAAACAACGACCTACTCAAGGCTATCGCCGAAGGTCGCTTCCGCGAGGACCTATATTATAGATTAAATACCGTGCCCATTACCGTGCCATCGCTACGCGAGCGCAAGGGAGACATATATATATTATTCCGCAAGTTTGCCAGTGATGTTGCAACACAGTATCGCATGCCAGCCATCACTCTCGATGAGGGCGCACGAGCGCTCCTTGAGAGCTACCACTGGAGGGGCAACATACGCCAACTTAAGAATGTCGCTGAGCAGATATCGGCAGTAGAGCAGAGTCGCGAGATAAATGTAGATATACTACGCCGCTACCTTCCCAACGAGAGCTATGCTACACAACCCATCATGGGTGGTACGCAGGGTGACTATAACGACATGGCCACCGAGCGCGAATTGTTGTACAAGATACTCTTCGATATGCGCAACGACATCAACGAACTCAAGCGTATGATGAGCCGAGCAATGGCGGGCGAGGAGGTGTCTCATACCCCAGCACCCACATCACACCACGATGTAGTGGGCCTTTTGCCCGAGTCGCAGCACACCTCGCACCATAGATACGAGGAGAGTGAGGCTGTGGAGTTTATCGACGATGTGCCTCAGCAAGGAGTATCGAAGGAGGATATGCAGCGCAGTCAGATAATGCAGGCACTACGCAACAACAACTTCAGACGCAAGGATGCCGCACGAGAGTTATTCATCTCGGAGCGCACGCTATATCGTCGTATGAAGGCACTTGGTATTGATGATTAACATAGTGATTATGAGAAAGCTTTTCAAGATACTTACGATGGTTATCACCGCCACAATACTATGTAGTGGCTGTGGTTATAAGGTGACATACAACCTCTCGGGAGGCTCTATTCCCCCTGAGGCCAAGACATTCTCTGTGGCCTATTTCCCCAACAACGCACCAATGGTGGCACCAACACTTAGCAATGTGCTCACTGAGGGCCTACGCGATAAGTTCTCGCGTCAGACACGCCTACAGCAAGTTGAGGAGGGTGGTGACTTTGCCTTCGAGGGCGAGATAACCAACTATTCATCAACAACATCTTCGGTGTCGAGTGGTGACTATGCCCTACAAAACCGACTAACCATCACCGTGAGGGTTAACTTCCAGAATGCTGTTGACCAGACCCTATCATTCAACAACAAGACATTCTCGTCGTATGCCGACTACGATGCATCGCAGCTACTTATTGATGTTCAGGACCAGCTTATCGAGGAGATTGTCGAGGTCTTGGTAAACGATATATATATGGCCGCTGCCGGCAACTGGTAGTATGATAAATAGTGATAATATGGCTAATATGGAGCAGATGATTGCACTCTACCCATGGTGGAGCGGAGCTCGTCTGGCTGTGGTACGCAACAAGGGGCTGGCAGATGTGGATGATATATCACGCCTTGTAGCACTCATGCACCCCACTGCCACCGTCGCTATGGAGAGCATAGATGTTGAGCGATTGACATATATGTCCTCCGACGACCTAATAGATAGATTCCTCCACCGTGGAGGCAAGCGTATTGTTGCCGAAGAGGGTGACGCCGAGGATATGTCGATGGCCAATTTGGGGGATGAAGGCGATATGGTGAGCGAAGAATTAGCAGAAATATACCTAAATCAGGGATTATATGAGCAAGCAATTGACACTTATCGCAAATTAAGTTTGGTAAATTCCAAAAAAAGTATTTACTTTGCGGAACTTATTGAGGAGATAAGTAAGAAAATGACTAAATAATATTACAGAATAATTAAATTTCAAGAGTATGTATATATTTTGTATTACCATGATTTGTATTGCAAGTGTCTTGCTTATACTTGCGGTATTAGTACAGAGCCCTAAGAGCGGTATGGCTGCTAACTTTGGTGCTGCTAACCAGACTATGGGCGTTCGCCAGACTACTGATTTCCTTGAGAAGTTCACATGGGCGATGGTTGCTGCTGTAGTATTCTTCAGCTTGCTTTCAACAACTGCTAATCCACACAGCGCAACAGCAGTTGAGGGTGGCAACATGAACGACGAGGCTTTGAAGATGGCTAAGGAGAAGATGGAGAGTGAGCAGCCTAAGGCTGATGAGTCAGCAGTTAATGGTGTTGAGCCTGTTGATTTCGAGGCAATTAAGCCTACTGAGGCTGATATTATTGAGGCTGCAAAGGAGATGACTCCAGTTGTTGAGACCACAGAGGAGGTAGCTCCAGTTGTTGAGACTACAGAGGATTCAACAGAGGCTTAATAGTAGAGCAAAAGCAATACTGAGTATATTTTAATAAATTTATGGGTGTCCAACCTGCAATTGCAAGTTGGACACTTTTTTTTGTCTATGCATACACCACTGGAGTAATATTTGCATACGAAGAGGGAAGATATAGAATATACCTATATATGGAATAGATAAAACAACCAAAAATTATGTATCTATGAAAAAGTATGTATGCACGGCATGCCACTATGTCTACGACCCTGAAAAAGGAGATCCAGAGACAGGTGTTGCCGCAGGCACAGCATGGGAGGATGTCCCTGCCGATTGGACCTGCCCACTATGTGGACTTGGCAAAGAGGTCTTCGAGGCCGAGGAGTAGTAGACATGGCTAACAGCAACAAAGAGGGTTTAGGGAGATTATGGTGAATTTAGAGAAGCAATGACTTCATCCTATCACATGACTCCCTAAACTCTTTTACTACCACCTACATTAAGTGTCTGGATATACAATCCGCCCAACTACCCCACCACTTATATATATAAATGTAAATAAATGGGGAGGATTCTGCCACTCATTATAGGATAAATGCGGCGCTGGGAGTAAAAAAGATGTATCAAGTGTTGCAAAATGAAAAAATATTACTACCTTTGCACTGCTTTATGCACAGAACTTTAATTAATTAAACAGTTATGAACAATTACGAAACCGTTTTCATTGTCACTCCCGTGCTCTCTGACGCACAGGTGCAGGAGGTTGCTGACAAATTCCAGGGCGTAATCACCGAGAACGGCGGTCAGATTGTGAATATGGAGAACTGGGGCCTTAAGAAGCTCGCTTATCCTATTCAGAAGAAGACTACCGGTTTCTACTTCCTCGTGGAGTTCACTGGTGAGGGCTCAATCATCAACACGCTTGAGACACAGTATCGTCGTGACGAGCGTATCATCCGTTTCTTAACTTTCAAGCAGGACAAGTTCGCTGTTGAGTACTCTCAGAAGCGTCGCGCTAAGCTTGCTAACAAAACTCAGGAGTAATCATGGCAGAGAACACACAGCAGGGTGCATCTGAGATTCGTTATCTCAACCCCGTATCAGTAGACGTTAAGAAGAAGAAGTACTGCCGTTTCAAGAAGCTCGGCATCAAGTACGTAGATTATAAGGACGGTGAGTTCT
>JAZLBJ010000032.1:0-10204 GCA_045613645.1 Alistipes sp. | reverse complement strand
CAGAAGTCTGACCATGAGGGCTATATCCGCCTTGTCAGCCAGAACCAGCACCATGCCGACAAGGAGGTTGAGATTAATCGTGTGCGCGCCATTGCTCTTATCAAGGCCTCTATCCGCATGCACACCATAGGATAGTTGGGACCGCAGCCCGAGCATAAACGACAATAGACCGAAGAGGCGAAAGCATCACCTCTTCGGTCTATTGTTTGCATGAGTATTGCCTTGAATAGCAGTTAGCCATCATGCGCCTCTGGCAAGAGGTACGAACAAAAAAAACGACCCTCGAATTGAGAGTCGTTTTAGTTGGGCTACCTGGATTCGAACCAAGAATGACAGGACCAGAATCTGTAGTGTTACCATTACACCATAGCCCAATATTTGTTTTTGACGATGCAAAAGTAGAACAATATTTTTGAAATACAAAGAAAAAGTAGATTTTTTTTCATATCTTTGTTAAAATTTTTTTGATAACCGTATAGTAAACTATATAAAACTCACTGATTATGAGAGCAATCAAGTCGCGATTGATTATTATGAACTTTCTGCAATTTGCAGTTTGGGGTTCATATCTTACATGCGTAGGACAGTTTTTAGGCAAGGTTGGATTGGGTGATTACATCTCGTGGTTCTACATCGCACAGGGTATAGTATCTATATTTATGCCTGCGATTATGGGTATCATTGCCGATAAATATGTGCAGCCACAGCGCCTTTTGGGTATATCTCACATCCTCGCTGCGCTATTCATGCTCGTCGCATCGTACTTTGGCTACGAGGCCACACTCGCAGCTGCGGCAAACGCAGGTGTCGAGGATTATATTGGCGACATATGGCCAATATTTATACCTTATGTGCTCAGCGTAGCATTCTATATGCCTACTATTGCACTATCTAACACCGTGGCCTTTGGTACTCTAACACGCTCGGGTCTCGACTTTGTGAAGGCTTTCCCACCTATTCGTACTATTGGTACAGTGGGTTTTATCGCCTCTATGTGGCTTGTTAATAGCGTGTCGTTTGGTCTTGATGCCACAGCTCAGCAGACCTATGTACAGCTTGTCGTATGTGGTGTCTTGGGCCTTATCTTGGGTCTCTACTGCTTCACACTGCCACAGTGTCCATTGAGTAAGAGTGTTGAGAAGAAGAGTGTTGCACAGCGCTTGGGTCTCGATGCTTTCTCGCTCTTCAAGTCTAAGACCATGGCCATGTTCTTCATCTTCTCGATGTTACTTGGTGTGTCGTTGCAGATTACCAATGGCTATGCTACTCCATATATCGAGAGTTTCTCAGCTGCCTCGGATAGCTGGTTTGCTGCAAACCCAACAATGCTTGTGTCACTATCGCAGGTATCTGAGGCGTTGTGCATACTCCTCACATCGTTCTTCCTTATCCGCTTTGGAATTAAGAAGGTTATGCTCATAGCAATGTTTGCATGGGTGTTGCGCTTTGGCCTCTTTGGTGTGGGTAGCACAGAGACAACAATGGGTATCATGGCGCTCATCATGTCGTGCATCGTATATGGCGTAGCCTTCGACTTCTTCAATGTGTCGGGCGCTATGTTCGTGCAGCAGGAGGCACCACAGAATATGCAGGGTAGTGCTCAGGGTCTATTCATGCTTATGACAAATGGTATTGGCGCATCTGTAGGTACATGGATTGCTGGTAAGGTTGTTGACAACTATTGCACATGGGAGGGTGGTCACCTTGTATCGCGCCCAGAGTTTGCAGATGGCTGGCAAAATACATGGTTTATCTTCGCTGGCTACGCCCTTGTTGTGGCCCTTGCCTTTATGATTATGTTCCGCTATAAGCATCAGCCCGAGAAGATGGCAAATATCAACCATTAGTCATCAGTATATACAATCAATTAGGGCGTGTTCACATCATCGTGTACACGCCCTAATCATATTATTCGTAGACCACTACTTAGAGTTGCGATATTGCTTTGGCGATTGGCCAGTGGCTCGCTTGAAATATTTGCCAAAGAAACTCTGGTTGGGGAAGTTAAGCGAGGTGGCTATCTGCTGTATGGTGTAGTCTGAGGATCTAAGCATGGCGCGTGCCTCCAATATCACATGGCGCTCTATCCACTCGCCAGCCGAGCGTCCAGTACTCTCCTTGACAAGCTTGGATAGATACTTGGGCGTGATACATAGCTTATCGGCGTAGAAGCCTATGAGGCGCTCCTCACGATAGTGCTCCTTTGTGAGCTCTAGGAAGCGCTCCACAAGACCATTCTTGTATGTGGTCTTGGGCTCTTCGCGGTGGTGAGCACCCAGGCCTCCATAGTAGAATACGCGAATGAGGTTCTCGATAACCTGTAGGCGGAATGGGTTCTCGCTGTCGGAGGCTGCATGGTGGAGTATAATAAAGAATATGCGCATCATTCTCACCTGCTTGTCGTTGAGTGGCGAGATGGGGTTGTTGTACATATCCATATAGCTCTTCTGCCAACCAGGAAGGTTTATCATGTCGATAAAGCGCTTCGAGAGTGTTATGGATATGGCGCTGAAGTTAGCACTCGCGCTCTGTGGTTCGATAATCTGGCCAGGCATGAGTGTTACTAATGATGGTGCCTCTACTTCGTACTGTTCAAGGTTGACCTTGAAGGAACTATGTCCCGAAAGGCATATTATAATTGAGGCGTACTCAATCTTCTCAAGGTTAATATTTACTTGTGTCTTACTATCTATGAATGTAAGTGCCAAGTCGTTGCCAATGACCACAGACTCCTGTGGTATTGTCTTTAGTGCATCGGTGTTGGCTATAAACTCTTGTATCATCTTTAATAAGTTTTTCGAAATTTGCTTCGACAAAGTAATCAATAATATTTGACACTTCAAAATCAAAATCGACCTTTAGAATACTATTTGTGGTTTATATAGCTGAAAAATATTGGTTAAGTACACAAATAGGCTAAAATATTAAACGAAATGGGAAGCGGGGTGCGAAATAAATATTTAGCTATTGTTGAAAACTTATGGTCGTAATAGTTGCTCAAATCGTACTTGTTTTGTATCTTTGATAAAAATTTTGTGATATGGCACTATTTAAGGTTGAGGGTGGTAGGCGTCTCAAGGGTGAGATACTACCACAAGGAGCTAAGAATGAGGCTCTTCAGATTATATGCGCAACACTCCTAACATCTGAGCGAGTGGTGCTCTACAATGTACCTATCATCTCTGATGTTATGCAGCTCATCGAGCTACTCTCGGCTATGGGCGTAAAGGTCGAGCGTCTTTCGGATGACTGCTTTGCCTTCCAGGCCGATGATATCAACCTTGACTACCTACGCACTGCCGACTACCACAAGCGTTGTCGCCGCCTGCGTGGCTCAGTGATGATGATTGGACCACTTCTCACCCGCTTTGGTGTAGGCTTCATGCCTAAGCCTGGTGGCGATAAGATTGGCCGTCGTCGTCTCGATACCCACTTCCTTGGCTTCCAGAAACTCGGTGCTGAGTTCAACTTCGACATTAGCGATGAGTTCTACACCGTGGAGTCTAAGCGCCTTAAGGGTACATATATGCTCCTTGATGAGGCTTCGGTAACAGGCACAGCCAACATCGTTATGGCTGCAGTCTTGGCTGAGGGTCGCACAACAATATACAATGCTGCATGTGAGCCGTATCTACAGCAGCTATGCAAGATGCTCAACCGCATGGGTGCTAAGATTTCGGGTATCGCCTCTAACCTCTTGGTCATCGACGGTGTAGAGTCGTTGGGTGGCACGGAGCATACCATGCTTCCCGATATGATTGAGGTGGGTAGCTTCATAGGCATGGCAGCTATGACACGCTCGGAGCTCACCATCAAGAATGTCTCGTACGACAACCTCGGTATCATACCTCAGCAGTTTGCTCGCATGGGTATCCACTTCGAGCAGCGTGGCGACGATATCTACATTCCTACACAGGAGCACTATAGCATCGACAGCTTTATTGATGGCTCAATCATGACCATTGCCGATGCTCCATGGCCAGGCCTAACCCCCGACCTCTTGTCGATATTCCTTGTTGTGGCAACACAGGCTAAGGGTTCGGTACTTATCCACCAGAAGATGTTCGAGAGTCGTCTCTTCTTTGTAGATAAACTCATAGATATGGGCGCACAGATTATCCTTTGCGACCCACATCGCGCTACGGTTATTGGTCACGACCACCAGCATCCGTTGCGTGCTGCCAACATGACCTCGCCAGATATCCGTGCTGGTGTAGCCTTATTGATTGCGGCCATGAGTGCCGAGGGAACAAGCACAATACAGAATATCGAACAGATAGATCGTGGCTATCGTGAGATTGATACTCGCCTAAATGCTTTGGGTGCCAACATCATGCGCCTCGATGAAATATAAGATTGAACTAAAACTAAGATAGATAAGAAGAAAAATAAGCGTTGAACAGTTATGTTTTTGGAGAATAACAAGCACAAAGGATGGATCGAGGTGATATGTGGCTCGATGTTCTCGGGTAAGACCGAGGAGCTTATTCGCCGTATGAAACGAGCACAATTTGCCAATCTCAAGGTTGAGATATTCAAGCCATCGATAGATGTGCGCTACTCCGAGGAGGAGGTGGTATCTCACGATGCCAATGCCATACAGTCTACACCCGTAGAGTCTGCACAGAATATCCTACTCATGGCATCCGATGTAGATGTAGTGGGTATCGACGAGGCTCAGTTCTTCGACGATGGCATCATCGACGTATGCCGCCAGTTGGCCGATAGTGGTATTCGTGTTATCGTGGCAGGTCTCGATATGGACTATATGGGTGTACCCTTTGGTCCTATGCCAGCTCTCATGGCTACGGCAGAGTATGTCACCAAGGTACACGCTATATGTGTGCGTTGTGGTGACTTGGCGCACCACTCACATCGTCTCACCTCCGACGACAAGCAAGTATTGTTGGGTGCTCATGATACCTACCAGCCAATTTGTCGTCACTGCTTCAACGAACTTAAAGCTAAGAGATAGAGTATGCAGAAGGCTGTAGATAAGTGCATCGAGGTGCTCCGTGCTGGAGGCCTCATACTTTACCCAACAGACACGGTGTGGGGCATAGGTTGTGATGCAACAAACGAGGAGGCAGTGCAGAAGATATACAAGCTAAAGCAGAGCGAGGATAAGCGCTCTATGCTCTGTCTTATGCGCGATGCCGACATGATTGTGCGCTATGTGAATAAGGCCCCAGGTATCGCCTTCGAGGTTATGGAACTCTCGGATAAGCCACTCACAGCGATACTACCAGGTGCTGTGGGCGTAGCACCCAGCCTCATCCCCGAGACTGGCACTCTTGGCGTGCGCATACCGCAGCACGACTTCTGCCAGGCACTCCTTCGTAAGTTTGGCAAGCCTATAGTGTCTACCTCGGCCAACATATCGGGCCAGGAGACAGCTAAGCGTCTCAAGGATGTTGTCGATGAGATTATCAATGGTGTGGACTATGTTGTCAACCCACGCTTTGAGGGTAAGCCAACACTTAAGCCAAGCTCAATAATTGCCTTTGGCGAGGGTTGTGAGGTTGAGGTAATAAGAGGCTAAGGAGTTATGGCAAAGCAACTTATAACACCCGTGCAGAAGCGTTTCTCAGATGTGGACTCCTTCATGCATGTCAACAACATCTGGCAGCAGAGTTACTTCGATATGGGCAAGACTGAGTTTTATACCAAGGTCTTGGGCATCACTGGCGTATTCGACAAGCTACGCATAATCACTGCATCGACACATACCGACTACTACGGTCAGGTGCGCCTTATGGATGACATCGTTGTGACTACCGATGTGTCGCGCCTAGGCAACAAGAGCATGACACTCCATCAGCGTATCATGTCAGGCAATAAGTGTCTCACGGAGAGTTCATCGGTGATGGTGGCCTTCGACTTCGAGACCCAACAGACCGTGGCAATGCCCCAGGAGTGGAGAGATAGACTATCGGAGTATTTAATTGATAATGAATAATAGGATATGAAGAGAACGATTATAGACCTATTTGAGGAGACGGTGTCGAAGTATGGCGCCAAGGAGTTTCTCTTGGAGAAGCATAATGGTAAGTTTGAGCCAACGACCTACAACCAGACCCGTGAGATGGCCCTCAAGATAGGTGCTGGCCTTGCTGCTTTAGGCATCGAGCGTGGCGATAGAGTGTCAATACTCGCTGAGGGTTGTAACAATTGGATTATCTCGGAGCTTGGCCTCTTGTATGCTGGTGCTGTCAGCGTGCCTCTATCTATTAAGCTCGAGGAGAGCAACGATCTTATCTTCCGCCTCCGCCATGCCGATGTTAAGTTAGTCTTTGTATCGAAGTATCAGCTACCCAAGGTGCGTCGTATAGTCTCGGATCTTAGCGATCTTAAGCATGTTGTAGTGTGGGGTGAGGAGCAGAGTGCTTTTGGTGAGGGTGAGATGACCCTCGAAAGCCTCATTCAGCGTGGCGAGGAGTATCTCAAGGTTCATGAGGAGGAGTTCATGGCTATAAGTCGCTCACTCAAGAACGACGACTACGCTACAATTACCTATACCTCAGGAACTACGGCCGACCCTAAAGGTGTGGTGCTCACACACCGTAACTACACTGCAAATGTAGAACAGGCCCTATCGGTAGTATCCATACCATCCTCATGGCGTACGCTTATCATCCTACCCCTCGACCACTGTTTTGCGCATGTCGTGGGCTTCTATATAATGATTGCTTGTGGTGCTTCGGTTGCAACCACCGAGGTGGGCCGCACACCTATGGAGACCCTCAAGAATATACCTCTCAACATCCGAGAGGTGCGCCCTCACTTCTTGCTCTCGGTGCCAGCCTTGGCTAAGAACTTCCGCAAGAGCATCGAGACTACAATACGCAAGAAGGGTAAGACCACTGAGCGCCTCTTCAACCTTGCACTCAAGACATCGTACGCCTATCAGAGCGACGGTTATAATAGGGGTCGTGGTTGGCGCTGTCTGCTTAAGCCCGCCGTAGCGCTCTTCGATAAGATTATATACTCGAAGGTGCGCACAGCCTTTGGTGGTGAGTTGCAATTCTTCATCGGTGGTGGAGCACTACTCGATAGCGAGCTTCAGCGCTTCTTCTACGCTGTGGGCATACCTATGTTCCAGGGCTATGGCCTCTCGGAGGCTACTCCCGTAATCTCGACAAATGCCCCATCGAAGCGTAACCATCGCTTTGGCTCGTCAGGTCGCCTTGTTCAGCCTCTCGATATCAAGATTATGAGCGAGGAGGGTAAGGAGCTACCTACGGGTGAGCGTGGTGAGATTGTCATCCGTGGCGAGAATGTGATGGCAGGATACTGGAAAAATCCTGAGTCTACTGCCGATACGGTGCGTGAAGGCTGGCTATATACAGGCGATATGGGATATATGGGCGAGGATGGTTTCCTCTATGTATTGGGTCGCTTCAAGAGCCTGCTTATATCGTCGGATGGTGAGAAATATAGCCCCGAGGGTATGGAGGAGGCTATGGTCGATAAGTCACCATTCATTGATCAGATAATGATATATAACAACCAGGATCCATATACTATCGCCTTGGTTGTAGCCTCTAAGGAGAATATCAACCGAGCACTCGATGAGCGAGGTATTAAGGGTGAGGAGCGTGCACGCGAGGCAACGCTCATTATACAGAAGGAGCTTGCAAAGTATCGTAGCGGAGGATGCTATGCCGATGAGTTCCCCGATAGATGGGTTCCAGCGGTTATCGCCATTGCCGATGAGGCCTTTACCGAGCATAACGGTCTTGTTAATAGCACCATGAAGGTTGTGCGTAATAAGGTGGAGAAGCACTTTGCCGATGCCATTGCCCATGCTTATACTGCTGAGGGTAAGAGCGTAGATAATGCGCGCAATGTGGAGGCTATGAATAAGCTACTGTCGTAAATAAACCATACTAATATTGTGGGGCTGACCTTCGGGTCGGCCCTTTTTGTATATGGTGGTAGTGGCGATATGTAGTGTGTGGTGTCTGAGAGAGCCTATGTCAAAGCCCTATTTGGGAGTAATTATAGCGAAAAGTTTTGCCAATTCAAAAAATTGCACTACCTTTGCTATGAAATTATGAGGAGTTCTGATCTGACTGCAGATTGGAATTCATTATTTTTTTGTGTTTGCTGATATGTAACATTGTTATTACCAGAAAAATAAATTAAAACGATTATAGCTATGAGTAACGAAATCATCTACCTTACAGCAGAGGGTATGAACAAACTTAAGGAGGAGCTAAACCACATGTTGTCTGTGGAGCGTCCTGCTGCCGCTGCTGCTATTGCTGAGGCTCGTGATAAGGGCGACCTTTCGGAGAATGCCGAGTACGACGCTGCTCGTGAGGCTCAGGGTCTTTTGGAGATGCGCATTGCGCAGCTCGAGCACACATTGTCTAAGGCACGCATCATTGACGAGTCGAAGATCGACACCTCGAAGGTCCAGATTCTCAGCCGTGTGAAGTTGCTTAACCACAATGTTAAGCGCGAGGTTGAGTACACCATCGTATCGGAGAACGAGGCTAACTTGCGCGAGGGTAAGCTCGCTATCGGCACACCTATCGCCAAGGCATTGCTTGGCAAGAAGGTGGGCGAGATTGTTGAGGTCCAGGTGCCTGCAGGTATGCTAAAGCTCGAGATTCTAAATATCTCAATATAGGCTATCGAGCTAAGAAACGACAAAGGGGATGTCCGTTGTGGACATCCCCTTTGTTCATATTTATAAAAACACTCTCTGGTTTCGTTAACAAATCATCCACCTTGTGTCTTAGATATACAGCCCATTTTAAGCGTAAATTTAGGCGTAAAAAATTAAAAACACTACAAGCTCATGTATAGAAGTTTTTTTGGGGGGCTATAGTTATGGACCAATACAAATTTTAGATGACAACAATCGTATTAATTACATATCAATATATTATAGAAAACTAACTATCTAATTTATTAGATAAATACACACTCGTAATAAAATAGACTAACCTAAGTTTTATACTTATATGTTATACTAGATGTATATAGTCTGACATATGTTATATGGATCAGTTATTAGATATGTAGGGAAATGGCATAAATGCCAAATAAGGTAAACACATTAAATTAATTGTGTAATTATTGAATATTAAGAATATTTTTTCTAAATTTGTATTGCCATAAGTATAATACTTTTTGGTAGACATATTTTTTGATGAAAGTGTATTAGCTTTTATCCCTTATAGAAATCTGGAAAATTTCAATGCACAGGGTTAGGCAATGACACTCATCGCCGTGTATTGGTATATCCTCAGGGTAGTATTACCCATATCCAATACAGGTGTGGGGTATTGTTTATTTGTGCATAGGTATTCCAGAACCTCTATAAGAATAAACTAATTAACCTCACACTTTCTGTTTGAATAACCACACATAGAGGTTAGGGTGGTAAATAAACTTTTTCTTTTTTATGTTAAACTTATTTAAAAGATTTGCTATCGTTGCAGTAGCAATTGTTATGGGTTCTTGTGGTACAGTTTCAGACGATGTACTTAAGACTGATGAAGTTATTTTAGATAATACATACAAAATCCCAGTACAAGAAATAACACTATCAATTATAGACTTAAGCAAAAAAGATCGTCCTGAATTTTTTATTAAAGCACCTTACATTACTATTGAAGCACTCAAAGATGTAGAACCAGTGCCTGATGAGGTAGCGGAGTACATATTTTATAAACCATGCATCGACATGATTCTACTTGATAAAGATGGAGTGGAATTACTTCGTTTAGATTCAGGAGATGATGCGCCTATGACAAATGGTCAAAAAAAGAGGTGTGAGTTTGGAGGTGGTAGATCAAAAGACAAAGTGCAATTGGAAGAAATTATCAAACGAACAAAGTCTGTTAGATTTGAAATCAACAGATTAAGTATGTATGCAGTTCTAGATTGAGTAGATTGATGAATATGTAACAGAGTGCCAAAAAGAAAAGGGCAAGAGTAGGATACCTACACATAACAAGCAACAATATTCGGCTTATTGGTCAAAATTAGTACATAAAATCGGGGCAATAGATTGATTTTCTTATATTTGCACTATTTGCGTTAGAAATGGATAAAAAGTTTGCCCCAAATGCGGGCATCGTACCCTTGTCAAACACGGCTACAACGGGGGTAAACAGCGTTATTTTTGTGCTAACTGCCATCGTCATTCAGTGCTTCCTATAGCTCGCCGTTCCACCTCCCCCAAGAG
>JAZLBJ010000031.1:0-63171 GCA_045613645.1 Alistipes sp. | reverse complement strand
GCATGGGGTCGGTGGGTTATTGAGAGTTCTTGTGGGCTCTTGTGGGTTCTTGTGGGTTCTTGTGGGGATTGACTGTACTCACTTTCAGAGCCATTGTCCGTCAGCCCCCACCAGAACCCATCAGAACCTATAAGAACCCAGTCCGAGGCAACGCAACCCCAGCCCACCTGAACGCCACCCCACAAAAAACTCCTCGCAGCCGAAACCTCGAGGAGTTGATTCAACCTTAAGGTAGAATAAATTTCACTATAAGCTCAAAGAAGAGGCTATGCGGAAGCCGCCACTGCGGATGCTGGCATCGGGATCGCTGCCGGCGCGACCCGACACTCGAAAGTACGACTTGTAGTAGGGCCAGCTACCACCACGAACAACGCGACCTGCGTAGTCACTACCCTCTGGACCCGTAGGATTTTTGCTTGGACTATTTGAGTAGTATGATATACTATACCAATCAGAACACCACTCCCACAAATTACCACTCATATCATACAAGCCAAGCTCATTGCACTTTTTGCTCTTGACAGGATGTGCTTCAAAACCGTAATTACCACCATACCATGCTACTTCATCAATAGTATTGCTGCCGCTATACTCATAGCCGTTGGACTTATTACCGCCGCGGGCAGCATACTCCCACTCAGCCTCGGTGGGCAATCGGAAGTTATACTTATAATCAGTTAGCTCATTAAGTTTCTCACAGAAATCAACAGCCTCATTGTAGCTAACATAGTATGCTGGATAGTTTGAACCTTTGCCATAGTCATCACTCCAGCCCTTATCTTTGCCCATAACAGCCTTCCACAACGCCTGAGTAACCTCAGTCTCGGCAATCCAATAGCTATCTAAAGTAACATCGTGAACGGGGTTTTCAAAGTGTTCGCCATTATTAGAACCCATCCTAAATGTACCTCCCTCAACCCAGATCATATTGAGATCAACACCGTTAACAGGAATAGTTTGAACCACAACACCCGCCTCATTAATTGACCTCTTTGCATGATCACAAGCTACCATCACGCCACATATAGCCAATAGTAAAAATAGTTTTTTCATTGTAGTTTGGTTTTAATTTAGTTAGACAAAGATATAAACTTAATCTCTATTTACCAACTAAATAACACTATATTAAATACACCCTATCTATAATCCTCGGGCGTTGCAGCGCCGTAGCTAATCGGCTTCTCTCCCTCACGCAGTGGGTGCATCTTATCCCACACCTGCGCAAAGAATGGGCTACGCGCAGCCTGCTCGTCATAGCGCCATGGAGCGGGCATACACTCATCGCACCAGTGACCACCAAGCAATATCAGCGTAGGTGAGGCCTCGAAGCGATGGCCAAAGGCGCACTCCCATTGTAGCTTAGTTCGCATATCGCCACGAGTCATACTCTCCGACAGGCACTTACCACCTCTAAACTCTGCCACACGGCGCATATCCTCGATATCCAACTCCGCAAGAGGTTTAGTCTCGTCGTAGCCGTGGTCGAGACGCTCGGCAGTAGCCTCATCAGCGAGGTGAATATCGCTCATCTCCGCCCACGAGCCTATCTTCTCACGCTCCTCGCGCGAGCCAAAGTAGGCCCTTATACGCTCCTCGTTATCCATCTTCAGCCAGCCGAGCGTACCAAAGGTCTTATCTTTGGCGATATGACGCATAACGGGTTTTATAACAAAGGCAGGGGCTATCTTTGCAAGCGAATAGTACCATGGTAGCGACTTTGCCATGTTTGCAAAGTACTCTTCCACAGACATATTAGCACGGAAGTGTAGGTATTCCTCCAATTTATCGGAGTCGAAGTAGAACTGACCATGGAAGTTATGCGTAGCAAACCACTTAGCATCGAAAATCTTTTCGGGCCTTGGGCAGTTTATCGACTTGAGGAGATAGCGTTCGAAGTCGTAGTTCGTGAGGCGATATTCAGCACCGCTACCAATATTATAGAACCTACACCAGAACTCCTCGGGCACATCCTCGCCACAGACATTAGCCAACAATCTTCCAGAGTCCTCGACCGTAGCCCACTCCAGCACGCCACGGATGGGGACATGGAACATTATGGGGTCCATGTTTTTAAGGATTGCAGGATACAATATTCCCGACTGACGCAGGCTCACCCAATACCTCAAACCCGACTCGGTGAAGATGCGTTCGGCACGGCACTTCGATATGGCGTAGTAGTCGAACATCGAGGGGAAGATGGGATCGCCCGTACGACCCCAATGTAGTGGCTCGCGCCTATCGCCTGTCTGTGCCACACTACCGATATACACAACCTTTATGGCATCGCTATTAGGCTGGGCCTTAACAGCCTTGACGATATTTTCAGCAGCCACAACATTGACCCTTAGCACACTCTTAGGCTTATAGTCGGCGCGTGGTGACACCATACCACCAACATGGAGGACATAGTCCGTTCCAGTGGTTGCACGAAGCACATCCTCATAATTTGTAAGGTCACCCCACACCACACGAACAGCATCACCATACTTAGCCATCTTGGCGCGGTTACGCTTGGTATCGCGTACCAGTACAGTAACATCGAACCTATCTCGTTGTGCAAGCAACTCACGCAGACCTGCCGAGCCCATAACGCCTGTTGCGCCAGTTAAAAACACTCGTCTTTTCATATATATCATCATCATTTGGGAAGACAAAGATAATCTTTTTTTCAAGAAAAACGCTACCACGCTTTGGCATCCCAAAGATTTGTATTAACTTTGTAAGTATATATGGTACTCACAAAAGAGTAATTTGATTTAACTAATTTATAGAACACACCTATAACATTATGGCAGGAAAAGTACCTACTCCTCACATTGGAGCACAGTATGGCGAGATAGCCGATAGAGTGATTATGGCGGGCGACCCTTTGCGCGCTAAGTTTATGGCCGAGAACTTCCTTGAGAACCCCGTGCAGTACAATAATGTGCGTGGCATGCTCGGCTTCACAGGAACATACAAGGGTAAGCGCGTATCGGTGCAGGGCCACGGCATGGGTATCCCATCTATTGGCATCTACACCTACGAACTCTTTAACTTCTACGATGTTAAGCGTATCATCCGTTGTGGCTCGGCTGGTGCCTTTCACCCCGACCTCAAGCTCGGCGATGTAGTCCTCGCTATGGGCTCATGCACCGACTCTAACTATGGTGCTCAGTTCAACCTTCCTGGTACCTTCTCGCCTATTGCCGACTTCGACCTATTGCGCGAGGCAGCGGCTAAAGCCGAGGAGTTGGGCGTAAACTACAAGGTGGGTAATGTTCTTGCCAGCGATGTATTCTATGGCGACGATGCCGAGAGCTGGAAGCAGTGGCAGAAGATGGGCGTATTGGCCGTTGAGATGGAGGCTACAGCGTTGTATATGAACGCTGCGCGTGCCGGCAAGAGCGCACTATGCATCTGCACCATTTCTGATTCTCTTGTGCATGGCACAGCGTGCTCGGCCGAGGAGCGTCAGACATCGTTCACCAACATGATGGAGATAGCCTTCAACATAATCTAAGGCGTTATACATAAGGTCTATTGAGCGCTGCGCTTCGTATAGCGTGGCGCTCTTAGGTTTAAACAATGAGTTATGGCACAAATAGTAGATAGCTCTGCCGAGCGCATCAAGGAGATCGTTGCGGCACAAAGAGCCCTATTCGCAACACACAAGACCCTCTCGATAGAGTATCGTCTGGAGGCTCTGCGCAAGCTACGCAAGGCCATTGCAGAGCGCGAGAAGGAGCTAACGGACGCACTATATGCCGACCTGCACAAGAGCTACGAGGAGGCATACCTCACGGAGATAAGCATAGTGCTGGGCGAGATAGATAACTTCATAAAGCACCTATCACGATGGGCTGCGCCATCGAAGCGCCCCACACCGCTAAAACTCTTCCCCTCGAAGAGCGTGATACTCACCGAACCCCTCGGCCTTGCGCTTATCATTGCGCCATGGAACTACCCCGTGCAACTATTGCTCAACCCATTGGTGGGAGCTATAGGCGCGGGATGCACCGCCATACTCAAGCCCTCGCCCTACACGCCCAATGTAGCCAAGAGTTTAGAGCGCCTTATAACCGAGACCTTCAACGAGGAGTATATTGCCATAGTTCAAGGACATAGAGAGACAAACACCCTACTTCTCAACCAACGCTATGACATAATATTCTTCACTGGCTCGCCTGAGCTTGGACGCATAGTTATGCGTGCAGCGGCCGAAAATCTAACGCCCGTAGTCTTGGAACTCGGAGGCAAGAGCCCTGTAGTCGTAGACCGCACAGCAAACATTGAAGTGGCGGCACGGCGCATAGCCTGGGGCAAGACCCTCAACGCAGGCCAAACATGCATAGCCCCCGACTACCTACTCATACATCGTGAGGTCAAAGAGGAGTTTATCGAGGCCTTCAAACGCGCAGTTGTCGAACTTCACGGTGAGGATGCGAGCAAGAGTAAGCACTATGTGCGCATGGTATCCGACAAGGCCTTCGAGCGAGTGTCGGGCTACCTCAAGGATGGCGACATAGTATATGGAGGTCGCACCATAGCCAAGGAGCGATACATTGAGCCTGCGCTCCTGGAGGGTGTATCGCCCGATAGCCCCGTGATGCAAGAGGAGATATTTGGCCCTATACTTCCGATGATAGAGATTGGCGACACCGAAGAGGCCATAGCCTTCATAAACAAGCGCGAGAAGCCCCTCGCCCTCTACGCCTTTGGAGCAAAGGGCGTGGCACAGCATATTATCGACCACACCTCGTCGGGAGGTGCCTGCATTAACGATGTGATAATGCATATTGCCAACGAGAAGATGCCATTTGGAGGTGTCGGCAACTCGGGCATGGGACGCTACCACGGACGCGACTCGCTGTACGCCTTCTCGCACCGACGTTCGCTACTACGCACCGCTACATGGCTCGACCTACCGTTCAGGTATATGCCCTACAGATGGTTCAAGCGCATCAAACGTCTACTATAGACCATAAGCCCCAAGAGAGACTATTTATGGAGTAACTCTTGGGGCTTTAATTTACCCATGCACAAACCTCGACCCTCCCCCACATCGTAAAACAAAATGGCTCAGATGGGCTAAAAATAGCCAAATAGAGGATATTTTCGCAGCGCACCCTACAAAAAATATAAACTTTTTTGGGCAGAAAGTTGGCAGAATGGAAATTTAGGCGTAAATTTGTGCACCTATATATACATATATAGAAGGGCGGAATTGGAGCTATGGTGGCAATCACCACGATGGTGTTTAGATATTCCGCGGCAGAACAGAGATAGAAGAGACAAAAAATATTAATACAACGAATAATGACAGAAGCAGAAAACACAACAGGTTTGACTGGACGCATTGTCCAGGTGAACCTCGAAGAGCAGATGAAGTCGGCATACATCGACTACTCGATGTCGGTGATTGTGTCGCGAGCACTGCCCGATGTGCGTGATGGTTTGAAGCCTGTACATCGTCGTATCCTCTACGATATGTCGGCAGAGTTGAACCTCACCCACGACAAGCCTACTCGTAAGAGCGCCCGTATCGTCGGTGATGTGCTCGGTAAGTTCCACCCACATGGCGATAGCTCAGTATATGAGGCTATGGTGCGTATGGCACAGCATTGGTCTATGCGCTACCCATTGGTAGAGGGCCAGGGTAACTTCGGTTCTATGGACGGCGACTCGCCAGCGGCGATGCGTTACACCGAGGCACGCATGCAGAAGATTACCGATGAGGTAATGGCCGACATCGACAAGGAGACTATCGACTGGGGTCTTAACTTCGACGACACGATGAAGGAGCCTACCGTATTGCCAACCAAGATTCCATTGCTCTTGGTGAATGGTGCAAGCGGTATCGCAGTTGGTATGGCAACAAACATGGCGCCACACAACCTCGGTGAGGTTATCGGCGCATGTTGCGCATATATCGACAACCCTGAGTGCGAGTGCGAGGAGCTTCTCCACTATGTGAAGGGTCCCGACTTCCCAACAGGTGGTATCATCTATGGCTACGAAGGTGTCAAGGAGGCGTTGCTCACAGGTCGTGGTCGTGTGGTTATGCGCGCTAAGACCGAGATTGAGCACACAGCATCGGGTAGAGAGTGCATCGTAATCACCGAGATTCCATACATGGTGAATAAGGCCGAGATGATTAAAAAAATCGCCGACCTTATCAACGAGAAGAAGATTGAGGGTATCTCATATATCAACGATGAGTCGGACCGTCAGGGTATGCGTATCGTCATTATCCTCAAGCAGGATGCCGTGGCAAGCGTGGTGCTCAACACACTATACAAGAATACCCCACTCCAGTCATCATTCGCAGTGAATAACATCGCCTTGGTGAATGGTCGTCCTCAGCTTCTCAACCTCAAGGACCTCGTGCGTCACTTTATCGACCACCGTCACGATGTCATAGTACGCCGCTCACGCTACGACCTCCAGAAGGCCGAGGAGCGTCTACACATCGTCGAGGGCTTGCTCATAGCGCAGGACAACATCGACGAGGTGGTACACATCATTCGCTCGTCGAAGACTACAGAGGAGGCACGCACACGCCTTCAGGAGCGTTTCGGCCTCTCGGAGCTTCAGACAGCTGCTATCCTCGAGATGCGCTTGCGTCAGCTCACAGGCTTGCAGCGCGAGCAGCTTGAGAACGAGCGCGACGAGTTGGTTAAGACCATCGACTACTTGCGTGCTGTGCTTGCAAATGTAGATATGCAGATGCAGATTATCAAGGACGAGCTCTTGGAGATTAAGGAGAAGTATAGCGACGAGCGCCGTTCGGAGATTATCTACTCATCTGAGGAGTTCAACCCCGAGGACTTCTACGCCGATGACGACATGGTTATCACCATCTCGCACATGGGCTACATCAAGCGCACACCACTTGCCGAGTACCGCACACAGAACCGCGGTGGTAAGGGTGCTAAGGGTAGCGCAACACGCGACGAGGACTTCATCGAGCACATCTATGTAGCCTCAATGCACAATACCATGATGTTCTTCACCGAGATGGGTCGTTGCTACTGGCTCAAGGTATACCAGATTCCTGAGGGTACACGAGCATCGAAGGGTCGTGCAATACAGAATGTTATCCAGATTGAGCCGGGCGACAAGGTTCGCGCATACATCAATGTTAAGAACCTCAACGACAAGGACTTCGTAGAGAACAACTACCTTGTGATGTGTACTAAGCGTGGTATCATCAAGAAGACAACACTTGAGGATTACTCGCGTCCACGTACTAACGGCGTTAAGGCAATCGTTATTAGAGAGGGCGACCAGCTCTTGGAGGTTAAGCTCACAAGTGGCAATGCCGAGATTATGATTGCAGCCCGCGAGGGTCGTGCCATCCGCTTCAACGAGTCGACAGTGCGTCCTATGGGCCGTGTAAGCTCGGGTGTGCGTGCTATATCTATTGAGGATGAGGATGAGGTTATTGGTATGATAGCCATCGAGCCAGACTCTAAGGAAGATGTACTCGTACTCAGTGAGAATGGCTACGGTAAGCGTACCGACCTCGAGGAGTACCGCATAACAAACCGTGGTGCTAAGGGTGTTAAGACCATCAACATCACTGAGAAGACAGGTAAGCTAATCTCTGTACAGGCAGTGACCGACGATAACGATCTTATGATTATCAACCGTTCGGGTCTTACCATCCGCACATCAGCCGACCAGATTCGTGTGGCAGGCCGTGCAACACAGGGTGTTAAGGTAATCGACTTGCGTGAGGGCGACTCTATTGCTTCGGTAACAGCAGTGCCTAAGACCGAGGAGGAGGATGGCGACAACGCTGTAATCGCCACCGAGGGTACTGAGGCAACCACCGAAGGTCAGGTCGTAGCCACAGAGGCTCAGAGCGAAGAGTAACAAGAATTAACAAACAACAAAATCATTAATATCTTATGAAGAAGTTTTTATTTATGGCTGCTGCATTGCTCGCTTTCGCAGTGCCTGCCGCAAATGCTCAGAAGGTGAACACTGCTAAGGAGATTGCTAAGCTCGACAAGGCAGATGCTACACTTGTAGATGCAAAGAAGAGTACCAAGGCTGCTACATGGAATGCACATGGTAAGGCATACACCGATGCCTACATGCTTCCTACTAAGGAGTTGCTTCGTGACACCCCAGTGATGACCCTCCAGATGAATGTTGGTCAGCCTGATGCAATGGTTGAGGGTCTGTTCATGGGTACTCCAGTTGTTGTTTGCAGCTACGAGTATGTTGATGTTTATGTTGACCCAATGAGCATGTTGATCATTGGTTGGAATCAGAAGAAGGAGCTCCGCGAGAACCTTGCTGAGACAGCTATCGAGTCATTCAAGAAGGCTTATGAGTTGGATCCTAAGCTAGGCTCAAAGATTTCTACCAACGCAATGACTTTGGCTAACGCTCTTGCTATCCAGGGCGATATGATCAGCCAGGAGAAGCCAGCCGAGGCTGCTAAGAACTTCGAGCTCGCATACCGCGCACAGCAGGTTGTTCCTGAGGCTGGTGCAAGCAACCCTGCAAACCTCTACAACGCAGGTTTGCTCATCACCATCTACGCTTCAGGTCTTGAGGGTGATGATGCTGTAGCTGCTTTTGCTAAGGGTGAGGCTCTATTGAGCGAGGCAATTGCTACAGGCTACTGCGACGAGGCTGGTAACATCTACTACTACCTCTTCCACTGCTACTATGGTCAGAAGGATACAAACCGCGAGGTAGCCCTTGCTAACGCTAAGGAGGCTCTCTTGACAGGTATCAAGATGTTCCCTAAGAACAATACTATCCTTGATGGTCTCATGCAGCTCTACACTGCTGAGGAGGGCGTAGGTGACCCAGCTGAGCTAATCACAATGATAGAGGAGTCACTCAAGGAGGATCCTACAAACTATGATCTCTGGTATGGTCGTGGCCGTGTGTTCAATGCATTGAAGGACTATGACGAGTGTATCAAGTCATTCGAGAAGTGCGTAGAGCTTCGTCCTAACGAGTTCGAGTCTAACTACTATGTTGGTTACTTCATCATCGAGAAGGCTAACATGGCTGTCGAGGCGTTGAATAGCAATCCTGATATCTCATACGAGCAGTATGGCGAGGAGAACGCAAAGATTAACCTTATCTATGCTGAGGCTATTCCATGGTTGGAGAAGGCTCACGAGTACAATCCTACTGATGAGTCAACCATCACATACCTCAACTCACTCTGCTATCGTCTTCGCGATATCATCGGTATGGACAAGTACAACAAGTACCACGAGTTGTATATGAATCTCTAAGCATCGAGTAGCGTTATTAGCGTAATGCTTTAGACTATATGGCGTGTTTCAAAATTGAGACACGCCCTTTTTATATTATATATGGTAATTTGGTCTTGTAAAAAACACTAAAAACTCTTTGAAAATTACAGAAAAACATCTATCTTCGCAGTAGGTAAAATCTAAAACATAATACACTATGAAGCGTCTATTTCTACTTATGGCACTCTGTGCATTAGCATGTGTGTCATGTGATTCGGAGCCTACTCCTGAGCCACAACCAGAACCCTAAACCCAACTTAATATCACCTCCGATGAGGAGTTCTCTTTCGATTACGAAGGAGGTGAGTTTACGGTGACATACGAAATTATCGAACCCATGGAGGGCAAGAGTGTTGAAGCAACACCCAAAGCAGATTGGATCGAGCAGACCGCAGCCGAGGATGGCAGCATCACCTTCACTGTTGCCCCAAATGAGACTGGCGAGAAGCGTGAGTCCACAATCCATATCACCTATGCTTATATCACAAAGAGCATAACTGTAAAGCAATTCATAGAGACCAAACTTGTATTGGAGTCTGAGACCACTATGAGTATTGATGCCAAGGGTGGCAAATTGAATATTACTTACTTTATCAATAATATGGAAGATGCCTCTGAGATGGAGGTAATCCCTTCTGCAGATTGGATTGAGGTTGTTTGCGTCGGTAAAAGAAAGACTGAGTTGAATATCGCTGAGAATAGTGCAACAGAGACTCGTAGTGCTAATATCGCACTGGGGTTCCGCAACGACGAATACATCATCACTATCAACCAGGAGGCAGCACCTATCCCTGAGGCAACATACGTCGAGCTACCCTATCTCTCAGGAATATACTTCGGCAACCAGTATGGCGCTACCGAGAACGACTACGACTACTCTCTCGCACTCTCGAATGTCGACAACTGCCTCGACATAATCACTGGTGAAGTCACATTGCTCGAAAATAGCACATACCTATTCCTCGACCTCTACGCATCGGAGCCTGCCGAAAGGCTAAATGTATCGTTCGCTATTCCTGAGGGTGAGTACAGATTGGATGTCGATGATAGCGCTGTTGCTGGCACAATTGGAGCCAGATACTCATCGCTATATATCACCAACGACACCGAGGGCGAGGAGATCTTCTTCGTGAATGGTAGTGTCATTGTAACAGCCGATGGTATCGAGGCTAAGCTCTACGACGAGGATGGCAACGAGTATCACTGCTTCTGCCCACAGACCGCAGTGGACAACAGCGACAACTTTGGTCCTGCGTGGGCCCCAGAAGAGCAGTCGACACTCACCGAGGATCTCAACGTAGAGTTCTCGGATGGTGCGATATATGCTGAGTGTTATGGCGACTACTATGTTATTGGCAAGAACACGTGGATGTACTTTGTTGACGACTACGCTACGGGCGACAGCTTCTGCTTCGAGCTTCTCACAGATGTTGATGCTGAGTACCCCGTAGGCACATTCCCAGTATCAAACGACCTTAACAAAGAGCAGATGGCATTGCCAGGATATGTGAATGGCGATGGCAACACTATGTGGTCGTGGTATAGCCTCTATGATGATAGCTACTCGGTTATCGGCGCAGCACCTATCGTAGATGGCGAGGTGGTTATCGTGGATAATGGCGACGAGACCTTCACCGTGACAATTGATGTTGTGGACGACCTCGGATATAAGCTCACTGGCGAGTGCGTGGCATACGGCGAGTTCTACGGCACACGCTCACAGGTGGTACGCCGCACACTTTCATCACGCAAATAATCGAGGGTTATGCGCATAGAGAGGCTACTGACTATTGCTCTACTATCGGGCTTACTCCTATCGTGTGAGCCCGAGGGTGGACACGATGTAATTCCCGAGGAGCCAACACCCGAACAACCAACACCCGAACAACCAACACCCGAGGAGCCTGAGTTTCCTGAGAATCCACTCTCGACACTCGAAGGTGATGTAGATGTGGTGTTCACGGCCGATGACTCACTGTCGTATGCCGACTGCTTTGGCAACTACTATCATACCGATAGCTATATGTGGGGGTTGTTCTTTCAAAACTACACCTCCAAGGAGCAGTTATACATAGAGATTATGCACGCAGACCACCTCTACGAAATGCCCCTTGGCTCGTACACCGCATCCGATAACATCAACGATACGGGGGGTGCTTATCAAGGGAGGCTTCGACGAGGATGGCTACCAGGCATACTCGTGGTACACACGCCTTGGCAGCGAGGCTCAAAGTGGCGCTACAGCTCCAATATTCGACGGCTCGATAACCATTGAGGAGTGTGGCGAGGAGCTTTATAAAGTGACCTTTGACCTTATCGACGATAGGGGGAACAAGATTACTGGCACCTACGAGGGTCGCATGGTGCTCGAAGATTTCCGCATTAATTAGCATTGTGTCGTCCTAAAAAAGAAAGGCTATTTATAGTTTGGATATTCATGAAAAATTCCCTATATTTGTGTTACGAACACTTTCTTATAAACCTTAAAACTTTATAACTATGAAGAAGATTTGGATGATTGCATCGATTGCATGTATTGCTTTGATGGTATCTTGCGCATCAGCAGTTGAGAAGAAGGCTGAGGAGATTGTTAAACGAAGCTACGAAGCAAGTTCGAGAGGAGACTGGGGTGCTGTTGATGCTATTATTGCAGAGGAGGCTGCATATTTCAACTCACTCACTGCAGAGGAGCAGATTGAATATAATAAGGCTGCTTTGAAGGCAGCACAGGATCTACTTTAGTAGTAGATATCTGATTTTATAGTAAGGATGAACTGTTCATTTTGCTTAGTGAACAGTTCATCCTTACTATATTACTACACTATAGACTTTAATTAACCACACACAGTTGCGCCCTAAAATATCGGCCGACAATTCAAAAATAGTAGAGGCTGACCGTGTCCTCATAAGACAATGGCCAGCCTTATACCCGATTATCAAAAGTTCTATAGCATCTCCAGACGCTCCAGAAGTGGAGTGAAGTCCGAATGAGCATTGGCAAACTCATCGTACGAGTGCTCCGAGTGGCCAGCCTCAGGCACATCCGAGACATACTTAACAGCCACAACGGGGATGTTGTCGTACAACTCCGCAACCTGACAGATAGCGGCAATCTCCATATCGAAGAGACCACACTCCACGCCAAAGCGAGACTTAATCTCTCTGACAATGTCGGCATTCACGAACGAATCACCTGTAAAGACAGTCTCCTCATCCTTGCCACAGAGATTGCGAGGGTCGGTAATCTCGGGACAGAAGCCCTCGGGGATGATGGCATCGTGGTGAATAGCGCGTGAAGGCATAACAATATCGCCCTGCTTACGACCAAGCGCCGCAGCAGCAAAGCCAATAACGGCCAGCATATCATACTTCTCCGAAGCCAAGGTAAGAGCTCGCGACACACCCGCCGAAGAGAGAGCCTTGCCTATACCCACCTCCACGAGGTCGTAGGTGTGCTTCAAATTGGTAGCCTTATCCAAAGCGTAGCGCATAGCGCGGTACTCGCGCGATGTGGGGGCACAAATCAGAACTCGCATACTACCACCACTTTTCGTAAACCGAACCTATACCCAACTCGGCAGCCTCATCCACAGTGAAGAGGGTACGCATATACTCCGCCATAGCGGCATTAGTAGAGTCGATGGCATACAAACCAGGATTGCCACACTGCACTTCGTTGAGACCCACAACATCAGCTGCCGACTTCAATGGGAATACCTCCTTATATACCTTAGCAAGAGCCAAGCGGATATCATCTACCTCAACATCCTGCATTGTAGAGAGGTAGAAGCCAGTTTTGCATCCCATAGGGCAGAACGAGACGATAGACTTACCAATCTTCTCGTCGAGGCGTAGATAGTAGGCCATAAGGTGCTCAATGGTGTGCACCTCGCCAGAGCCGAGAGGAGCGTGAGCCATAGGGGCACGGAAGCGCAAATCCCATGAGCGCACTGCAAACTCATCGTTGATTGTATATACCGAACGCAGATAGAGACCTGCATCGAGAGTACGATGGTCAACATCGAATGATGACACAATATTTTTCTTCATATTCACTTGTCTTTTAATTTATAGGACAAAGATAGGAATTTTTCTGCTAATTAAGTATCTTTGCGTCAAATTATATGAGTATGAAGTTTCGCACCGAAATTGAGAAGATAGGCTGGAAGAGCCCAATAGAGTATTCGAGCCACATTCTAACGCTTGGCTCTTGCTTTGCCGAGCGCATATCCTCGATATTTGAGGAGCGCAAATTCAGCGTCACAGCACTCCCCACAGGCATACTCTTTAATCCTGCATCTATAGCACAGAGTATCAACCTTATGTCCTCGCGTCACAAGGTGTTGGAAGAGGAACTCATGGAGGTGGATGGCAGGTGGCTAAGCTACAACTTTCACTCATCACTATCGGCTCCAACACGCGAGGAGGCCATGGCCGTGATGCAAGAGGCCATAGAGCGTGGTAGCAAGGCTCTAAATAGTGCAACACACCTTATCGTAACACTCGGCACAGCATGGGTATATCGTCTTAAAGAGAGCGGCATGGTGGTGGCAAACTGCCACAAACAGCCAGCCTCACTATTTAGTCGCGAGCTACTGAGTGCCGACAGCATCGTGGAGATGTTAAAGCCTATGTGCGAGAGGTTTAAGGGCGACATCATCCTAACTCTCAGTCCTGTGCGCCATGTAGGCGAGGGACTTGTTGACAACTCCCTTAGCAAGGCTATACTCAGAGTTGCCATAGATAGTCTACAACGCCAATATCCCGAGCGTATAACATACTTTCCAGCCTACGAGATTCTCATTGACGACCTCAGAGACTACCGCTTCTACGCCGAGGACCTTGTACACCCATCGCAAATGGCCGTGGAGTATATTGCCGAGAAGTTCTTCGAGGTGGCATTATCATCTAAGAGTAAGGATGTTATGAGCCGTGTAGAGCGCATAGTCCAAGCATCAAAACACCGAGCTCTCAACCCTCGAAGCGAGAGCTACAAGAGGTTCTGCTGCCAACAGCTTGAGGCCATAGAGCAGATTAAGGGTGTTGATTTGAGCAAAGAAAAGCACTTTTTCGACACTATGTTACAAATAAATTTGTAACTTTGCGCTCCCAATGCCAAAACATTAGAATGAAGATTTTAACAAGATATATACCAGCACTACTTATCGCCCTGGTGGCGACAATAGGTAGCCTACATGCAGCAACACCCAAGCCACGACTTATCATCAACATCGTCGTAGGCTCGATGCGCAGTGGCGATCTTGAGCGCTACAGCGACAACTTCTGCGAGGGTGGCTTCAAGCGACTAATAAATCATGGTCGTAACTATACGAATGCCTACCTCGACTACTCGCACTGCTCAACAGCGGCAGGCCTTGCAACACTCGTAACGGGCACACAGCCCTGCGAACATGGCGCTATAGGAGATAGCTGGTGGAACTATGTCGATAGTCAGCATACCTTGCTGATTGCCGATAGCAAGTCCCACCCTATACCTTTCAGCACAGGCACAGGCAACTACTCGGCACACCGCCTAACATCTCCCACACTTGGCGACCTACTCCTTAGCTCAAGCCCCAAAAGCAAGCAGTACTCCATTGCCATTGACCCACTATCGGCCATAGTCATGAATGGCAAGGCCGGCACCCCGCTTTGGGCTGAAAGCAACCGTACACACTGGACAACAGCCTCGGCCTTTGCAGAGGTGTTGCCAGCATGGCTTACTAAGTACAACCAAAACGATACGAATAACAACTTCAAATTATCGCGTTGGACACCAATGTACAAGGCGTGGATGTACAAGAACGAGGAGATTGCCGTAATAGAGGGTATCAAGGATAAGCACACCAGACTACTTAGCAACATAAACCTTCGCCTTGCGAACTCCGACTACGGCCATATGTGCTACACCCCCGCAGGTAACACCATGGTACTAAAGCTCGCCTCAACACTTATGGTACAAGAGGGTTTGGGCAACGATGCCGACACCGATATCCTGAACATATGCCTCGACACACCACGATATATTTCCGAGTTATACGGCCCCGAATCGCTGGAATATGAGGATATGATATATCGTTTGGATAAGGACCTTGCCGACTTTCTCACTTATGTTTACGCACAGGTTGCTGACCCAAGTATGATTGTGGTAACTCTGAGCGCCGACCACGGCACATCACCATCCTACAACCCCGTAGATGGACAGCAGCGCGAGCGCTTCAACACCCGACAGATGGAGGTAATAGTGAATGCCTACATAAGTGCCCACCACGGCTCAGACTCATACATATTGGGATACGCCAACAACGCTATATACCTAAATCACAAAACTATAACAAATAAGAAACTCAAGATAGACGATATCCGCGACGAGGTGGCCATCTTTGCACTACAACTACGAGGTGTGGCCTCGGCACGCTCCGCAACAGCACTTCGCAACAACTCGTTTACAGGGGGCAGAGGCGAGCTTATGCAGCATAGTTTCTACGCAGCACGCTCGGGTGATGTAATACTCGACTTTATGCCTGGATGGATATGCGAGAGTGGCGACAGCCGTTCATCGTCGACCTCGGGATACAACTACGATAGACATATTCCGCTAATTATCTATGGCGGTGGTGTGGAGCCCTCTACCATAGAGAGCCGTGTGGACCCTGCCCACCTGGCAGCAACACTCTGCACGCTTATTGACATAGAGCTACCATGGTCCTCGGATGGCGCGATACTACCTTAACGAAGATAACAACACAAAGATATGAAAGACGCTATACAAGATGCTATCATCGAGGAGTTCTCGATGTTTGACGACTGGCTCGACAAGTACGACTACCTTATAAGTCTTGCCGATTCACTACCCGTCATTGATGCCTCGAAGCGCACCGATAAGTATATTATCGAGGGTTGCCAGTCGAGGGTGTGGGTGAGTGCCGAGCTGGTGGATGGCAAGATGCACTACACAGCCGACAGCGACGCTATCATCACCAAGGGTATCATCGCCCTGCTCATAAGAGTTATGGATGGTCGCACCCCAAAGGAGGCGGCAGATATTGACCTATACTTCATCGAGGCCATTGGCCTTGGCGAGAACCTATCGCCTACGCGCAGCAATGGTCTAAGAGCGATTATTCAGCAGATGAAGCTCGATGCTCTCATTTTCACAAAACAACAAGAGATATAGTATGACACCCGAAGAGATACTTGCAGTAGAAAAGGACATAGTCCTTACGCTCAAGAACATATACGACCCCGAGATTCCCGTAAACATCTACGACCTCGGCCTTATATACGAGATTAACTACGACCCATCAGGTACAGCAGATATCATCATGACACTCACTGCGCCTAACTGTCCTATGGCCGACATGCTTCTTGCCGACATCAACCGCGAAGTGGGCAAGGTAAATGGCGTGAACAAGGTGAACATAACCCTCACCTTCGAGCCTCAGTGGGATAAGTCGATGATGTCGGAAGAGGCTCTGCTCGAACTAAACCTACTATAATGGCAGGTGGTGGTCCATACAGATATGGTGGCAGTGGCGCAGGCTCCAATAGTAGCATCTGCGCCGAACTGCTTGCGTCAGTAGATGAGACCACACGCGATGCAGTTATAGAGCATCTTGGCATAGAACGCCAACGACGCAAGAGTGGCGACATTATGACCATCCTCAACGCCACGGGAGGCGACTGGAATCAGACGATGCACATAATGTTGCTCAAGTTCATTGGAGGCTTCGACAACAGAGATGCCGCCATGGAGCTTGCACGACGCATACCTCATGCCACGATAATGCGTGAGCGCTGCTCGAAGCAACTCATCGAAGCACTACTCATAGGCACATCGGGACTCCTGGAGCTCTACGATGATAGAGACGAATATATACGCATGCTAAAGTTGGAGTATGCACATCTGGCAGCCAAATACTCGATTGTAGCCATGCCAACCTCGGCATGGAAGTTTGTGAATGTGCAGACCAACAACCACCCCGTTTTGCGTCTTGCACAGCTTGCAGCCTCATATTTTGAGCAGGAGATTACCATGAGTAGTGTTGTTAGGTGCAATAGTCTCAGTGACATATATCGCCTATTCTCTGGCCATGCCTCAGAGTACTGGCTCACCAACTTCATACCTCACACCACGATGCAGGGTGCTGCCAACCGCTTTGGTAAGATGAAGAGCGAACTGTTGGGCATCAACTTCGTGTCGCAGATGATATATGCCTACGGGTGCTACACTCACTCGCAGTCACTTATCACTTCAGCAACACAAATACTCAAGGAGATACCCGCCGAGGATAACCGTTATATCAAGATCTGGAATATCTACGGCAAGGTAGCCGTCACTGCCTACGATAGTCAGGCTCTTCTTCAGCTAAGCAGGGAGTATTGCCACAGACAATACTGCCACCGCTGCCCCCTAAAGCAACATATCGAGCGATAGTCATCGCCAAAAAAGAGCCGTGCGCAGCCTCTACACCTCTATAAATATGCGCGCGCGAGTTGCATTTTCAATAAAAAATAGTTATATTTGCGCGATATATGCGTGTTAGCCAATAGCGTACGGCATATTGGTGGGCATGTCATCCCATTAGAACGAAAATAAATTGAGACAATAATGGATATTTTATCAAAGATTATCAAGGTCTTTTTCGGCTCGAAGAGCGACAAGGACAACAAGGAGATTATTCCCTATGTAGAGAAGATCAAGGCGATCTACCCTACTATCTCTACTCTCAGCAACGACGAGTTGCGTGCCCGCTCACAGGCATTGAGCCAGAGCATCACCGACTTCATCGCCGATGATGAGGCATCAATCGTAAAGAACAAGGAGCTCTTAGAGCGCCCCGAGACATCGCTTAAGGATAAGGAGCGCATCTCTAAGGAGATTGACGACACTACAAAGCGTATCGACGAGAAGATTGAGCAGAAGCTCGAGGAGATTCTTCCTGAGGCATTTGCCATCATGAAGGATACAGCTCGCCGCTTTGCCGAGAACGACGAGGTGGTAGTTACGGCCAACGACTTCGACCGCAACCTCGCAACAGAGCGTCAGGACTTGGTGCGCATCGAGGATGACAAGGCTATATACAGCAGCCAGTGGACAGCTGGTGGTAATGTCATCAAATGGGATATGGTACACTACGATGTACAGCTCTTTGGTGGTGTGGTACTCCACAAGGGTCGTATTGCCGAGATGGCCACAGGTGAGGGTAAGACCCTTGTAGCAACCCTACCTGTATTCCTCAACGCCCTTGCTCATAAGGGTGTGCATGTGGTTACCGTAAACGACTACCTCGCACGCCGTGATGCCGAGTGGATGGGTCCTATGTACCAGTTCCACGGCCTCACTGTGGCTTGCATCGACAATACACGACCTAACTCTGCTGAGCGTCGCAAGGCATACATGGCAGATATCACCTTCGGTACTAACAACGAATTTGGTTTCGACTACTTGCGCGATAACATGGCCTCAGCACCTAAGGACCTTGTACAGCGCAAGCACCACTTTGCCATCGTCGATGAGGTCGACACAGTGTTGATTGACGATGCTCGTACTCCATTGATTATCTCAGGTCCTGTACCTAAGGGTAGCGACCAGATGTTTGCCGAGTATCAGCCAGCAGCAAAGTATATCTACGACTTGCAGAGCAAGATGTCTTCTGCTGATGTTGCTGAGGCTAAGCGTCTGTTCAACGAGGGTAAGATGGACGAGGCTGGTAAGTTGCTATTGCGTGCCTACAAGGCTATGCCTAAGTACAAGGCATTGATTAAGTTCCTCTCAGAGCCAGGTGTTAAGGTGCTCTTGCAGAAGACCGAGAATATCTACATGCAGGACAACGAGCGCCGCATGCCCGAGATTACCGATGACAACTTCATCATCCATGACGAGAAGATGAACTCGTTGATTCTTACAGATAAGGGTCACGAGGTGGCATCACGCCGCTTCAACGAGGATGGCTTCTTCGTGCTTCCAGATATTGGTGCTCGCATCGCCGAGATTGAGAACTCTACACTCAGCCTTGAGGAGCGTGCAGAGCAGAAGGATAGCCTTCTTAGCGACTACGCCATCAAGTCGGAGCGTGTACACACCATGAACCAGTTGCTCAAGGCATACTTCATGTTCGAGAAGGAGGTTGAGTATGTGCTTATCGACGGCAAGGTAAAGATTGTCGACGAGCAGACAGGTCGTATCATGGAGGGCCGCCGCTACTCGGATGGCTTGCACCAGGCTATCGAGGCCAAGGAGAATGTTAAGGTGGAGGATGCTACGCAGACCTTCGCAACCATCACCTTGCAGAACTACTTCCGTATGTACCACAAGCTCGCAGGTATGACAGGTACTGCCGAGACTGAGGCATCGGAGTTCTGGAGCATCTACAAACTCGATGTGGTGGTTATCCCTACAAACAAGAAGGTTATTCGCGACGACCGTAATGACCTCGTTTATAAGACAGCTCGTGAAAAGTACAATGCCGTTATCGCCGAGATTGAGCGTCTCGTAGGAGAGGGCCGCCCAGTGCTTGTGGGTACTACTTCGGTGGAGATTTCAGAGTTGTTGAGCCGTATGCTCAAACTTCGTGGCATCAAGCACAATGTGCTCAATGCTAAGCAGCACCAGCTTGAGGCTCAGATTGTTGCCGAGGCAGGCCGCAGTGGTCAGGTTACTATCGCTACCAACATGGCAGGTCGTGGTACCGATATCAAACTCTCACCAGAGGTTAAGGCTGCGGGAGGTCTTGCAATCATTGGTACCGAGCGTCATGAGAGCCGCCGTGTAGACCGCCAGTTGCGTGGTCGTGCAGGTCGTCAGGGAGACCCAGGTTCATCACAGTTCTTCGTATCACTTGAGGATAACCTCATGCGTCTATTCGGCTCAGAGCGTATCGCACGCCTCATGGACCGTATGGGTCTTAAGGAGGGCGAGGTTATCCAGGCAGGCATGATGACCAAGGCTATCGAGCGAGCACAGAAGAAGGTTGAGGAGAACCACTTCGGTACTCGTAAGCGCCTGTTGGAGTATGACGATGTTATGAACTCACAGCGTGAGGTAATCTACACACGCCGTCGTCACGCCCTCTATGGAGAGCGTATCGACATCGACCTCAACAACCTTCGCTACGACTATGCATTGAAGTTCGTGGAGAACCACGATGGTTGCACATATGAGGAGTTCAAGTATGACCTCATGCGCGAGGTGGCTATAGAGTTCTCGGCAGATGAGAGTGCATACAAGAGCATGAAGCCTCAGCAGCTTATTGAGCATATTGTAAACGACCTTACTGCCCACTACGAGCGCAAGGTTAAGATGTTGGCAGATGCCGTACGCCCAACAATGATGAAGGTATACGAGAGCCGCAAGGACAACATGTCAATGCGCATCGCCTTCCCAATCACCGATGGTCGTCGAAACTATGGTGTGCCCGTAGAGTTGCAGCGTTGCATGGATAGCGATGGTATGGAGATATACCGTGAGTTTGCTAAGATAGCACTCTTCACCACCATCGACGATGCATGGCGTGAGCACCTCCGTGAGATGGACGAGTTGCGCCATAGCGTTCAGAATGCTACATACGAGCAGAAGGATCCGTTGCTCATCTACAAACTTGAGTCTTTCCAGCTCTTCTCTAAGATGCTTGAGGAGATCAACCGCGATGTTTTGGCACAGATCAACAAGGCGGGCCTTGCAGTACGCCAGAGCAACCCCGAGGATATTCAGCAGGCTAAGGAGCAGAAGCAGCGTATCGATGTTAACAAGCTTCAGGAGTCACGCATGGCTGCCGCAGCTAACGCTGGCCAGGGAGAGAGAGGCAAGACTGCACCTATCAAGGTTGACAAGAGCGTAGGTCGTAACGACCCATGTCCTTGTGGTTCTGGTAAGAAGTACAAGCATTGCCACGGCAAGATGTAGAGATTTAAAGCTGTATAACAAGGCTACTTTGGCTTTATATTCGCTCTCAAAATGCTAAGTTACACCAAGTAAACTCCGCTTTTTCGAGCCTCATAGGCCTAATATTAGCTCTTGTTATACAACTTATTAAAGAATAAGAGGGTGGCGAACACCCTCACTAATAAACCTACAAATATCACTATAAAACTATGGGATATAAGGAGCAGAAGCAGCGACAGTTCGACATCCGCTATTTGCAGATGGCACGCGTGTGGGCAGAGAACTCATACTGCGTACGCCGTAAGGTGGGAGCATTGTTGGTTAAGGATAACATGATTATCTCGGATGGCTATAACGGCACACCCGCAGGCTTTGAGAATATCTGCGAGGACGATATGGGCAAGACCAAGCCATATGTTCTGCATGCCGAGGCTAATGCCATCACAAAGGTGGCTAAGAGTGCGAACAACTGCAACGGCTCGACACTATATGTCACCGCATCGCCATGTATAGAGTGCGCTAAGCTCATTATCCAGGCTGGTATCAAGCGTGTGGTATATAGCGACTCATATCGTCTTGAGGAGGGCTTGGATCTCTTGCGCAAGGTAGGCATCGAGTGCGTCCAGCTTCCCGTAGCCGAGTAGTTGAAAATTAGTAGATTGTGATTAGCAAACATGGCGTGTCCAGAAGGACACGCCATGTTTGTTTATCTAACATAGTAACGCTTATTGCGATGCTCTACGGCTTCACATCAATATCTGGCTTGCGACCAGGACGACGCACCTTCCAAAAACGAAGACCCTTAAACGAAAACTTGACCTTGAAGAGGGAGAAGCCTCCGAACAACCACGATAATATGCCTTTCTTTTTATCCATAGTTAAATATACATAGATAGGTTTGACCAAAGGACCTAAGAGACCTAAGGTAACAGTAATACCATATTTTTCAATAACACCTCTGTCCGCGACCATCACTGTGTCTCATTGTCCTTAAACAATCAAGATAAGGCTGCAGGTACAACGCTCAACAAAAATACCAACAATGGACTGTACTTGGCGTACTGCATACGCATACCTTATCGCAAAAAATTTGTTGTTAGAAGGGGTGAGGTGTGGTGCCAACTGATAGAGGCTCGGATGGGACATACTTAGTGTATTTCCCATTCGGGGCTCTGAGGTTGGTGCCATAGATTGTCCTTTATCACAACAAATTTGTTGTTAGAAGGGGTGAGGTGTGGTGTCAACTGATAGAGGCTCGGATGGGACATACTTAGTGTATTTCCCATTCGGGGCTCTGAGGTTGGTGCCGCAGATTGCCCCTTATCACCCCACGTGAAATTTGTTGTTAGAAGGCTGCAGATGCAACGCTCGGCAAAAATACCAACGATGGCTGTACTTGGCGTACTGCCCATTGTTAGGACTTTTTGTTGGCGAGAGCAGATTGCCCCTTATCGCCCCACAAGAAATTTGTTGTTAGAAGGGGTAAGATGTGGTGCCAACTGATAGAGGCACGGATGGGACATACTAAGCGTATTTCCCATTCGGGACTCTGAGGTTGGTGCCGCAGATTGCCTCTTATCACAACAAATTTAGTACATGTAGTCGTACTGCGAATAACTCTTATCAAACTTCAAATCAGCAAGCGATGCCGCCTTGACGCCAATGTTGAAGGCCCAACTCTTGTGATTACCAAATGGTATCCAGGTGAATGACATCTGCCAACAGTGGAGGTCACGCGTTATGGATATAGAGGTCATTGACATCTTTCCGGTGGAGAAGTCGAAACCTGAGGTCGCAGTAATCATAGTCTTAGGCGTCAGCGTGACGCTGGCGTTGACATTGATGGTTTGCGATATATTCTTTCTATAACCAGTAGTACCATTATTCACCAGTTGCGCTGTATAGTTAAAACTATAGTTAAAACCGAAGTTCCACGGGATGGAGAAGTCATAGTATTGGCCCGCCATCCATTGTCGTCGCATTGCCGGATTGAGCTCACCATAGGGGTCGGACCACGAGTTAAAGTACTCGGGAGGCAATGAGTTGATGTCGTTGGCAGCACGCTGGTTATTCTGACTTGAGCGGAAGGTATAACCGAAGCTCCAGCCCAAACTCTGCACACGGCCAGGCAGACCACGACTCCACATCAGTTTATTGTAGCGCACACCCTCGGGAGATACCTCATAGGGGTCGAGGGTCATAGATACATTGAGGGCCACACCCTGATATATCGTTGTACGCAACTGTATAGGAAGCGTTGATAGACCGAGCGAGTCGGCGAGGAAGTTATACGAACCATTGATAGATATCTGGTCGATGAGCTTCACCTTCTTAACCGTATCCCTGGTGCGTATCTTAGCCTCAAGACTCTGTGACAGACCAAAGGTTAGGGAGAACTGCTGACCACTACCAGGTACGCCGTAAGCGTTATCGGTAAATGGAGAGTAGACCTTGAATTTACCCGTAGTATCGGTCTGCACAGTCTCATAGAAACCATACTTCTGACGGCTGAAGTCAGGAGCATATGAGAAGCCTATGTTTGGCGTAAGTGTATGACGCACAGCCTGTAGTTTACGCTCTTTCTTTTTGGCAGTGTAGGTACCATAGATTGTGGTATTGGCCGAAACCGAGGCGTTATAGTTGTATATACGCCAGAAGCCATACTGAGGATCGAGGGTCTCAACGGTCTTGGTCTCGTTGTTCCACTGCTGGCTCACCTTCTTGAAGTACCAACGCTCTGTGTAGTTAAACGATGGGCTGACATTAATGTAGTTGAAGAGCGTAAGCGAGGTAGATACAGGGATGGTATGCTGAATACCATTCTTCATCTTGTTGAGTGTCTCCTTGGTGAATATCTCATTCTCCTTAGTGTTAACCGTATTGGTCAACTTCATCGAGTAGCTCATCTTAATCTTCTCATACCAGCGTGTCTTACCCACTGCCTCCTTACGCTTGAAGGGGTTGAAGCTGGCAACATTGAAGGTAATAGTAGGCAAGGTCACGGCGATGGTCTTATCGCGCGAGTTCTGTGACACCGCCATGTTGAAAGCCAAAGAGAATGGCGTACCCTCCCAGTTCTTTGAGTATGAGATTGATGAGTTGGTCTGAGTAGCGAGGATGTCGTTCACCGAGGTTGCCGAGTAGCGGCTATAACCACTTGAGGTGAGGTTCACCGATGCTGAGAATGTAGAGCCAGGGTTGGCCTTTGGATCCTGAGAGTGCTGCCACTGAATCTTATAGTTGTTCTGCTGCACAAAGTCGGGCTCACCCATCTCACCCGAGCGAATTGCCGAATACTGCAAATCGAAGCTACCACGGAATTTATAACGCTTGACATACTGCGAACGCGCCGACACCTCCCATGAGCCGAGGGTATAGATACCACCTCGTATGGCAAGGTCCATATGCTCACCAAAGGTAAAGTAGTAGCCTAAGTCGCGGATAAAGAAGCCCTTGGCATCCTCACCATAGGTAGGCATCAGAAGTCCCGACTTAGGACCTGTGGTGATGGGGAAGAAGAACTCAGGAATACCGATATATGTGGGGACATCTTCGATAACAAGGTATGAGTAACCAGCGATAATCTTCTTGCCAGGGATAACCTTAGCCTTGGTCATGGCCAGGTAGAAGTGAGGGTGGTCAATCTCATCGCATGTGGTGTACATACCATCACCAATATGAATAGACTCGTCGGGATGCATCTTCACACTACCACCCACAAGCCAGCCGTCGCCCTCCTGTGTGGCAATACCCTTAATCTTTGCTTTGCGAGAGTCCAGGTTGTAGGTGATGGTATCCATGGTATATGGCGAGCCACCATCGGCAAACTCGGGGTGTGTCTTAGTCACCTCACCGGTCTCGGTAGTATCGGCATAGCCATGCGCATAGATATCGCGAGTCTGCATATCAACACGCATAAAGTCGGCCTTGAGGTTCATGCCCTGATAGGTAACATCACCGCCACGATAGCTATATATCTTCTTGTTGCGCGCATCGAATACCACAGAGTCGGTAGCCTTACCCTCGATGATATCGTCGAACATAGCACCACCCTTACGGCGCTGCTTGGTGGTATCGCTCTGAGTAGCAGCGGCAGGCGTCACACTCTCGGCATTATCTCGTCGAGAGCGTGGTTCAGGACGAACAGATGCACCATCGAGATTGACATCACCACCACGAGCAAGATTGTTCCTTTGTGGTCTAAAAGTGTCTCTTTCGGAGCTATTCAGCCGAACGCTATCGTTGCTAAAAATGCGGTTAATAGTGGCTGCACCCGCCTCAGTCATGCACAGAACAATGCAGACCATGATGGATGTCAGCAATAGAGATGAAAGATATTTTACCCAAACTTGTCTCAAAATTCAATATTTTTTTGTACCTTTGCCGACTGAGTCGGCAAACCCGAACAAACCATACCTTGTGCCACGCTTCGGGCGCATACATAGTAGCGCGCGTACGCGGTTACAAGTGGCAAATATAATAAATATTTAGCAAAAAACTAATATAACTACACGAAATATGAGAAATATTGCCTTGTGTATAACACTTGTTGCATCACTCCTTTGGAGTGTAAACGCCATGTCGATGCCTGTTATTGCATCGCCTAAGCAGCGTGTGGTCGTACTCGACCCCGGACATGGTGGTCCTAGCCGACCTGGTGCACACAAGGGCAACCACTACGAGAAGACCATAAACCTCAAGGTGGCACTCAAGGTTAGAGATATTCTCGAAACCAAGGCCCCAGAGATTGATGTTTATATGACTCGCGAGAGCGATGTAGAGCTTGCCTCGGATCGTAGAGACGATAACCGCAAGCGACCAAAACTTGCAAACGACAAGCATGCCGACCTATTTATCTCGATACATGCTAACGATGCGAGCAGCGCCAATGCACGAGGCTTCGAGGTCATAGTGCTCAACCTCGACCAAAAGACACAGCGCCACACCCAAAAGATGTCCGCAGAGCTTAATGCTCACAAGGACTATATCCTTTTTGAGGACTTCTCTAAGGAGTCGGCACAGTATCTCGATGCTATATCGCGCCTTATGAGTAACGACCCTATGAACAGAATGTTCGGTAAGATTTTGGGCGAGAAGGTGCAGAAGCTCGGCTACAAGTTCAACGGTGTGCTCGACTCGGAGGAGGTATTCACCGTACTTTACCCATTGGAGTGCCCAGGAGTGATTCTCGAGATGGGCTATATGAGTAATAGCAATGATTTGGCATACCTCACCTCAGATAGTGGCACAACCGACATGGCCAACGCCATAAGCGACGCTATTATAGAGTATCTTGAGAATGTAGAGCGCATGGAGAACTATGCCCAAGAGGATACAGGCACCGAGGATGACTACACCGATGGTAGCTATCTGCAATACTATGTCTACGACTCGTCGGGCGAGGGCTACACCATACAGCTTATGTCCTCGAACAAGGAGCTTGACATCTTCGACGCTTCGTTCAAGGAGTTCAAGGGCATAGCCATGTTGGCTATAGGTAGTGGTAGCTTCAAGTATAAATACTGTTACGGATGCTACCCCACAGCCGAGGCTGCGCGCCAAGAGTTATCATGGGCTCGCAAGTCATTTAAGGATGCCATTGTAGTGCGCTACAAGGCAGGTAAGATTGTGGCCAACTAACTAAGAGACTTTTACTTCAGAAAATAATATAAAAAACTAATACTATGAAGATTAGAAAAGAATTTAAAATTGGAGTTTTTTCCATTGCTGTAATCCTCGTATCATGGTGGGGATTTTCATGGCTTGGTGGCGAGGACCTTTTCAAGTCGTACAACACCTATTATGTCTACTACGACGAGGTATCGAAGGATTTGCAGGTTTCATCGCGCATCTATATCCGTGGCGTAAATGTTGGTAATGTACGCGAAATTGAGCTTCAGGGCGACAAGGTTAAGGTTGAGATTGCCGTGGAGAACTGCTACGCTGATATGATTCCCGACAACAGCTTTGCCCTTATCACTGAGGGTATGATGGGTGGCGCTCAGATTAATATTGAGCAGGGCGACTCGAAGAACATAGCTCAGGATGGAGCAACTCTTGAGGGCTACCTCGACGAGGGTCTCATGGCCATGATTGCCGAGAAGATAGATCCTTTGATGGACAACCTCAACAGCGCTATCAAGAAACTCAACCACACAGTAGAGGGTGTCAACACCCTTATCGACGAGAATAGTGATAACATCACCAACATCGTGGCTAACCTTGAGGGCATGAGTTCTGAGCTCAACGACATTCTTGCTGATTCTACGGATAGCATCGACAACATCTTGGGTGATGTATCGTCATTCACAACAATGCTCAAGCAGAACAGCTCGACTATTGAGTCTATGTTGCAGAGCCTCGACGAGTTCTCAGGCGATGTTGCTAACAGCGATATCATCGACCAAATGACATCTACATTGGAGCGTGTTAATGCCATCATCGAGGCAGTCGAAAGTGGCGAGGGCTCTATTGGCAAGCTCCTTGGTGACGATGAGATTCACGACTCTATCGACGATGCTATCGACAGCATCAACGCCCTTGTTACCGACCTCAAGGAGCACCCTATGCGCTATGTTCACTTCTCGCTCTTTGGCCAGTCGGAGGAGGATATAGCAAAGAAGGAGGCCAAGGAGGCTAAGAAGCAGGCCAAGAAAGAGGCTAAAGCTAATAAGAAGTAGCCTACATTATAAAAATAGCACAGATGATTTACCCGTCAAACTTCGAACATAAGATCGGTTTTGACCGTATTCGCGAGCAGGTGGCCAACACCTGCTCGATGCTATCGTCACGAGAGCTTATATTGGGCGAGAACTTTAGCCACTCCTCGAAGGAGGTGGAGCGTCGCCTTGCCCTTGCCGACGAGATGCGTCTTATGCTCTCGATGGAGTCGGGAGCAGATATTGGCGAGCAGGAGGAGCTACGCGCTATTGTCGACAAGATTGCGGTCGAGGGCTCGTATCTCACCACCGAGGAGGCTGCAACACTCATGCGCTCCTTGCGCTCGGCAAGCAACATCGTGCGCTTCATACTATCACGCCGCGAGGGAACATATCCCAACCTATATGCCATGTCTCGTCGTGTGGAGGTATTTCCCACGCTCATGGCAGCCATAGAGCGCGTTGTCGACGACAAGGGCGAGATACGCTCATCGGCATCGCCCGAGCTATCGGACATCCGTCGACAGATACGCGAGCATGAGGGTCAAGTGGCAAAGCGTCTGCAACAGGTGTTGCAACGCGCCAAGGCATCGGGTATAGTGGATGCCGAGGCGATGATATCTATTCGTGATGGCCACGCGGTTATACCTGTGGCGGCAGCCAACAAGCGCAAGATTGCGGGCTTCATACACGACGAGTCGGCTACGGGTCGCACATTCTATGTTGAGCCTGTGGAGGTTGTTGAGCTCAACAACGAGCTCAAGGAGCTGGAGTATGCTGAGCGTCGTGAGATTGTACGCATACTCACCGAGCTTACAGCCCTGTTACGCACAGAGCATGCTGGCATTTCACGCATTGAGGAGTATCTCACACAGATGGATGCGCTGCGTGCCAAGGCTCGCTGGGCTATAGAGAACCGCGCGGTGCGCCCCATAATATCTACCGAGGGTAGGTTGCTTCTGCGCAAGGCACGCCACCCACTCTTGGAGCAGAACCTCAGACATCAGCACAAGGAGATAGTACCTCTCGACATGGAGCTCGACCATGAGCAGCGCATACTAGTAATCTCGGGACCTAATGCTGGCGGTAAGTCGGTATGTCTCAAGACAACGGGATTGTTGCAATATATGGTGCAGTGTGGTTTCTTGGTGCCAACACTCGAGAACTCGGAGTTTCCGTTGTTTCGTTCAATACTCATAGATATTGGTGACCAGCAGTCCATAGATAACGACTTGTCGACATACTCGTCGCACCTTATGAACATGAGAGCCATGGTGCAGGAGGCATCGGAGCACGCCCTTGTGCTTATCGACGAGTTCGGCTCGGGTACGGAGCCAACAATTGGCGGAGCCATTGCCGAGGCAATCTTGGAGCGATTGGTTGAGCGCAAGGTATATGGTGTGATTACCACGCACTATGCCAACATCAAATATTTCGCATCGCGTCACGATGGTGTGGCCAATGGTGCTATGGCCTTTGATGTTAAGAACATACAGCCACTATTTAGCCTTGAGATGGGTAAGCCTGGCAGTTCGTTTGCCATAGAGATTGCTCGCAAGACGGGCCTTCCAGAAGATATTGTCAAGAGTGCTATGGACAAGGCTGGCGAGGACCATATTAACCTCGAAAAGCAGCTACGCGAGATTGCGCGCGACAAGCGCTACTGGGCCGAGAAGCGCGACCGCATACGCCTCACCGACCGCAAGGTAGAGCAGTTGGAGCAGCGATACACCGACCATCTGCAGACCATAAAGCAGGAGCGTCGCGAGATTTTGGATAAGGCTAAGAGGGAGGCCGAGGAGATGATAGCCTCTGCAAACCGTACCATCGAGAATACCATACGCACGATTCGCGAGTCGCAGGCCGAGAAGGAGCTCACTCGTATGGCGCGTAAGGAACTTGAGAGCTTTGCCGAGAGCGTTAGCGATGGCAAGGCAGCAGTCGACGACCGCATAGAGCGCGAGATGGAGCGTCTGTCACGCCGCCGCGAGCGCAGAGAAAAGCGTGCCGAGGAGCGTGAGCAGGGCATAACAAATACACCAAAACCCGCAGAGCCAAAACCCGTAAAGATTGAGGTGGGCTCGAAGGTTAAGATTGAGGGTCAAGATGTGCCAGGTGTGGTGCAGATGATCAAGGGCAAGAAGGCGCAGGTGGCCTTTGGCCAGATGATGATAATGGTGGAGGTCGACAGACTCAAGGCCATATCATCGGCCGAGTTCAAGGATGCCACACGCCCAACAGCAGCACGCACCGTAGTGTCGGTGGATATACGCGAGCGCAAGCTCAACTTCCGCGACCACATAGATGTGCGAGGTATGCGTGCTTCGGAGGCCTTGGAGGCTGTTGAAGATCTTGTGGACGACGCACTCATGGTAGGTGTATCGGGTGTCACCATCCTCCATGGCAAGGGCACTGGAGCCCTCAAGGAGGAGATTCGTCGCTATCTGCGTACCGTGAGGGATGTAGCCACTATTGCCGATGACCACGCTGATAGAGGTGGTGCAGGTATTACCATTGTGACCTTTAAGCAGAGTTAAACAAAATAACCTATTAATATATGAATTATCTATTGTCGGAGATAGCCAGCATTGTTAATGGCCAACATCGTGGTTGCGACCTTCGCGTTAGGGAGGTGGCCACCGATTCACGCAGCCTTATTTCATCCGAAGAGGTGGTATTTACCGCAATAGATGGTAAGAATCATGACGGCCACACCTTCATACCTCGCATGGTAACACGAGGTGTCAAGGCCTTCATCGTTGAGCGCGACATGGAGCTACCAAACGAGGAGTGCGGCATTGTTGTCGTAGACTCTACGATAGCGGCCCTACAGCGTCTTGCCACATACCACCGCAAGATGTTTGGTGGTACGGTGGTAGGCATCACGGGCTCCAATGGCAAGACCATCGTCAAGGAGTGGGCCTCACGCTCCATGCCCGATAACATACGCTCGTTCGCCTCACCCAAGAGCTATAACTCGCAGCTTGGCGTAGCGCTATCGTTACTTATGCTCGACGGCGAAGAGCAGGTGGCGTTCATCGAGGCTGGCATATCGGAGGCTGGCGAGATGGAGCGCCTCGAAAAGATGATACGCCCCGACATAGTGGTTGTGACATCTATAGGCGACGCACACTCGGCAAACTTCCTCTCCGAGGAGCATAAGATAAGCGAGAAACTTATCTTGGCTAAGGATGCCAAGACTATTATATATAGTAGTGAGTACCCCTCGCTTTCGCGCCTTATTAAGAGTAAGTATAGCGACAGAGAACTTATCGACAGTAGCGCCGTTGACATCGACGATATGGAGGATGCCTTGGAGCTAAACGAGGCAATGACAGTGGATGCTCTGCATGTATCGGCTCTTATGCGCCGACTGGGCTACGGCGTTGACGACGCTGTGTTCTCGGCAAATGTAGCAATGCGTTTGGAACTCAAGGAGGGTATCGACGACTCGATGATTATTGACGACACCTACAACTCGGACATCAACTCTGTGCTTGTAGCCCTCAATGCACTGCATGTACAGTCTATGGGTCGCAGGCGTGTGGCCATCATATCGGATATTCGTCAGAGTGGCATGGATGCCGAGGAGCTATACAGACGCGTTGCCGAGGCTGTGAAGAAGGCGGGTGTTGACCACCTTATTGGCGTTGGCGAGAGCATATCTAAGCATGCATACCTCTTCGACCGCACCTCGTCGTTCTACCTATCGACAGACGAACTTATCGAGAACTTCGACAGAGAGCGATGGGCAAAGTCGGTTATACTCATCAAGGGTAGCCGCGATAGTCGCTTCGAGCGCATAAGCCGCCTTATGGAGCGACGCACCCACACCACAACCCTTGAGGTTGACCTTGCGGCAATGAAGAAGAATCTTAACTACTTCCGCTCGCATCTACCTCAGCACCACCCTATTGTCGCAATGGTCAAGGCATGGGGCTATGGTACGGGCGATGTGGATGTTGCCAGAATGTTGCAGCACGAGGGTGTCAAGTACCTTGCTGTGGCCTTTGCCGATGAGGGTGTTACGCTTCGTTCGAAGGGCATTACCATGCCTATCGTTGTGCTAAATGCCGACCACGACAGTTTCGATGTGATGATTGCTCACGACCTTGAGCCAGAGATATATAGCTATCGTTCGTTGGACGAGTTCCGCCATGCGGTACATCGTGCCGAGCGTACGCACTACCCTATTCACATTAAGCTCGACACAGGTATGCATCGTCTTGGCTTTGTGGATGACGATATTGACATCCTGGGTCGCGCAATACACCTGGACAATACGCTAACCATAGCATCCATATTCTCGCACCTCGCAACATCGGATATGCCTGAAGAGGATGATTTTACTAAGAGGCAGCTGGAGCGCTTCGAGTATATGAGTTCGCAGCTTATCGAATGGCTCGACTACAAGCCACTACGCCATATCGCCAACTCGGCAGCCATAGTGCGCTTCCCTGAGGCCCACTACGATATGTGCCGTCTCGGCCTTGGCCTCTATGGCTACGGCTACGAGCACAACGACAAGCTCATCCCCGTGGCCTCACTATCGACACGCATCGTGCAGGTAAAGCAGCTACGCAGTGGCGAGTCGGTGGGTTATGGTCGTGCAGCTCGTTTGGATAAGGATACCACAATAGCGACAATACCTATTGGCTATGCCGATGGTCTTGATCGCCATCTGGGCAATGGTCGCTGGGAGGTGATGGTTGCTGGCAAGCGAGCACCAATCATTGGTCGAGTATGCATGGATAGCGCGATGATAGATATCACTGGCATCGAGGGCGTGGATGTTGGCGATAAGGTTGTAATATTCTCTTCCGAAGCGGGCATGACACTCGAAGATATGGCCAAGACATTGGATACCATACCCTACGAGATAATGACTTCGATATCGGCACGAGTAAAGCGCATATACACCGAAAGATAATGAAGAGTAAAGGTATAATATATATGATTCCATGTCCTATTGCCGATAGCGACTCGGTGTGGGATGTATTACCCAAGGCTAACCTCGATGTTATGAACACCTTGGACTACTTCATCGTGGAGAACATACGCTCGGCACGACGCTTTCTGTCGAAGGCTGGCATCGAGCGTAAGATCGACGAGCTGGAGTTTGTGGAGCTCAACGAGCACACCACCTCACCCTCGGATGTGGAGCGTATGCTACGCCCAATCGTGGAGGGTCGCTCGGCGGGTGTCATCTCCGAGGCAGGTGTTCCAGGTGTTGCCGACCCTGGCGCCGATATCGTAGCCTTGGCTCACAAGCACGATATCCATGTTGTACCCCTTGTTGGCCCCTCGTCGATACTCATGGTGATGATGGCCTCGGGACAGAATGGTCAGTCGTTTGCCTTTGTTGGCTACTTGCCAGTCAAGGAACCTGAGCGCACACGCCAGATACGCAATCTTGAGCAGCGAGCAATACAGGAGCGCCAAGCACAGATATTCATTGAGGCTCCCTACCGCAATGTCAAGATCTTCGACACACTACTCAAGGGTCTGAAGCCTACAATACGCCTTACTGTAGCTACGGATATCACCTCTAAGGAGGAGTTCATCGAGACACACACCATAGCCGAGTGGCGCAAGAGGAGTGTGCCAAACATCGAGAAACGTCCAACGATATTTGTATTAGGCATATAATTTGTTCGATATATATTAAAAAGAGTTAATATAAGATAGATTATGAAGAAGCAACATTCTGAGAAAGAACAAGATATGAAGACAGCAAACAATGCTGAAACAGTCAACGAGGCAACCTCACAGATGGAGGGATGCGACAATATGGCAGAGGGTGACGATACATCATCTGTCAATATGTCAGTTGAGCCGACACTCGAGGAACAGATTGCCGCATGGCGAGATAAGTATCTACGCCTACAAGCTGAGTTTGACAATTTCCGCAAGCGTACCATCAAGGAGAAGATGGAACTCGTGGAGCGTGGCTCAGAGGGTGCATGGAAGGCTATCCTTCCCATTCTCGACGATATGGAGCGTGCTGTGGCAGCATCGGCAAAGAGCGAGGATATCAATGCATTGCGCGAGGGTGAGGTGCTTGTGATGAAGAAGTTCGAGAACATTCTTCAGACTCAGGGCATCACACGCATAGAGTGCGTAGGCCAACCCTTTAACGAGGAGGAGCAGGAGGCCGTAGCTCGCTTTGCCGCAGCAGAGGATATGCGTGGCAAGGTCATCGACTGCGTACAGCAGGGCTACAAGATGGGCGAGCATGTATTGCGCTATGCAAAGGTTGTCGTTGGCGAATAAGAAGCTGTTTTGAATTTTATTGAATAAGTTAGTTTGTTGCTGCGAGAATAGATTTCGGCTTCTTTGTGGTTTATTTTGGCATCTATACATTTGGAAAATTTGAAAATAGCCCGCTATTACCTGCATTCTCCAAATGTATATCTGCTCAAAATAAGTTCACAAATAATCTCGAAATAAAATTCAAACAGCTTCTAAGCATCAATTAAAATATGGCAGAGAAGAGAGACTACTATGAAGTGTGTGGCGTTGAGCGCAACGCCGATGCCGACACAATAAAGAAGGCATACCGTAAGGCAGCTATCAAGTACCACCCCGACAAGAATCCTGGAGACAAGGAGGCGGAGGATAAGTTCAAGGAGGCTGCCGAGGCCTACGATGTGCTATCAAACGAGGATAAGCGTGCTCGCTACGACCGCTTTGGTCATGCTGGCATGGGTGGCGCATCGGGTGGCGGCTATGGCGGTGGCTATGGCGGCTTCAGCGGTGGTGGCTTCACCATGGACGATATCTTCGAGCAGTTTGGCGATATCTTCGGTGGCGCATTTGGTGGTGGCGGTCGCAGCCGCACTCGCTCAAATCGTGGCAGCGACATTAGAGTCACCGTAAAGCTATCGTTGCAGGAGATTGCCGAGGGCGTAACCAAGAAACTCAAGATTAACAAGACTGTTACTTGCGATAAGTGCGGTGGCTCGGGAGCTAAGGATGCCTCGTCAATAGTGACATGTCCTGAGTGTAAGGGCTCGGGCTATGTTGTCACTGTGCAGAACTCATTCTTCGGTCGCATGCAGACACAGAGCGTCTGCCCCACATGTGGTGGTACAGGTCGCTCAATCAAGGATAAGTGTTCGAAGTGCGGTGGCGAGGGTACGGAGCGAGGCCAAGAGGTCATCGAGGTTAAGATTCCTGCAGGTGTTGCCGAGGGTATGGCCATCACCATGCGTGGCAAGGGTAATGCAGCACGCCGTGGAGGCACAAGTGGCGACCTACTAGTAGTAATCGAGGAGGAGCAGCATCCACTCTTTGTACGCGATGGTAATGACCTTATACACAACCTCAACATCACCGTAACACGAGCATTGCTCGGTGGCGAGGTTGAGATTCCAACCATCGATGGCAAGGCACGCATCAAGATTGCTCCAGGCACACACGCTGGCAAGGTATTGCGCCTCAGAGGCAAGGGTTTACCAGAGGTTAATGGCTATGGCCGTGGCGACATCATGGTTGTTGTGGATATCACCATTCCCGACGAGTTGACCAAGGAGGAGCGCAAGCTCGTAGAGCAGCTCGACAAGGAGCCACACTTCAAGAGTGCTACAGGCGTTGAGCACCAGAATATTTTTGAGCGTATGAAGAACTTCTTCAGATAGTTCAACGATAATAAACTAAAGATAGTATATGTCATTTTTCAGACCACACAAGAGCAAGCCTCGCCAATTCAACTACATCCCCCGACACTACGACCCCGTAAAGGAGGAGCGCGACCAGCGACGCAAGGAGCTTCATGGCACCTCAGCAATGGACGAGGGAGAGGAGTATGTTCCCGGCAAGTATATACGCACTCAGCGTGAGGCACGCGAAGCATCGCATGGCGATGATGTCAACCGCAGCGTAAAACGCTTACGCAACTTGTTAATAATTGCTGTAATGCTCGCTCTCTTTGGTCTGATGGTGGTACCACGCTTTGTAAAGTTCGCTAACCTTGCCAACGAGGAGAAGTTGACTAAGGCAGCGGAGGCTGAGAAGGAGGCTGAGGAGCAAAAGCGCATACAGTTTACCGAAGAGTTGGAGAGCAATGAGGGCATTGATAACCCCAAGCAACTAATGGATAACTTAGATGACAAGGAGGCATGGCAGCGTACAGTGGGTAGCATAACGATTGTTCCCGACGACTACGACTTCAACCAAGACAAGTAGCAATATATCAGCAAATTGCATATAATGGACCGTATAAAACTTCTACCCGAAATTGTAGCAAACCAGATAGCCGCCGGTGAGGTGGTTAACTCGCCATCTAATGTAGTCAAGGAGATGATGGAGAATTCGCTGGATGCTGGGGCGAAGTGTGTGCGTGTGAACTTCCGCAACGGTGGCAAGGACCTTATACAGATTATCGACGACGGCATAGGTATGTCTGCCATAGATGCCCGCATGTCGTTCGACCGCCACGCCACAAGCAAGATACGCTCCATTGAGGATGTCTACGCCCTGCACACCTTCGGCTTTCGTGGTGAGGCTCTTGCCTCAATATCGGCAGTTGCTGAGGTGGAGTTACGCACACGCCAGGAGGAGGACGAGATAGGTACGCTCACGGTAATAAGCGGTGGAGAGTTCCGCTCGCAGACACCCGTATCATGCCCCAAGGGTTCGCAATTCATGGTGCGCAACCTATTCTACAATGTGCCCTCACGACGCAAGTTCATCGACGGCGACAACTCACGCCTTAGCTCGCAGATAAAGCAAGAGTTTATGCGTGTGGCACTATGCAACCCCGAGACGACATTCGAACTTAGGCAAAACGACCAGCTTCTATACGCCTTGCAGCCAACAAATCGTCGTGGTCGCATCATAGAACTTATAGGTAAGCATATTAAGCAAAACCTTCTGGATGTGGAGGTTGATACCTCGGTAGTGCGCATCGAAGGCTTTGTGGGTAAACCCTCAGCCGCAAAGAAGCGCAATACGGAGCAGTATCTATTTGTCAATGGTCGATACTTCCAGTCGCCCATCATGCAGCGTACCATAGTGCGTGCATACGAAAAGCTAATACCCGAGGGATGTATGCCCTCATACTTCATATACCTAACCGTAGATCCTGACAATGTGGATGTCAATGTACATCCACAGAAGACTACGGTTAAGTTTGCAAATATGGATGTGGTGCTCGAAATTCTTCAGGCAGCCATTCGCGAGACTCTTGCAAAAACGGGAGCTGTGCCCCTTATGGACTTCTCTGAGGTTGGCGCAGTGGACATCCCCGTGTTTGGTAGTCGCAAGGAGGTATATCATGAGCCTCGCGCTGCGAGCAACACCTCGTACAACCCCTTCCTTGAGGAGTATATTGACCCTCTAGCACCCATGCCCGATGTCCCATTCACGGGCTTCGATGTACCCTTCGACAATCCATCGACACGCAAGGGGGGCTTTACACCAAGTCCAACACCCCATATAGTAGCCAACGAGGAGGTCGAGGAGTACACCATCCGCAGCTCTTCGAACAGCACATCGTCTATCATTGAATATATAGACAACGACACAGAGGAGCAGACATCGTTCGACTACTATGAGTCGTCAATGAGTGGTTCGGAGCGCACATTTAGCGACACTCTTCCCGTAGCAGGAGGCTATATAATAGCTATATACGGAGGCCAAACTGTCGTTGTTAGCGCGCGTCGTGCTCGCGAGAGACTACTCTATGAGGATATGCTCTCGGCAATGAACAAGGGGGCAGCACCCACACAGCGTATGTTCTTCCCCGAGGAGCTAACACTATCGCTGGAGGAGTACGATACCATGGAGCAGCATGCCACAGAGTTTGCCGCCATGGGATTTGAAATTGAGTATCGTGGCGAAGGTCGCATAGAGGTTATGGGCCACCCAGCTATGATTGACTCGTCGACACCCATCGACGAACTTATATACGAGCTACTACACGGTATCGACTGCGGCGATATGCCCATCGACGAGGAGCGCGCGCGTCTTGCAGAACTTATGGCACGCCGAGCAAGTGCAGGCTACGGTCGCAATCTACAGCGTAGCGATGTCGAGGAGCTACTAAAGCGCCTTGAGAAGAGTAATAACCCAAGTTTCACGCCCTCGGGAGCACCTATCATGGCGGAGCTAACCACCGAGGAGCTTCGAGCTAAACTAACAAAGATTTAACCTCAAAGATATATACTAACTATGAACATTCGCTTTCACTCTCAGACACCACCTGTGGTGCTAAACCTCATAATAGCCAATATTGTAGTCTTCGTGGCATCAATGCTCTACGAGTCGGAGATGGTGCGATTTAGCCTCTTTAACTATGACTTTCGAGAGGGTGCACAGGAGCTATGGAACTATTTTATCAACGTGCGCTCAACCTTCGACCCCACCTGGAGTCAGGCGCACTTCGAGGTATGGCAGCCACTGACCTACATGTTCATGCATGCAAACTTCTCGCACCTCTTCTTCAACATGTTCTCACTATGGATGTTCGGTCGAGCTTTGGAGATGGAGATGGGCTGGAAACGCTTCCTCACATACTACCTTGTCTGCGGTCTGGGTGCAGGCATCGTGCAGATGGGCGTGGCGCAGATAGACCTCTCGCAGATAATGGTAGACACACCTGCGTGGGATACATACATGCAGACACCAACGGTGGGTGCTTCGGGTGCCATCTTCGGTCTTCTCTTGGCGTTTGGCATGCTTCACCCCAATGCTATTATATCACTTATCATACCACCAATATCACTTAAGGCTAAGTGGTTTGTCATTATCTACGGTGTATTGGAACTCTTCCTCGGTGTATCGGGCACGATGAGCGGTGTAGCACACTTTGCACACCTCGGCGGTATGCTATGGGGCTTGTTGCTACTCTTATGGTGGAAGCGCCGCGATAGAAACAGATATATCTACTATTAGTCACGATGAGCCTGGAGAATAAGTACATAGGTCGCTACGGTGATAGCACACCCAAGGAGCGCGCTACCATACCACATATGATACTCAAGCTATTGGTATATGTGGTGGGAGCATTGCTTGTTGTGAGCATGGTGATATGCTACCTAACCCCACATATATCTCCCGAGACACTCGGGTCACTGACCGTAGTGGGCATCTTCGCACCAATCATCTACATAGCTGTGATGATAGGCACTCTGCTTATGATAGTCCTCAAGCAGTGGATTATGGCTGGCATACTCCTACTACTAACGCTCATAGGCATCCCCGACATAGTTAAGTATTATAATGTAGCTGTAATGCGCCCTGCTGAGGTTACTACCGACAGTAGCACCTTCTCACTTATGAGCTATAATGTGCGTGGCTTCTACAACGATAATGGCAATATAGCGGTCAATGATTTTGTGGACTACCTTGAGCAGAAGGGCGTGCCCGACATATTGTGTATCCAGGAGTTCCCCACAACCACCCGAGGTGTTGACAAGATAGATACTCTGTACAACAATACCTTCAAGAAATACTATACCTCGGAGTGCGTGGAGGCTGGTAATATTGTATTGAAGACATATAGCCGCTACCCTCTTGTCACAACAGATAGCGGTAATATTTCGGGCGTTAATAGTGGCACATCGGCATGGATAGATGTGGTGATCCAGAAGGATACGGTGCGCCTGTTCAACAACCACCTATACACGATGAACATCACCGAGACAGATAGCGAGGATATTGCCAAGGGTAGGATATTGCAAGATGGCGACCGTGTGATCAGCATCGTAAACCGCATTGCCGATAACTCATCCATAAGAGCTAAGCACGCCGAGCTTCTTCACGAGATTATCAAGGCATCACCATATAGACATGTGGTGTGTGGCGACTTCAACGACACGCCTATGTCCTATGTGTACAACACACTTGCTGATGGTCTCAACGACTCCTTCGTTGAACTTAGCAGTGGCTACCGTAGCACCTTCCGCCCTATGCACAACATGCTATGTATAGACTATATACTATACTCCGAGGGCATCAAGGGCATAAGCTACGAGGCTGACCAGGAGGCTACCCTCTCGGATCATCTACCACTTAGGGTACAACTCAAGGTTGCAAAGTAGAGCATACGGATAACTCAAAATTTAATATCATGATTTTAGACTCTATAGGTAATGCAGAGCGATATTTTGCACTGCACCCACACTTCAAGAGCCTCTTCGAATATCTACGCTCCACCGATATAACGACCTTGGAGGATGGTCGCCACGACATTCTGGGCGATAGACTATATGTGAATGTCGCTAATGCTGAGCTTCGCAAGGCAGAAGATGCACCTCTTGAGGCACACAATAGATATATAGATGTTCAGGTAATTATCGAGGGTGAAGAGCACTTCGGCTGGAGTGAGCGCAAGAATTGCACCTCGCCACGCTCCGAGTTCGACACCGAGCGCGATATTATCTTCTACGATGACGCATCTCAAACAATCTATAAGGTGTGTAGTGGAGAGTTCACCATCCTCTATCCCGAGGATGCACATGCACCACTTATCGGCGAAGGAAGAGTACGAAAGCTAATTTTTAAGGTGCTAATATAGTCTAATAACGAGCTACTACTATAGTATCAAATACTAAAAACTATTAGGGGAATATCCAAGAACATGGACATTCCCCTAATTTTGCGCTATATACAACCCTACTCCTGCTTATCCTGCGGTGGTTGCCATATATATATCTTTGATTCCGTACCCTCCTTGAGACGCACGATGTTCTTGCGGTGAGTCCATACAAGCATGATGCAGACAACCCATGAAAATACGATAAAAGGAACTGACATATAAGGAGTTGCCTCGTTGTGAGTAACAAATGCAAATATCATCACAAAAGTAGGATAGCAGCAACCTGCAACGATTGAGGCCAACGACACATAGTGCCAGATAGCAAACACCAAGCACCATACGCCAAAGCATAGGAGCATGAGTGGAGGATAGATACCAGTACCAGCACCCAAGAGTGTTGCTACACCCTTACCACCCTTGAAGCCTGCAAAGATTGGGAATACATGGCCGAGGACCACAGCAATTGTTGCAATGATACGCAGGTTGATAAGCCATGGATCGTCAATAGCGTCATCGAACTTCATGATGATGGTAATCTGAACTGCTATAAGCCCCTTGAAGAAGTCGATGATGAAAACAGGGAAGGCAGCACGCTTACCCAAGACTCGAAGCATGTTGGTGGTACCAGCATTTTTTGAGCCATGCTCACGAATATCTATGCCATAATATTTCTTACCTATCCACACAGCACTTGGTATAGAACCAAGCAGATAAGCAATGATAAGTAGCGTTATTGCACAATAGTATGTTAGGACTCCCCAGTCAGCCATAAATGTAATATTTTATTGGTTTTCAACGGTTTGTATATAAAATACCGCTTTTTAGTTTACACAAAGATATATCTTTTTTTTTAATAAAACAATTTAATAATGCCAAAATCGTTTAATTTTAGATGGACTAAATTCAAAAAAGCCCTGAGCTACATTGCATAATTTCAAAAAAATATTTACCTTTGAATTTGATATTGATTATTATTACATAATTGCATATTTATGAAATTCAAACTTAACTTTGCGGAGATGGTAGCCTCGTCTAAAGAGGCTTTGAAAGATTGGAGATGGTGGCGTTCAATGGGCGTGATAGTATTTGGCTGTCTGCTTGTTGCTATCGCCTTCGTTGTGTTTATCAACCCATACGACCTCGTACCAGGTGGTGTATATGGTTTGGCACTTGTAATTTCTAAGCTATTTAACGAGGCCGTTCAGCCAGCTATCATCGGCTATGTGTTAGATACATTCCTGATTATTGCAGCCCTCGTTCTCTTTGGTGGTAAATTTGGTGGACGAACAATCTTTGCGGTGCTCGTAACACCAACTCTTATGTTCCTATTGGACTGGATTATGTATCCATCGTTGGAGGTTGCCGCTACATGTAATCCTCAAGAGCTTTGCGGTGGTCTAATCGACCTTAGTGGCGATCTACTCCTTACAAGCATCATTGGTGGTGTATTTAGTGGTATTGGCGTAGGCCTTGTTATTCGCAATAATGCGGCTACAGGCGGTACTGATATCACCGGTATGATTCTCCACCGCTTTGCAAAGATGAAGTTTGCCAATGGTGTACTCCTCTCAGATGCACTTATCGTATTGAGTGGTCTTATCGTCATCGGCTTTGGTGTTGGTCTTGAGGGTCCAGGTGAGGGTCTGCTTAAAACACTCTACTCTGCAGTATGTATCTTCGTGAATGCTAAGGTTCTTGGCTACACCATCGACGGAGCTTCACGCGATAAGCTTCTCTACATCATCACTGACGAGCACTCTAAGGATATGCGCCACTACATCCTTCATGAGTTAAACCGTGGTGGTACATATATCAAGGCTAAGGGTATGTACACCGAGAACGATAAGGAGATGATATTCCTTGTGGTAAACCGTAAGGAGGTACGCAATGTACAGCAGCGAATTAAGGATTTCGATCCACGAGCATTCGTTGTTGTAACAGATGCATACGACACCTTCGGTCAGGGCTTCAAGCCATTCCCTAAGGAGGATGACATGCCTACTGAGTAGTTATTTATTATAAACTATGAATGTAAACATCAATTCGCTTCGACCACTCACAGGTAGTGGTCGTAAGCTATACATAGAGACATACGGTTGCCAGATGAATGTTGGCGACTCGGAGATTGTGGTCTCTATCATGCAGCAGGAGGGCTATCGCTATACCGACTCATTGGAGGAGGCAGATATTGTCCTTATCAACACCTGCTCTATTCGCGACAATGCCGAGCAGCGCATTTGGGGTCGACTAAGCGAGATGCGCCGCATGCGTAAATTGAAGCCATCGCTTATCATTGGTATCATAGGCTGCATGGCCGAGCGCCTCAAGGAGGAGCTTACCAAGGGTGGCACAGGTGTTGACATCGTCGCTGGTCCCGACAGTTATCGTGACCTACCACGCCTCGTGCGCGAGGTAGACAATGGTGCTACGGGTGTAAATGTAGAACTATCGAAGGAGGAGACATATGCCGAGATTGCACCTGTGCGTCTCGACAGAAATGGTGTGAGCGCCTTTATCGCCATCATGCGTGGTTGTAATAACTACTGCTCATACTGCGTGGTACCCTACACACGAGGTATCGAGCGTAGCCGCGATGCTGAGACTATCATTGCCGAGGCACGCACACTCTTCGAGAATGGCTACCGCGAGGTGACACTCTTGGGTCAGAATGTAAACTCATATCGCACAGGCGAGGTAGACTTTCCAGAGTTGCTACGCCGTGTAGCGGAGATTTCACCTCTCTTGCGTGTTCGCTTTGCGACATCGCACCCTAAGGATATCAGCGATAAGCTCCTTGAGACAATGGCAGCGACACCCAACATCTGCAAGGCTATACACCTACCAGCACAGTCAGGTTCTACGGAGATGCTCAAGCGCATGAATCGCAAATATACTCGCGAGTGGTACCTGGAGCGTGTGGCAGCTATACGCCGCTATCTGCCCGATTGCGCCATCACTACCGACCTTATCGCAGGATTTGCCCACGAGACTGAGGAGGAGCACAAGGAGACACTCTCGCTTATGCAGGAGGTGGGATACGACTTCGCCTATATGTTCAAATACTCGGAGCGCCCTGGCACCTTTGCACAGCGCAACCTTGGTGATGACATACCTGAGGATGTCAAGACTCGCCGCCTCACCGAGATTATCGACCTTCAAAACAAGCTCTCAGAGGAGAGCAACAAGCGTGATATAGGCAAGGTGTTCGAGATATTGGTGGAGTGTACCTCTAAGCGTAGCGACGAGCAGCTCTCGGGTCGTACATCGCAGAACAAGATGGTAGTCTTCGACAAGGGCGACCACAAGATTGGCGACTATGTGAAGGTACGAATCACGGGATGCTCTTCGGCAACACTCTTCGGCCAAGAGGTTAAGTAATAACAAACAAAAAAAATGGTAGCGACATCGCTACCATTTTTTTGTATATACCTTGTAGTACTACTCAATATAGTAGGCCTTTGAGGCATCACGCTCAGGTGCTACTGGAATATCACCCTCGGGATAACCAAAGCCGATAGCCAACATAAGTTTGTAGCCCTCAGGGAAGTTTAGACGCTCGAGATACGGTTTAGCCTCCTCAGAGTTCATCACAGGAACAACACTACCCAAGCAGCATGAGCCAATGTTCATAGACCATGCAGAGAGCATCATATTCTGAGCCAAGAGGCCTGAGTCGAACTCACCGCTATAGCTCTCCTCAGGGATTGCGATGAAGGCTACGGTTGGAGCATTGCGGAAGATGTTGCGGAAACCCTCCTGCTCCTTAATCTCAGGACGCTGAGCAACGGCAATATTGGTAATACCCTCGATAAAATCGGGAGCATCAACAATGCGTACAGCCCAACCCTGGCTATTCATAGCACTTGGAGCATAGATACCACACTCCATAACCTTGGCCATCTGCTCACGGCATACAGGCTCACTCTTATAGTCGCGAATAGAGCGACGCGTCATGATATTATCAATCACCGTCTGCTCGGCAGAGCATACTACAGCCTCACACGCCTTATCATCACACTCGTTGCAGCAGCAACCTGTCATCGCCGCAGCGCCAAGTACTGTTACCATAAATTTTGCTATTTTCATAGTCGTTAATGATTTCAAATTTTCTACTACCACTTACTTAACTGCCTGTCCCTTGAGCACTACCCTACGGATTATTGGTGTCTGGTGTGCGTATGGTACATATGCCAACGAGGGCAGAGGCTTGGTGATATAGAAGTTAGCCACCTTGCCACGAGTAATAGAGCCATACTCCATGCTCTCACCCATAGCGCAAGCGCTATTAAGCGTAGCAGCATTCAAGGCCTCAGCAGGGGTCATCTTCATCTTTATAGATGCCAACGACACCACAAAGCGCATATTACCCGAAGGTGCAGTACCTGGGTTGAAGTCTGAAGCCAAGGCTACAGCCAAGCCCGAGTCAATCATCTTGCGGGCAGGTGGGTAGGTGATACCGAGGAAGAAGGCACAACCTGGCAACATTGTAGGCATGGTGTTGCTACCACGCAACGCCTCGACCTGCTCGTCGCCCATGGACTCAAGGTGATCTACCGAGAGGGCATTATGCTCAACACCCACCTCTACGCCACCAGATACGGCGAGCTCATTAGCGTGAATCTTAGCACGCATGCCATATTTTGCACCCTCCTTCATTATCTTAGCAGTCTCCTCGACGGTAAAGAAGCCCTTATCGCAGAAAACATCTACGAAGTCGGCAAGACCCTCCTTAGCCACTGCAGGCATCATGTCGTTGCACACATGCTCCACATAGTCGGCCTGACGACCACGATAGGCTCTACCTACAGCATGAGCACCAAGGAATGTGGCACGCACTGCGATAGGCGATGTCTCGCGTATACGCTTGATGACACGCAATATCTTAAGCTCATCCTCCAAGGTTAGGCCATAGCCCGACTTAATCTCCACAAGACCCGTACCCATAGATATAATCTCGTCGATGCGCTCCATAGCCTGGCGGTATAGCTCATCCTCCGATGTATCGTGAAGGCGGTCCGCAGAGTTGAGGATACCACCACCACGCTTAGCTATCTCCTCATACGAGAGGCCGTTAATCTTATCCAAGAACTCCTGCTCACGGCTACCAGCATAGACAATATGGGTATGCGAGTCGCAGAACGATGGGAAGAGCCAGCCACCCTCAGCATCGAGGATGTCGCAACCCTCCGCAGAGGGTAGCGCATCCATCGTGCCATAATCCTTGATACGCTCGCCATCGGTGAGGAGCCACGCATTCTCTAAGGTCGCAATATCGGCCATAGCCTTGCCCTCGACCTTGAGACGGCCACTCTCGTCAATGCCGACGAGCATACCTATATTTTTAACGAGTAAGCTCATAATCGTTGAGGAAGTTTACTGATGTAGCGATATGTGGGTACATCACGGTGTCGTTATCTACGAAAGGTACAACCTTACGGTAAGCCTCGAACATAGCCTCCACAGTTGCCGATGAACGCAAAGGACGACGGAACTCCAACGCCTGTGCCGAGTTCATAAGCTCGATAGCCAACACACGCTCGGTATTCTGAACAACCTTCCAGAGCTTTGTTGCTGCATTTGAACCCATACTTACATGATCCTCCTGACCCTGTGATGAAGGGATAGAGTCGCACGATGCTGGCCAGCACAAGCCCTTAGTCTGGCTAACGATAGAGGCAGCAGTGTACTGAGGAATCATGAAACCTGAGTTCAAGCCTGGGTTAGCAACAAGGAAGTTAGGCAAGTTGCGAGCACCTGAGATAAGCTTGTATGTACGACGCTCCGAGATGTTACCAAGCTCAGCAACGGCAATAGCCAAGAAGTCCATAGCCACAGCGATAGGCTGGCCGTGGAAGTTACCAGCAGAGATTACCTCGTCGGTATCTGGGAAGATTGTTGGGTTATCGGTAGCCGAGTTAATCTCAGTCTCAAGAACACTTGCTACATAGGCGATAGTATCCTTAGAGGCACCATGCACCTGAGGGATACAACGGAACGAGTATGGGTCCTGAACATGCTTCTTAGGCTGCTGACCAATCTCCGAGCCTGCCAACAACTCACGGAAGTTCTTAGCCGTCTCAATCTGTCCGTTGTGTGGACGGATGGCGTGTACATTGTGCTCGAAAGGCTCCATACGGCCATCGAAAGCATCCAACGACATAGCACCAATGTGATCGGCCCACTTGCTCAAACGCTGTGCGTTGATAAGCGAATATACGCCATATGCCGACATGAACTGTGTACCGTTCAACAAGGCAAGACCCTCCTTAGAGCAGAGTGTGATAGGCTCCCAGCCCATCTTCTCCATCATCACGCTACCCTCAACAACCTCGCCGTCGATCTCCACATGGCCCAAGCCCAAGAGTGGCAAGCACATGTGTGCAAGAGGTGACAAGTCACCCGATGCTCCCAACGAACCCTGCTCATAGACAACAGGGATAATGTTATTGTTGAACATGTCGATAAGACGCTCCACTGTGATGAGCTGTACGCCAGAGTGGCCGTACGATAGAGACTGAACCTTGAGAAGAATCATAAGGCGTGCAATCTCCGATGGCACACGCTGACCTGTACCACAAGCGTGCGACATCATCAAGTTCTTCTGCAACTGCGACAAACCCTCCTCCTCAACAGAGATGTTGCACAACGAGCCGAAGCCAGTGGTAACACCATAGATAGGACGACCTACGGTCTTGGTCTTCTGGTCGAGATACTCGCGGCAGTGGTTGATACGCTGCTTAGCATCGTCGCTCAAAGCGAGCTTGTAACCCTTTGTAAGAATCTCCTCAACACGAGCAATAGTTAGGTGCTCAGCACTTATATAATGAATCATATAGTTCTATTGTTTTAGGCGTTAATATTATTTATTCTCGTTGTAAACCTTCTCAATAAGGTCCATATCTGCAAGGTTAGGAAGTGTCACCTTCAATAGAGGTGTGCGCTCCATCTCACGCTTGATGGCAAACATAGCGCCCTCGTTGCGTGCCCAGCTACGGCGTGCGATACCGTTGTTAACATCCCACAACAACATCTCCTCGATGTGACGCGCTGAGTCCTCAGAGCCGTCGATGACCATACCAAAGCCACCGTTCATAACCTCGCCCCAGCCTACACCGCCACCATTGTGGATAGATACCCAGGTAGCGCCACGGAACGAGTCACCGATGACATTGTGAACAGCCATATCGGCACAGAACTGCGAGCCATCGTAGATGTTCGATGTCTCACGATATGGTGAGTCGGTACCCGACACATCGTGGTGGTCACGACCAAGCACGATAGGAGCCGAGATCTCGCCACGCTTGATAGCCTCGTTGAATGCCAAGGCGATGCGTGTACGACCCTCTGAGTCGGCATAGAGGATACGAGCCTGTGAGCCCACAACGAGTTTGTTCTCCATAGCCTCACGAATCCAGTGAAGGTTATCAGCAAGCTGGCCCTGAATATCGGCTGGAGCCTCCTTGAGCATAGCCTCCAAAACCTCAGCAGCAATGCGGTCCGAAGTGATAAGATCCTCCTCCTTACCCGATGTACATACCCAACGGAATGGACCGAAGCCATAGTCGAAGAACATAGGACCCATGATATCCTGAACATATGATGGATAGCGGAACTTGCCATTCTCTCCCATGATATCGGCACCAGCGCGTGATGACTCCAACAAGAAGGCGTTACCATAGTCGAAGAAGTACATACCGCGAGCGGTGAGCTTATTTACAGCAGCCACATGGCGACGCAATGACTCGCGTACGCACTCATGGAAACGCTCAGGCTCCTCGGCCATCATGCGATTAGACTCCTCGTATGAGTAGCCCACTGGGTAGTAACCACCAGCCCATGGGTTGTGCAATGATGTCTGGTCAGAGCCAAGGTCTACATTGATATCCTCCTCAGCCAAGCGCTCCCAGAGGTCAACGACATTACCCACATATGCAAACGAGATAACCTCCTTGTTCTCTACAGCCTGCTTAACACGAGGGATAAGCTCATCGAGTGATGAGTACAATTCATCTACCCAGCCCTGAGCATGACGCTTCTCGGCAGCAGCGATATTAACCTCAGCGGTGATGCTCACAACACCTGAGATATTACCAGCCTTAGGCTGAGCGCCCGACATACCACCAAGGCCTGCGGTTACGAACAACATACCCTTCAAGTCGGTCTGGCCAGGCTTCATACGCTTACGAGCAGCATTCATAACGGTGATTGTTGTACCATGAACGATACCCTGAGGACCGATGTACATATACGAGCCAGCGGTCATCTGACCATACTGCGATACACCAAGAGCGTTGAAGCGCTCCCAGTCGTCCTGTGACGAGTGGTTAGGGATAACCATACCGTTAGTAACGATAACACGAGGAGCATCCTTGTGTGATGGGAACAAGCCGAGTGGATGACCTGAGTACATAACGAGGGTCTGCTCGTCGGTCATCTCAGCCAAATACTTCATAGCCAAACGATACTGTGCCCAGTTCTGGAACACCGCGCCATTACCACCATAGGTAATAAGCTCGTGGGGGTGCTGCGCAACAGCCTTGTCGAGGTTGTTCTGAATCATGAGCATGATAGCCGCAGCCTGACGCGAACGAGCTGGATACTCGTCAATAGAGCGTGCATACATCTCGTAGTCGGGACGGAGGCGGGACATGTAGATACGGCCATACGTCTTAAGCTCCTCCAAGAACTCGGGAGCGAGCTCTGCATGGTGCTTGGCTGGGAAGTAACGCAAGGCATTAGCCAAGGCGAGCTTCTTCTCCTCGTCGGTAAGGATATCCTTACGCTTAGGAGCGTGGTTAGCATTAGGGTCGTAGGCCTTAGGTGCGGGCAACACATCAGGAATGCCTGCTAATATATCTTTCTGAAAATCTGTCATAACTTTGATTAGCGATTTATGGTGAATAACTAAATCTTGCTCTCTACAACTGCCAAGATCTCAGCCTCAGCCTTCTGTGCGAGTGCCTGAATCTCCTCAGCCTCCTTAACCAAGGCATCAGCAGCAGCTCTATCCTTAAGGCCAGCAGCGTTAATCTTAACATTGAGACATGCACCCATCACAGCTGAGCGAGCAGCCAAAGCACCTACACCAGCATCGGTAACTGAGTTAGGATTACCCTCCTCTGCCATAGCACGAATAACATCGAAAGCCTTATATGCAGCCTTCATAGTGCGCAAAGGCACCTGTGTAGCGTAGAGTGTAGCAGCCTCCATCGCCTCAGCACGCGCTGCCTTCTCCTCCTCAGTACCCTTAGGCATACCGAAAACATCCATAATCTTGTTGAACGCCGCAGTGTCCTCATCCACGAGGTACAACAACTCGTTCATTACGCCCATACCGTTATCTGCCCAGTTAGAGAAGAACTCCCAACGGTCATCCCAACCAGCCTTGTGTGACGATAGGTTGGCAACCATAGTACCAAGAGCAGCGGCCAAAGCACCCATATAAGCTGAGATAGAGCCACCACCAGGTGCTGGAGACTCGCTTGCTGTCTCCTCTGCGAAGCCTGTGCAAGTCATGTCAACAAGCTTCTTAACACCCTTCTGCTCCTCAGCCTCCAAGATATACTCTACGACCTTCTCCTCTGGGTTGAATGGCTTCAAGTTTCCAAGACCCATAGACTCGATAGCTATGCGTACGAGCTCACGCTCAGGCAAACCTGTAGAGCGATTCTGCTTGCGTAAGAAGTGACGACCAGCATCTACCAAGGCGCTCTTTGGCACAAGACCTACGATCTCGGCACCAGTAACGCGTACGCCACGAGCATCAGCAGCACGGCATACCTCATCGAAAGCTACATGCAAAGGAGTAATTGAGAGGTTGGTCATGTTCATTGAAACCTGAGCAATACCATACTCCTCGATGAACCAGCCGATAGCCTTACAAGCCTTGAGAGTACCTGGTTTCATGATAGTGTTACCCTTCTCGTCCTTCATGATCTTACCTGTAATAGGATTACCCTCACGCATAGGACGACCCTTCTCGCGAACATCGAATGCAATGGCGTTAGCACGACGAGTAGAAGTTGTATTGAGGTTGTAGTTTACAGCCACGAGGAAGTCACGAGCACCCACAGCAGTAGCACCTGTCTTAGCAACGCCCTCATCGTATGGGCGAGCACCGAAATCAGGCTTGCGCTCCTCGTCCATCATCTTCTCAGGCAATGCCTCATACTCGCCAGCACGGCAAACTGCCAAGTTGCGACGCTCAGGCTTGAAGGCAGCAGCCTCGTAGCAGTATGTAGGAACATTTGTCTCCTCAGAGATACGCTTAGCCAAAGCACGAGCAAGCTCAGCACACTCCTCCAAGGTGATACCCGATACTGGGATAAGAGGACAAACATCACAAGCACCCATACGAGGATGAGCACCCTTGTGCTGACGCATATCGATAAGCTCGGTAGCGCGCTTGATAGCTGCAACAGCAGCGTCGCACACAGCCTCAGGCTCACCCACGAAGGTTACAACGGTACGGTTTGTTGCCTCTCCTGGATCAACATCCAAAAGCTTAACGCCCTTAGCAGCCTCGATTACATCGGTAATCTGCTTAATAGTCTCCATGTTGCGACCCTCCGAGAAGTTAGGTACGCACTCGATAATTCTCTTCTGCATAGTTTTAGGTTTTTATTTTGTTGTTTGCTTAGATTTTTTATCTATATTTTTGTTGTGTGGTTGTTGCGAGTGTATGCTTTAGCGCACTACCTTCGCCAACTTTCGGCTTTGAGGAGATCCTTCGCCAAGGCTCAGGATGACATTGCTGTATCTATATTGTATCTCCTTTTCAATGACTGCTCGATACCGCAGATGAGCCCTTATCACCTCATCGCCCAAATTTGTTGTCAGAAGGGTTGCAGATGCGTTAGCGAGTCGCAGTCCGATAAAGCGGAGCATACTAAGCGTATGTGAGCATTTAGCGGACAAGCTCGATACCGCAGATGCGCCCTTATCACAACAAATTAAAGGTTGTAGTCTACATCTACACGCTCCAACCGACGCTCCTTGCAATAGTCGCTAATGACAACATGTAGAGGGTGCACCTTGTAAGCCTCCATCTTCTCCCACGACTCGAAATCGGCAGTAAGCACAGCATCGAAGGATGATGCTGTCTCCTTGATGTTGACGCCCACCTCGGCACGAATGAGGCCATCAATCTTTCCGTTGAGAGCCTCAAGGCGGCTCTTCATCTCCTGGGCAATCTGCTGGGGTGTCTCCGCCATATCGCGACGGAATTTCCACATTACAATGTGTCGTATCATAACTATTGGCTTTAGGTTATTCCAAATATTAAGGTTAAATCATACAAATATATAAATAATTTTTCGGTTTTAAAACTCATTATCAATATTTTTTTTGCGCCCATAAAAATGTTGTTATGAATGATTGTTGCATTGAAAAAAATTTTTACCTTTGATAGAAATTTAACTATCTAATTTAATCAACAGACAATGGAAGTTTGGCACATTTGGGTCATAGCCGCCCTACTACTCTTTATCATAGAGATATTTACCACAGGCTTTGCGTTCATCTGCATATCTATAGGCGCTCTTGGAGGTGCTGTTGCAGCACTTGTGGATGCCAGCCTTGAGATGCAATTTGTTGGCTTCGCCATAGCTTCGTTCATAGCACTTATAGCTGTACGCCCAGTACTCAAGCGCCTTATCCTCAAGAACGACAAGGAGGTGGCAACAAATGCCGATGCCATGATTGGCAAGCGCGGAGTGGTATGCGTCGATGTAGATGCGGAGGATCGAGGTCGCGTAATGATTGAGGGCATGGACTGGCGTGCACAGTCCGTAGACAACGAGCCACTCGCCAAGGGCACCAAGGTGGAGGTTGTCGCAATGGATAGCATAACACTAATAATTAAAAAGTTATAACTATGGAGATTACACCTTTAACAATTGTCATTGTCATTGCTGTTATAGCAGTGATATATGTGCTCAAAGGCTTTATGATTGTACCACAATCGGAGACACGAGTAGTTGAGCGTTTGGGTCGCTACCACCGTACCCTAAAGTCGGGTATTAACTACCTATTGCCCATCATCGACCGCCCTCGAGCTGTCTACAAGCGTAGCGAGGAGATTATCAGTGGTCAGCGATATGCTATCATTAAGGCCACATCACGCATCGACCTTCGTGAGCAAGTATACGACTTTGATAAGCAGAGCGTTATCACCAAGGATAATGTGACCACAACAATCAACGCACTACTCTACTTTCAGATTGTTGACCCAATTAAGTCAGTATATGAGATTGACAACCTTCCTAACGCTATCGAGAAGCTCACGCAGACAACGCTGCGTAATGTCATCGGTGAGTTGGAACTCGACGAGACTCTTACCTCTCGTGACACCATCAACTCTAAGTTGCGCGTAGTTCTCGACGAGGCTACCAACAAGTGGGGCGTTAAAGTTAACCGCGTCGAGTTGCAGGATATCACACCTCCAGACTCTGTACGCCGCACCATGGAGCTTCAGATGCAGGCCGAGCGTGAGCGTCGCGCTAAGGTACTTGAGGCAGAGGGTCAGAAGGAGGCAATGATTCTCAAGTCAGAGGGTGAGAAGGCATCGCAGATTAACCAGGCAGAGGCCGAGAAGCAGACACAGATTCTCAAGGCTCAGGGCGAGGCTGACGCAAAGATTTTGCAGGCAGCAGCCGAGGCCGAGGCTATCACACGCGTGAGCGAGGCTATAGCCAAGTCTAAGACCGACCCTGCGACATATATGCTTATGACTAAGTATGTTGAGACCCTTAAGGAGATAGGCTCAGGTAATCAGGCTAAGACGGTATTCCTACCATTCGAGGCAAGCAACCTTGTAGGTGCACTCGGTTCACTTACGGAGCTTATCGACAGAAACAAGTCTGCAAAGTAACGATGTACTAAGCATCCTATATCAATAGTTAAGAGCTGTCAAGTGACAGCTCTTATTTTTTAATAATGTTCTGTGTAAAATAGAGTCACACCTACACACAAAAAAAGGATGTCCGATAAGCTATATCGGACATCACTCATCTATGTTAATAAGGCATTACTCGTTGATACCAAAGAGCTCAACCTTAAACTTAAGAGCCTCGTTAGGACCAATGCTACCACCAGCACCGTACTCACCGTAAGCCAAGTTAGATGGGATCCAGAGGGTAATCTCACCACCCTTGTCGATTAGCTTAAGACCCTCTGTCCAACCCTTGATTACCTGGTTAAGACCAAAGGTGATAGTCTCGCCACGCTCGTAACTTGAGTCGAAGACCTCACCATTAGACAATGTACCCTCGTAGTGTACAGTAACACGGTCGGTATCAGCTGTTGGGAACTCGCCATTACCCTTGCGCTCAACGCGATAGAGCAAGCCAGACTCAGTCTTCTGAACGCCCTCCTCCTTCTCTACCTCAGCCAACCAAGCAGCAGAGCGCTCCTTAGCCTCAGTGCGCTTCTGCTCAGCCTTCAACTCAGCCTTCTCAATCATCTCACGCTGAACACCCATCAACTCGGTCTGCATCTCGTCGAGAGTTACCAACAAAGTGTTCTCGATATCCTCCTCGTTCTCTACTGCAACACCATCGTTAAAGCCCTTGAAGAACCAGCCCATGTTGATGCCATCAACATCGATAAGCGATGCACCCATCTGTGAGCCCAAGGTGTTTGTGATAAACTCTACTGTAAACTCATCGTTGAACAAGGCAGGAAGCTCAGGAAGACCCTCTGTAACACCAGCATCCTCCATAATCTGACGGTTCTGCTTAGCCTGCATATATGGCATAAAGTGCATATATATGAAGCCCTGGAATCTACCACAATCCTCCAAGAACTTTGTATCCTCAACATCGCCATTGAGGTAGAAGTCAACGATAGTGTTCTTAAGAGTATCAACATCGAGATTCAAGTCGCCAAACTGGAAGTTAAGTGCAAGACCCATGTTAGCACCAAGCACATATGAGCGGAGGTTAGCCATAGCCTTCAACTCCTCTGCGCTATGATTAGCAGCCAACGCCTCAACAGCAGCAATCTCCTCTGTAATCTCGGTAGGGAGCACAATACCTACACCCTCCTCGGTTACAACATTCTCGTTATTCTCAGCCTTCTGAGAACCGCCACAAGCTACAGCCACGGTAGTTGCAGCTACAGCCAAAACATAAAAAATCTTTTTCATCATTGTGTTATTAAATTAAACCTAAATTTATTTCAATGTCAATTACTCGTTGTTTTCTTCTAACGCATCATTGGCTAAATTATTATTCTCTTCCTCCACAATTGCCTCCTGAGGAGCCTCCTCGTTCGATGCTTCCTCACCATCCTCGGTGCTATTCATCTCCATCTCCTCACCATCAATAATCAATGTCACTACAAAGCGAGACTTCCGCGAGTTGCCACCCACAATATCCTCCACAGTCACCTCCTTAACGGTTATAGCCCCCTCACGAAGGTCTGGATGCTGGAACTTGATATAGTCGGTTACAATGCGACTACGACGCTGAGCAATAGATGTGAGCTGTCGTGCGGCATACTCACCATAAAGGGTGCGAGCCTTGGCAGCCATGCTCATATACGCAGGGTCTATACCGCGCGCCACAAGCATCGAGTCGGCAAAGGCATGCACATCGTGATCCGCAAGAGTCATGTTGTTAATCTGCGCGAAATCAAGCATATCGAGACGCTTGCCCTCCTCGGTCTGCTTAGAGTTATAGTAGGCCATCTTAAGGTTAAGATTTGCTACCTCCTGCTCAGCCTTATGGTAGTTGAGACTCTGCTTGAGGCATACGCTGAGCTCCTCATCACCCTTGAGCGTCTCGGCCATCTTATCAATACGAGCATAGTGCTCTGCTGTGAGTGTTGGGTCGAGTGGGTCGAAGTTTATATTACGGAATGCCTCCTGCTTATCGCCACTCATCCAGTCGAATGGCGATGCCACAATCTTGAGTAACAAGTTACCAATAACCTTTAAAATAGTCTTGCGATACGAAAATTCGGGAGACTCAACATTACCTGTTACTGGGAGCTCAAGGTCAATATGACCATCCTTATCCGTAAGGACATAGACACCCATCTTAAGTGGGAGATTGAAATCTACATCCATGCTCTTATCCTTATTACCCAGCTTAAAGTTATATGTACCAAGCTGATTTACGCCATTAAGTTCACCATTGGTGATAACATTCATACTCCTAAATGTCATGTTACCCGACTCGATAGGGAATGCCGTATAGTTCTCGACATATGGCTCCAAGGACTTGATATCAACATTGGTGAGCGTAGCCATTATACTCTGGTTATAGAAGTCATTGAGAGCACCCTCCCAGCGAATAATCACATTACCCTGCTTGGGCAGCATAGCTCGAATGCTAATGTCGTTATAACCCTCCAGATTGAGCTCCTTACCCGACACATTGATATTGCTAATATCGTAGGCGAACTTCTTATGTAGTGTATTATCAGCATAATAGATATTACCATCCTCAAGAGTTAGCTTACCTATACGCACATCCATAACACCAAGCAACTCGTTATCGGCATTGGTGATTCGCACCTCTTCACGAATATCGTAGATGTCGTTACCAAGGCTCTCAGAGGTGGTCTCCACACTAAACTGAGTATCCTCGGGTAGTAGGTTATCGAAGTTGGTCGAGCCATCGCTTGCAAGGATAAACTGCGAAGAGTAACCCTTGGCATGAAGCGTGCTAAAGACAAACTTCGAGCTATCAATATTTATCTGCTCTATATCACCGCCAAAAGATGTACTACTCAACACATTACCACCATCAGGGCCCTTAATCGAGAGGTTATCCATAAGGAAGCTACCACCGATATTCATAGCCATGATATTATCCACATTTCCAGTGATATGCGCTGTAACCTCAGCTACACCATCAACGCTCTCTACATTGAGGTAGGGAGTCCAGTAATTGTAAGTATCACTGATGTCGAAGCCCTTGATTGTACCCTGGAAATCGAAGTCCAAGCTCTCGCAGTTGACAGCCAAGACACCCTCCAATGTGGCACCATCGTTAATCTGCAACGAGGTATCGAAATATGTAAACTGATCATCCATGCTAAAGTCATTGGCATCAACATCTATCGCCGCAAGACTCCAGCGCTGGTCCATAGCACCATCGTAGTAGTCGAAGCTACCACCCTCAAGCGTTAGTGTGCCGATACGCAACTCCATAGAGCTTATAGTCTCACCCTCGGCATTTGTTATCACAACCTCCTCATATACATCGTAGCTATCATCATCGAGGGCCTCCTCTGGGGTCTCGACACTAATCTGCATATCATCGGCAAGAAGGTTATCGAAGTTGGTATGTCCATCGCTATCCACAGCAAAGCGCGAAGCGTAACCCGTAGCATAAAGAGTGTTGAACAAGAACTTCTCCTGAGCTACATTTATCTGATCTATCTCACCTCCTAAAGTAGTGCTGCTAAAGAGGTTATATCCATCAGCATCAACCACCGATAGTTCATCTACATGGATACTACCATCAATATCCATGGCCATGACATCATTGAGATTACCCTTGAGGTGAGCCGTAGTAGCAACAATACCGCCAATGCTATTAACATTGAGATATGGAGCAACATATGGATATGTTTCGCTTATGTCAAACTCCTTGATTGAGCCCTCAAAATCGAAGTCGAGACTATCGTAGTTAAGCGCAATAACACCCTCTAACGCTGCCCTCTCGTTGACATTAAGCGAGGCATTAACATATGATAGAGCATCGCCCATCTTGAACTCGTCGGTATGCATATCCATGGCCGTAACACTCCAACGCTTATCGAGCTGCTGGTCGAGATACTCAATGTGGCCATCCTCAATGGTGACATCCTTGATTACAATCTCCCAAGGGTCATCATCCTCCTCGTCCTCCTCCGGATTGGACGCGACATAATTCACAACAATGAACTCAACCAAGTCATTGAAATTGAATATCTCACCATCCTGCTCAACATTGAGGTATGGGCGTGTAAGGTGAACATGCGAGAGGTAGATGCAACCTCCAAAAATATCGGTCATCTCCACATCGGCATCAATACGGTCGATACGAGCAAAGGGCGTTGTGCCATCTGCCTCGTAGAGGACCACATTGTCGGCAGTCACACCGCCTGTAAATATCTTTAGACCAAGGTCATCCATCTCTATGCGTCGGCCAACAATATCGTTGTGGTTATCTTCGACATACCACTCGACAAGTGGACCTAACCATATGATAGCCACCGTAATAGCAACAAGCAGCAAGACCGATAATATGCACAATATTTTACGCCAAAGGGGGCGCTTACGCACCCTCTTATCAACGGTTTCGACAGCACCCTTCTGACCCTTTGGGGCTGGAATAACCTCTCTATGGTTCATACTCTAAGATATAGTTTCTATACTATTTTTGCCACTTCATAGTAAAGTTGCGTAGTGGACGCATGATGAAGCCTGGCAGATACTTACAGAATGGAATAAGCAATCTAAACCACCAGTCGGGCACCACAACCTTGCGTCCCTTGAACATAGCCTTCAAGCCACGACGAGCACAGCTCTTTGGCGTCATGAGAACGCCCCACTTAACACCGAACTTCTGCAAGTCCTTAGATAGACCGTAGAGGTCTGTAGCGATACCCGCAGGACATATAGCCGTAACGGTAACACCCGTCTTGCGTAACTCCTTGGCAAAGGCGTGCGTGAAGCTCTTTACATAAGCCTTACTTGCACTATAGGCCGCAAGACCTGGGAAAGGCATCCATATAGAGTAGCTCGACATATTCAAGATACGGCCCTTACCACGACGCACCATATCCTCGCCATAGAGACGACACATGGTTGTGAGCGTAAGGTCGTGAAGAAGAATAAGACGCTCCAAGCGCTCTACTGGGGTCTTCAATATATCGCAGAAGGAGAACATACCTGCATTGTTGATGACAACATCGAACACATAGCCCTGCTCAACAGTCCAACTATGGAGCGTGCGTGCAGCATCCTGGGTAGCGAGATCCATTACCTTGGCAACACACTTAACCTTATGAGCATCAGCGATTATCTTAGCCTCAGTCTCCACTGCAGGAAGTACATCTACCATAAGGAGGTTGTATCCTAGCTCGGCCAACTGCTCGGCATACTGTCTACCAATACCAAGAGTTGAGCCTGTGACAAGCGCCCACGCCGAGCCACGAGCCACCTCGCCTCTCTTTCGTTTGCTAAAACACATCGCCCTACTACTTTATAGAGTTAATCTCCTTCCACAAACGCTCAGGTATATGCTCCTTGCAGTTGTGACAGCACTGCATATCTACCGAGTACATACGCGCCATGCAGTAGTCGCGGTGGTCGCAACCGCTGCGTGTAGCCATATCGCCTGCCTTAAGTTTATTGACAAAGGCTGGGTCGTTGACCAAAGCACGCGCCATCTGCACAAGCTCGAATCCCTCATCCAACACCTTCTCAATACCCTCTCGCGATACCAAGCCACCCACATATACGAGTGGGCCCTTCAACGCAGCGCGGAACTTCTTGGCATTCTCCAAGAAGTAGCACTCCTCGAAGTCGTACTGCTTGATAAGCCACTGACCGAAGAGCGATACCACAATCTTCTGCAACCACTCGTTCCAACCCATATAGTAACCCATGGTCTTTGTTGGGATACGACCACGCATAACAGCCATAGGAGCCTTAGAGACAAAGCCCGACGATAGCACAATGCCATCCACACCGAAACTCTCTATCTGCTTGGCAATCTCTATAGACTCGGGCACCTGAATACCGCTCTTGAAGCCATCCTCCATGTTGTGCTTAACCAAGACACCCATGCCACGCTTGCGTGCTGCCTCCATTGTCTCCTCCAGGACCATGTTCATGAAGCGCATGCGGTTCTGCAACGAGCCACCAAACTCATCGCGACGCTTGTTGGTGTATGGCGAGAGGAACTGCGAGATAAGATAACCGTGACCAGCGTGAATCTCCACAGAGTCGAAGCCTGCATTGTAGGCAGTCTCCACCGCTGTGCCGAAGTCCTTAGCAAACTGTGTTATCTCGCTCTGCTTCATGCGACGGTGGAAGGTTGGCGAGTATAGGTTGAATCCATTTGATGCCGACACAGGGAAGCTACCCGCTGTCGACCAGTGTGTCATATTACCGCAGTGTCCAAGCTGAATACCAACGGCTGCACCCTCGTTGTGCACAGCGTCTGTTAGGTCACGCAAGGCGGGTACAATCTCGTCGCGAAGCCATAGCTGCTTGTTGAACGATATACCGCTGCGATTTATTGAGGCGTATGCCACGGTAGTCATACCTACACCACCCTTGGCAACACTAACATGATAGTCCTTGAGCTGTTGTGTTGGGCCGAAGTCCTTACCCATAGACTCGAAGGCAGCCGAGCGAATAACTCGGTTGCGCAATGTCACACTACCTAACTTGTAGGGTGTGAAAAGCTTAGATTCCTCCAGTCTCTTTTTGTTTTCCATGATATATTAAGTTTATAACTTTCTGATGATTAGTAGATAAATGGTATGATGCGCTTGCGCTTCAACTGAGTGAACTCCTCACCAAACTCACGCTCGTAGCGCTTGTAGAGCGATGCGGAGCGAGGGCCGAGGTTGGCAAATGTCCATAGTGCAAAGACAGCACCCGCCCATGACCATGAGGCCACAGCGAAGCCCACCCACTCCATGAACTCGCCAAAGTAGTTTGCCGACGACACATACTTGAACATACCACCCTTGGGGATATAGTGCTTGGTGTCACCAGGCTTACGCAAGTTGCGAATAACATAGTCAGAGTGCAGATTGGTGATAAAGCCAAAGAGGAAGATGGCCGTACCAATGTAGATATATGGCTTAGACATCCAGTCGGTGTAGTCGCCATAATAGAATATCCAACCACCCTGCATCACAGCATTCAATGTATTGAATACCATACCCATAAGCATGATTCCAACAGGCATCTTCGACTTGCCGCGTATCAACATTGGGAAGATGAATGAACGCTGAAAGTAGTGGGTCTGGAATATTATGAATAGCATCAATGGTGCAGCCTCATACTTCACAGGCGACATCCACCACAACCACGCCATGGCAAAGAATACAGGACACTCCATGAGTACCCATGCAATCTTATTGGGCACAGGGAAACCGAACTTAGGGTTAAAGAGGTAACCATATCCAGCCTCCACGAAGTAGAGGGCGATAAATACGATTACTGCCACACCAGCCATAATGGCGAGGAAGAGGTTATATGTTTCCAAAGATACCAATTCGTTAAACATAGTCAGATAGTTAATAGCTTATTATAATCAAATCTTCTGTTTGCCTTTTAAACATATGTATCGCATGCGCGTACAATCATGCAAAGGTATGTAAAATTTCGTGAAGTGGGAAACAATAGGCGAAAAAAAGAGACAATAAGAGAGATTTCGCAGCCATAAAGACCACGAAATCTCTCAACTGATAATTTGTATTGTTATCTCCTACAATGTGCTAAACTTATTTTCGCACTCCACCTCCTGCTCGTCGTCGAAGTATAGCTCGCGAGGCAACATGTTGGGGTAGGCGTGCCACTGACGAATGGACATCGTGCCGCGACCACCTGTCAGCGTGCGCACCGTGCCATCGTTGTGGGTGAATGTGCCCTCCACCTTGTCGTAGGTGAGTGTCGCCACAGGGTTATCGGGTACCTTGTGCGTAGCACCCCATGTCGTGGCGTTACATGTGTGAGCCTCAACCTCATAGACGCCATCCTCAACCTCGATTTTAATCTTGTAGGTCATAGGTATGAAGCCATCGAGCTCGCGGAAGAATACCCAGTCTTCGTGGTTTATGGTCATCTTACCCTCGGGGTAGTATCTCTTGGTCTCGAGGTCGTACATTGCGAAGTCCTTCATGCCCAGACGCATGTCGTACATCGATGAGTGTATCTCGTTGAACGATACCCATCCCCAATCTTCCCAGCCACCGATCTCGGCAGCACAAGAGTCTACCGCGACATAGCGCTCACGGATGCCTAAGCCCTTGACCTTTATGACCTTGCCATTTACCGTAATCTCGCCCTCGACATCGCCTGCCCAGTTGTAGCCGTATGTTATGCTGTGCTGTGTGAGTAGAGATGGCTCCTCGCGTCCATACCATAGTGGTGCGTGGTGGGGTTTGTGCCAGATATCTGCCTTGTATACGCCATCCTGCGTGTCGAGCATAAGATGCCATGCATTGTCATCGAAGCACTCTACCTGATACTCGGGACCGCACGTCACTAACACGCTGTGCTCGCGATGCTCTATTTGTAGTGTCCCTGCAGGGTGACGGTACATGCGTTGGTGAAGCATGCCCGGAAACTTGCCAACCTTGTAGATTGAGCAGGGTAGCTGCTTGGCGTAGCCCTTACCCTTGGCGATGTTTATGTTTACGACATCCATCTGCTCGAGGTGCATCGAGAGTATCGCGCCGCCTATCGAGTATAGCTCGCCATCGTCGCCCGTCACAGAACACTGGTGTAGCCAATCGAGGAAGCCACTTCGTACTTGCTCTTCAACGCCTGCGCGTGCATCGTCGGCAAGCGTTACATGGGGATTCTCTATCTTCATAGTATTAGGAGTTTTAGTTCACTGCAAAGATAGTGATTGGGGGTATCGCTGTCAAGAGCAAGTTTTCCGATTGTCTTTCCGAATTTTCGAAAAATAAGCGCCAAGATGAAAGAGCAAGGATGAGGGCGAAGTGAGCATGAGATATAGGGACTTTCCCATCCTATTAGAGAAAAGAATGAACAAATAATTGCTGTGAAAAGAGCCATAAATTGACACTAATAATGGCCTCTTCAACTATGAGATTGCCACGGGCTAAAGCCCTCGCAATGACGCACACTGAATCGTCATTCCAAGCGAATGTAATGAGCGTGGGAATCTCACACCTATATGGCGGAGAGCACTCCGAAAGGTGCGGGTATTAAAAATAATACCCGCAATTATTCGGATGGGTGGATTTGTAGTGGAGGAAGATACTGAAAACAATAGAGATTGCCACTGGCTAAAGCCCTCGCAATGACTGGGAGGTGAGCCGCAACACGCCGCAGATGCGCCCCTATCGCTCAAAATAAAAAAAAGAGAGCCGAAGCTCTCTCTTTCTCTTTGTGCTTAACAAGGTTACTCAGCGAAATAAACTACTAAATATTCAACTGACCGTAGTCCCCCTTATCAAAGGGGGATTTAGGGGGATTGTAGATATAAGGAGGTTACTCCTATTGCTGTGAGAACAACCATTTTGAGCGAGAGGGGTTGCAGATATGGTGGTGAGTCGCAGCACGCCAATCCGGAGCATACTTGGCGTATGTGAGGAATTAGCGTGTAAGCTCAACGCCGTAGATGCTCCCCTATCGCACAAAATAAAAAAAAGAGAGCCGAAGCTCTCTCTTTCTCTTTTGTGCTTAACAAGGTTACTCAGCAATAGGAGTAACGCTCACGTAAGACTTACCAGATGCCTTCTTGCAGAAGCCAACAGTACCGTCAACCAATGCAAAAAGTGTGTGGTCCTTACCCATACCCACGTTCTCACCTGGGTTGTGTACTGTACCGCGCTGACGAACGATAATGTTACCCGCCTTAGCGAACTGACCACCGAAAAGCTTTACACCGAGTCGCTTGCTCTCTGACTCACGGCCGTTCTTAGAACTACCTACACCTTTTTTGTGTGCCATTTTCTACTTCGTTTTAGGGTTTAACAATTAATCTCCTCAACGAGAACCTGTGTCAGATACTGACGGTGACCGTTACACTTCTGATAACCTGTTCTACGCTTCTTCTTGAACACGAGGACCTTGTCGTCCTTGAGGTGCTTCAAGATCTTGCACTT
>JAZLBJ010000030.1:0-102492 GCA_045613645.1 Alistipes sp. | reverse complement strand
ACCAAACTTTTTGTGAATGAGGTCAATCGAATAACCTTCTTCGAGCATCCTCATATACTTGAGCAATGCTCCATAATCGTGTTTTTTACGCATAAAGAAACCCCAAAAGTTTTTTTTGTCTAAACTTTTGGGGTCACTTCAAAATGGTACGCTCTTATTATATATATGGGTAGTAGTGGCTACTTTACGCGAATAAGGTTGATACCATCGCGAATGGGGATAATTACATTATCTACCCTATCATCCTCCTTGACCATGCGGTTGAACTCCACAATTGCTTCGGTGTGCTTGTCGTTGTGGGCTATGGGCTGCGCCACCTTGCCATACCATAGTATGTTGTCAGCAAGGATGAACGAGCCACTCTTTACATATCCACCATCCATAAGCATACGGTAGTAGTCAGGGTACTCGCGCTTGTCACCATCCATGAATACCATGTCGTAGCACTCACCCAGGCGTGGCACAACATCCAATGCCGAGCCTATGTGCTGGCGTATGCGCTCGCCGTAGGTAGACTCCGAGAAGAATTTTGAGGCAATATCCTCAAGCTCATCATCCACCTCTATGGTATCGAGGTATGCCCCTTCGTCAAGGCCACGGGCAATGCTAAGTGCCGAGTAGCCGGTGAATGTACCAATCTCAAGAACACGCTGTGGACGCATCATGCGCACGAGCATCTCGAGGAGTTTACCTTGAAGGTGTCCCGAAATCATTCGTGGATTGATGACACGCAGATATGTTTCACGCTCCAGACGGTGCATCAACGCCTCCTCGGGCTTGGTATTATCAAGAATGTACTGTTCTAAGTTATCCATAGTTATACATTAATTTTCGGGTTCATCACCTATACAGCAACTTCGAGAGGGAGGCGAAGCAGTCGTTGGCAACATCGCGTATGGCCGTAGCCGAGATTGACATCACCTTTTTATAGGCCTCCTCAAGAGTATCGATATCCTTATAGAGCAAGAAACTCTTGCCAGCACCGAGCATATAGCCCTCATTCGACTCCATAGATATTGCCATCTGTGCCACAAATTGACGCTTTGCAATAGCTAGACGGCGAGGTGTTATATCCTCGCGCATAAGGCGCGCAACCTCCGCCTCGATAAGCTCTACACACTGGTCGGCATTATCGTGGTCCGACGAGAAGTATATGCCCACGATACCCGTATCGGAGTATGGAGTATATGTAGCCTCAACATTATACGACAGACCATGGCGCTCTCGTAGTTGTAGGTTGAGCAACGAGTTTGCCGAGGGTCCACCAAGGATATTTACAGCCAATGCCAAGGGTAGGCGTCTATCATCGGTGATGCCGTAACCACGGCTGCCTATGATACCATGAGCCTGGTGGGTATGTCTCGACTTCTGCACATCGAAGGGCTCATAGGGGGTAACTACCTCACGGCTATAGCCACGCGATGTTGGCGTATGTGCGCCGAGGTAACGCTCCGCAACACTGCGAGCTGTAGCTACCGAGAAGTTACCAATAGAGGAGAATACCATCTGATCGGTGGTATATGTTCTATCTACGAAGCCTCGTAGTTCTGCCGTAGAGAGGCGAGCGATAGAGGCTTTAGTACCAAGGATATTGTGTCCCAGCTCCGAGCCACGAAACATGAGGTCCTCGAAGTCGTCGTATATACGCTCCGAAGGCGAGTCCTTATATGAGTTTATCTCGTCGGCAATCACCTCACGCTCCTTGCGCAACTCATGCTCAGGAAATGTGGAGTTGAAGATGACATCCGAGATAAGCTCAACGGCGCGACTGAAGTCGTGGCGCAGGACTGTAGCGTGTAGCGTGGTATCCTCCTTAGTGGTATAGGCATTAAGCTCGCCACCAAGGTTCTCAAGGCGGCAGTTCACCTGATATGCCTTACGGCGCTTGGTACCCTTGAATAGAGCATGCTCCGTAAGGTGAGCAATGCCATACTCCCCCTTAAGCTCATCGCGGCTACCAGCGTTGACAACAAGAGCGCAGTGGGTAACGCCACTACGCACCTGACGGTGTATGCCCCTTATGCCATTGGGGAGTGTATATGTCTCAAACTCTTTCATTACTTCAGTTTCAAATATTGTCCTGTGTAGCTCTCCTTACACATGGCCACCTGTTCGGGAGTACCAGCCACAACAACCCTACCGCCATCGCTACCAGCATCGGGGCCAAGGTCTATAACCCAATCGGCACACTTGATGACCTCCATGTTATGCTCCACAACGACGATGCTATGGCCTCGCGATATCAGGGCATCGAAGGTCTGCAATAGGCGACCTATATCGTGGAAGTGAAGGCCCGTAGTGGGCTCATCGAAGATGAACATCAGTTTATCTTGGCTGCGCTCCTTCATAAGGAACGAGGCGAGCTTCACGCGCTGTGACTCACCACCCGAGAGTGTTGACGACGACTGTCCGAGCTTCACATATCCCAAGCCCACCTGCTCCAAGGCGCGTATACGCTCGACTATACGGCGACATGTGGCATTATCCTTATCCTCGCTAAAGAAGGCCACAGCCTCGCTCACCGACATCTCCAAGATGTCGTATATCGACTTACCACGATACTTAACCTCCAGAATCTCGGGCTTAAAGCGTTTACCACCGCACGCCTCGCACTGAAGCTCCACATCGGCCATAAACTGCATGCTCACCTTGATGACACCCTCACCCTCGCACTCCTCGCACCTTCCGCCAGGCATATTGAAGGAGAATGCCGTAGCCTGAATACCTGTATGCTTGGCGTATGGCTGGTCAGCAAAGAGCTTGCGTATCTCATCGTAGGCCTTGATATATGTTACGGGGTTTGAGCGCGTAGACTTACCGATGGGTGCTTGCGACACCATCTCCACACCCTGTAACTGACGGCTATCTACATCTATACCATCGTGGTCACCAGGGGTGAGTGTGGTCTCCTGCAGACGGCGCTTGAGGGCTGGATAGAGCACCTCGTCGGCCAACGACGACTTACCTGAGCCCGACACTCCGGTGATACATGTGAAGACTCCAAGAGGTATCTCAACATCTATATTTTTGAGATTATGGTGACGCACGCCACGCAACCTCACAACGCCTGCACCTGCACGACGACGCTCAGGCGTAGATATAGCCTTGCGACCCGTAAGATAGTCGGCCGTAAGCGAGTTGGTAGCCTCCTCTATCTGTGAGGCAGGGCCATTATATACCACCTCGCCACCTACAACACCTGCCTCAGGGCCCATATCCACTATCCAGTCGGCAGCACGCATAATCTCCTCCTCATGCTCAACAACTATGACCGTATTATCGAGGTCACGCAACTGCTTAAGTACGCCGATAAGGCGGTTAGTATCGCGTGGGTGGAGACCTATGCTCGGCTCGTCAAGGATATACATCGAGCCCACAAGGTTGCTACCCAATGATGTAGATAGGTTTATGCGCTGCGACTCGCCACCCGACAATGTCGAGGATAGACGATTTAGCGTAAGGTAGTGCAACCCTACATCCATTAAGTAGCCGAGGCGGTTGCGTATCTCTATGAGCACACGCTCAGCACTTGTGCTATCATGCTCGTCGAGCTGAAGATTGTCAAAGAAGTGTGTCAACTCCGATATTGTCATCTCCACAAGCTCGGCGATATTGCGTCCTCCAACCTTGATGCACAAGGCCTCAGCACGCAGGCGTGTGCCATGGCATGTGGGGCAGAGGGTCTTGCCCATATATCGTGACTTAAGCACCCTATACTGCACCTTATGGCGCTGGGTGTCCACATATCTGAAGAACTCATCAAGGCCATGGAAATACTCATTACCTCGCCACAGGAGCTCACGCTGGGCATCCGTAAGAGCATGATATGGGGTGTGTATTGGGAAGCCAAAGAGCGAGGCATTGTTCACAAGTTCCTGCTTCCATAACCCCATGGTGGCACCATTCCAGCATGCCACAGCACCATCGTATATGCTCTTCGATTTATCAGGAATGACCAAATCCTCGTCGATACCCGTTACCTTGCCGTAGCCCTCACATGTGGGGCATGCACCAATAGGGTTGTTGAACGAGAAAAGGTGTTCGGTGGGTCGCTCAAAGGTGATGCCACCATCCTCAAGATGCTGAGAGTAGCTCTCCACACTATCGGCAATGATTAGGTACATAGTACCATTTCCGTAGCCCATGGCTCGTGCTACCGAGTCGGTGATGCGCGAGACCACATCCTGCTCCGTGCGCTTTACAACACGGTCAACGATGACCATGACCTCATCCAAAGGCATCTCATCGCTCACCTGAGGCATGAACTCCTCAACGAGCATTATCTCGCCCCTATAGCGCACCCTATTGACACCATCCTCCATGAGTGTGAGCATGCGCTCGACAATACCCTCGGAGTGTTTGAGGATAAGAGGGGATGCTATGACCACACGCTCGCCATCCTCCAACGATACAATTCTATCGACCACATCATCCACCTCGTAACACCTCACCTCACGACCCGTCGTAGGCGAGTAGATGCGACCTATGCGCGAAAAGAGAAGTTTTAGATAGTCGTATATCTCGGTTGTTGTGCCCACTGTAGAGCGTGGATTACGCGATATGACCTTCTGCTCGATGGCTATGGCTGGAGCTATACCCTCGATAAGGTCGACATCGGGCTTCTCAATACGCCCCAAGAACTGACGAGCATAGGCCGAGAGACTCTCGACATAGCGGCGCTGACCCTCGGCAAATATTGTATCGAAGGCCAATGTCGACTTACCCGAGCCAGACAGGCCCGTAACAACCACAAGATTGTTATGCGGTATCTCGACATCTATATTTTTTAGGTTGTGCACCCTCGCACCCTTTATGGTAATCTTGCTATCCATCGCTTTACTCTTTAGCTTAGTGGCTCTACCGTAGCACCCTCAACCTTCTCGAGACGGTTGATAAGTTGCTCCGACTCCGACTCACGAATAGATAGAGTCATGGTGCATAGGTTGTCGAATACCTGCTCAACAATGCGGGGCTGCATATCCTTGACAATACGCATAACATCGTTCATGGCGATATACGAGAACGACACCGTGACGGTGGTATCCACCGTACGCTCCACAATCTCACACTCGGCCAACACCTGTGCCGTAGACTCCTTATATGCCGCAATAAGCCCTGGAACACCGAGCTTAGTACCACCAAAGTAACGCACAACAACCACCAAGCAGTTTGTTACCTCCTGCGATAGTAGCTGTCCAAGGATGGGCTTGCCTGCCGTAGATGAGGGCTCTCCATCGTCGTTGGCACGAAACTGCTCGCCATGAGGGCCCAAACGCCAAGCATAGCAGTGGTGCGTAGCATCGAACCATCGCTTGCGCAAGGCATCAAGATGCTCCTTAATCTGAGCCTCTGTCTCCACGGGGTAGGCATAGACCAGGAACTTGCTACTAAGCTGGCGGTAGGTGGTCTCCTGGGCACGCGCTATGGTCTTATAACTATCCGATGCCATAGCCCCAACTACTCGATAGTGGTGAATATTCTATCCCAGCGTATGTCACCCGTCATAGGATCACGCGAGAACCAAATATACTTGGCCTTACCCACGATGTGGTCCTCGGGCACAAAGCCCCAGAAACGCGAGTCGAGCGACTGGTGGCGATTATCACCCATCATGAAGTAGTAGTCCATAAGGAAGGTATAGTGTGTAGCCTCCTTGCCATCAATGCTGTAGACAATAGAGCCATCATCATTGACCTGCTGGCTAACTGCGCGGTGCTCATATACGGCGATGCAACGACCATAGAGCGCCATATTCTCTGGTGTGAGCTCTATGCTCTTGCCTGCGGCAGGTATCCACACTGGACCAAAGTTATCCAACGACCACTTAGCAAAACTCCTCTCACTCTCACCATCGATGATGTGGGGAATAAGAGCGCCACCCATATCACGATTCTCCATAGAGCCAGTCTTCACCAGGCGATACTTCGTGGTGTCGGCATACTTGCCAAGTTCATTATCAGCAAGAAGATTATCCACGCTGATCTTACCGCTCGATACATTCACTATATCGTAGTAATACTGCTTATTAGGAACATCGCACTCCACCTCATCGTTGGTATAGACGATACCATCACGCACCTCGAGATAGTCGTCAGGCAAGCCTACGCAACGCTTGATGTAGTTCTCCTTCTTATCTACGGGGCGCACGGCGATGGTGAAATACTCGTTGAGTATCTTGCGACGCTCAGCAGGTGTTGCGCCCAAATCCGAGCGTGGGTCGCGCAATAACTGGTAGTAGCTCTCTGCTGGGCTCTCCAAAACCACAGTATCACCCTCAGGGAAGTTGAAGACAACAACATCGCCACGCTCAATTTGACCAGTACCAGCCAAGCGGCGGTATGAACGCTCCCATGATGTGCTGAACGACGCCTTAGTATCGTTCATAGGCATGGTGTTATGCACAAATGGGAACGACAATGGTGTCATAGGCACACGAGGGCCATATGTTACCTTATCCACAAGAATATAGTCACCCTGCAAGAGTGTACCCTCCATAGAGCCTGTAGGGATGACGAACATCTGGAACCAGTATGTCTGTATGAGTGTTGCTACAATTGTTGCAAAGAGTATAGCGTGCACCCAGCTATACATCCACTTATATATCTTAGACTGCGCCCTTATCTCGTTTATAAAGGCATAGGCACCAAGAGCCAAGTAGATGACAATAGCCAAGAAGAGTGACGAGCTCTCCCAGCGGAAGAGAATCATGTGCACCAAAGCGCCAACCACTGCGGCGAAGATAGCAGCACACAAGATGGCCCACGCTAAGCGATACAACTTAAAACGCTCAAGGAGCTGACGGTGATAGGTACGAATCTTACGCGAGATGTAGTAGTCGTAGATTAGTGGCAGGGTGATGAACATCGACCACCACGCGCCATACCATATGGCGAATAGCGCCACCGACAACGACATCAACACACATAATAGCCATGGGTGGGTAAGGTAGTACTTACACTTGGCAAAAAACTCCGTTAGCTTATTCATATAATCAACATTTATTTCTCAAACATTACTACAAAATATCATCCATAGAGTGTACACCACGCTTATCGGCAAGGTACTCACCAGCAACCACAGCGCCCATGGCGAGTGTTCGGCGGTTGAGTATCGAGTGCTTCAACTCGATGAAGTCATCCTCCGAGGTGTAGGTCACGGTGTGGATACCTGGGGTCATACCCTCGCGATAGGAGATAATCTCAAGTTCCGCGTCCTCGGTAGCTGTGCTATTTACCCACGAGCTCTTGCGCTCAACGCCCTCGATGATACCCTCGGCAAGGGTTATGGCCGTACCACTGGGGGCATCCTTCTTCCAAATATGGTGAGTCTCCTCGATGCGCACATCGTACTGCTTATGTGGGTTCATGAGCTCGGCAAGACGCTTATTAAGGCGGAACATCATGTTGACACCTATAGAGAAGTTTGAGGCGTAGAAGAGTGCGCCACCACCCTCCACAGCAAGACGCTGCATGGCAGGGAGCTCGCTAAGCCAGCCTGTAGTGCCCGACACCACCCTACCACCAGCCTCAAGGACGGTGCGAATGTTGTGTAATGCTGTATCGGGTGTTGTAAACTCAAAGGCTACATCTATATTCGCGAGCCTATCGGCGGTAAGCTCATGAGCATTTGCCTCATCAATAATAAGCTCTACGCTATGGCCACGCTCGATAAGAATACGCTCAATCTCGCGACCCATCTTACCATGACCTATAATTGCACACTTCATAACTTATCGGTATTTGTTTGTATATATAACGCACAAAGGTAGTAAATAATTTTTATTATTTACTCACTTCGCCCCATTAATATACACCCCACAAAATTATGCAATGACAACACCTGCCATATAGAAACAAAAATGTCGGCATTTAGAGACTAAACACCGACACTTAGACCTATGTACCCCCTACTGAGCAAGCTTACTAATACCCCAGTTATAGACCATATCAATAGCTGGTGTCTCGACATTCAGCTGGTGGGCAAGCTGCCATATATAGTGCAACCCGTATGGGAAGTCCTCAGTAAAGTAGCGACTTGCAAAGTCTGGAACCCATCCCTCAGGGGTCTCCACCATGGGCGAGGTGATACCCTTGAAGCCCTGAATTGAGGATAGTTTCTTAGCCAACGACTCGGCATCATGGCTCTCGTAATACTCCAGAATTGGAGGCAGATAACCCTCGCTAACAGGGAGTCGTTCCAATACCTTGAAGAATTCAGCATCCATATCTATGAGAAGCTGAGCCGCCTCCGTAGTCCACTCCTCATAGAAGAGAATCATGCGAGAAGATACCACACCCTCACTCTCTCCACCAAACATCGTGTATAGGCGCGAGGTGTGAAGCAGAGGGTTGCTATTGGTCAAGCTCGCCTCATAATAGTTGTTTAGAAGCTTCACTGGGGCATCGAACAACGACTCTACAAGAGCCCTAAAACTCTCCTTATCGGCACATCGCTCAATGGCGATATTGTGGCTACTCTTATAGCCAAGTAGGTGAGCGCTATGGCCATACTGCTCCGTACGAGCTATAAAGGGTACACGCTGGAAGCCCCATAGCGGAATGCTATCATCGAGCAATCGCATAGCCTCGAAGAAGAAACCCGTAGAGGAAAATACCGAGCCAACAAAGGTCGTACTATTTAGGTATGGTCGTATTTTTATAAGCTCACCCTCAATAGCATAGCCTGGCAGGCAGAGGAGGACAATAGTTGCCTCGGCAAGGGCCAGCTGCGCATCGTCGGTGACAAGATTTAGTTTACCACGAAGACTCTTGCCATCGGGCGTATCGACAATCAGTTCGCGCCCCCAACGCTGAGGATTACGCGTTAACACATTGACCTTAACACTCTTTGTGGCACTCAAATATCCTGCAACAACATGACCCAATGAGCCACCGCCACATATACACAGCGTATTCATTATTCAAAAGATTTTAACGCCTCGACGAGACGACGATTATCCCTACGGTCGCGCACGGCCAAGCGTATGAAGTTGCGACCCTGGAAGGCAGCCTTTGACGAGCAATCCTTGATGAGTATATCATACTTGGCGAGTAGTTTCACGGCAAGTTGCGTAGCCGTCATATCACCACCCACTACCTCACATAAGAAGTAGTTTGCCTGCGAAGGTATAACCCTAAGATATGAGATTTCCTGAAGCTCGCCAAAGAAGATATTACGCTCATTACGGAAGAGCTGACAAGCCCTAATATAGTCGCCATGATACTTCTCGTATATCTGCATATAGAACTCACCAAAGGAGTTGATATTCCATATCGCCACCTCCCTCTTCATATTGGCAATAAGACTCCTATCGCCACATGCTAAAACACCGAGGCGTAGACCTGGCACACCATACGACTTTGAGATGCTCTTGACAACGCAGAGGTGGGGGTTATTGGCAAGCACATCATCACGCAATAACGAGAACTCACCCTCGACATCCACAAAGTCGACAAACGACTCATCGACAACGAGATTTATACCTTGCTCCTTGGTCCAAGCGATGAGGTCAAGAAGCTCGCCATAGGGGATGTAGTTACCCGATGGGTTGTCAGGGTTAATGATGAGCAGCGAGCTAATATCCTTGTCGGAATAGAAGCTCATGATATCTGCTGCACTATACTTCATCGTATCGCAATTGGGCATAAGAGGCACGATAGACTCCTTAGCCGCCCTATTGGGATACTCCTCGAAAGTGGGGAATATAACACCCATACGCCCAGCGTAGTTCTCCATATATAGCTTTATCAGCTCAGCAGCGCCATTGCCCACAACGATATGCTCCTGCGACACACCAAAATACTTGGCCGCCAAGAGACTATTCACACGCATACCCGAGGGATACTCTCTGAGTAGCGTGTCGAAACTTGCCTTGAGTTCATCGACCAGCTGCTGAGGTGGAAAATAGGGGTTTACAAGATAACAGAAGTCCATCATATGGGGATAGCGCCAGTAGCCACCAAAGCGCGAAGCTATGGAGCGATAGCGATCCTCGTCGCTACAAGCAAAGATGCTCGATGCTATGTCCAGATCCTGAACATCGTCTATCTCGTACCACTTCTCACCATCGAGAGGTAAGGCTCTCAGTGGCGAATCATCCAAGAGAGCAATCACCTTTAGCACCTGCTCGTAATACTCATTGCGGCCCAGAGCATGGCAGTATGCCTCGAGGAAGGGAACATAATGAGTCTGCGAGAAGTCCTTACTAAACTTATAGATATTTACTGTCTTATAGTAATTCTCAATGTCGGAATATTGGAATTTATCCTTAGATATAAAATTCTTAATTCGAAGCTCATCACCAAGAGTTACCACCGTGCCATCCATCCAGCTCTCATACTTGTCGACAAGGGCAAGATTGGGGTATGGCTCATCGACAATGCGCCTTAGCACGCTATCCTCGTATATAAGATCAGACTCCAACAATAGGGTGTCATCCTCAACAAGATACTCCTTGGCAAGGAATAGTGAGTAGATATTATTGGTCTTATCGTACACGCTATTCTCCACATACACGATGTCAACACCATTATACTTTTCACCAACCAACGCCCTGACATTCTCGGACTTATAACCGACTACCAGAACAACTCGATTGACACCAATGTCGACAAGAGCATCAAGCGTTCTATTAATAAGGCGCTTACCGTTAATCTCGAGCATACACTTGGTATTATCACTTGTGAGTGCTCCAAGTCGACGCCCCATACCTGCAGCCAATATTATTGCTTGCATATTATCTAAAGATAGTTTATAACATCATTACCATAAATTGGGCAGATGGTCTTAACACAGAGATAATAGCCATATTGCTAATGGCAATCCATCTGCACCACATAACCGAGCAAAGTTACGAAAAATTTTCAGTACCTCAAAGATAAATCGGAATTATCTACTTTGTGGGAAGCATGGTTTCGGCGACACTTAAGAGAGAACGCAGATCATTGTCGCAGACCATTGTCGCAGACCGTTGCTGCGGACGAGGAGATTGCCACATGCTGAGGCCCTCGCAATGATGGGGGATTGTCAACACTCGTCTTCTCTTTGGCCCCTTTGGTTTCTTCGGTCTCCCAGGCTCCCAGGCTCCCAGGCTCTATTTTTGGGGACCATAGGGACCTGAAAGACCATTGGGACCAAAACGAAGTCGCGGGCATACGCTGATACTCGACCTCACTTTGGTCTCTACGGTCACTGCGGTCTCTGCGGTCACTGTAGTCTCTTTGGTCCCTTTGGTCTCTTCGGTCTCCCAGGCTCTATTTTTGGGGACCATAGGGACCTGAAAGACCATTGGGACCAAAACGAAGTCGCGGGCATACGCTGATACTCGACCTCACTTTGGTCTCTGCGGTCACTGCGGTCTCTGCGGTCACTGTAGTCTCTTTGGTTTCTTGGGTCTCTCGGTCTCCTCGGCTCTATTTTTGGGGACCATAGGGACCTGAAAGACCATTGGGACCAAAACGAAGTCGCGGGCATACGCTGATACTCGACCTCACTTTGGTCTCTGCGGTCTCTGCGGTCTCTGCGGTCACTGTAGTCCCTTCGGTCTCTTTGGTCGCTTTGGCCTCCTTGGTCTTTCCTCTCTAATCTCGCTAACCTATCTACCCTCCACCCCAAGCTAATACCTCACATCTGAGAGAAACAAGCCGCAGGCTGGAGCACCAGCACTCGAGCGCGATAGATCCTTCGACACGATGATATCCTCGAACTCCTCGACACTATATCTACCTCGGCCCACATCGACCAAGGTGCCCACTATGGCACGCACCATGTTACGCAGAAACCTATCGGCACGGATGGTAAAACGCAGTGTGCCATCAGCCTCGACTACCCACTCAGCATGGGTGATATGACAGATGTTCGTCTTGTTATTAGAGTTTAGCTTGGCAAACGATGTAAAATCATCGTACTCAAGGAGTTTTGATGCTGCCATATTCATAGCTTCGACATCCAGGTCGGCTGTATAGTGCCATGCCGAGAAGCGTCTGAATGGCGACTTACGAGGTGTTAGATAGTAGGTGTACTCCCTACTTTTGGCATCGAAGCGAGCGTGCTTGTCAGCCTCAACCTCATAGATATTAAGGATCGCTATATCCGCGGGTAATACCTTATTTAGTTTATAGGCAAGCTGCGAACAATCAACAGCCACTTCGACATCGAAATGTGCCGTATAGAACGAGGCGTTCACTCCCGTATCGGTACGCCCAGCACCTACAATCTCTGTAGGTGTACCACGCAACATAGAGAGCTTGGCCTCGATAGTTCTCTGCACGGTAGGGGTATCGGGTTGCCGCTGCCAACCGAAGTAGGCAGCACCATCGTATTGTAGCTCTATAAAGTAACGCATAATAGTGCAAAGGTAGCAATAAAATTGAAACAACGACGGTATTGCATAAAAAAAGAGTTGCTCGGCATATTACCAAGCAACTCTCAATTATTATTTAGCGATTTTAGAAGTAGCCTTGTTAGACGGCTCCTAAATTACTTTACCTCCTCAAACTCTACATCCTCTGGCTGCGAAGCCTGCTCGCCACCCTGCTGTGCACCTGGGTTAGGCTGGCCCTGCGCCTGTGCCTGCTGAGCGTAGATATCCTGAGAAGCTGCCTGCCATGCTGCATTCAAGGCTGCGATAGAAGAGTCGATAGCAGCGAGGTCCTGGTTCTTGTGAGCCTCCTTGAGCTTACCCAAAGCATCCTCGATGGCTGCCTTCTTGTCAGCAGGAATCTTATCGCCATACTCCTTGAGCTGCTTCTCGGTAGCGAAGATGTTTGAATCGGCAGCGTTAACCTTCTCAACGCGCTCCTTCTCCTGCTTATCCTTCTCCTCGTTAGCCTTAGCCTCGTCGCGCATACGCTGAATCTCTGCGTCGGTAAGACCACTCGATGCCTCGATGCGAATCTTCTGCTCCTTGCCTGTACCCTTATCCTTAGCCGATACATTGAGGATACCGTTAGCGTCGATATCGAAAGTAACCTCAATCTGTGGAACACCACGAGGTGCTGCTGGGATACCATCGAGGTGGAAGCGGCCGATAGACTTGTTATCGCGAGCCATAGGACGCTCACCCTGGCATACATTAATCTCTACCGATGGCTGGTTGTCCGCAGCTGTTGAGAACACCTCGCTCTTGCGTGTAGGGATTGTTGTGTTAGCCTCGATAAGTTTTGTGAATACACCGCCGAGAGTCTCGATACCGAGTGACAATGGAGTAACATCCAAGAGGAGGACATCCTTAACCTCACCTGTGAGCACACCGCCCTGGATAGCTGCACCTACAGCAACAACCTCATCAGGGTTTACTGAGCGGTTAGGAGTCTTGCCGAAGAAGTCCTCAACAACCTTCTGGATAGCTGGGATACGAGTAGAACCACCAACAAGAATAACCTCGTCAATCTGGCTTGCAGTGTAACCTGCATCACGCAAAGCGATACGGCATGGCTCGATAGTCTTCTGCACAAGGTGGTCGCACAACTGCTCGAACTTAGCACGAGTAAGTGTCATCACAAGGTGCTGTGGGATGCCGTTAACAGGCATGATATATGGGAGGTTAATATCAGTTGTTGTTGCTGATGAAAGCTCAATCTTTGCCTTCTCAGCAGCCTCCTTCAAGCGCTGCAATGCCATAGGATCCTGACGAAGGTCAATGTGGTGCTCAGCCTTGAATGCCTCAGCCATATAGTCGATAAGCACATGGTCGAAGTCATCACCACCAAGGTGAGTATCACCATTTGTTGACTTAACCTCGAATACGCCATCGCCGAGCTCAAGGATAGAGATATCGAATGTACCACCACCAAGGTCGTAAACAGCAATCTTCATATCGTCCTGCTTCTTATCCAAGCCGTAAGCCAAAGCTGCAGCAGTAGGCTCGTTGATGATACGGCGCACCTTCAAGCCAGCAATCTCGCCAGCCTCCTTAGTTGCCTGACGCTGCGAATCAGAGAAGTATGCAGGTACGGTGATAACAGCCTCGGTAACCTCCTGGCCAAGATAGTCCTCAGCGGTCTTCTTCATCTTCTGCAAAGTGATAGCCGAGATCTCCTGTGGAGTGTACTGACGGCCGTCGATATCTACACGAGGAGTATTGTTGTCGCCCCTAACAATAGCATATGGAGCACGAGCAATGTCGGCAGCTACATTGTCGTAGCGCTCACCCATGAAACGCTTGATAGAGAACACTGTACGCTTAGGGTTGGTGATAGCCTGACGCTTAGCAGGATCACCCACCTTACGCTCGCCGCCCTCGGTGAATGCCACTACCGATGGTGTTGTACGATGACCCTCAGCATTAGGGATTACCACGGGCTCATTACCCTCCATTACAGCCACACACGAGTTGGTTGTACCCAAGTCAATACCAATAATCTTACTCATAATCTTAAATGTTTTATTTGTTAATTGTTATTTCTTGCATTAATAGCGTCGACTACCATAACGGGCGACGAAACCTTAGACGGCAAACGGCATACCAAACACGGAAATATGGATAAAGTGTCACAAATATAGCATCTGGCATGACAAGACTGACACAATCGCCATGACGAGTATGACAAAATGACAGAAATTATAAATTAGTAGCGAGTAATTAGCAATACGGAGTGCCATGGCGACTTGTCAATACTCGTCTTCTCTTTGGTCCCTTTGGCCTCTTTGTGTCACTATTTTTTGGGACCATAGGGACCTGAAAGACCATTGGGACCAAAACGAAGTCGCGGGCACACACTGATACTCGACCTCACTTTGGTCTCTGCGGTCACTGCGGTCACTATTTTTTGGGACCATAGGGACCTGAAAGGCCATTGGGACCAAAACGAAGTCGCGGGCACACACTGATACTCGACCTCACTTTGGTCTCTGCGGTCTCTGCGGTCACTATTTTTTTGGGACCATAGGGACCTGAAAGACCATTGGGACCAAAACGAAGTCGCGGGCACACACTGATACTCGACCTCACTTTGGTCTCTGCGGTCACTGTAGTCCCTTTGGTCCCTTTGGTCTCTTCGGTCACTGTTCGGGAAGAGATTGCCACGGGCTAAAGCCCTCGCAATGACGAACGCCGTTCACATCATTCACGCCCCCGTTAATGCGTTAATGCGTTAATGAAGTCGTGGGCTTGACTGAGCGGCGTTCAACGTTCAATCGTTCAATTTCCCTATGTTTTTGAACGATTGAACGCCTGAACAAATATATCAAGGACCATAGAGACCATAGAGACAGAGAGACCAAAGCGAGAAAGGGTATCAGTGAGAGAGATAAGAGAGAATAACAATATATATCTTACTGATATAATATAATCACTAATACTGATATATTATTATTGTTATTATTATCGTGTTAAGCGTTCAATCGTTCAAAAACATAGGGAAATTGAACGATTGAACGCTGAACAGTGCCCCATTAAAAAAGAAGAGCACCTCAGCGCTCTCCATTACTAATTACTAATTACTAATACTCTCTTGCACCAAAGATGGCGGTGCCTATGCGCACCATCGTCGAGCCATACTCCAGAGCCAAGGGATAGTCGTCGGACATGCCTATAGAGAGGGTGTCGAAGCTTTCGCCAAAGCGAGGCTTCAGCTCCTCAAAAATATCTCTAATACGCTGGAAATCACTGCGCACAACGCTCTCATCATCGGTGTTTGTAGCAATGGTCATAACGCCACGAACACGCACATGCTCCATAGCATCCAAAGCCCCTGAAGTGATGAAGTCACGCAGCTCATCTGCATCCCAACCCGACTTCGTCTCCTCCTGGGCGACATGCACCTCAAGGAGAATATCTATCGTGCGATTGTTCTTTGCTGCCTGCTTCTCAATCTCTTCAACGAGGCGCTCGGAGTCCACCGAGGCGATGAGCGATACGAAGGGTGCAATAAGCTTAACCTTATTGGCCTGCAGATGGCCAATCATAGACCACTCTATATCCTTGGGTAGCACCTGAGCCTTAGCGGCCATCTCCTGAGGACGACTCTCACCAAATATGCGCTGACCAGCCTCATAAGCCTCCATAAGGCGCTCAGAAGGGTGGAACTTCGACACGGCAACAAGACTTACACCAGCAGGCAAGGTCTGGCGTATATCATCAAGACGCTTAGCAATACTCATATTTTTCTCTATTTTGTTGCACAAATGTACAAAATTTTGAGCAACGATACAACTATTTCAAAATAAATTAGTATCTTTGAAGGTTAATATGCCTCAATGGCGTGGAGACGAACTAAAATATTAATTAATCAATAATAACCTAAAACAACATCTATGAAAAGACTTTTTAAGCTTGTTGCTCTTGTTGGTGCTTTCATAGGCTCGGTGGCTACTGCCGACGCTTGTACCAACATCATCGTTACCAAGGGAGCCTCTCAGGATGGCTCTAACATTGTGACCTATGCGGCCGACTCACACGGTCTTTACGGCTCACTCTACCAGTATGTACCAGGTAAGTACACCGAGTGGATGGATGTTACCGAGTGGGACACAGGTCGCTACATCGGCAAGATTCGCCAGTCACCCGTAACATACCGCACACTTGGCAACTCTAACGAGCACTCACTCTTCATCACCGAGACAACATTTGGTGGCCGCCACGAGTTGGAGGATCCTAATGGTGGCATCGACTACGGCTCACTCATCTACATCACCTTGCAGCGTGCCAAGACAGCGCGTGAGGCTATCGACATCATCGTAGAGCTTGCCAACACCTATGGCTACTGCTCATCAGGCGAGTCATTCTCTATCGTAGATACAGAGGAGGCATGGATCATGGAGCTTATTGGCAAGGGTCCTAACGACAAGGGTATCGTATGGGTTGCTCGCCGCATCCCTGATGGCTATGTATCAGCACATGCTAACCAGGCACGCATCACTACATTCCCATGGAACGACCCTGAGAACTGCCTCTACGCTCCAGATGTTGCAGATGTAGCTCGTAAGATGGGCTGGTATGAGGGCTCTAACGAGGATTTCAGCTTTGCTGATGCTTATGCACCACTCGACTTCGGCGCTATGCGTGGTTGCGAGGCTCGCGTATGGGCATTCTTCCGCATGGTGGCTGACGACATGGACAAGTATGTAGACTACGCCATGGGCCACAACCCAGCAAACCGCATGCCTTTGTGGGTTATGCCACGCGAGAAGGTGAGCCTCAAGCTCGTTATGGATGCTATGCGCGACCACTACGAGGGTACACCTATGGATATGACTACCGATATCGGTGCTGGTGGCGAGGGTTGCCCATACCGCTGGCGTCCTATGTACTTCGAGGTTGATGGCGTTGAGTACTGCAATGAGCGTGCTATCGCTACACAGCAGACAGGTTTCTGGCTTGTAGGTCAGGCTCGTCCAGGCAAGGTGGGTATCCTTTGGTTTGGTACTGACGATGCTGCGACATCACCTCTTACACCTATCTATGTAAACTCATTGGAGGTACCCGAGTGCCTCAGAACAGGCAACGGCTCAATGCTCAAGTACTCAGACACATCAATGTTCTGGATTACCAACCGCGTGGCTCAGTTCGCATACTTGCGCTACAATACCGTGGGCGCAACCGTACGCAACCATGTAGACGGCTGGGAGACGACCATGATTAAGGCTGTCGAGGAGTTCGACAAGGAGATAGCAGGACTCAGCGAGAAGAAGGCTCGTAAGATAGCCACTGCTTTCAGCGTCGAGAATGCACAGCTCCTCTTCAACCTCTGGGAGGGCTTGGACGAGTACCTCATGGTGAAGTACATCGACGGTAATATCAAGGGCGAGGAGAATGGTCAGTTTGTTGACAACGGCAACGGCAAGGATATCCCTGGTGTTATCGAGCAGCCTGGCTACACCGAGACATGGAAGCGCGCCGTAGCTCTCGACAATGGCGAGGTATTGAAGGTCGTTAAATAGTAATACCAATATATAATATGGAGAGATACGATATTATCGTTATAGGTTCGGGCCCTGGTGGCTATGTTGCTGCTATTCGTGCTGCGCAGTGTGGCAAGCGTGTAGCCATCGTCGAGAAGGCCGACGCTGGTGGTGTATGCCTCAACTGGGGTTGTATCCCTACCAAGGCCCTTGTACGCTCGGCACAGGTATTTGCCGACTGCAAGGCTGCAGCTACCTACGGCGTGACCATCGAGGGCGAGGTTAAACCCGACTGGACAAAGATGGTTGAGCGCGAGCGTATGGTGGCAACAACTATGAACAAGGGTGTTCAGTTCCTCTTAAAGAAGAACAACATCGATGTCATCGCAGGCTTTGGCCGTCTTAAGGCTGCCGACACCGTGGAGGTTGAGGGCGTAGACTACGAGGCCGACCACATCATCCTCGCCACAGGTGCTCGTCCACGCGTCATGCCATTCATGCCTATTGACGGCAAGCATATCATATCATCAAAGGAGGCCCTTGTACTTCCTGAGCTTCCCGAGACCATGGTCGTAGTTGGCTCAGGAGCTATCGGCTCTGAGTTCGCATACATCTACGCCACTATGGGCGTTAAGGTTACAATCGTCGAGTATATGCCCCAGATCATGCCATTGGAGGACGAGGATACTGCAAAGGCTATGGAGCGCGCCTTCCGCAAGCTGCGCGCTACAGTGATGACATCTACCACCGTTAAGTCGGTAGCCGTTCGCGAGGATGGCAAGTGCGATGTTATCATAGAGGGCAAGAAGGGCGAGCAGACCCTTGAGGCCGATGTTGTACTCTCAGCTGTAGGTATCAAGTCGAATATCGAGGATATGGGGCTCGAGGAGCTTGGCGTGGAGGTTGAGCGTGATAAGATCAAGGTTGACGAGCACTACAAGACAAGTGTTGACGGTGTATACGCCATCGGCGATATCATCGCTACACCAGCCCTTGCACATGTTGCCTCAGCCGAGGCCATCCACTGTGTGGAGCATATCTGTGGTCTCAACCCCGAGGCTGTAGACTACTCTATCATCCCATCGTGCATCTTCACCTCACCAGAGGTAGCATCTGTGGGTATGACCGAGGCACAGGTCAAGGCCCAGGGCATCGAGTATAAGGTTGGTAAGTTCCCATACACAGCTTCAGGCAAGGCAACAGCTGCTGGCGAGCGCGACGGCTTCGTGAAGCTAATCTTCGATAGCGAGGAGAAGTTGCTCGGTGCTCACTTTGTGGGACACAATGTCACCGAGATGATTGGCGAGCCTACATTGGCTAAGACGCTTGGCGTCACTGCCCATCGCATAGCACGCACTATCCATGCACACCCATCTATGCATGAGGCTGTAATGGAGGCTGCAGAGGATGCTCTTGGTTGCGCTATCCACATGTAACACCTTGGCAAGATAGCTTGCCAAATAGTGATAGGACCACCCTGTGAACAACACTGGGTGGTCTTTTTTAGGGCATAGTGATTACCGAGCATTGACTCGGGCATGAACATCGAGACATCTGGACAAAGAGACATTTAGATGGTCGCAAACTATTGCTACGGACTTTTGTAATACTTGCCTTCTCTCCGTCTCGCCACCACATGGTCTCTTTGTATATTTCCAAACAAAAAAAACCACCGTCAACGGGATTCCATTGACGGTGGTTGTCTTAGTTTTATCAACACCCAGCCTCTGCACTATGAGAGGTTAAGACGCTCAGCGCTATATAGGTAACGCTTGATACTACGCTTTGGAGTCTTCACAAACTCCTCGCGGTGGATAACGATATTGGCAACCTTCTCGTATGACGCAACAAGAGTATTGAGCGTCTGAAGGTTCTCCTCCATAATCTGTGGAAGACGATCCATGTCGATATGCTCAGCATTCGCGAGGTCATAGTCAGGCACAACAAGAGCTGTGAGCTTACCATTATTCTCGATAACAAGCGACTCGGCAACCATATAAAGGTTATTAAGACGCGCCTCGATCTCCTCGGGATAGATATTCTGACCAGAGCCTGAGAGAATCATAGTCTTGCAACGGCCACGGATGTAAAGTGTGCGGTCGGAATCCATGATACACATATCACCTGTATGCAACCAACCATCCTTCTCGAGGACTGCAGATGTAGCGCTCTCATTCTTGTAGTAACCCATCATGACATGCTCACCACGAACAAGAAGCTCGCCAGGGATATTCTGAGGGTCGCTTGAAAGAATCTTTGCCTCAAGCATACCATCGATAACCTTACCACATGAGCCAGGCTTAAAGTCCAATGGCACCTCGAAGCTGATAAGTGGCGCACACTCGGTCATACCATAGCCCACTGTGAGAGGGAACTTAATCTTACGCAAGAAATCCTCGGTCTCCTTATTGAGAGCCGCACCACCCACGATGAAGAGCTCAACACAACCACCGAACTGCTCCATAAGACGCGAAAGGATAGTTGAGTAGATAGCCGTATTAATAAGAGGTATGCGCATAGCGATGCTCATAGGCGTCTTCTCCAACATAGGGAGGATGCTCTTGCGATATACCTTCTCAAGAATCATAGGCACTGAGCACACCACATTTGGACGAACATTCTTCATAGCCTCGATAAGAATCTTTGGCGAAGGAATACGGCCAAGGAGTGTCACATGTCCACCACAAGCCATAGGTGTCAAGAAGTCGAAAGCACAACCAAAGGCGTGAGCCAATGGCAAGAACGACAATGTGCGACCTCCTGCACGGAAGTATGTAGTGTTTGTCTTAGTATTAATCATATTAAGGGCGAAGAAGATGTTACCAGTGAGGTTGTTCACTGTAAGCATTACACCCTTAGATGAGCCTGTTGTACCCGAAGTGTAGTTGAGCAAACATAGCTTTTCGTTAGACACCTCGGAGTACTTGATATCCTCGACCTTGAAGCCCTGAGGATATGCCGCAGCAAAGTGAAGATTGATGTTAGTGATGTAGTCGGTGATGGCATTACCCTCGCGCTCGAAGACTACATGGAAGTCGGTGAGCGAGAATACGGCCTTGATATCAGGAATCTGCTCAGCCTCGATATCATCCCAGAAGTTGTCACCAAGGAAGAGTAACTTACTCTCCGAGTGGTTGACAATATTGATTACATCATTAGGGTTGAAGTCCTGAAGAATAGGCACAATAACCGCACCATAGGTGATTGTTGCAAGGTAACTCACACACCAGCGTGTGTTGTTGCGACCAATAAGTGCAATCTTATCGCCCTGCTCGATACCAGCATGCTTAAACATAAGGTGGAGTTTGGCGATATCCTGAGCTACATCTAAGTAGGTCAAAGTCTCCTTTTTAAAGTAGTCGGTAAGAGCTGGTGCATCGCTATTATTGCGGAAGCTCTCCTCGAAAATCTTTATTAAATTGCTATCCAACATAGTATATGATGTTTTGAATAAATTCTATTTAGCGCTACAAAGATACGACTTTTTATTTAGTCTACGAAATATTCAACCAATTTTCTCATTATTTATTTTCATTTCGACCCATGTAGCATACACCTAATCATTGATTAACAGGTACTTATACTAATAAATTATTAACTAATTTAATTATTCAAATTATTCTATATGTACACAAACAGAGCACCTTATTAGGAAATAAGGTCAAAGATATTGCCAATTTTTCCAATAACATAAAACACACCGTGGTCAACGAGTGAGACATGTAAATATCGCCAACAGCACATAATCTCACTAATTACTAATTACTCACCCTCATTATTCTTGTATTTATCCATTTTTTTTGTACCTTTGTGCGATTATAGCGTTCGCGCTTCAAAGAGCAAATAATTAAAAACTATCATACTATGAATGTATCATACAACTGGCTAAAGCGCTATCTGAAGAGCGACCTCTCAGCAGAGCGTATGGCCGATATTCTTACTGAGCTTGGCCTTGAGGTCGAGGAGTTCGAGAAGATTGAGACCATCAAGGGTGGCCTCAAGGGTGTTGTCGTAGGCGAGGTACTCACATGCGAGGACCATCCAGACTCTGACCACCTACACATCACCACCGTAGATGTTGGTGGCGAGGCACCATTGCAGATTGTCTGCGGCGCTGCCAACTGCCGCAAGGGCCTAAAGGTTATGTGTGCCACCGTGGGTGCTGTGTTGTACCCTATCGACTCTGACGAGGAGTTCAAGATTAAGCGTAGCAAGATTCGTGGTGTTGAGTCACTCGGTATGCTCTGTGCTGAGGATGAGTTGGGCATTGGTCGCAACCACGAGGGTATCATGGAGCTTCCAGCAGATGCCGTTGTGGGCACACCCGCCAAGGAGTACCTCCACATTGCTGACGACTATCTTATTGGCATTGGCCTTACCCCTAACCGTGTAGATGCAGCATCGCACATCGGCGTGGCACGCGACATCGCAGCCTACCTTAAGAGCCGTGGCGAGGCTGTGGAGTTCACCCTACCATCGGTTGATGGCTTCAAGGTTGACGACACCTCACGCACCATCGAGGTGGAGGTTATAAACCACGAGGCAGCACCTCGCTATGCTGGTATCACCGTTAGCGATTGCAAGATAGCCCCATCACCCGAGTGGATGCAGAACGAGTTGCGCGCTGCGGGCATCAACCCCAAGAATAACCTTGTGGATATAACCAACTATGTGCTCTTCGAGCTTGGCCAGCCTCTTCACGCCTTCGATGCCGACAAGATTGAGGGTGGTAAGGTAGTTGTTCGTTCAGCCGTTGAGGGCGAGAAGTTCGTGACCCTCGATGGTGTTGAGCGTACACTCACAGCCAACGACCTTATGATATGCTCAGCTGAGCGTCCTATGTGTATCGCTGGTGTATATGGCGGCCAGGACTCAGGCATTAGCGATAGCACCGTTAATGTATTCATCGAGAGCGCCTACTTCCACCCTGTATGGGTGCGTAAGACCGCTAAGCGCTTCGGCCTCAATACCGACGCATCGTTCCGTTTCGAGCGAGGCATCGACCCTAACATCCAGGTATATGCCCTTAAGCGTGCTGCAATGCTTATGCAGGAGTTGGCTGGTGGTCGTATCACATCTGAGATTATCGACATCAACCCAACCCCAGCTCAGCACTTCGAGTTCGACTTCTCTATGGAGCGCGCCTGCCGCCTTATAGGCAAGGAGCTCTCGGAGGAGACCTTCATGACAATACTCCAGGCTCTCGATGTAGAGGTGCGTGGCCGTGAGGGTAGCACCTTGCGTGTTGCCGTACCACCCTACCGTGTCGATGTGCAGCGCGAGGCCGACCTCATTGAGGATGTACTTCGCGTATATGGCTACAATAACATCGAGGTTTCCGACCATGTAAATTCAACCTTGTCATACGCACCAAAGCCCGATAAGGCACGCCTTCAGAATATGGCATCGGACTATCTCTCGGCAAATGGTTTCACCGAGATCATGTCCAACTCGCTCACTAAGGCATCGTACTACGAGGAGTCGCAGAGCTACCCAATGGAGCGCTGTGTGAAGATATTGAACCCACTATCTCAGGATCTCAATGTTATGCGCCAGACATTGCTCTTCAACGCCTTGGAGGCAGTAGAGCTTAATGTAAACCGCCGCAACGGTAACTTGCGCATGTACGAGGTGGGCAACTGCTACGCCTACGACGCTGAGAAAGCTTCGGAGGAGAACACCCTCGCTAAGTATAACGAGAGCTACCGTATCGGTATCACCGTTACAGGTCAGTCTTCGTTGCTCAGCTGGAATAGCAAGGCCGAGAGTTCATCGTTCTTCACCTTGCGTGCCGCTGTTGAGCGCCTCTTGAAGCGCTTTGGTATCGACATCTACTCATTGCAGTCAGATAGCCTCGAGTGCGACCTATACGCCGATGCTATCGTCTACAAGCAGGGTCCTAAGGAGGTGTTGCGTATGGGTGTTGTATCGCCTATCGTGCGTAAGAAGTTCGACATCAAGCAGGATGTGTACTTCGCCGAGATAGACTTCGACCAGCTTATCAAGATGACTAAGAAGTCTAAGGTGCAGTTTGTGGAGCTTTCTAAGTTCCCCGAGGTTAAGCGCGACTTGGCACTCTTAGTGAACAAGAGCGTCACCTTCTCGCAGCTACGCTCTATCGCCTTTGCTACAGAGAAGAAGCTCCTCAAGTCGGTATCACTGTTCGATGTCTACGAGGGCGACAAGCTCCCCGAGGGTAAGAAGTCATACGCTTTGAGCTTCGTGCTTGAGGATAAGACACAGACCCTCACTGACAAGCAGATTGAGCGCACTATGAGCAACCTACAGACCCAGCTCGAGCAGAAGGCTGGCGCCGAGGTCCGCAAGTAAGCGGAAGGGGATCGACCACTTAATAACTAAACCTCCGTATGGATAATAGCCCATACGGAGGTTTTTGCATCATTGCCATAAATATCATCCAACGCCACCTTTATATATATTAATATGTACTCTCCCCAACCATCCCCCCCCTATACACCACGGGTATTAAAAATAATACCCGCAATATATTGAAGCCACACACTACATAATGTACTCCGTCATCACTATCGCGGGTATTAAAAATAATACCCACAATGTATTGGGTCACGCCCCACTATAACAAACCAGCCTAACTACACGGGTATTAAAAATAATACCCACATCATTACGAGCACACACCTACCCTTAACATTATACCCTCTCACTTCTTAGGTATTAAAATAATACCCGCATCACATTGGCATGCACTCTATACTCGCACTACTTACTCACTCTCACGGGTATTAAAAATAATACCCGCAATACATTGGTGTTGCACACTTTCTCTACACCAAGAAGAACGGTGAGATTAGAGAGGCATGGGGAATAACAAATCCTACTCTTGCAGCAGAGTACACCAATGGCAGAGGATGCAGCAGAGAGATGTACGCTACAACAGCCTACTTTGACATTGAGAAGTCTGCCTGGAGAAGCTTCCGTTGGGAGAGTATTGTGAAGGTATTTTAAGAGTATCTCACCTTGAACAAAAGTGAAACACTTGTGCTAACTAATTGATATTAAGAAACATAAATTAAATTACACAGTACGAGTGTTTCACTAATATTAAAATTTGACAAAATGAGCATTAAATATTCAAATACGACAGCAGATTACATCCAATGGGACACAATGCTTAGCCTTGTGCGTAGATTGTATAAAGATAAGAAATACCGCTTATCACTACTGATTGGATGTGGTTGTTTCTTCGGTCTAAGAATATCAGACCTTAAGACCCTTACTTGGAATCAACTATTAACCTCACCCAGATTTTCACTTATTGAAAAGAAAACTGGTAAGAGAAGAGAGGTTAAAATTAACGAATCATTCCAGCACCATATTCGAGATTGCTACAAGGCATTGAAAGTTGAGGATATGACCGAGCATTGCTTCCTCAACAACAGAGGAGAGGTCATCAGCACGCAGATGATAAACCGACACCTAAAGACCATCAAGGCAAAGTACAATGTAAAGGTGGAGCACCTGAGCAGCCATAGTTTCCGTAAGACCTTTGGTCGTAAGGTAGTGGAAAGTGCTGGTGAGCAAAGTGAAATGGCACTCATCAAGCTGAGTGAGATTTTCAATCACGCATCACCAATGATTACCCGTAGATATTTAGGGCTACGAGCAGAGGAGTTGGAGGAGGTATACAATGTACTGGAATTTTAAGAATTCATCTTTATACCCTGACTTGCAATGCTATAATATATTTTGTATATTTGCTGTATAATTGATAATATATTCCAGCAAAATGAACTTTCATTACCGCAATAAGCACCTATTAGCTATCAAAACACAAAATGGAGAAACTCGCACTTGTTGGATAATTACATTCCTATTGTGTCTTGGTTGTATTTTGTTATGCCTATACTTTTGGAAATTTCACAATGGTTTCTCTACAAATCAAGATGACTTGGGAAATTTTGGCAGCTACATATGTGGTATAGCATCAATTTTTAATGTCATTATTTTCACTTGGCTCACAATTTCTATTCAAAGAGCAGGTGATGAAGAACGAAAAAAAGACAGAGAGCACAAGCAACTCTTACTCATAACTCAGATTAGAAAAGAAGAATTGATAAACTTAGAAAAAACACTAAATGACACTTTACAAATAACCGATTTGTATTTGCCAGCCTTCTTTAAGTATCAAAATGCCCAAAGCTATCTTCTTAATTATGCACAATCACACAAAGCGTTGTTTCCTCTATTAGATGACAAAGATGTGGAACAGGATGAAGAGCAAGCTTACTTTTTTAACAATCTCCTAGATAATTTAGTGGAAAAAGTTATGGCAGAGCGACAAGGAATACCAAAACCTCGTTTCCCTCGACCTGCACAAAAGGAGTTTAACCCATTTGATAATTTTGATTTTAGCTAAATTAGCAGAGTTTTAATGGTTTATAACGCAATAATCGCAAGATGTCGCATGTGATTTGAGGTAATTAATATGTGAATTCAATAATAGTTCCCGTATTAAGATATATAGATTTCGCATCGAGATATAATTAAAATAGAGTCAAAGCTTTAATATATGAAATTTGGTTTTCGTATGCCTTCTTGGAGAAGAAGTCTTGCTGCAAGCACAAAGGCTGCTTTAACACGTGAAATTAGACGTGCTATTATTCCCGACTATGGTAAACGGCAAGGCAGTTTTTGGGTAAATCCTAAAAAACACACCTACAACAAACTATACAACATGACCACTGTTAGTGCCATAGATTTGGTTTGTGGAACCAACAACAAAAGCACAAGAACGTATAGTGGTAGCTATGGCTCTTCTCGGCATTATACGAATACTAATTATGCGGTAAAGGAACCAGTATTTAAGGTGGATTTCTCTATATTAGCGACATTAGAGAATGAAACTGCTATATCAATTAAGAAAGATTATAATGCGATAGTTGCTAATAATTGCCACATTGACGAAGAGATACAAATCTTAATACACAATAGGGAACAAATCTCAAAGAGTATTAATAAAATTAATTGGATAAAATGGCTATTTCATAAGCGTTTAGTTAAATTAAATTCTGAATTAGATGATACTCAGGGGAAAATAACCGAATTAGCCAATAAAAAGGTCACCGCCAAAGTTGATACTTCGAAACTGTCAAGGCATCCAAACTTTGAGCAGATAAAATCCTGCGGAAGTTCACTAATTATAGGGGGTGCATTTGTAAGTCCAAAATACGAAAGAATACCATTAATTGGTGTGGAAAATCATAGGGAATGGTTTTATACCGTACAAATTTGCAAAGGTGAAGTGCCCCTATATTTGGGGAAAAGTGACCACTACCTTAATCTATGTGGAGGGGATTTTACGCTTTCATTTACGCCTTTTGGGTTAGTATTTATAGTAGAAAAAGCATTTTATCTACTAGAATACTCTCAAATAGATATATCATATAGGAATTTACAAATGCGTGAGCCTGACCCAAAATTCTCTAAACCCAACCATAATATTATATCGTATGTTTGGGAACATTCTACCATGAGTGGTACCCCAGATAGGAGATATAAAGACAATCGCAAATTGCCAATAGTTGAATATGGGAATATCCATATTACTATTGGAGATTTTGTGTTTGATGTTTTGCATCCAGAAAAAAATATCTGCAGTCAATTTGTAAACGCAATCAATGCTATATCAAGTCAAATAGAGTCTAAATCACCATTAAAGACTCTAAATCGAGCCCAAATAAAGAAAATTAAATCACTATATTATCAATCAAAATCATTGAAATGTGAGGAAGATATTATTGCTACCATAGAGGTATTAATAAAAGAGATACAGACTTGTAATTGCGCTCATACAACTTCTATTACCAAGCAACTTACTAATAAAATCCAACAAAGATTTTCCGAAACAAAGAAAGTTGCCCTTAAGAATATATATAGTCGCTGTATTCAACTCATATCATTGGTTGAAACAGATTTAAGTGCAACAGAAATTTTACAAACTTTTAATGAAAGTGAAGTTAGCAATAGTAGTAGTGTAGGAGATGTGGTTAAAGAAAAATATGCAGAGTCATCTCCCGATTTACAAGAAGAAGTAAAAAAGTTATTTGATGAGCGTAAAAGGTTATTAAATCTAATTCTCTCAAAAGGATGTAATCATATAACATCTGAGAATAGTATTTCGATTGACGATAAAGATATTGAATCAAAGGATGCAATGAAACGAATACATCAGATTGAGAAGGAAGTTTGTGATTTATTGAGAGTACAACCATAGTTTTGTTTCACTTTACTGGTCGTGAAACTTTCTATAAAAGATTAGGTTGTGTCGAAAGACTAATGAATGTAAGACCTAAAAAAATAAAAATTAGATAATATTCTCTTATAATATATATGGTATATAGCTTATTATAAACAGTTACATCAATTATTGTATTGTACCCCATAATTGTACCCTATGGAGAAAACACCTTTGTGTTTTACTGATAATCAAGATATTTATAGGATTGAGTGGGTATTAAAATTAATACCTGCAATATTGGGGATGCTCAACACCTATTGCAGTTCCTCCCCGCTACCACCACGGGTATTAAAAATAATACCCACACCTCTAAGATAGCATCGCATCTATTGTCATACCACCATTTCTCTTGCGGGTATTAAAAATAATACCCGCAATAATTGGGGGATACACTAAATAACATGCATTGGTCCTCAGCAACACGGGTATTAAAAATAATACCCGCATCATTTCGGACACACACCTACCCTCAACATGATACCCTCTCACTTCACGGGTATTAAAAATAATACCCATGCTACATTTGAACATACTCCAATAAAGCAGCGCCCTCCAACCATACGGGTATTAAAAATAATACCCACATCATTTCGGGCACACACCTACCCTTAACATTATCCCCTCTCACTTCACGGGTATTAAAAATAATACCCGCATCATTTCGGACACACACCTACCCTCAACATGATACCCTCTCACTTCTCAGGTATTAAAAATAATACCCGCATCATTTTGAAACACCCACCTAACCATTGCACACCCTACCTCAGTAGCACGGGTATTAAAATTAATACCCACACTATTTGTGACATAATTTGGACCGCAGCACCCACCACCCACACTAATCACGAGTATTAAAAATAATACCCCATTACTTCGATGCTTACAACCGCACCACCACAACTATCGACCCATCACATCACGGGTATTAAAAATAATACCCGCGCTACTATGAGGTGCCCGAAAGGTTTAGACAGAACAACTTTGAGGATTTCTTCACTTTAGAGCATCACGGGGATTGTTGCAAGGATTCGGCATAGTAGTGTATAAGATTATCACACGCTATGCAAGCTACTCAATATCGCATTCTTTTCTCATATCTTACCACAAAAAAACTAAAAAACTTGGCACATAATAATATAATAGCTACCTTTGTATAAACCGCCAAGTTTATGGAGAAACACACTACAAAATTAACATTAGAGAAGAATCATATAGGCGAGCTTTTCAACGCCTTTCCTGAGCTAAATGTAAGGCAGGTGGCGCGTGCCATGGGCATCAATGAGACACTCATGCAGCAATATGTGAATGGTGTAAAAAAGCCCACTTATGAGCGCAGAATGCAGATAGAGAGATACATTCGTGAGCTCGGACACAGACTAATGCATATTACGCTTGAATAGGCAGTAAGGATATACGCTACAAATAAGGTGTCGCAACTCTTGCAGTTCGACACCTTATTTAGTTATAGCTGTCACTATCTCTGCCATAATGACAGCCACACCACACTTGGCACACCATTTGACATAGTGAACCAACAAAGATATTAATCAACAAATAGAGATATGAAAAACGGAAAAATTGGAGTTACTACGGAGAATATCTTTCCCGTAATCAAGAAGTTCCTATACTCAGATCACGAGATCTTCCTTCGTGAGTTGGTATCCAACGCAGTAGACGCCACCGAGAAGCTCAAGACACTATCCTCAAAGGGCGAAATGTCGGGCGAGTTAGGCGACCTCACAATACGCATCGAGCTTGACGAGGCAGCTAAGCGTCTTACAATCACCGATAGAGGTATCGGCATGAGCGAGGAGGAGGTTGAGAAGTACATCAACCAGATTGCCTTCTCTGGCGCTGAGGAGTTCATGGCCAAGTACAAGGATCAGACCATCATCGGCCACTTCGGCCTTGGCTTCTACTCGTCGTTCATGGTTGCCGACAAGGTGGAGATATTCACACAGTCATACCGCGAAGGTGAGAAGAGCGTACATTGGAGCTGCACAGGCACCCCAGAGTATGAGCTAGAGAGCCTCGACGAGAAGCTCGACCGAGGCACACGCATCGTGTTGCACCTCTCGGATGAGAGCAGCGACTATGCAAAGAGAGATGAGATAGCCAAGCTCTTGCGCAAGTACTGCCACTTTTTGCCAATCCCTATCGCCTTTGGCAAGAAGCAGGAGTGGAAGGATGGCAAGTATCAGGACACCGAGGAGGATAACATCATCAACGACACCACACCACTCTGGACACGCAAGCCAAGTGAGATTACCGAAGAGGAGTACAAGGCATTCTACTCGGAGCTATACCCCATGAGCGAGGAGCCATTGTTCTACATCCATCTAAACATCGACTTTCCGTTCAACCTCACAGGTATCCTCTACTTCCCTAAGTTGCGTTCTAACTTCGAGATTCAGAAGAACCGCATACAACTCTACTGCAACCAGGTCTTTGTCACAGACGAGGTTACAGGCATTGTACCAGAATACCTAACACTGTTGCATGGTGTTATCGACTCACCAGATATTCCGCTCAATGTGTCGCGTAGCTACTTGCAGAGCGATGCCAATGTAAAGAAGATTTCAGGCTATATCACTCGTAAGGTTGCCGACCGTCTCCAGGAGCTCTTCAACACCATGCGCGAGGACTACGAGAAGAAGTGGGACGATCTCAAGATATTCATTCAGTATGGCGTGCTTACAGACGAAAAGTTCGCAGATAAGGCTTCGTCGTTCATGCTCTGGAAGTCTATCGAGGGTAAGTACTACACCGTTGAGGAGTACACCGCAAAGGTCAAGGATATGCAGACCGACAAGGATGGCTTCACCATCATGCTCTATGTCGACGATGTTGTGGGTAAGAACTCATTCGTTGAGGCGGCCAAGGCCAAGGGCTACGACATCCTCGAGATGAACGGCCAGCTCGACAGCCACTATATCCAGTACTTGGAGTCAAAGATGGAGAAGGTGCGCTTCGTGCGTGTAGATTCGGATGTTGTGGACAACCTTATCCGCAAGGAGGAGAACACCCCTATGTCGCTCAGCACCGACCAGCAGCAGATTATGCGCCCCGTGTTCGAGGCACAGATGCCCGAGGATGAGAAGATTCACTACCATGTGGCCTTCGAGGCGATGTCTAAGGATAGCGCTCCAGTGGTTATCACACAGAACGAGTTCATGCGCCGCATGAAGGATATGGCAGCTACGAGCGGTGGCGAGATGAGCCGCTTCTATGCCGAGATGCCCGACAACTACACTATCACCGTCAATGGCAACCACCCTATCGTGTTGGACATCCTTGGCGAGGTGGAGTCGGAGTATGGCGATAAGCTACGCACCATAGGCAAGAAGATTACCGCTGCCGAGCAGGAGGAGAGCCGCTTCGAGGAGACCATCAAGGGCAAGAAGGAGGAGGAGCTCACAGCCGAGGAGCGCGAGATGCGCACATCACTCTCGCAGCGCGTAGTGGAGCTTCGCGAGGAGCGCAACACACGCCTTACGGAGATTGGCCGCAACAACCACAAGGTACGCCAGATAATCGACCTTGCGTTGCTCTCAAACGGCATGCTCAAGGGCAAGAGCCTTACGGACTTTATCCAGCGCAGCATCTCGCTGATAGGGTAAGAGTATATACAATAAGAAAAGAGCCTGCCTAACAACAATGTTAGACAGGCTCTTAGTCTTTAAGAAGTTGTATAACAAGAGCTAATTTTAGGCTTGCGAAGCTCGAAAAAGCGGAGTTTACTAGGCGTAAATGAGCATTTTGAGAGCGAGCGTAACGACAAAGTAGCCTTGTTAGACAGCTTCTTCATTTATTTGTTAGTAGGTTTATCGTGTTGCTATCGTCCCATCATCTCCCTATAAACATCCATCTGTATCTCTGACACACTTTGACGACCTGTCCAGAAATCCAAATAGAAGAACTGATCAAGTTTATCCTTATAAATATCGGTACCACCGAATGTCCCAGACTCACCTACTTCTACATCTTGACCATTCTCCTTTGTTACATACCAGATCGTATGTGGAAGTGGGAACCACTTGAATTCAGAATTTACGGCACCTATCAGTTCATATTCCACCTCAGATAGTGGTGCATCATATTCTGAAGCGACCTTTTTCATAAAGTCCTCCATATCATCCATTGTCGAGAAGGATATAGAACAAATAATACCATATACACCCAATACAAGATAAACAATACGCATCCAATTAAAATCATTCATAGTAAACATTATTTTTTAATTATACATTACTTCTTTCTTAGCTGAAGCAGCTCTATTATTCTATAAAGGTCTGAATCGCATATGTAAAGCGTTCCATCTGGTGAAAGATTCATAATGGATCCTGCATCCTTATATATAACGCCGAACGAAGATGACACAAATACATACTCAGTAGTAATCGAAGTGCCATCAGCATATGCAGCAACCATCATTGGGTCCTCATCACTAAGGAAGTCCAACCACACATCTCCTGACGAGTCAACCCACTCACCTAAATACATAGACCATTCGTATGTAGTTTTTGCAGGCTCAGCATCATAACTTTTATTAGAATTATCCTTGTTACTATTTCCAGAGCAGCTTAACAATAGTATCGAAAGAAGTAACGGAAGTAAAGACTTAAGTTTCATTGTAAATACCATTATTTAATTATACATAAGTCCGCATATGTGTGATGAATCATATTGGGCTAAACAAATAAAAAGTGCGGACAATATTGCCGATACTGGATTCTGCGGTCTTCCACAACCTTGCCCCCACATACACGGAATAAAGCCCACACTAAATAGATAGTGTGAGCGCAAACTTTATTCCTGGGGGACTGTGTAAAATGTGGAAGTTTCAGAATCCCGAAATATAAGCTAACGCTTTTTATGTCTATATGTCCCTAAAGTCTGTTATTTAACCATAGGCATTCATCTTTAATTTTTACCAATACAAATATAATAAGCAATATCGAATCATCAAAATATTTCAGTAAATAGAAATAACTCTAAACTCGCTCCATCACCTCCAACAACCACTTGGGTGCTCGCTGTGGGCGGCGTGTTACGCTATCTATAAAGCCCAAGGTAGTTGAGCCCGAGGCGATATCGCGGCCATCCTCGCCACGAATCTCATACTTGAAGACCATGCGTGCCATGGGCATATCCTCAACAATAGCCTTCACCGTAATAAGCTCGTCGTAGTATGCTGGCTGACGATACTTTACATTCACCTCAACGATAGGCATCATAACACCACGGCGCTCCATCTCAGCGTAAGTAAGACCAGCAGAGCGCAACCACTCGGTGCGTGCCACCTCGAAAAACTTTACATAGTTGGAGTGGTGCACGATACCCATCTGGTCGGTATGGTGGTACTCCACACGAATCTGACAATCAAAACTTATCATAATATACCTATATTTATATCTCTATAACCACTCGCCCCATAATATCTCTGTTTAGGCGAATCTCTCTATCATATATATCAATATTAGCCACGCAACCATTAACCATAGCACGATAGCTACCCGTCGCGGGCACAAACTTACTATCATCCTCAACACACACTACTCCACCATGGGCATCACCCACAATGGTGTAACCATGTCCCATAAGCTGCGAAGCACGCTCCATATCGCCCTCAGCAAGGAGGTTACGCACAACCGTAGAACTCACCTTATCACCCTCAGAGGTATATTGCTCCACACGCTGAAGCTCAAAGCCATACTCCTCAACCAAGGGTTGCAGGTTCTCGTAGCCACCCCTATTAGAGCCAAAGCGGTGGTTATAGCCCACAACCATGCCCACCATGCCAGTCTTGCGTATAAGCATACGCACAAACTCCTCATAGGTCTGACTTCGGAAGTTATCGTCGAAGTGGGCAACAATAACACGGTCGACACCATAGCGAGCGAGAAGCAGTGCGCGCTCCTCAACGGTAGTGAGTAACTTCATACCTTCGGCACGCCCCATGGCAATACGAGGATGTGGCTCGAAGGTCACCACGACACTCTCAACTGCCAGTCGACGCGACATGGCAACAAGCTCATCGAGCAGCGCCCTATGTCCCAAATGGACACCATCAAACGAGCCTACGGTGATAACCGCACGCATATCCACTGGCAACGCGTCAAAGCCGTAGTTTACAACCATATCAATTATTGCTCTCCTCGGCAACCTTCACAAAGTAGGCCACCTTCTCCAGAAGTGTTGTTATATCGTAGTTCTCAACAACGATACCCTGTGGGAAGTTGAGTGGTGCCGATGTAAAGTTAAGAACGCCCTTAATGCCGGCGTTGATTATAGGTAGCACAAGTGTCGATGCCTGGGATGTTGGCGATGAGACGATAACGATGCTAATATCAAGCTCCTCCACCCTACGCTCGAACTCCTCGATATGGTAGCAAGGGATATTATCAATGGTTGTACCCACCTTACTATCGTCAACATCGAAAGCTGCGGTGATGCGTAATTTGAGGCCCTTGCCATTGAAGTAGCGCGTCACAGCACGACCCAAGTGACCCATGCCTATAACAGCCATGTTCATAGGTTGCTCACTATAAAGGATGCTATCTATAAAGTCGATAAGCACCTTCACGTCGTAACCCTTCTTCGTATCACTCGAAAAGCCTATGAGCATAAGGTCGCGGCGCACCTGTACAGCAGTTATGCCGTGCATACCAGCCAAGACATGCGAGAAGATATGTGTGATACCCTGGGCGTAGCACTTTAGGAGCGTACGACGATACTCGCTGAGTCGTTCGATGGTCTTCTCCGGGATATTAGATGGTATAGTAGCCATACTCCTTGGGGTTACTTTAGAGTGATTGTAAAGTTATCGTTATACTGCTCACACATCCACTCGCTATTTACATTTATGCCATTCTCATATAGGAAGCGATAGTTTGTAGCAAGTGGTGTCAACACCTCGCCCGCAAGACTGCTGTCGAGGCCACCATACATGCGCTTGCAGAATATCATCGCAGCGTCGTAGCCTCGATATGCGAAGGCTGTAGGCAATGCATCGTAGCAGCTCACAAAGCGACCATCAAAGAGTCGCATCTTCTCATCGTTACGCTTGGCGTGGTACGACACCACAAACGACACATTGTTCTTGAAGAATGACTGAGGGTCGATGGTCTCAAGGCGTGTCCACTTGTAGTTACCCAACACTCTATAGTCACCCATTATGTAGCCTCTATCCTGTAGTTTAGACTTCACCGACGATAGCGAAGTAAGTATTCTATCAATATCGGTATCCTTGTCTGCTGCAACTATAATAGTTTTACTTGTGCGGCTACGCAACACATCCTCAATGTTCACCACAGCGCCCTTACCTCCCGAGGCTGTACGCTCATAGAATATAGGGGCACGGTCAAAGGCAAATACAAGTTCACGACGCTTGGTGCCGTGCATCTCGCTGCGCACCTCATTGACAAAGGCTGTGTCATTGGTCGATGCATAAATGGTGATTATCTCACGCTCGCCCGAAATTAGGTCCTGCACCTTGTCATACTTATGCGCACGCGAGGGTGACATCTGGAAGAGCACAGGGCTCTGCAACGCCTCAACGGTCGAAAGAGGCGACACCACAGCAATATTCTCCCTCTCTGCATGGCTCACCACATAGCGCAACTCATTCTCGAATACAGGGCCAATGATAAGCTGAGCATCGAGGAAGGCATCCTCGTAAGTCATGATATCGTCAATGACACCAGCATTATTCTGTGTGTCGAAGACAGTCATCTCTACAGATAGCCCCTCAGCCTTAAGGTCCTCCAAGGCGAGGAGCACACCACGATAAAAGTCCACATATCCAGGCTTCACCTTACCATCAATCTGGAATGGTAGCATCAAGGCCACCTTGAGAGTGTTATTCTGACCAATGGTCAAGAAGTCGACATTTAAGACTCCAAAGTTTGTGATATTACGACGCTCACCACCAAAGAGGTAGAATAGGTCTGCAGCATAGCTATCCTCAACCACAGGGTCACCATCACCTCTTCCCGAGAGACGCTGACGCTGCTTGGGCTCCTCTGTCTGCGCTGTAACATCGCCCGCTGAATCACCCTCTACTGGCTCTGATGTTACCTCCTCACCCTCTACAGGTGCTGTTTGCACCATCACACTACTATCGTTATACATGAGCACCACCATGCCTACCTTAAGGTCTGCCGCAGAGTTCATCTTGTTAAGCGCCATGAACTCATGCTCGGTGAGTCCAGCTTTGCGTGACAACGAATATACGGTCTCACCAGCTTGTACGACATGCTCATTGGGGCGTAGCGACTGCTGTTGCTCCTCACGATTTATATCGGTTGTTGTTGTATATCCCACCTCGCTACGGCGTATGCGCAACTCAGTACCCAAGGCGAGGTTTGTTGCATTCACCGCAGGGTTATCCTCGAGGATTATATCTACCGATATCTTGTAGCTGCGCGCTATGGAGTATAGCGTCTCACCACTCTGCACCGTATGTGTGTAATACTTGGTGTTGTCACCACTCTTGTCTCGCTTTGACTTCGATTTATCCTTACTCTCCACATAGGGTATGAAGATTACATCGTCAACACGCAGCGTTGCGGCACTAAGACCACTGTTGCAGTCGCAAATCTGCTTCTCGGTAACACCATAGGCCTTAGCTATGGAGTATAGCGTATGACCCTTCTCCACCTTGTGCACATATACCTTACGGCCATTGCGCACTACAATCTGTGTTGATGGCTCGATGGCATATGTCGCCACCACGACAGTCACACATAGCGCTACAAATAGCACTTTGAATATTCTCATATCTCTAATTTTTGTACGCCTACTTATTTGTACCTCGTAGGCGTATCTCGGTAAATATCTTCTTTGTGTATTGTGGGAAGTCACCATTCATCAGCCATGAGTAGTAACTTGGCTCCACAGCAAATATCTCCGACACCACACGCCCTTTGTACTTACCAAAGGTGAATATCTCCTCACCCTTGTCGTTTAGTGCCATGCGTCCTGCAAAGTCCACAATCTCGCCATGCGACGAGAATGACGATAGCTCCTCCACCGAGCTGCCTATGTCACCATAGCGCTCAATCTGCGCCTCCAACACCTCGTATGTTGCCAAGGTGTCGGCCTCTGCCGAGTGAGCATTCTCCAGGTCTTTGTCGCAGTAGAAGCGATATGCCGCCACAAGTGTTCGTGGCTCCTTCTTGTGAAAGATGTTCTGCACATCGACATACTTACGACGCTTAAAGTCGACATCAACACCAGCACGCATGAACTCCTCTACAAGCACAGGGAGGTCGAAACGGTTTGAGTTAAAGCCACCGAAGTCGCAGCCCTCGATAAATTGTGCTAACGACTTTGCTATCTGCTTGAATGTTGGCTCGTCCTTAACATCCTCATCGGTGATGCCGTGCACAGCAGTAGCCTCCTCGGGAATATGCATCTCAGGGTTTATTCGGCGTGTCTTGACCTGCTTGTTGCCATTTGGCTCAATCTTGACCATTGATATCTCCACGATACGATCCTTCGATGTATCGACACCTGTTGTCTCAAGGTCGAAGAATATTATAGGTCGCTTTAGTTTTAAGTTCATAATCTAAAAATTCAAACCACGGGTTGGCAAACTCATGTCTGCCACAATAGTATAGCCATTTATTGCTAAACTCTCTCCATAAATGGGAGGATAACGATAAATAACTCTTGAGAGTAAGCAATCATCTACCTTTATTAGCGACTATACCCATTTTCTTGTTAGAAGGGTGCAGATATATCAGTGGGTCGCAGGCTTACAAAGCGGAGCATACTTGGCGTATGTGAGCATTTGAAAGCCAAGCCCAATGGCATAGATGCATTCTTATCACAGGAAAATCATTTTCTTGTTAGAAGAGGTTAGATACAACGCTCGGCGAATTTCAAGGCGATGGGCTGTACTTAGCGTACCGCCCATTGCTGAACAACAGAGCCTCCCCTTATCTCAGCGCTATTTTCTTGTTAGAAGGGGTTAGATACAACGCTTGGCGAATTTCAAAGCGATGGTCTGTACTTGGCGTACTGCCCATTGCTGAAGATAATTCGTTAGCGGCAGTAGATGACCCCTTATCACAAGAAAATTATGCGTTAATCATCATAGGCATCAACAACATCAACACCTCTGCCGCACGCTTGTCATCGTAAACAGGCTTGAAGACACCTGCTCGTGTTGAGTCAGCAAGTTCGATAACAACAGTTGGAGTATCGATGTTCGAGAGTATCTCCACGAGGAATGTAGACTTGAAGCCGATGGTTACAGGCTGGCCGTCGTAGCTACATGAGATGGTCTCGTTAGCAGATACTGAGAAGTCGATATCCTGTGCTGCAAGGCTAATCTTGTTGCCAGCGATATCCATGCGAATAAGGTTTGTTGTTGGGTTAGAACATACAGCCACACGCTTGATACCGTTGAGAAGCTCTACACGGTCAACGAGCACCTTGTTAGGGTTAGCTGTTGGGATTACTGCGTTGTAGTTAGGATAGTTACCCTCGATAAGACGGCATACGAGCTTGTGGTTTGAGAGGTCGAAGATGACATTCTTAGCATCGAAGGTCACACGCACAGGGGCATTCTCCTTCACAAGCATACCCTTGAGCAAGTTAGCTGGCTTCTTAGGGAGGATAAAAGAGGCGTTAAAGTCGACATCTACACACTCAGCCATTGAGCGCACGAGCTTATGAGCGTCGGTAGCCACGAATGTCACCTTACCCTCCTCGTAGTTGAAGTAGACACCATTCATCACAGGGCGAAGCTCGTCGTCAGCAGTAGCGAATATTGTCTTGTTGATACCAGCGATAAGCATGTCTACATCCATAAGAATCTCTTTACGCTCGGCACCTACCTCCTGTACCGCTGGATAGCTCACAGCGCTTGCACCAGGGATAGAGAGTGAGCCACTTGCCCACTTAACCTTAATCTCCCATGTGGTATCGTTTACATCGAACTCAAGAGGCATCTCAGGGAACTCCTTCAATGAGTCAAGCATTAGCTTTGCAGGGGCAGCGATAACACCCTCGCGCTCCACATTATCCACTGCGAGGTGGCCAATGAGTGTTGTCTCAAGGTCCGAGGTGGTCACGGTGAGCTCCTCACCCTTGAGTTCCATGAGGAAGTAGTCGAGGATAGGAAGAGTGTTCTTATTGCTGATTACCTTACCTGTTGTTGCAAGAAGCGACAAAAGCGATGAGCTTGATACTGTAAATTTCATAGTTGTTTAAGTTTTATTTTAATTTTTCTTTTTGTTTTTAGTTTAGTCCACACCACGTAAAGATGCGGGGGTTATGTCACCGAGGGTGGCTGTTCATTACAACGATGCCAACTTATCGAGGGCCATCTCAATCATACGACGCACGAATGGTTTGTAGTCGGTGCAAGCATCCTTGGCTACACGCTGTGCGATGATTGTGCAGATGGTTGCTGCTCGGTGTCCCATGAGTGAGGCAAGACCCGCAAGTGCCGAGCCCTCCATCTCGAAGTTGGTGATGCAACGCTCGCCATATCGGAACGACTCAATCTTCTCGTTGAGTTTGAGGTCGTGTGGAGCAAGACGCACCCAACGGCCCTGTGGTGCATAGAAGCCGGGCGCAGCTATGGTGATACCCTCACGAGTGCTATCCTTGAAGAGTTCGAAGAGGGTGTTATCTGCGTTTACGAAGTATGGCGCGGGAAGTTTCTCATACCATGATGTATGCTCCATGAAGGCGCGCTCAAGACCGAGGTCACACACACCATCACGCCCCTCGTAGTACGATAGCAGGCCATCGAAGCCGAGCGATGTACGCGAGAATACAAACTCACCCACCTCGATATCGCGCTGAATAGCTCCCGAGGTTCCGAGACGCACGAGTGTTAGCTGACGGAAATCGCTCTTCACCTGACGCGTCTGGAAATCTATATTCGCAAGGGCGTCGAGCTCGGTAACACAGATGTCGATATTTCCGATGCCGATACCTGTAGACATCACTGTCATACGCTTGCCCTTATATGAGCCAGTAACGGTCAAGAACTCACGATTAGCCACCTCGCACTCCCTCTCATCGAAGTACTCGGCAATCATCGCCACACGGCCGGGATCGCCCACCAAAATGACAATATCGGCGAGTTGTTCTGGCTTAAGATGAAGATGGAAAATTGAGCCATCACCATTGATTATCAGCTCAGAAGATGGTATCGTTCTCATATCTCGAAATATTTTATGCACAATTTATTTTTAATATTCGTGTAAAATTAATATTTTTGTAGGAAATAGCAAAATATTTTAACGAAATTTTAAGTCATGACACTTATAAAATCTATTTCAGGTATTCGTGGCACCATAGGTGGCGCACCCTCGGATAACCTAACACCCATTGACATAGTCAAGTTCACTACAGCATATACTCGTCTTATTAAGTCGAAGCACCCCAATAAGCGCATCACCATCGTTGTTGGTCGCGATGCTCGCATCTCTGGCTCTATGGTAGACTCACTTGTCGAGGGTACGCTCCTCGGCTGTGGTGTTGATGTCATCAATGTTGGCCTATGCACCACGCCTGGTACTGAAATGGCAGTAATCACACATCGTGCCGAGGGTGGTATCATCATCACCGCCTCGCACAATCCTCGCCAGTGGAATGCCCTTAAGCTTCTCAATGAGCGTGGTGAGTTCCTCGACGATGCCGAGGGCAAGGAGGTGTTGGCCATGGCCGACGACATGTCGTGGGACTACCCCACAATCGACAACATTGGCAAGGTCATCCTTCGCGAAGACTTCAATGCCAAGCACATATCTCAAGTATTGGCACTCCCATTGGTCGATGTTGAGGCAGTACGCAAGCGCAAGTTCAAGGTTGTTGTTGATGCCGTAAACTCGGTAGGTGGCGTAGTCATCCCAGCTCTTCTTAAGGAGCTTGGCTGCGAGGTAGTAGAGCTCAACTGCGAGCCTACAGGTGAGTTTGCCCACAACCCCGAGCCTCTTCCCGAGAACCTTACCGAGATATCGGAGGTTATACGCAAGGAGGGTGCCGACATGGGTATCGTTGTTGACCCTGATGTCGACCGCTTGGCATTCGTCATGGAGAATGGCGAGATGTTTGTTGAGGAGTACACCTTGGTGGCTGTTGCCGACTATGTTCTCAAGCACACCAAGGGTAACACCGTATCGAATCTATCGTCGTCACGCGCCCTCAGCGATGTCACCTCACGCTACGAGGGTTGCACATATGCTGCGGCAGCCGTTGGCGAGGTCAATGTGGTTAAAAAGATGAAGGAGACTAATGCCGTGATTGGTGGCGAGGGTAATGGTGGTGTCATCTATCCTGAGTTACACTATGGCCGCGATGCTCTGGTGGGCATTGCTCTCTTTTTGACCTATTTTGCAAGCCTCGACATGACCATGTCGGAGCTTCGCAAGACCTACCCAGCATACTACGCTTCGAAGAACAAGATTGAGCTTACACCAAAGATTAATGTAGACCTAATATTAGAGACTATAAAGAGCAGATACTCAAACGAGAGAGTCAACGATATCGACGGTGTTAAGATAGACTTTGCCGAGAATTGGGTACACCTTCGCAAATCGAACACCGAGCCTATCATCCGCGTCTACACCGAGGCTAAATCTATGGATGAGGCCGACGCATTGGCCAAGCGTTTCATTTCCGAAATAGAACAAATTTGCAAAGCATAAATTTAACCTATAAACTATATTCCTATGAAATTAGCAAACGACTACATCAAGCAGAACAGAGAGCGTTTCTTGGAGGAGCTCTTCGATCTATTGCGCATCCCTTCAATCAGCGCACAGCCATCACTTCACAAGCAGGATATGGTGCGTTGCGCCGAATGGCTTGCAGCATCATTGGTTAAGGCTGGTGCCGACCGCGCGGAGGTTATGCCAACCGAGGGCAACCCTGTGGTTTACGCCGAGAAGATCATCGATCCTAAGGCTAAGACCGTACTCGTATATGGCCACTACGATGTTATGCCCGAGGATCCTATCAACGAGTGGAAGACCAACCCATTTGAGCCAGAGATTAAGGATGGTCGCATCTGGTGCCGTGGTGCCGACGACGATAAGGGTCAGCTCTTCATGCATGCCAAGGCTTTCGAGGCTATGGTAGCAACCGACACCCTTCCATGTAATGTTAAGTTCATGCTTGAGGGCGAGGAGGAGATTGGCTCACCAAGCCTCTATAAGTTCTGTGCTGATAACAAGAAGCTCCTTAAGGCCGACATCATCTTGGTATCGGACACCTCTATGATTAGCCTTGAGTGCCCAACAATCACCGCAGGTTTGCGCGGTCTTACCTATATGCAGGTAGAGGTTACTGGTCCAGATAAGGATCTTCACTCAGGTCTCTTTGGTGGCGCTGTTGCTAACCCAGCAAATGTACTTGCAAAGCTTGTGGCATCACTCACCGATGAGTTCGGCCGCGTGACAATTCCAGGCTTCTATGACGATGTACGCATCCTCTCTGAGGCTGAGCGTAAGGCCTTGAACAAGGCTCCATTCTCATTGGACGAGTACAAGAAGGCTCTCGACCTTGGCGATGTAGCGGGTGAGGTTGACTACACCACTATGGAGCGCACAGGTATCCGCCCATCACTCGATGTTAACGGCATCTGGTCTGGCTACACTGGCGAGGGTACCAAGACTGTTATCCCATCTAAGGCATATGCTAAGATCTCTATGCGTCTTGTACCTAACCAGGACTTCAAGAAGATTGCAAAGCTCTTTGAGAAGCACTTCCGTCGCATCGCTCCTAAGAGCGTTAAGGTTAAGGTTGAGTTCTTGCATGGTGGCGCTCCATATGTTTCACCGACCAACCTACCAGCATACCAGGCTGCAGAGAAGGCTGTGGAGACTACCTTTGGCATCAAGCCATTGCCATTCTACTCTGGTGGTTCTATTCCAATCATCTCGGGCTTCGAGAACATCCTCGGCATCAAGTCAATCTTGCTCGGCTTTGGTCTTTCTAAGGATGCCATCCACTCTCCTAACGAGAGCTATGGCCTCGATCAGTTCGACAAGGGCTTGGAGACATTGCCATACTTCTACAAGTATTTTGCCCAGATGAAGTAATCATTGCGATAAACTAATTAAGGCATAATGCCCCTAAAGGCTCAATGGCTCTTTAGGGGCATTATTTAAACTACGATATGAGACTTCTCACAACCATAGCAACACTACTTCTGTTGGGATGCACATCCACCAAGGAGGTGCTATACACCAAGCATGTGACATTTCCAGATGATGCCACCTTGGAGCAGAAGATCGACATGGCCGCACGCGTTGTGCCATCCGACGAACAGTACGCATGGCAGCAATTGGAGCTTACGGCCTTTATCCACTTTGGCATCAACACCTTCACCGACAGCGAGTGGGGAAGTGGCAAGGAGAGTCCCGAGATGTTCAACCCTACAGCACTGGACTGCGAGCAGTGGGTGCTCACACTCAAGAGGGGAGGCTTCAAGATGGTTATCCTCACCGCCAAGCACCACGACGGCTTCTGCCTATGGCCCACCAAGACCACCGCACACTCGGTGGCAAGCTCACCATGGCGCGATGGCAAGGGTGATGTCGTAAGGGAGCTTAGCGACGCCTGTCGTAAGTATGATATGAAGTTCGGCATATACCTATCACCCTGGGACCGTAATGCCGAGTGCTATGGCGACTCACCAGCCTACAACAGCCTCTTCATAGCACAGCTTAGCGAGCTACTCACCAACTACGGCCGAGTAGACGAGGTGTGGTTCGACGGAGCATGCGGCGAGGGTCCTAATGGCAAGCGCCAGGTCTACGACTGGGAGGGTATCCTTAGCACCATAGAGCGTCTACAACCCCATGCCGTAACAGCAATCATGGGTGACGATGTTCGTTGGGTGGGCAACGAGGGTGGCCGTGGTAGAGTCACCGAATGGAGCGCTACGCCCTATACCCCACTATCATACACCCACGGGCCATCAAGCAACGCAGCACTCGGCCTTGAGGAGATGTCGCGCGACCTTGGCAGCCGTGAGCTTATAGCAAGAGCTAATGGAATCAACTGGTACCCTTCGGAGGTCGATGTATCTATACGACCAGGATGGTTCTACCACGAGTGGCAGGACGACCAGGTGCGCTCTCTTGCCAACCTTGTGGATATATATTACAACTCGGTTGGTCGCAACTCGGTGTTGCTTCTCAACATACCACCCGATAGACGCGGTCTAATACACGAGATAGATGCAGAGCGCATAGCAGCCTTTGGCGACTATATCGCTAACAGCTTCGCTAACAACCTTATACATGGCAAGATGCAACCATGGCATGCTACTGCGGGCCAAAGCCGCGAGTATAGGGTAAAGCGCGGTGAGATTGTGAACACCATTCTTCTTCAGGAAGATATATGCCGAGGTCAGCGCGTGGAGCGCTTCACTGTCGAGGCCTACTACAATGGTCGCTGGCACCATATCACCGAAGGCACTACCATAGGCTACAAGCGCCTACTACGCTTCTCGGACTGCCGCGCCGAGCGTATAAGAGTCACCATAGATGAGTATCGCTCATCGGCACACATCGCCAATGTGGAGCTATACTACGCCGAGCCTCTGCACGACCATAATCACAAGGTGCATACAAGCGATGTAGACACTAGCACATGGCTAAGCGTTGGCATAGATGCCCACGAGGCTATAGATGGCGATATATCGACCGTATGGCGCTCCGAGGGGCTAACAACACTAACCATAGATATGGGCAGTGCGATAGATATTGCAGGTTTCTGCTACGCTCCAGCTATTGAGGGTGGCGAGGGCACCATATTTATATATAATGCCTATGTTAGCGAGGAGGGCAAATGGTGGAAACAGTGCGTTATCGAGGGAGAGTTTAGCAATATCAAGAATAATCCCACGCCTTACTATGTTAACTTCGGGCAGACATACCACGCCCGCTACCTACGCATAGAGCCTTTGCGCGAGATTGACAATAAAGAGTGCACCGCCATAGGTGAGATAGGCGTTCTACTTACGAGATAACCCCAAAAAGGTTGTAGAAATGATATGACCCCAGGAGTTAAACTCTTGGGGTCACTTTATTCATATATATGTTATAGCGAGCCTACAGCCTCCTCATATAGTTTCTCCACCTTTGCCCAATCGAGTATATGCCAAATGGCATCTACAGAGTCCTTGCGCATATTACGGTAGTCGATGTAGTAGGCATGTTCCCATACATCAATGGCTATAAGGGGCTCAAGGCCATCTGTGAGAGGTGTTCCCGCATTAGGCTTAGGCACAATATATAGACGGCCATCTCTATCAGTAGCAAGCCACACCCATCCAGAGCCAAAGAGGTTTACGGCTGCGGTGGTCATATGACGCTTAAGCTCATCCACAGAGCCAAACTGCTCATCTATGGCACGACGCAACATACCTTCGGGAATGTGCTTAGCGCGTGGAGAAAACTGATCGAAGTAGAAGAGGTGGTTCCATGCCTGTGCAGCATTATTGAAGATGGCGCCATCACTACGCGTGACCACCTGCTTGAGTGTCATCGAAGAGTAGTTTGTACCCTCTACAAGTTCGTTTAGCTTAGCCACATAACCAGCATAGTGCTTGTCGTGATGAAAGTGTAGCGTCTCCGAAGAGATGTATGGTTCGAGGGCATCATAGGCGTAGGGCAACTCGACTACGGCGAGTAGCGCAGTAATAATTGTTGTCTTTGTCATAGCACAATGTTTTAGTGTTGTGACTGTGTGTACAACAATAGCGCCAAACTATCCACCTAGGGAATTTAGAGAGTTTAAGGAATTTAAGGATGAAGACTCCCTAATTTCACTAAATTCCTTAAATTCACTACTGTCCGCGGCTTCACTTAGGTCTCTTTTGTCCCTTATGTCTCTTGTCCGCCTGAACGCTCCCCACAAGAACCCACAAGAACCCACCCCCAACTGCGTCATTGCGAGGCTTGGTCACAAGCCGTGGCAATCTATCGTTCGTCAGCGCATGCACCGCACACACCAACGCCCCAATAATCGCGGGTATTATTTTTAATACCCGCAAGAGGGAGGGGCTGATTAATGAGGAGTGAGTAATTAGTAAAAAAAATCTGCGGAGCCTAAGCCCCGCAGAGTGTTAAAATTCCGCATTTGGATTAATTTCTCTAATCTTTTTCTTTGTCTCTTCCGATAAATTATCGCAACCATCGAATGCCAACGTTCCAATCTTCTTTACACTATTCGGAATAGTGACACTCTTCAGGCTCTTGCAATACCTGAATGCCCACTTTCCAATCGTCGTTACACTATCTGGAATAGTGACACTCTTTAGGCTCTCGCAACCATTGAATGCACAATTTCCGATTGTCGTCACGCTATTAGGGATAGTGACACTGGTAAGGTTATCGCAAAAAGAGAATGCCAACTCACCAATCGTCGTTACACTATTCGGAATAGTGACACTGGTGAGGCTACTGCAACCCCAAAATGCCAACTCTCCAATCGTCGTTACACTATTTGGAATAGTAAATTTCGTAATGCCTGCAGGGGCAAAAGCTACAAGCTTACCATTGATAATTAAGCATCTGCCATTGATAAATGCAGACCCTCCTCTAAACTCCTTTAGATTGCGGCAACCCGAAAATGCCGCCTCTCCAATCGTCTTTACACTATTTGGGATAGTAACACTGGTTAGGTTATCGCAATGTTCGAATGCATCCTCTCCAATCGTCGTTACACTATTCGGGATAGTGACACTGGTTAGGCTCTCGCAATAAGAGAATGCATCATCTCCAATCGCCGTTACACTATTTGGGATAGTGACACTGGTTAGGCTCTTGCAACCAGAGAATGTACTATTTCCAATCGTCGTTACACTATTCGGGATAGTGACACTCTCAAGGGCGGAGCAACCTCTGAATGCATCATTTCCAATCGTCGTTACACTATTCGGTATAGTGACACTAATGAGGTTACTGCAATCTTGGAATGCCCAATCTCCAATCGTCGTTACACTATTCGGTATAGTGACACTAGTGAGGTTGTTGCAATAATAGAATGCCGACGATCCAATCGTAGTTACACTATTCGGGATAGTAACACTGGTTAGGTTACAGCAACACTCGAATGCATACTCTCCAATCGTCGTTACACTATTCGGGATAGTGACACTGGTGAGGCTACTGCAACCTTTGAATGCACTCCATCCAATCGTTGTTACATCGCCATTAAACTTAATAATACCCTTGACACCTTCATAGGTATTAGACTCTATCTCTGCTCCAAATATGTCTTTACTATTTCTATATGGTTTAACAACCTTACCTTCTGACGATGTGTACCATATCTCGTTATTAGGTTGAGTCACTGGCTTTGTAGCCTCTGGCTTGGCAAGGTTAAAAGTGTCACTCGAAGAAGCAAGCGTATCAACAGTTGCGACTGCGCTCTTTGGGGTACTCTCATTCGATGAGCCGTCGCCAAGGACAAAGAATGTAGCCACACCCACAATAAGGGCAACAAGATGTGTTTCTGGTCTTAGATTCATAGTATTGGAGTTTAATAGTTTGCGTAAACCGCTATGAATAGCGGGTTTACTACAACAAAGATACAAACAATTATACGCAATACAAAAAAAATCACCACATATTGTACGAAATATAGAGTTATGATGAGATCTTCATGGATATTAGGGATATACACCAATAAAAAAATCACCCAGAGAGCGATACGCCTCTGGGTGAAAGTTACATGGTGGTCGACAACGACCTCTTATCACATCTTTAGAATGGCAAATCATCGGGATCCTCTGCTGTCATCACTGGTGCTGCTGGCTGTGGCACGGGCTGAGGTGCAGGTGCTGGCTGCGCATAAGCGGGTGCAGGAGCTGGCTGCTGATAGCTCGGTGCGCCATGCTGATATCCGCCCTGAGAATACTGCGAAGGTGCAGACTGCTGATAGCCACCCTGGGGAGCACTCTCAGCACGACGGCCAAGAAGTTTCATATCGTCAGCAACGACCTCAACAGCATAGTGCTTAACACCATCCTTCTCCCAATCACGACTACGGAGGCGACCCTCCACATATATCTGTGAGCCCTTACGCACATACTTATCTACAACCTCGGCAAGACCACGCCACAATGTCACGGTGTGCCACTCGGTATGCTCGGTAGTCTCATTTGTTTGGCGGTTGAACATACGCTCGGTTGTTGCCATGCGCACGCGTGCCACCTTAACACCAGTCTCCAAGGTACGCACCTCTGGATCCTGGCCTACATTACCTACAAGAATAACCTTATTTACCATATGTAATTAAACTGAATCTTCGTTAGAGGAATTGTTGCGAGCCACATCCTGCTCTTTAGTCACTTTATCGCTAAGGCTACCCTTCTGCTCAATATCGGCAATAAGCGTACCGATAAAGTTCTGGTCAGGGCCATCAATAAACTGCATCTCCACAGGCTGATAGTACATAGCTCTACGCATCGACTCAGGAAGGTTATGCGCGCGGCGCAACTTAACAGCATCCTTCTCGGTCATGAGTATGATAGCTCGTGGATGTAGTTTATGCTTCTGCTCAAGGATACGCATATCATCAACATTATAGCGATGGTGGTCGCCCACGATATACTTATCAACAACAGCAAATCGCATCTCGGCAGCACTCACAAAGCCACGAGGATTGCCCACACCTGCCATGAGTATTGCTTGATGTGCATAGCCCACGCTCTCCCTGTCGGGGAAGTCGAAGAGTGGCACTATGGGCAGTGGCTCCATTCGTGAGAAGTAGACCTTCTGATAGGCCACAGAGCGTAGCTTATTATACCATAGACGACGATCGAGTGGAGTCATTGTTTCGGGACACTTAGAGACCATAAAGTAGTGGCCAGCAGCAAGTCGCGACTTAAGGTCGCGCAGACGGCCATATGGCAACAGATGGTCATTCTCCACAGGACGAGTAGCGTCAAGGATGATGATATTTATCTTAGCTCGCACGGCACGATGCTGGAAACCATCATCCATGATTATGAGGTTCACCTCGGGATGTTCGCGTCGTATTCGCTCAATAGCCTTTGCCCTACCTTCGGCAACAACCACTATGGTTTTGGAGAATTTTAGCTTTATCTGAAGAGGCTCATCACCTACATCGAGATAACTATCCTTGGTGGTCACTTCGCGATAGCCCTTTGTTCTACGGCCGTAGCCACGCGATAGCAAGGCTATATTGTATGACGAGCCTAACGACGATATAAGCATCTCGGCCATAGGTGTTTTGCCCGTGCCTCCCACCGTGATATTGCCTATGCAGACCACAGGAATATCGTAGGAGTGACTCTTGAAGAGCCCCCAATCATAGAGACGGTGTCTGATGGAAATCACCGCCGCATATATCCACGATATTATTATCCTAATAACCTTCATTACTCAATGCAATTCAGTTGGCATAGTGCCACAATTTTGACAAATGTAGATATTATTTTTAACATAAACAAATAATGGATAACAAAAGCGAGATAAGGGAGATATTTATAAGCTCAATATTTGGCATAAATGCTATTTTTTACTACCTTTGTCGATTATGAAATTTGCAAATATTTTCACTGCACTGTGCCTCACCTTGGGGGTTGTGGCGTGCGGCGGCGGCTCATCCGAAAGCGGAGCTCAAAACAATGATAATAGCGACATTAGCGTTAATGACAACAACCCAACAACCAGTATAGGGGTTAGCGAGCCAGAGATAAAGTATGGCATCTGCATCGAGGGCTATACGCTCGTGGAGTGCACCATGCAGCAAAACGAGACTGTAGGTAAGATACTCAACCAGTATGGCATATCACCCGTTCTTATCGACAAGCTCGACAAGGCGGCCAAGGAGGTCTACTCACTCTCGAAACTTCGTGCAGGAAACAACTACACCCTCTTCACACGCAACGAGGTAAACGACCTTGGCGAGGAGCGAAGTGTTGTCGACTACATGGTATATCATATCAACAAGGTGGAGTATGTCATCTACGACATATCGAGCGATACCCCCGTGGCCGTTATGGGCACTAACCCTCGCGAAGCCGTGCGCAAGCGTGCCGAGGCTGTCATCACCTCGTCGCTTTGGGAGTCTATCGTAGGCCAAGGCCTCTCATACGGCTTGGCTGCTGAGTTCGAGGATATATATCAGTGGACCGTAGACTTCTTCCATATCCAGGAGGGCGATAGCTTTGTGGTTATATACGACGACCTTATGGTTGATGGTCAGAGCGTAGGCATTGGCACAATATGGGGTGCTAAGTTCGTACATAAAGGCAAGGAGTATTACGCCATACCATATGTTACCGAGGGCACCAAGATGCTCTACTGGGAGTATAATGGCGAGTCGCTGCGTAAGGGTCTGCTCAAGGCTCCTCTCAAGTATTCACGCATCAGCTCAACATTCACATACAAGCGCTTACATCCTGTACATAAGGTCTACAAGCCACACACTGGCGTGGACTACGCAGCACCTATGGGTACACCCGTACACTCGGTTGCCGATGGCGAGATTATATTCGCAGGATGGAATGGCGGCGGTGGTAATACCATCAAAATCAGACATTCGGGAGGCTTGCAGACAGGCTATATGCACCTCAAGAACTTTGCCTCTGGCATGAAGGTGGGTAAACGAGTATCGCAAGGCGATGTTATCGGCTATGTAGGCTCAACAGGCACATCTACAGGTCCTCACCTCGACTACCGTATGTGGCAGAATGGCACACCTATCGACCCTCTAAAGGTTACACAACAGCCAGCTGAGCCTATCGACGATAAGTACCGCGCAGACTTCGAGAATGTGCGCGATAGAATGGTTGCCGAGATTGAAGGCACAGAGATTATTGGTGGTGTCGTTACCAAGGAGGATATATTCCGAAACTAACACACGGGGCATATGGATACTACTAAGAGTCCAGCAGTGGATGAACGCATAGTGAAGTTCATCAAGAAGCACCATGTGCTAACCCTTGCTACGACAAATAGCCAAGGTGAGCCATATACGGCCAACTGCTTCTACGCCTACGACAGCAAGCGTAATGCACTAATATTCACCACTGATGATGACACACGCCATGGTCGCGAGATGATCGAGCGCAGTAATGTGGCCGTAAACATTGTCCTTGAGACCCGCATAGTTGGCCGAGTGCAGGGCTTACAGATATGTGGTCGCGCTACAAGGGGCGACGACGAGGCAAAGCATACCTACATCAAACGCTTCCCCTACGCTCTAACCATGCCCTTGAACCTTTGGATGGTGGAGCCCTCAATGATGAAACTCACGGATAACACACTTGGCTTTGGCAAGAAACTAATATGGCAAAAAGAGGAGTAGTAATAGTTGCGGGTGGCTCAGGTCAACGCATGCAGTCGGCACTACCCAAGCAGTTTCTAATGCTTGGTGGCATGCCTGTGGTTGCGCGCACCATAAACACATTTGCCGAGACATTGCCTGGAGCAGAGATCGTCGTGGTACTCCCCGAGGAGCATATACCACTTTGGCGCAACCTCATGGCGCGCTTCGATGTATCAGTGCACAAGTGTGTGGCTGGTGGCAAGGAGCGTTTTCACTCGGTGAAGTGTGGCATTGAGGCGCTATCTAACGAGGTAGAGTATATTGCCGTACACGACGGCGTGCGCGCTCTGGTAAGCAAGCCACTTATCATACGCACAATGCTCGATGCCGAGATTCATGGGGCATCTATCCCCGTAACCACCGTAGCAGACTCATATCGTCGCATCACCGACGATGGTTCGACAATAGTTCCTCGCGGTGAGCTACGCATAGTGCAAACTCCACAGATATTTAGAGCAGACCTGCTACGCGCTGCATACAACATGGAGTACAACGCCATGTTCACCGACGACGCCTCAGTAGTAGAGATGTACGGACATAGCATATCACTGGTTGAGGGTGATAGTCGCAATATCAAGCTCACCACACCCAACGATTTAGCATATGCTGAATGGCTTTTAGAGCACAAGGATGACAACAGATAGTAAGCCTATATAAATATAGGTACATACCAACATCCAACAAAAGAGACCACCTAAGAGATTCCTTAGGTGGTCTTCTTAAATAGAGGAGAGGACTCCCCTATTAACAATCCTATCGTGAGAAGCTAACAGCCACATATATATCATCAAACTGGCTGATGACATCACGGGCGATAGATACTACCGAGTCTGTATAGCCTACATCAAAACTATCGTAGGCCTTGAGGATATCGCCAGCATCTATATATATCTTCAGGCGATTGTTGAACTGCTCGACATAACCGTTGCAGAGGACTGTGACACCCTCAATAACCACTGATAGGGTCACCGAGGCATCATCCTTATTATAGGTATATTCGCCCGACATAGAGTCGTGCCCCATAGTACCCGTAATATCGCCGCCCTTGTTGAGGGTGATAGCAAAGTATCCTGGCTCAACACAGTTATCTATAAGCATTGACTGCGCAATACCATCCAACTGATCTATGGCAAACTCGGCCAACATGTTATCACCAAAGTAGTCCACTTTGGCCGAAGCATAGTACCATGTACCAAGAATACTCTTCTTCTCGGGAGCATTGGCCTTGAGCTTATCGTAACGCGTAGGCTCAGGCTCTTTCTCCTCACTATCATCGTTGCCAACGAGCTTATTCCAAGCCTTGCCAAAGTCAAACTGAGCCGCAGCCTCGTATGGCACAGCGATACCGATAACCACAACAACGAGAAGTATAATTAATCGTTTCATAATCTTAATAGTTACAAGTAGACTATTTACCCACTAAACCCGAAGATTAATTCAACTCGTTTAGTTCGCGCTCAATCTCCTCAACCTCATGCAACCAAGCACGCGACTCAGCATCCGAAGGCATATGCAAATCGCCTCGTGGAGAGAGACCTACAGCACCTACCTTAGGGCCATCGGGCATTGCCGAACGCTTGAACTGCTGCGAGAAGAAGCGGTTGAAGAAGACCTTAAGCCACTTCAAGATGGTTGCACGGTCGTAGACACCATCGAAGGCGATGGTCGCCAACATAAATATCTTAGCAGGTGCGTATCTACGACGCAAAGCGCAGTATAGGAAGAAGTCGTGAAGCTCGTATGGACCCACAACATCCTCGGTCTTCTGAACGATAGTATTGCCATCAGCTGGCAGCAGCTCAGGGCTAACAGGTGTTGCCACAACATCGAGGAGGACATCACGCATAACACCCTCAACACGATTCTCGGCATACCACTCAACCATATATCTAACAAGAGTCTTAGGCACAGATGAGTTGATACCGTACATAGACATCTGGTCGCCATTGTATGTTGCCCAGCCGAGAGCCAACTCACTGAGATCACCAGTGCCGATAACCATACCGCCACACATATTGGCAACATCCATGAGTATCTGAGTACGCTCACGCGCCTGTGAGTTCTCATACGCTACCGAGCGCTCGTCAACAGACAAACCTATATCCTTGAAATGCTGCTCGCAAGCCTCCTTGATAGATATCTCCTTGAGCGTACAGCCAAGCTCACGCACCATAGTAATGGCATTGTTATATGTACGGTCTGTTGTGCCGAAGCCAGGCATGGTAACACCAATGATACCCTTGCGGTCGAGACCCAAGAGGTCGAAGGTGTCACATACAGCCAAGAGTGCCAATGTTGAGTCGAGACCACCTGATATACCAATGATAGCATTCTTGCAACCTGTGTGCTCAAGACGCTGAGCAAGACCAGCACTCTGGATGGCGAATACCTCGCGGCAGTGCGCATCACGAGCATCCTTATTCTCAGGGACAAAGTATATAGGCTCAACATGACGACGCAAATCACCGTGGTGGCATATCTCGTCAACATCAATCTCAACGACACGCATCTCTGGCGCATCGGGATAGTAGAAGGTATTGCGTGCTGTACGACGAGTCGAGATATACTCGATATCGATATCCGAGATTACCATGCGGTCGTTACGCACGAAACGCTCACTCACGCTCAACACCTTACCAAGCTCAGCAATAACGGCATTACCAGCAAACACCAAATCACTCGACGACTCGCCATGACCCGACGAAGCGTAGATGTAGGCAGCCATTGTGCGTGACGACTGCTCGGCGATAAGCGAGATAAGGTAGTCATGCTTGCGTACCGACTCGGGAGATGCCGAGAGGTTGAAGAGCAACTTAGCACCCTGCACCGCCTGCATTGATGATGGTGGCACAGGCACCCACATATCCTCACAAATCTCAACACCAAACTCTACACCGTGCAAGTCGAACATAAGGTCGCTACCGAAGCAGCACTCCTGACCAGCAAAGCGTATGGTGCGCTCCTTGATAGAGTAACCCGACACCCACCAGCGAAGCTCCGAGAACTCGCCGTAGTTAGGAATGTACGACTTGGGCACGATACCCCAAAGCTGACCCTGACCAAAGATAGCGGCACAGTTATAAAGTCGGTCGGCAAAGACCACAGGGAGACCTACGATACCGATGGTTGGGATATCAGCAGTCTCGGCCATAAGCCAAGCAAGGGCCTTCTCCGAGTCGCTGAGCAACTTCTTCTGGAGCACCATATCGCCACATGTGTATCCCACGAGCGACAACTCTGGCATCACAACAATCTCAACACCCTCCTTAAAGGCATCCTGCATAATTTTGAGAGCGCCCTCAGCATTGCTTTGAGCATCAGCGATATGCACGCGTGGCACCGCCGCCGCAACTCTCATATAACCATATTGGTTGTTCATACTTAAATTTGCAATTAGCAATTAGTATTTAGTAATCGGTAGTAATCTGAAAAATCAATAGTTAACTGATTAACCACACACTACCAATTACCCATTACTAATTAGTTATTTACTCTGCCCAAATACGAGCCAAGTTAATGATAGTATTCATCGCACGGTTCATGGTTGTGAGCGATGCATACTCATAACGACCATGGAAGTTCATACCACCAGTGAAGAGGTTAGGACATGGAAGACCCATGAACGATAGGCGTGAGCCGTCTGTACCACCACGGATAGGACGAACAAGAGGCTTAACACCCGCCTCAATCATTGCGCGGCGTGCCTTGTCAATAACCTGTGGATGTGGCTCGACCATCTTACGCATATTGTAATACTGATCCTTGAGCGTGAGGGTAAGCACCTGCTCACCATACTTGCGCTGCAAGAAGTTTACAACATCCCACATAAGTTGCTTCTTCTGTTCAAACTTATCAGAGTCGTGGTCACGGATGATATAGTTAATCTCCGCCTCCTCAACGCTACCATGAATACCTACACAGTGGAAGAAGCCCTCGTAGTTCTCAGTGAACTGTGGGCGCTCCGCTGCTGGAAGCAGGCCGTTAAGCTCAGTGGCGATGTCAATGGCGTTGATCATCTTGTTCTTAGCCATACCTGGGTGCACATTACGGCCCGAGATAACAATCTTAGCACCTGCCGCATTGAAGTTCTCATACTCCAACTCACCCTCCATACCACCATCCATAGTGTATGCGAAGTCAGCACCAAACTTCTGAACATCGAAGAAGTCCACGCCACGACCAATCTCCTCATCGGGAGTGAAGCCCACGCGAATCTTACCGTGCTCAAGCTCAGGGTGAGCTATAAGCCACTGCATGGCAGTAACAATCTCAGCAACACCAGCCTTATCATCAGCACCAAGAAGTGTTGTGCCATCGGTGTGAATCAAGGTGTGACCCTTAAAGAAGGCCAACTCGGGAAACTCCTCAACCTTGAGCCATACATTGTTACCCAACATGATATCGCGACCATCATACTTCTCGATGATATGAGGCTTGATGTTGGCACCCGACATATCGGGCGATGTATCTACATGTGAGATAAATCCGATAGTTGGGACATTCTCCTTGCCCTTTGTTGCAGGGAGTGTAGCCATAACATAGCCGTGCTCATCCATCGACACATCCTGAAGACCAATTGTCTGAAGCTCCTCCTTAAGATAGTTGAGCAACACCAACTGCTTCTCTGTAGATGGAAATGTTTGGCTCGACTCGTCCGACTGCGTGTCGAACGACACATACTTTAAGAATCTATCTTTTAAGTCCATAGTTTTTAGTATATCTTTTAATTTTTATTTGCGTATATCAATTGTTAATAAGCGACCGATACCATTATATATAATTAGGCATGTCACCCCTAACCATAAATATTACTCACCCAACTTAGCCTTACGAGAATGCCCAATGAAGTAGACGATAATAGCAAGATACATCACAATGCCCAACCACTCAGCACCTGAAGAACCTACCCAGCTACCAAGCTGAAGGTCGAGACCAGCGAAGGCAAGTACCGCACTTACAACACCCATCAAGGCACCACCAGCAATGAAGCCCGATGCGATAAGCGTACCGCGATTGCTATTTGCGCGTGCCTGCTCAGGGTTCTTATGACGCTTGATAGCCCAAGCTACAAGACCACCGACAACGAGTGGTGCGTTGAGCTCCATAGGGATAAACATACCCAAAGCGAAAGGCAATACTGGAAGACCGATGAATGAGAATACAAGCATCAACGCAGCACCAATACCGTAAAGAAGCCATGGAGTAACACCACCAGTCATCAAAGGCTTGATAACAGCAGCCATAGCGTTAGCCTGAGGAGCTACAAGAGCATTCTCTCCAGTAAAGCCATATGTATCGTTCATGATGATCATCACACCCGCAACAGTTGCTGCCGACACGAATGTGCCAACAAACTTCCATGTCTGCTGCTTCTTGGGCGATGTTCCAAGCCAGTAACCTACCTTAAGGTCGGTGATAAAGCCACCAGCCATTGAGAGTGCAGTACATACCACACCACCAATAATCAATGCTGCAACCATACCCTCATCCTCCTTCAAGCCTATAGATACGAGCACTAAAGAAGAGAGGATAAGAGTCATCAAGGTCATACCCGACACAGGGTTCGAGCCCACAATTGCGATAGCATTTGCTGCCACAGTAGTGAAGAGGAAGGCAATGACAAAGACGATAAGCAACGCCACGATAGTCTGCATCCAGTTACCAAGCACACCAAACTGGAAGAATACAAGTGTTGCAGTTAGCGTAGCAATAAGGATTGCAAGTACAGTCTTCATGCGAATATCTCGCTCGGTACGCGCCTCGTTAGCAGCGAGATTCTTGCCGCTAAACTCATTCTTGGCCAACGACAATGCCGACTTGATGATGCCTGCCTGACGAACGATACCAATAAGACCCGCCATTGCGATACCACCAATACCGAGAGGACGACCGATGTATGTGTAAAGATTCTCAGGGGTAAATACCAACGAAGACTGAGAGAGCAATGTGTTGCTCACCTGCTCTGATGTCAAGCCGAGGATAGTACCAATCTCGGCAGGGTTAGCCATAATCTGCTCAACGAGCAATGGATCGCTAACGCCAAAGATATCTATAAGACGCTCAGGAGAGCTAAGAAGACCCTCGAGGATGCCATCACCCGACATACCAATTAGCTGGGCAAACATCAATGGGTCCATCACGCTATCGAACGAGCCTACAAGAGGTACGATGAAGAACCATACGAGTGCCGAACCAGCAGCAATGATAAGGGCATACTTCAAACCGATGATATAACCCAAACCGAGAACGGCCGCAGAGGTATTAAGGCCAAAGGTCAGCTTAGCATTGGCTGCAAGTGACGAACCCCAGCCCCACATCTGTGTAGAGAGCGATGATACCCATGCACCAAATGTTGATACAATAAAGTCGTATAGACCACCGATAAGACCAGCGATAACAAGAATCTTAGCCTGCGAGCCACCCTTCTCACCAGACACGAGCACCTCTGTGGTTGCTGTAGCCTCGGGGAATGGGTACTTACCGTGCATCTGCTTTACGAAATATTTGCGGAATGGTATAAGCAAGATAATACCAAGGATACCACCAAGCAACGACGATAGGAATACCTGGTAGAACTGCGCATCGAGATCAAGGATATACAATGCGGGGAGTGTGAAGATTGCGCCCGCAACGATAACGCCCGACGAAGCACCAATAGACTGGATGATGACATTCTGACCGAGCATGTTCTTCTTACCACGAAGCTGACCAAGACCTACAGCGATGATGGCGATAGGAATGGCTGCCTCGAAGACCTGACCCACCTTAAGACCAAGGTAAGCAGCAGCGGCAGAGAATAGCACTGCCATAAGAATACCCAACGACACTGAGTATGGTGTTACCTCAGCAGGGTTTTGATTAGCCCCCATAACGGGCTTGTACTCCTCACCCGCATTAAGTTCGCGGTAGGCGTTCTCCGGAAGAGATGTTTTTGGTTGTTCCTGTTGCATAATTATAGTGTTTTTAATATATACGCACACAATTACGCAAAGATAGTAAAAATTTGGGGTATTACAAACTTTTATATTTAAATTTAGATAAAGATATGGAATTATATATGAGGCATGTAGCATCTATTAGTTTGGAATGTCGCCCTTGACTTTAACGCACATAAAGTAAACAACAAAAAATATGGGCTGTCCAACTCTTCTTGGACAGCCCACACTATTAAAGTAGGATAAAACTACTTTGCGTTCTTACCCTTGTTAAGGAACTCTACGAATGCATCGATATCGGTGTCGTAGCCACGAGGACCAGCGAGCTGAGTCTCACCATCAGGAGAGAGAATGATATATGCTGGCTGAGCATTTACATTCCAACGCTCCTGAGCAAAGTTTGAGTTAACCTTACCGAGACGCTTACCACCCTCAATCTTTGTCATATCGTCAACATAGAGTGCGCAGATTACAAACTCCTCACGCAACTTAGGCAATACCTTATCGTTGCTCCATACCAATGTCTCCATCTCACGGCAGTTGTTACATGCGTGACCTGTTACATCAACAAAGATAGGCTTACCACTTGCCTTAGCAGCCTCTACAGCCTCATCGAAATCGAAGTAACCCTCGAGCTGGTGAGGCAAGTGCAAGAAGTCGGCATACTTGCGACCAGCATTTACATTCTCAACAGCACCGTTAACCTGGTAGTCCTGAGTAGCCATCGGAGGAATGTAACCAGAGATAGCCTTCAATGGAGCACCGAACATACCTGGGATGAGGTAAACAACGAATGAGAAGACTGCAATAGCCAATGTAAGGCGGAATACTGACACATGCTTAACCTCATCGTCGTGAGCGAAGCGGAGCTTACCCAAGAGGTAGAAGCCAAGGAGTGAGAAGATCACGATCCAGAGAGCAAGGTAAACCTCACGGTCGAGCAAACCCCAGTGCATTGTCTGGTCTGCAGTCATCAAGAACTTCAAACCGAGAGCAAGCTCAATGAAACCAAGAACAACCTTTACAGAGTTCAACCAACCACCACTCTTAGGAAGGTTCTTAAGCAATGATGGGAACCATGCCAAAAGTGTGAAAGGAAGTGCGAAGGCGATAGCGAACGCTGCCATAGTAACGATAGGCACCCATACCTCTGTACTACCGCTTGTAGCCTGGATAATAACGCTACCTACGATAGGACCTGTACAAGAGAATGAAACGAGCACGAGTGTCAACGCCATGAAGAAGATACCGATCAAACCACCCTTATCAGCACCCTCATCACTCTTGTTAACGAGCTTAGATGGCATGGTAATCTCGAACGCACCGAAGAATGACGCAGCAAATACCATGAAGATAAGGAAGAAGATAAGATTAGGAATCCAGTGTGTACCGATGAAGTTGAAGATATCACCAGAGACATCGATACCGAACAATGTCAATGCCATGATAAGAGCGATAGGCAATACATAGAGAGCAACGATGAAGATACCATACATCAAAGCGCGGAAGCGACCCTGAGCAGGGGTCTGTGAACCCTTAACGAAGAACGATACAGTCATAGGCACCATAGGGAATACACAAGGAGTAACAAGAGCTACGAAGCCCCAAGCGATGGCCTGTAAGATAGCACTCCAGAACTCATCCCAATTGAACTCAAGCTCCTCAGTTGTCTCTGCAGCCTTAATAACCTGACCTGGCATCTCGATATCGAAGTCAATGATATTTGGAGTACAGAAGTTACCCTCGTCACCACAGATAGTAGCAACGATATAACCAACCATCTTCTCACCAGCCTCAGCCTTAGTGGTGTAGACATAAGTAGCCTTGTTCTTGTACACCATGTCACCGTGGTGATCAACAAGCTGATCAGCCAATGGCTCAGAAATCTGGTCTGCAGGCAAATCCTGCTCAGCAATATTGAAAATTGGAGCAGAGTACTCATGGCTCATAGGATAACCATGATAACCCTCCTTGATTGTACCATCGAATGTGATAGCAAACTCACCATCACCAACCTTCTCAGCAGTAATATCCCACTCGATATTCTTCTCTGAGCTGTCATCATAGACGATGTTAGCTGTAGTCTTAGCCGCAGCAGCAGAATCACCAGCAGGCAACTCCTCTGCAAAAGCTACGCTTGGCAAGGCGAACATCACCATTGCCAACATCAATACATTAAATAGTTTTTTCATAAAAATTTAGGTTTATATAAATTATTTATTAGTTTTCAGCACTTTAGCAAAGCTTCACTTTCTACAATGCACCGTTATCCTCCTCTTCAACCAAGAACTCAGCATCATTGGCAATAGCCTCCTCAGTGCGGCCGTTCCATATCTTATAGCGCGATGGCGATACACCCACACGCTGTTTGAAATACTTACCAAAGAAGGACTGCGAAGCAAAGTTGAGCTTTGTGGAGATCTCCTGAATGCTCATACCCGAATATTTCAACAGACGCTTAGCCTCGTAGACCACAGCCTCGTCGATAAGCTTAGAGGCATTGCGACCACTCTTCTTCTTAAGAATAAGCGACAGATACTTAGGCGTGATACCCATCTTAGAGGCATAGAACTCAACACTACGCTCGGTGCTACAGTGCACACGCAACAAGTCGAGGAAGTGGTTGAAGAGCTCATCAGTGCGGTTGCTCACCGTGCCAGTACCTGGCAAGCTATGCTGCTGCAAAATACCCATAACATAATGGAACATAGCAGCGAAGAGTGAGCTAATAATCTTCTCGCGATTTGCCGTAGGAGCGTAGTCGCACAACACCGAGCGCATAAGCTTCGAGATATCGTGAATATATGCCGCCTCCTGTGGTTCCACCTGCACACATGGGTCATCAAGGAAACCATGATATATAGATATAAGGTCCTGCGTATCGACATGTATGCTATTAAGATACTGTCGAGAGTAGGTAATCATATATCCCGAAGAGCGTATCGACGCCTTAACCTGCTCGATTACGGTATTCTCGTTAAAGATGAACAGCGTGTTGGGACGCAACTCATGGAGCTTACCATTAATCTTAATCTTAGCAGTACCACTCACCGTAACGCCAATTGAGACGCCTTGAATGAGTGCCGTAAGGTCATCCAGCTCACGAAACATAACCAACGGAGTGATAACCATATCCTCCGAATAGTATGCGGTCTCGAATCGCGACTTGAGCTTCTCTATGGATGCTCGCTTAATACCATCCTGCTTCATTTATTTACTATTTATATCTTCGACAATAGTCGACAAGTTTAATCTACATCTTCCGTCTGGGCCTTACTCAATAAACTCCTCTACCCCACCTTCTAACTACGCACCCTAAGGGCACCAGCCAAACAGCGGACAAACATCGGGAAGTCGGGACCTGGCTGACCATCCACATCGGTATCCTCGTGGCTATCTATATATATCTCCAACATCGAGCTGCGCAACTGCCTTACGGCACGAGGTTTGCCATGGAAGAGATGGCGTACCATATGCATACAAGCAGCAAGGGGTCTACGGCGCTCAAGGACCAAAATATCGAAGAGACCATCGTCAATCTTAGCCCCATGAGCCAAGTGGAAACGACCCGCCGTTTCACCATTGAAGACCAAGAACATCAAGGCCTCAGAGTCGAAGACCTCACCGTCAACTTTAACCTTGAGCTTCATGCTGTGCATATCAATGAGGTCTCTAACACCCACCCATAGGTACGCAAGCTTACCATAGCGATGCTTAGCTCTATCCGAAGTATGTTGCGATGTTGTGGTAAAGACACCGAAGCTCAACACATTGACAAAGTATCGACCATTCACCTCACCACAATCTACGGCACGCTCCGTACCCTGCGCAATCTTACGCGCCGCCTTGACATAGTCCTTTGGCATGCCTATCGCTCCAGCGAAATCATTGGCAGTACCTGCGGGGATAATGCCAAGAAGAGGGTTTATGCCCTTCTCGCGCATCTGGTTAACGACATAGTTAATAGTGCCATCACCACCACAAATCACCGCAAGCTCAACACTCTCGATACCATCGAAGGGGTTACTCTGAAAGTCTATGAGGCGAGTCTCCATCTCGAAGCCCTCCTTCGTAAACTCGGCTATTATGCGGTCAAGGCGCTTAGCCACCTTGCCCCTACCAGCCTTAACATTATATAGTATTACACCCTTCATTACTAAATGTATCTACGCTCTTTTACTTAAATATCTCGGAGCACTCTATGCGATACCCCTCACCATCGGAGTATATGAAGACATAGTGCCAGCCATACTCAACCTCGCAACGCTTAGCCAGATCAAGAGCACCGCCCTCCGAGCCTAATGCCATAAACATGGTTGCCGCAGCATCGGCCTCGGCACATGTCTTGGCCACTACCGTTGCTGATAGCAACTCGCTAACAACACTATATCCCGTGCGGGGGTCTATGGTATGCACCACCTTGCGACCATCGGCCGAAGTGTAGTAGCGACGATAGTTTCCTGAAGTTGCCAAAGCGCAGTCCGTAAGATGGAGAACTTTCTCGTACGAATCCATAGCAATATTGCCATCGTAGGGAGTCTCCACACCTATAGACCAACTCTCGCCTCGAGAGTTCTTACCCTTGCAGCGAATCTCACCGCCAATGTTTACAAGGTAGTCCTCAGCCCCCATAGCCTCCAATCTCTCGGCCATGATATCCACAGTGTAGCCTTTGGCTATAGAGTTGAAGTCGAGCTGCACGCGTTCATCCGAACGAACCAAAACGCCGTCATGCACAGCAATCTTATCGAAGCCCACGAATTGCAAGAGCGAGTCGATATTGGGCGAAGCCTCACCGCGTTGCTCACCAGCAAAGCCCCACGCCTCCGTGAGCGGCTTAACGGTGACATCATAAGCACCATCACTAAGATGAGTGAAGCGTGCTGCCATCTCGATATTACGCTCAATATGCACATCGAGCGAATCGGTCTCGCCTCTATTTATTCGCGATAACAGCGACGAATCGTCGAATATAGACATCGAGGATTTCAACTCCTTATCTACACTCTCAACCATTGACGATATCTCGCCCTGAGACCTATCCGTATTAGACACCACTTGGACAAAAGTACCAAGCGCAAAACCCTCAACTGACTTATACTGCTTATCACCCCACTCCCCACTCATGTTACCACATGAAGAGAGCATCATAACGACAAGCATTATGACAATTACAAAGCGATATGGTCTTATTAATCTCATTAGACTACATATAAATCAGCCAACAAAGGTAGTAAAAATTCACAATTTATCACCTATAGTGCGCCACTTTTTTTAATAAATATATAGTATAATCGACTATTTTGCTTCTCGAACTATTCCAAAACACCAATGATTAATGCGAAAATGTGGATAAATTGGCCAATTCAGCAAGGTTTACACATAACCCACAAAGAATGCCGCCAAAAAATCACATTTCAGCATTAGCCTACAATTAGAACAATTTAAGCAGAATAAAGAACACTCCTTTAAATATTATTAATATATTCTTTTTAATTACAAGATTAACCACACATAAAACCACAATAACAATTAATAAAGATAAAATACACCGATAAAAGCGTCAACATTCACTCCGAGGATTGACAGATAAAAAAGATTATTTTATCTAAATATCGGCACAAAGCAATATATATCTCTCTTTTTCTAAGAAAAAGGCTTTGTAATTAGCAAAAAAAATCGTACCTTTGCCGCACGCTCCGGCAGGATCAAGGTAAGGATGATCTGTCGTGGAGTGGAACCAGGGGCGTATTCCTCGGGAAAATAATGAAGGATGCGCACCATAAAACCTTAATTTTTATGTATTTGACACCTGAAAAGAAGCAGGAGTTGTTTGGCCAGTACGGCAAGTCTACAACCGACACAGGTTCACCTGGGAGCCAGATCGCGTTATTCACCTACCGTATCAACCACCTTACCGAGCACATGAAGAGCAACCGTCATGACTACGGCACACAGCGTTCGTTGTTGCGCCTCGTAGGTAAGCGTCGTAAGTTGCTTATGTACTTGAAGGAGGTTGATATCGAGCGCTACCGCGCTATCCTCAAGACCCTTAACCTCCGTAAGTAGTCTTGTGCTGAGAATGAAGGCAGTGCTTCGGCGTTGCCTTCATTTCAACGAAAATTCATTTTTTGCGTTATATTTTTTAGAGGTTTTTTTAAAGATTTATGGAAGCTAACAAGTTGTACAATGCTGTACAGAAGACAATCACTCTTGCCGATGGTCGCGAGATTATGATTGAGACAGGTAAGCTCGCAAAGCAGGCTGATGGCTCGGTGGTTGTTCGAATGGGCGACACCATGCTTTTGGGTACTGTTGTTGCCGCTAAGGACGCCAAGGAGGGAACCGACTTCATGCCCTTACAGGTGGAATACAAAGAGAAGTATGCATCATGTGGCCGCTTCCCTGGTGGTTTCATGAAGCGTGAGGGCAAGGCTGGCGATTCAGAGATTTTGGTAGCGCGTCTTATCGACCGCGCATTGCGTCCACTCTTCCCCGCAGATTATCATGCCGAGGTATTCGTTACCGTAAACCTCATCTCGGCAGAGAAAGATATTCAGCCAGATGCTCTTGCAGGTTTGGCAGCATCAGCAGCCTTGGCTGTTTCGGACATTCCATTTGGTGGCCCTATCTCTGAGGTGCGCGTAGCACGCATTGATGGTGAATATGTCATCAATCCAGGTTTCGAGGCTATGAAGCGTGCAGACCTCGACATCATGGTGGGTGGTACTATAGACAACATCCTTATGGTTGAGGGTGAGATGAACGAGGTATCTGAGGAGGTTATGCTCGGCGCCATCATGTTTGCTCACGAGGAGATTAAGAAGCACTGTGCTGTTCAGATTGAGCTTATGAAGGAGCTCGGTAAGGATGTTAAGCGCGAGTACTGCCACGAGACTAACGACGAGGAGTTGCGCCAGACCATCATTTCGGAGCTCTACGACAAGGCATATGCTATTGCAACAAGTGGTACTATGAAGCACGAGCGCTCTGAGGCATTCGAGGCTTCGGAGGCAGAGTTCGCATCACGCTACACCGAGGAGGAGCTTGAGGAGAAGGCACCTCTTATCCACAAGTACTTCCACGACGATGTTCAGAAGAAGGCTATGCGTAACATGATTCTCGACGAGGGCAAGCGTCTTGACGGTCGTCGTACCGACGAGATTCGTCCTATCTGGTGCGAGATTGACTACCTTCCATGTGCACATGGTTCGGCAATCTTCACCCGTGGTGAGACTCAGTCACTCACAACAGTTACCCTCGGTACCAAGCTCGACGAGAAGCAGAAGGACGAGGTATTGGTACAGGGCACTGAGCAGTTCGTATTGCACTACAACTTCCCTCCATTCTCAACAGGCGAGGCTCGCCCAGCTCGTGGTTTGAGCCGTCGTGAGATTGGTCACGGTCACTTGGCATGGCGTGCATTGAAGCCTATGGTACCAGTTGGCGAGGAGAACCCATACGCAGTGCGCGTAGTATCAGATATTTTGGAGTCTAACGGTTCATCATCAATGGCTACCGTATGTGCTGGTACTTTGGCACTTATGGATGCTGGTATCAAGTTGCGCAAGCCTGTATCAGGTATCGCAATGGGTCTTATCTCTGACTCGGAGACTGGCCGTTGGGCAGTTCTTTCTGATATCCTTGGCGACGAGGACCACTTGGGCGATATGGACTTCAAGGTAACAGGTACTCGTGATGGTATCACTGCTACACAGATGGATATCAAGGTTGATGGCCTCTCATACGAGGTATTGGCTAAGGCTTTGGAGCAGGCGCGTCAGGGTCGTCTCCATATCCTCGACAAGCTCGTTGAGACTATCGCTGAGCCACGCGAGGACCTCAAGCCATTCGTACCACGCATCATCCAGATTGCAATTCCTCAGGAGTTCATCGGCGCAGTTATCGGTCCTGGTGGTAAGGTTATCCAGGAGATTCAGAAGACTACAGGCACAACTATCACCATCACCGAGGTTGACGAGAAGGGTATCGTTGACATCTTCGGTCAGGATAAGGAGTCTATGGATGCAGCTTTGTCACGCATCAAGGGTATCGTAGCAGTTCCTGAGATTGGCGAGACATACAATGGTAAGATTCGCTCTATCGTAGACTTCGGTGCATTCGTTGAGATTCTTCCTGGCAAGGATGGCTTGCTCCACATCTCGGAGATCGACTACATGCGTTTCGAGACTATGGAGGAGACAGGCCTCAAGGAGGGTGACATGATTGAGGTTAAGCTCATTGCTAAGGACCAGAAGACTGGCAAGCTCAAGCTTTCACGCAAGGCGCTATTACCTAAGCCAGAGGGTTGGGTAGAGCGTGAGCCACGCGAGCGTAAGCCACGCGAGCACAACGATGGCGAGAAGCGCGAGCAGCGCGGTCCACGCCGTGAGCGTCGCTAATGTATTGGACGGTGGGATGCTACATATATAATAATATATAGTGTCCCGTCGTTAGATAGATAGAGTTGATGAGATAGAATAAAGCAAACAGAATATTTAATTAACAAACTTAAAACATTAAACATCTATGAAAAATCTTTTCAAGGCGAGCCTTGTGCTCGCAGTAGGCGCTATGACCCTCACGGGCTGTAACTGCTTCAAGAAGATGGCTAAGAACCGTGACGATGTAAGCCTCGCTTGCACTCCTGAGACTTTGGTTCTCAACAACGGCAAGGTTGATGTAGACATCACTGTTCAGTTCCCAGAGAAGTACTTCAACGCTAAGGCTGTATTGAAGGTTACTCCAGTTATCGTATTCGAGGGTGGCGAGGTTGCTGCTACTACTCAGTATTTCCAGGGCTCAAAGGTTGACGAGAACTACACAGTTATCGACAAGAAGATGGGTGGCCAGTACACTATGCACGCTACATTCCCATACGACGAGCGCATGGCATGCAGCGAGCTTCAGCTTCGTGCAGAGATCAAGTGCCCTAAGGGTGGTTGCAAGGAGTTCACTTTGGTAAACCTTAACACTGGTGCTATCCCTACTAAGGATGAGGCAGCTATTCTTGCAGCAGGTGGTGCTGAGGCAGATGCTTTGAAGCGTGCTTTCGGTCTTACTATCGCTGAGGGTGTTGACTTCACACAGCAGTTGCTCGACTACGCAGGTGTTATGAGCGAGATGGCTTCAGGCTACAAGAATGTAACAACTGAGGTTACTAAGGCTAACTATATGTTCGCTATCAACTCTTCAACCTTGACTAACAAGGCTAAGAACAGCGAGGAGATTGCAGCATTCCAGGCTAAGGCTACTGAGCAGAAGGATAACGACCGTATCAAGCAGAACATCTATGTAAACGGTTACGCTTCACCTGATGGTCCTGAGAAGTTCAACGATAAGTTGTCTGCTCGTCGTAGCGAGTCAGGTAAGAAGGCTGCTGAGAAGCTTCTTAAGGAGGTAGGCTTGACACTCGACGCTGCATCATACGGCGAGGACTGGGAGGGCTTCAAGGAGCTCGTTGCTGCTTCAGACATCGAGGATAAGGAGCTTATCCTTTCAGTTCTTGAGAGCTATGAGTCTTCATCAGAGCGTGAGTCTCAGATCAAGAACATGGCACAGGTATTCACATCTTTGAAGAAGGACATCCTTCCACAGTTGCGTCGTGCTCAGCTCGTAAACAGCTCTGACATCACTGGTAAGAGCGACGATGAGATGATTGCTTTGGTTAAGGCTGGTGACTTCAACGCACTCAACGAGTTGGAGATGCTTCACATCGCATCTACTGGTAAGCTCTCATTGAACGAGAAGATCACTACTTTGGAGGCTGCTGCTGCAACTTACAAGAGCGCAACTGCTTACAACAACCTTGGTATCGCTTACGCTGAGGCTCAGGATGTAGCTGCTGCTACTATCGCTTTCGAGCAGGCTGTTAAGGCTGGTGGCAACGCTGCTGAGCTCAACAACAACTTGGCTCTTGTTAACCTTATGGCTGGTAAAACTGATGCTGCTAAGGTTTACGCTAACAACGCATCTGCAAATGTTAAGGCTATGGCAGCCGCTGCTGAGGGTAACTACGCTGCTGCTCAGTCACAGCTTGAGGGCTACAACGCAGCTATCGCAGCTACTATGAATGCTGACTACACTGCTGCTAAGCAGCTTATCGCTAACGACGCTTCAGCAAAGGCTGACTACTTGCGTGCTGTTATCGCAAGCAAGCAGGGTGACTTCACTACTGCAACTGCTGAGTTGAAGAGCGCTATCGCTAAGGATGCTGCATACGCAGAGACTTGCAAGAAGGATATCAACTTGCGTAAGTATATCGGTAAGGAGATCGCTCTCTAATCAACCGAGATTACACCATAGAGAGTCTGCCTAACTAGAGTGGTTAGGCAGACTTTTTTTGAATATATGGAGGGGAGGGAAAATGAGACAACAAGACAATTGGACAAAGAATAATTAATCGTAAGAAGGGGTTAGATTTAGGCTATCGCAAAAGAGAACATCCAGGGATAGTACACGAAGTACAGCCCTGGATGTTTTACTTTTGGGATAGGTCGAAGATGACCCCTTATCACGACAAACTAATCGATAAACTTAATTCTTACCTAACACAATCCTCTCAATCTCCTCAATCTGCAACTTAAACTGCTTGTCGGTATCCATCATATCGGCAACAGCCTTGCAACTGTGCAACACAGTAGCGTGGTTACGACCACCTATGGATGAACCTATGACAGTGAGTGGCGACTTGGTATGCTGCTTAGAGAGATACATGGCCACCTGTCGAGCCTGTGCTACATCGCGAGTACGCTTAGCAGAATTAAAGGTATCGAGCTCAATACCGTAGTAATCGCATACTATCTTGACAATACCATCAATGGTTATCTCGCGCTGTGTGAGCTTGACATATACCTTGAGGATATCCTTAGCCAAAGATATAGTAATCTTGCGACCGAGGAATGAGGCGTTAGCTATGAGTGATGATAGCGCACCCTCAATCTCGCGCACATTGGCCGAGATGTTATCAGCGAGGTATGCCACCACATCATCGGGTATCGTAGCTCCAAGACGCTGCGCCTTGGCACGGATAATCTTCACCTTTGTCTCGTAGTCGGGTACCGAGAGAAATGCCGATAGACCCCACTTGAAACGCGTGAGCAATCGCTGCTCAATATCCTTGAGCTCGACGGGAGGCTTATCCGATGTAAGGATAAGCTGCTTACCTGCAAGCTGAAGGTGGTTAAAGATGTTGAAGAATACATTCTGTGTACCTGTCTTGCCCGTTAACTCCTGTATATCATCAATGATGAGCACATCGACCATCTGGTAGAAATGGATGAAGTCTGTGATCTCACCATTCTTATATGCAGTCTGGAACTGAGCCTGGAATTTATTCATCGAGACATACAACACCTGTAGCTCAGGGTGACGCTGACGCACCTCGTGACCTATGGCCTGAACGATATGAGTCTTACCCAAGCCCGAGTCACCATAGATATATAGGGGGTTGAATGCTGTTGTTCCTGGTGATACAGCTACGGCCATACCTGCTGAGCGCGCCAAGCGGTTGCACTCGCCCTCGATATGGTTATCGAAGGTGTAGTTAGGATTTAGCTGTGGATCGAACATTATTCTTCGTGGAAGGCCTGGAAGTGCAAAAGGATTTTTTATCTTTGCAGTGTCAATAGGCCCTGCGAACTTAGGCACCGAAGCATCAGGTGTCTCCACCTGGGGCTGACGCACCGCACGAGGTATAGCATAGTGCAGCTGAGTATCAGCACCATAAAGCTCGGTGATGATAGGACGGAGAATGCTCAAGTAGCGTTTCTCGATGCTTGCGACAAAGCTCTCGTTAGGGACACGAAGACGCAGATTCGAGCCATCGAAGTCAATGGGACGAATAGGCTTGAACCACTTGACAATCTCCTCCTCGGTAATCGAAGAGCGGAGCTTATCCAAGCAGTCCTGCCACATCTCGTTATATATCTCGTTCTGCATCTTTAATGCTTGTTAACAGTTAAAACTTCAGTTTTCGTTAGAGGCGATGACCCCCCGAAACGCAATTACTATTGTGTTCCAATAAGTTAGTTTCATCTACTCTTTTTTGCTTAAACCACCATTGATTTGCCTAGGCTATTTATGGCGTTTTCGACATTGCAAAGATGTGGATAATTTTATTAAAATAAACTCAAAAAAGAGTTGCAAAATTCGATTTTTTTAATATGCGCTAAAGGGCAATATTTTTGTTAGATATTTTAATGTGCTGATATATTAGAATGTAAAGAATTTTTAGTATATTTGCATATTAGAAATTTGTTTGATCAAACTAACAACATATAAAAATAACTAATACGATTATGGCAACCGATTTGAACAAGCAGGTAATGGAGCGTGCAAATGCATGGCTCAACGGCGACTACGACGAGGCTACAAAGCAGGAGATCAGACTCATGATTGAGAATAACCCAACAGAGTTGGTTGAGAGCTTCTACAAGGACCTCGAGTTTGGTACTGGTGGCTTGCGTGGAATTATGGGCGCAGGTACTAACCGCATGAATATCTACACTGTAGGTGCTGCTACTCAGGGACTTGCAAACTACCTAAAGAAGAATTTCGCAGGCGAGGAGATCAAGGTGGCTATCTCACACGACAGCCGTAACAACTCACGCATGTTTGCTGAGCGTGTAGCCGACATCTTCGCATCTAACGGCTTTATCGTATATCTCTTCGATGCTCTACGCCCAACACCAGAGCTTAGCTTCGCCATTCGTGAGCTCGGCTGTAAGTCAGGTGTTATGGTGACAGCTTCGCACAACCCTAAGGAGTATAACGGCTACAAGGCATACTGGACCGATGGCTCACAGGTGACTTCACCACACGATGTTAACATCATCGAGGAGGTGCTCAAGGTTACTGATAACAGCCAGGTGTTGACAGGCAAAAATAGCGAAAATATTAACATCCTTGGCGAAGAGTTCGACAAGGTGTATCTCCAGGCTATCAAGGAGCTTTCGCTCTCACCAGAGTCAGTGGCAAAGTACAACGATATGAAGATTGTTTACACCCCACTTCACGGTGCTGGTGTTAAGCTCGTGCCTATGTCACTACGCAACTACGGCTTTAACAATATTATATGTGTAGATGAGCAGATGGTGCTCGATGGTAACTTCCCAACCGTAGCATCGCCTAACCCCGAGGAGCGCAAGACAATGGCCATGGCCATCGAGCGCGCAGAGCGTGAGGGTGCCGACTTTGCAATGGCTACCGACCCCGATGCAGACCGCTTGGGTGTTGCGTTGCGCACAGCAGCTGGCAACTATGTATTGCTTAACGGTAACCAGACACTTGTGCTCTTGATGTGCTACCAGCTCACACGCTGGGCAGAGCTTGGCAAGATTACTGGCAAGGAGTTCGTCGTGAAGACCATCGTGACATCAATGATGCCTGACACCGTTGCTGAGCACTTTGGCGTTAAGTGCTACAACTGCCTCACTGGCTTCAAGTATATCGCAAAGATTATCCGCGAGCAGGAGGGCAAGACCAAGTATATTGGTGGTGGTGAGGAGTCATTCGGCTACCTTCCAGGTGACTTCGTACGCGACAAGGATGGCGTTGCAGCTATCACCCTCGTTGCTGAGGCTGCAGCATGGGCACGCGACACTATGGGTATCACCCTCTACGAGTGGTTGCAGCAGTTGTATGTTAAGTACGGCTTCTTCCGCGAGGGTCTTGTGAATGTTGTTCGCAAGGGTAAGGATGGTGCTGCCGAGATTCAGCAGATGATGGTTGACTACCGCGCTAATCCTCCTAAGTCGTTGCTTGGCTCTCCAGTGGTAAAGATTCTTGACTACAAGACATTGGAGGGGATCGACACCGCAACAGGCGAGCGCAAGCCTATCGTGGGCATCGACGAGAAGAGCAATGTATTGCAGTGGTTCACCGAGGATGGCACCAAAGTATCGGTACGCCCTTCAGGCACAGAGCCTAAGATTAAGTTCTACTTCGGTGTTAAGGCTCCATTGTGCTGCGTTGAGCAGTTCGAGAAGGTGGAGGCCGAGCTCGACGAGAAGATTGAGGCTCTCAAGCGAGAACTCAACCTCGTATAGCGATAAATGGTATAGATTTTGCGAAGGGCTACATTGCATAGGCATGTAGCCCTTCACTTTTAAACTATACTATTATGACAACGGCGAGCTTTGACAACATTATATATCAACAGCATCTTCACCTTGTGGACTTCTACGCCCATTGGTGTGGTGCGTGCCGCGACATGGAGCTTACGCTTCAGCGCATAGCACTCTCCATGGGAGAGATGGTAAACATCATCAGAATAAACACCGACATGATGGAGCATCGCAAACTTGTTCGCCGCTACAACATCGTTGCTGTACCCACCTTCATACTCTTCTCGCATGGCGAGGCTCTATGGCGCGATAGCGGCATAGTACGCTACGAACACCTTGCCTCAGCCATTCGCCGATATACTCATAAATAGTAACATAAATCCCGACAAGGAGCACCTTGTCGGGATTATATATTCATATGAAGCGCCTTAGTCACTATATATAGTCGAGTCGCCACTCCAACTCCTCGGCAATGCGGGTCTTAGCATGGCAATCGGGCATGCGCTCAAGAAGTACAGGTATGCCCACCTTAACTGACTTATCGCGACTTGCCACATAGCACAACAGCGTCACAACGCCAAGGGCTATATACTCCGATGTAGGGTTAGCACGCACAGCCTTCTCAACGGCTATAAACGACACCTCGGTTGTAGTACGCTCGTTGCGCGAAGCAGCCATAAGTGCAGCGTAGGCCACCATCTCATTACTCTCGGTACACCATATACCCATGAGGGAGTTGATATCATATATTTTAGAAAGCAAGGCAAAGGCGAGCTCCTCTGCGAGCTCAGCATTGGTAATGCCTCGCGACCAAAAGGGGAACTCGTGGGTATCTACCCTACTGGCATCAGCTATATGACACGCCAAAAGTTTTAGTTCACGCACCTGCTGCAGGTAAAGATACTTAGCAAAGTCGTAGTCCTTAGGCTCGTTGGCAGCAATATCACGCAGAGTAGCGACGCTCACACCATAGTTAAGTCCGTACTTCTGTCCGTGAGTTGCCATACTCTCCGAGACAGCACCATTCATCTCACGACGCACACGCCCCAAGAGGGTTATCATTCGTTGGGTATTGTCCATAGGTGTTAGAGTTAAAATACGACAGTCTGGCCAAATTCATAGATGGGGAGCACACGACTTGTGAGCACCTCCTGACCAAGGCTAACCACAACGGTAGCGTTGTTGGCAAAGCGATAATGTACCTTACCCTTCACATTCGATTCGGGATACTCCACATTCGAAGGCACGATATTTACCATGACAATATCACCATCGAGGTTGTCAATATTGAGAAGACCCTCATCACTATTGAAGCGAGCCGCAATTATTGTATTGCGCGATGCATCTACAGGGAGATATATACGATGAGTTGTATAGCTCACGGCACTCTTGCCATAGAATAGTTCCAAGTAGCTCTCCTCAATGCGCGCTATCTCAGCTAAGGCACTCTGTAAGCCAGCGCCATAGACGCCATCACCCAGCTCACCAGTGATAAGTTCAAGACGCACCTTGCGAAGATCCAAAAGTTTCTCGGCAGCAGCCATAGCAGCCTCCTCAAGACTTATATCGCGTGTAGATAGCTTATCTGGCAACACAGCAGGAAAGCTAAGGTTTGTCGATGTACCACTCATGATAGTTGACTCAACACCCTCAGCCATATAGTAGTCGTCGGCAGCTACAGCAATCTGAGCATCCACAATGCTACATATCGAACGATCCATCTGCGAGGCGCGACTACCCAGATACTTCTGAGCATAGCGAGCATAGGGACCTGCCACGAACTCCTCATGCTGGATGGTAAGATCCAAGGCAAGTGTAGTATTAGCATCAGCCAATACAGTTACGCCACCCTCAGTGTAGAAGCCCACACGCTTCTTAACAAACTGCTGTGCCGAAAGATTGGCCACAATAAAAAGCATCGCAACGATTATAAGTGATATTCTTCTCATATCTTCTATTTTAGGTTATTTGGCAAAATTATGAAATAATCTCGAAATATCAAAATTTTAGATAATATTCCTCAGTAAGCCGACGATATTTTTCGCTATACCCTCCACCATAATCATACATATCAAGATCATCGACCTTTGGCATTATAGGCTCGGCAGATAATTCAAACTCCATAAGCACACGCTTAGGCATCTCTCCCGCATGCGTGTAGACATTCAGCTGACGCCTAAGCCACAGACGACCAAAGGCCACACGACGAAAGAGTGCCCCCTCAAGAGCTGGTAGCACAAGACTAAGACGGCCACCAGGGCGCAGTAGACGCATGGCTGCAACAACAATATCGTCGTAGCTGAGCGTAAGACTATGGCGCGCCACGGCACGCTGCTCATTAGGCGAAAAGAGAGCCTCGTTGAAGAATGGCGGATTGGTGACTATATGATCGTAGCAAGCATCCGAACTAAAGTTGCGCATATCTGCCAATAGCACCTCTATACGCTCACTCCAGGGTGATGTCGCCACATTTATGTTCGACTGGTTTATAGCGCCTTCGTCTATATCTATTGCTGTGATGCGAGCCTTAGCATTGCGCTGTGCCACCATAAGTGCAATAAGTCCCGAGCCACACCCCGCATCGAGAACGCGACGCGCACCAGCCACATCAGCCCATGCACCAAGCAGGACACCATCGGTACCTACCTTCATAGCGCATAGAGCATCATCGATATTAAACTGCTTAAAGTGAAACATTGGTAATGGGTTAAGTTCAGCGTCTTTTTTATTTAGACATCACAAGCTAATAACTACCTTTTCTTACTATTTTGCATTTCCAGCCTGCCTTACTAATAAAGTGGCCTTTCTCCATATTTTTCAATTAATGGTCGAAAACGCGGTATTTCATCCTCTTCGTAATATGCTCTGTACAAATTCTCAGGATATGAGAATTTATTAGCGCCATTCATCTTACCGAAAGTCTCATCGATGAAATTATACGCCCACTCATTGTCATATGACATCACTACTTTGAAAAGCATCTTCACTCTATAATAGTCAAGATATCTACGAGATAATTCATAGTCTCGCAACTCTTCCAAAACAGGGACAAAGGCATCATCATTCCAGCCCATTATGGCATTTAAGGCGTTGTTGGTATTTCCTTCCGGACCTTGTTGGCCTCCTTGATGATTCAAACCCTTCCTATATTCTAGAAGAGCATCAATAATCATAGGAATATCATCCTCATTCCTATACTCGGCTATAATAGGTAGTAGATTTGGCGTTCCAGATAGATGCAACTCTCGGAGCCTTCCATATAGACCATCCATCCCTTTAAGTCGTGATGCAGGAGCATACTTATCGAGGTGTTCAAGCCCATCACTGAAGACAATGAGGCTATCCAGGTGATGCTGCTGCTCCTTCGTAAACAGTGGTCGCTTAGAATCTGAAACAACACCGATCATGAATGAGGCAACATCACAAGTATACCATACATCAAACGCTGCAACCTCGAATGTGGTAGAATCACTCAATTTCTGAAGAAGAAGGTCATAACATTTCTTGCTTCTATCTTCCACCAATGCATGATAAGCCATTGCTCTGTAAGCTGGAGTCTTTGAGTGTAGTACAGTCTGCTCAAGATCTGTCTTTGTCGCGTTCTTCAGCAGTTCGCGTTGTACAGTCCACCCTTTAGGGACACCTCCCCAGCCGTTATCGCCATATAAATAATATACATTACAGCTATCGGGTGATTCGAGAATATTTACCCTTCTATTCTCAATGTCCTGTGCATTCGCTTCGAGCCCAATAAATAACATCACTAGGGCTATAATAAGACTACTAACCTTCATGATTCATCCACTTAAACCTATTCCATCTTTTAATCGAAGAGCTTGGTTATTCCTGCACCAAATAGCGAGTAATCGTAGCGTGTAGGATCCTCGGGGCAGAACTCCCTGAGCGAGGCTGTTATCTCCTCCACAGCCTTCCAGTCATCCTGCTTGCGTTGCAAGAGCCCCATAGCACGACCCATGCGGCCTGTGTGTATATCCAAGGGTAGGTATAACGCCGACATGGGTATCCTTTGCCACTGACCAAAGTCTACACCCCTATCATCCTTGCGCACAAACCAACGCATATACATTGCAATACGCTTACATGCAGCACCCCTATCTATTGACGACACATGTTTTTCGGAGTGCTTATCGTGGGGCACAGAGAAGAACTCACGACGAAAGGCTGATATAGCTGTGCGCACATCGCCACTCTCTAGGTAGTGGCGCTCGAAGAAGCCACCCACACTACCCCAGGTCTCAATAATATGGCGCAAGCCACGCACAAAATCCTGGAAGTCAACACCATTAAATGTACGATGAACATAGCTACCCAGGTGAGCCATATCGTTATCCGTCGCATTAAGCACGAAGTCTCGCGGTGCATTATCCATATATCGCATCATGCGGTGAGCACTCTGCACAATGGCCTTGCGATTACCCCACGCAATGGTTGAAGCCAGAAAGCCTGCAATCTCCCTATCCACGGGGTCAGTAAAGCTATGAGGCACACTAATGGGGTCTGCCTCTATAAAGTCTGGGTTGTTATATTTGTCGTGTAGCTCGTCCAACAACTCGCGAAGCTCCTCACGACCAAGATCCTTAAAGGATGCGACCATCGCTCATTACAATTTTACGGTCCGACCTCTCGGCGAGCTTCTCGTCGTGGGTAACGATAAGGAAGGTCTGCCCCGTACGCTCGCGCAAGGTGAAAAATAGTGACTGTATCTCATCTCGGGTAGCAGAGTCGAGGTTGCCCGTAGGCTCGTCGGCAAGCACCACCGAGGGGTTATTTGCTAAGGCACGGGCAATGGCCACGCGCTGCTGCTCGCCACCCGACAGTGCCGAGGGCTTATGCTCCATGCGATGCTCCATGCCCACAAGCTGAAGAAGCTCCTTAGCTCGCTCCATAGCCTCACTACGAGCAACCTTGGCAATGAGCATAGGCATCATGACATTCTCCAAGGCAGAGAACTCCTCCAAGAGATGGTGGAACTGAAAGACGAAGCCTATGTGCTTATTACGAAAACGGGACAACTCGCTATCGGACAAACCCTTAGGCGAGACACCTCCGATGCGCACATCACCACTATCGGCATCCATGAGCGTGCCTACAATCTGCAGAAGGGTGCTCTTACCAGCACCACTCGCACCCACAAGCGTAACAATCTCGCCACGCTCAACACTCAGGCTTACGCCATGTAGCACCTCAAGCGAGCCAAAACTCTTGGTAATATTCTCTATATGAATCATCCTAAATGGAATTATAGTAGTTACTCAACTCAACAATCTGGCGTGTATCGCTAACATCGTGAACACGCAATATAGCAGGGCCATGGCGCAACGCCTCCCACGCCAGAGCCAACGATGCAGGGAGCACCTCCTCAGCGCTTAGCCCCAATGGCTTATACAACATAGACTTACGCGACACGCCAACAAGTATAGGTAGACCAAAACTATGTAGTTCACCAAGACCTCGCATAAGTTCCCAGTTCTGCTCTACACTCTTAGCAAAGCCAAAACCTGGGTCGAGGATGATATTCCCACGCTCTATACCAGCCGCCTCAAGTTCATCGATGCGCTTAGCAAAGTAGTCGACAACACCCTTAACAACACCCTCAGAATAACTATTGAGGCTACTCATATTCTCGGGTGTACCTCGCATGTGCATAGCCACATAACGAAGATTGTTCTTAGCTACAACGCCCACCATAGCCTCATCCATCTCGCCCGCCGAAATATCGTTGATGATAATATCGCCATACTCCTCATAGGCGCGACGAGCAATCTCGGAGCGGAAGGTATCAATGGATACCACCACACCCTCATCCATGCTACGCACACCCTCCAAGCCCATGCGTACCCTGCGCCACTCCTCCTCTAGGGGAACATCACTCGCACCAGGGCGCGAGGAGTAGCCACCGAGGTCGACGATGGTAGCACCACCCTCTATAGCACTACGCAACGAGGCGCACACATCATCGCACGACAAATTGCGACTCTTAGCATAGAAAGAGTCGGGCGTAAGGTTGACAATAGCCATTATATGACTACGCCTAAGGTCAATGGTTGTTGGGTGTAGAATCATAAGCCAATCGGCGATGTAGCTGCTCGACATCCTCCTGTAGGTCATCGAGCGATATATTCACAATGGCATATTTCGAGCGTTCGGTACGCTCATCATCAGATATTTGATTTGCTATGCGACTGACAACATCCTCGCGTGAAGCGCCGTCGCGCTGCATGGCACGCTCTATGCGCAACTCCTCAGGTGCAAGTACTGAGACCACACAGTCTACCCTATTATCAAGATTTGCCTCAAAGAGAATTGCCGACTCCAGCACCACATAGCTACCACTCTGCTGCTCGGCCCAGCTATCAAAGTCATCCATGACAGCGGGGTGAACAATGCTATTAAGCGTAGCAAGAGCCGTTGGATCGTTGAATATGCGCTGTGCGAGATATGCTCTATTAAGCCTATCGCCGTCATACGCCTCAGCGCCAAAGGCCTCGATAATCTTAGCACGCAGCTCAGGCGACGAAGACATCAACTCCTTGGCACGATCATCCGAGGTATATACCGCAACACCACACTCCTCAAGAATACGCGAAACAGTACTCTTACCCGAACCTATGCCTCCAGTTATACCTACCTTATACATATATATAATATATTAAGTGATTCTATATTGTAGCCTTTTTTATCGGGACATCCGCCACGGACCCACTCGGGATCTAAGCTACCTATATATTGGTGATATTAGTCTCCACAGCCCTATTATCGTCAGCATTATGTCCCTCATTAATCAATGGCTCTAACAAACCCTGAATACCATGCTTATTCGGAGCCTCGCATCGAGGCTTAGGAAGGGAACTCTCACCATCTGATATACGATGTTTTTGAGACTTGCCCTTCTTATGTGACGATGAGTACTTTGGTAGCATAGCCTTATCGTTAGACTTCAACGGTGGCAACGAGCCTACAGAGGTAATCTCTATATCCTTCATCAACTCGGCAAGTACCAAACGCAACGACTCCTTAGTTATATGGTAGGAGATAGTACCATCCTCGTCAACAATCCTATTATCGTATGATAGGTCGGCAAAATCTACGACGAAACGACTACGGCTCGACGACATAGTGTAACCAATAAGGTCGGTACCCTTACCCTTGATGGTACAACCCACTGGATACTCCTTGCCATCAATGACTACGGTCACCTCGTGCTCCGTTGTATATGTCTCACCAAGCTTGGTGATATACCACAATAAGAGTGCCGCCACCAACATGGAGATATATGCTGGCGAGATATATCGACGCAGGTATTCACCCACCTTAACCAAATTCTCTCTATTTAAATACTTCATCGTTGTATAAGGTTACACAATTTACCAACTGCAAACTTACACAAAATTTATCAAAGAAACGAAAAAATAGGCCGCTAATCACTTAGCGACCTATTTTTCCACTATTATAATGAGTAATTACCCCTACTTAGTCTCGCCCTCAGTAGCCTTAGCAGCCTTCTTACGCTGAAGGTCGTAGGCGATAGGAGTAGCGATAAATACTGAAGAGTAAGTACCGATGATGATACCGAGGATCAATGCGAACACGAAGCCACGGATAGACTCACCACCAAAGAAGAAGATTGCCAACAATGTTACAAGTGTTGTAGCAGAGGTGTTGACTGTACGCGACAAAGTGTTGCAGATAGCAGCATCGATGTTTGTCTTCATATCACGCTTTGGATAGAGACCAATGTACTCACGGATACGGTCGAAGATAACCACAGTATCGTTGATAGAGTAACCGATGATAGTCAAGATAGCAGCGATGAATGCCTGGTTAACCTCCAAGTTGAATGGCATGATAGCATACAACATAGAGAAGATACCAATAACCAAGAGAGCATTGTGGAAAAGTGCAAAAGTAGCACCTGTAGCCCACTGCCAACGACGGAATCGGATAGCAATATAGATACCGATAGCAACCAACGAGAAGAGAACTGCCAAGATAGAGTTCCATGTCATCTCACCAGAGATTGACTTGTCAACCTTGCTTGACTGAGTGATACCAGCAGACTCGTTGTTGTCGCTAAACTCAGACTCGAAGTCGAGAGACTTAACATAGTGCTTCTCTGTAGCATCCCAAAGGATGAACTCAACAGCATCATCCTCAGTGATAGCATTAACAATAGCGAGCTTCTCAGCAAGTACCTCAGCATCATCACCATAAGCCTCATTATACTTTGCAGTATAAGTCTCCTTGATAACATCCATCTTATCGCTTGGATCAAACTGAGTTACCACGCGAATCTGGTTATCATCACCAAACTGCTTAACCTCAACAGAGGCATTAGCAGCATCAGCAACAGCCTCGAATGCCTCAGCAACATCGTCACGAACATCGTCAACATTGATAGCGTTGTCGAACTTAACGATATATGTGCGACCACCAGTGAACTCAACACCCTGGTTAAGACCCAAAGTGAAGAATGAGATAACTGACGCCACGAGGAGGATACCTGAGATTATATAAGAGTACTTACGCTTAGAGATAAAGCTGAACTTAACATTCTGCATGAAGTTCTCAGTACACTTACGAGAGAATGATACGCCACCACGACGAGCAGCCCAAGCCTCAAGAAGTACGCGGGTGATAAGGATTGCGCAGAACAACGATGTGATGATACCAACTACAAGTGTTGTTGCGAAGCCCTTAACTGGACCTGTACCAAAGAAGAAGAGGACAGCACCAGTGATGATGGTAGTAAGGTTACCATCGATAATAGCTGAGTACGCGTTAGAGAAACCATCCTTAATAGCCAATGCAAGACCCTTGCCTGAACGAAGCTCCTCCTTGATACGCTCGAAGATGATGACATTAGCATCCACAGCCATACCCATAGTAAGTACGATACCTGCGATACCAGGGAGTGTCAATACAGCACCGAACGATACAAGTACACCCATCAACAACAATACATTGAAGAGAAGAGCAATGTTTGCCATCCAACCAGCAGTTCTGTAGAAGAATGCCATGTAGAGGAGTACGAGCAAGAATGCGATAAGGAATGAGATAAGACCAGAGTTGATAGCCTTCTCACCGAGTGATGGACCTACGACCTCTGAATATACGATAGTCGCACGCGCAGGAGCGCTACCAGCCTTGAGCACATTTGCCAAGTCCTCAGCCTCCTGAACGGTGAAATCACCAGTGATTGATGAAGCACCATCGATACGACCATTAACAACAGGTGCAGAGTATACAACGCCATCCATCACGATAGCAATCTGCTGATTTACATGGTTTGCAGTGATGTTAGCCCACTTACGAGTGCTCTCGCTATCCATAGTCATAGATACCACGAAGCCAGCACCTCTTGTTGGGTCAACACTCTGAGCAGTAGCATCGGTGATACCATCACCCTTCATAAGAGGAGTAGAGCCGTTCAACACCAAAAGACGGTAGTCGCCATATGTCTCGTTATCTACGCTCTTATTCTCCCAAGCGAGCTTCATGCCGAATGGCAGCATAGCCTTATTATCTGGCTCAGCAAGGATATTGTTAATCTTGTCAATATCTGAGTGATTTGCAGTAAGAACGCAGTATGAATAATCAACAGCATCCATGTTGTAGTTGATACCAGCCAACATGTTACCCTTGAGGATAGCATCACGCATCTTCTCAACCTGAACAGCTGTACCTACCTCCCAGAACTCGAGAGTTGCTGAAGAAGAGAGAATCTTCTTTACGCGCTCTGGCTCCTTGATACCTGGAAGCTCGATAGAGATACGGTTAGTACCGATAACGCGCTGAATGTTAGGCTGAACAACGCCAAGAGCATCGATACGACGCTTAAGACCCTCGAGTACGCCTTCAGTAGATTCATTTACGCGCTCAGCAATATGCTTCTTAATAGCATCACGATCAGCCTTCATGGTAGTCTTTGGCTCAGCCTTCACAGTAGCCTCTGAATCTACCTTAATTGCTGTCTCTTCTGTAACAGTCTCAACTACTGGCTCAGCCTTCTTAGTAGCCTCTAAATCTGCATTGCCATCATCAACTGTCAAGCCGTACAACTTAATAAGCTCATCATCTTTGCAAGTATCAACGAAGATCTTGATAGCAGCCTCAACGCTCTCCTTCTCCTTAGCCGATGCGTGAAGAGCAGTATCCATGCGCTTAGCAAACTCCTTGTTGATAGAATACTCCAAACACTCCTCAAGATCAAGACGAATAACATCCGCTGGCTTAACCTCAAGCATAACATTCATACCACCACGCAAGTCAAGACCGAGGTTGAGCTCACGGTTCTTGCAATCGCCATAGGTGTAGTTTACAACGAAAAGATTGTAAACAGGCTCATCCCACTTACCCTCGAGGTATGAGCGCTCTGCATCAGCAAATGCCTTAGAATACTCCGACTGCTCGTCGAAGTTAGCGAGTACATCCTCAGCATTCCACTTCTCAGCAACAAGCTGGTCGATAAGTACATTGTACTCCTCCTCAGTCATGAGGCTGTCGCGCAAGGTTGCGCCCATAACCTCATTACGGAAGTTCTCCTTAGCCTTGGCCTCAATATCGGCCTTTTTCTCGGCTACTGTAGCCTCTGCGCTCTCCTTAGCATAGGCCTCTGCCTCATTCTCCACATTGCGTGTTACAAATGTGAACGAGAGCTGGAAAATGCTGGCAACTGCCAATAGCACTGCCAGCCACTTAATAATACCTTTACTCTGCATTGTTTAAAAAGTTTTGTTATTATTGTTTATGTAATTGTCTCATTTTCACACACAGAGATAATATCTGCGCATTAATCGCGCAAAGATAGCAAAAATATCGCAACCTACAAACGCAGATTGCGATATTTTAACGCTCAAATTAAATTAGTTGAGACATCTCAAAGTCTTCCCACGAGCCACATAGCAGATATTTTGTTATTCAATCACCTTGAATGACAAGATATGCAGTGGCACAGGAAGCGCCGTCTTAAGGTTAAGTGCCATGTACTCAGCCTCCTCCATAGTAAAGTTACCAGTGATTGATGAAGCACCATCGATACGACCATGAACAACAGGTGCCGAGTATATCACGCCATCCATCACGATAGCAATCTGCTGACCTACATGGTTTGCAGTGATGTTAGCCCATTTACGAGTGCTCTCGTTATCCATGGTCAGAGAGACCTCAAAGCCACCACCTCTTGTTGGGTCAACACTCTGAGCAGTAGCATCGGTGATGCCATCACCCATCATAAGAGGAGTAGAGCCATCAAGAGCAACAAGACGATACTCACCATTTTCGTCGCCAGACATACTCTTATGCTCCCACATGAGCTTCACATCAAAGGGCAACTTCTCGCTATTTGATGGGTTGCGTAGTACCTCATTTATCCTCTCTATATCAGAACGATTAGCCGTTAGGACACCGTGGTAATACTCATCCATCTTAACATCTATACCCTCCATCATATTGCTCTGAGCGATAATATTACGAACACGAATGGCCAAATCCCAATGAGCTACGCCCCAAAACTCAAGTCGTGCAGATAAAGTAAAAGCCTTGCGTACGCGCTCGGGGTCAGCACTTGCCACAAGCGACACCCTAATACGATTGCTACCCTCAACATGATCAATAGAGAGATTATTCAAGTTAAGCATCGAACCACGACACCTAAGTTTCTCTATCACCTCGTCAACCGCAGCCAAGACGCGCTTCTTAATAATACGCTTAACTTCGTCGTGATTCGAGGCACCAAAGATTCTATATAGGTCCTCATCTCTACTCTTCTCGACCATAACATCTATAGCACTATCCATATCACTCTCTTTTGTCGAGGCATAGAACGCCCTATTCATGTGGACTATAAGATCTCTATCCCATTCCATGACATCATTATAAATGACATCTGCAGGTCTCACCTCAAGCTCCATGTCGAACTTGACACTATTAGAGGGCAAAACATATAGGATTGCCAGTATAGATGCAATACAGACAACGACTGATGACCAAAGAATAACCTTCTTCATAGCTATATAATTTTATATGTTTGATTCTAAATCGTTTAACGATAGCGTAAAGTTACAAAAAAATATCGCAACCTACAAGTGTAGATTGCGATATTTTATCTAAAAAGAGACTCTCCTACTTTGTGCGTAGCTCAACTACGAAGTCGATGTTATCCTCACCGAGCTTACCAACCTCCAAGAGGATACCACCCTTGACGCTCTGGAACTTAATCTTCTCACCACTAACCAACGCCTTAGCTGATACAACCTTGCCCTCGTATGGCAAGTACAACACATCGTGGTCGAGCTCGAAGATATGAACGAAGAGCTTATCACCCTTGCGTGTAGTGCAACCCCACTCGTGCTGAGGAATATCACCAGCAACAGTGCCATAGACACTCTCGCCATTCTGAGACATCCACTCACCCATAGTCTTCATGCGCTCCACAGCCACCTCTGGCAACTCACCATTAGGCTGAGGGCCTACATTGAGCAACAAGTTAGCACCCTTAGCCGCAGTAGACACAAGGTAGCGAACAAGAGTCTTAGCACTCTTATAGTTCTGATCAACAACCTTATAGCCCCACATACCATTCATTGTCTGACAGGTCTCTAATGGCAAGCGGCTAATCTCCTGACCCGACAAACCATGGCTATTCTCACCAGGAAGGTCGCGCTCGAAAATCTGAATATCCTCACCCTCGAAAGGTGTGACATGGTGGTTATTAGCTACCATGCAGGATGGCTGAAGCTCATGCACCAAGGCATACTGCTCGTCGAGGTGCCAGTCAAAAGGTGTTGCATCCTCCTCATGATCCCACCAGCCATCAAACCATATAGCACGGATAGGGCCATAGTTTGTTAGAAGCTCGGTAATCTGACGATTCATAAAGTTGTAGTAGCTATCCCAGCTAATCTTCTCGGGGTCGCGACCTGCAACACCCCAGCCAGTGCGGCCACGAGGATAGTCATCGCGCGACCAGTCGGCATGCGAGTAGTAGAGGTGTAGGGCTATACCCTGCTTATGACACTCGTCGGCCAACTCCTTGAGTACATCACGCTTGAAGGGGGTAGCATCAACGATGTTGAAGTCCGACTCTGCAGTATCCCACATCGAGAAGCTATCGTGGTGGCGTGTGGTGAAACATATATACTTAGCACCCGACGCCTTGATTGCCGACACCCACTCCTTAGCATCGAAACGATGGGGATAGAAGGCATCTGCAGCCTTGGCATACTCATCGCGCTGGATGCCATGAGCATTCTGCAAATACCACTCACCCTGGGCATACATGCTGTAGATACCCCAGTGGATGAATATACCGAAACGGTCCTCTGAAAACTCCTTTTGTGACTGCTTAACAGCCTCGGTAGGCTGATAGCTCTGCGCCGAGAGGCTACCGATGCACATGAGCGCCACAAGGCTCATAATTACTCTTCTCATAGTTATTTGGTTTTAGTTTTTTGTCTGTGGGAGAGGGAAAATTGTAAAAGGGTTAAAAGAGTTCTGGTGGGTTCCAAGGGGTTAAACGACAGAACCCTAACCTTTCAGCAAAGCTGAGCGGTAGACGGGACTCGAACCCGCACTGCGTGCGAACTTCATATTTATACCCCCGGCCCCTGAAAGGGGCGAGCGAGAGTCGCGTGTGAGAGCCCATCTCCCTACAGCTACGCTGAGCGGTAGACGGGACTCGAACCCGCGACTCTCGGCTTGGGAAGCCGATGCTCTACCAACTGAGCTACTACCGCAAAGTCTGTATTAGGGAGTTTAAGAAATATAAAGAACTCAAATATATACAATCACTAAATTCCCTAAACTCCCTAAATTCTTTAACCTCTCTATAACGGCATAAGGGGTTAGATACAACGCACGGCGAAATTCGAGGCGATGGGCTGTACTCTGCGTACTGCCCATTGACGAAGATAATTCGTTAGCGGCAGTAGATGGCCCCTTATCACAAAAAAATTAGTCCATCTTAAGCACCGCAAGGAACGCCGACTGCGGCACCTGCACCGAGCCAATCTGTCGCATACGCTTCTTACCAGCCTTCTGCTTCTCCAAGAGTTTACGCTTACGAGAGATATCACCACCATAACACTTAGCGGTCACATCCTTACGCACAGCCTTAACGGTCTCGCGAGCGATGATCTTAGCTCCGATAGCCGCCTGGATGGCGATATCGAACTGCTGGCGTGGGATAAGCTCCTTGAGTTTCTCACACATCTTGCGACCAAAGTCATAGGCGTGGTCGGCATATATGAGCGACGAAAGAGCGTCGACTGCCTCGCCATTGAGGAGAATATCGAGCTTTGCGAGCTTACTTAGCTGGTAGCCTGTGCGGTGGTAGTCGAACGATGCATAACCCTTAGATATACTCTTGAGCTTATCGTAGAAGTCGAAGACAATCTCAGAGAGTGGCATCTCGAAGTTAACCTCCACACGATCCTGGGTGATAAAGGTCTGGTTCTTCATCACTCCACGCTTGTCGATACATAGCTTGAGGACATTACCGAGGAAGTCGGCCTTGGTGATAATCTGCGCAAGGATATATGGCTCCTCAATCTTTGCCACCTTGGTAATCTCAGGGAGGCCAGATGGGTTGTGCACCTCAAGCTCCTCACCCTGCGTGGTTGTTATGTGGTACGACACATTAGGTACGGTTGTGATAACATCCATGTCGAACTCACGATATAGGCGCTCCTGGATAATCTCCATGTGTAGAAGGCCAAGGAAGCCGCAACGGAAACCGAAGCCGAGGGCCAAAGAGCTCTCTGGCTCGAAGGTCAACGACGCATCGTTGAGCTTAAGTTTCTCGAGCGATGCGCGCAAGTCCTCATACTGGTCAGCCTCAACGGGATATACACCGGCGAAGACCATAGGCTTAACATCCTCGAAGCCAGCTATAGCCTCAGTACATGGGTTTGCCACGGCGGTGATAGTATCACCCACCTTCACATCGGTGGAGTTCTTGGTACCCGAGCATATGTAACCTACATCACCAGCCTTGATTTCGCCACGCTCCACCATCTTGAGTTTCAACACGCCAATCTCGTCGGCATCGTACTCGCTGCCTGTGTTGAAGAACTTAACATGGTCGCCCTTGCGAATTGTGCCATTGAAGACACGGAAATATGCGATAACGCCACGGAAGGGGTTGAACACCGAGTCGAAGATAAGAGCCTGGAGAGGTGCGTTCTCGTCGCCCTCAGGAGCAGGTATGCGCTCCACGATAGCCTCCAACACCTCCTCTACGCCCTGACCTGTCTTACCTGAGGCGAGCAATATATCCTCCTCCTTGCATCCTATGAGGTCAATAATCTGATCCTTTACCTCGTCTATCATTGCCGACTCACAGTCGATTTTATTGAGCACAGGGATAATCTCAAGATCCTGACCCAATGCGAGATATAGGTTTGATATTGTCTGCGCCTGAATACCCTGTGTAGCATCTACAACAAGTAGAGCGCCCTCGCATGAGGCGATTGCGCGCGACACCTCGTACGAGAAGTCGACATGTCCTGGGGTATCGATAAGGTTTAGGGTATATTGCTGTCCATTGCGAGACTTGTACTCCATCTGTATGGCGTGGCTCTTGATGGTGTTACCCTTCTCGCGCTCGAGGTCCATATCGTCGAGCACCTGAGCCTGCATCTCACGCTGATTCAGCGTATTTGTCTTCTCCAAGAGACGATCGGCAAGGGTACTCTTACCGTGGTCAATATGAGCGATAATACAAAAGTTGCGTATATTCTTCATCTTCCGCGAATAATCTTTATATACAATTAGCGCACAAAGATACAAAAACTATTGCAAATTAGCAATTCGCACTCCACCTTTTTAACAACAAGCTATGGCTGAGACCTTTGCACGATGACTGATGCACACGCACTAAAGGACTACCCTACTATGTTGAGCAACTGGGTGATGTGATCTATAATTGCATCGGCGCGCGACTCTTCGAGCTCTGCGCGCGTGGCGTTGCCATAAGAGACTGCAATAGCTCTCACGCCTGCGTTGTGCGCCATGAGCACATCCACGGGCATATCACCAACAACCAGCGCCTCCGAGGGCGCAACATGCAGAGCCTCAAGGGTCTTGCTTGTAGGCTCGGGGTGAGGTTTATGATTAGCCACGCTGTCGGAGCCCACCACATACTCAAAGAGGTTGTCGATGTTATGATGGCGCATAAATAGCATTAGCGAGTCGGTAAGACGCGAGGATGCGATGGTTAGACGATGGCCTCGTCGATGCAACTCTTCAAGAACCTCCTTAACCCCTGGAAAGAGGTCGGGCATAAGCTCCTTGCGGCGCTCGGCAAATATCTGGCGATATGTCCCCACACAGTTGTCTATTTCGGCATCATCCATATGGGTATACATGCTACGAAAGCCATCGCGCAGTGTTAGGCCGATGGTTGCACCACATGTCGCCTCGTCGCGCATCTCGAGGCCGAGGCGCTCCATTGTAGCACGAAATGCGATGATTATGTTGCGTCGCGTATCGCAGAGCGTTCCATCGAAGTCGAAGATTATCAACTTAGTAACCATAAAGTCTTAAATAGTTGTTATATAAAAATGTAGGGTGGCACTGCCACCCTACAGGGTAAGTTTTACTCTCGAACGCAACGGACAGCAAAGCCGTTAGACACGCTATCTTCATTTAGATATGGCCGACTATCTGTACTACTTGTATGTAGGTAAATACATTGTGATGGAAGGTATGGGCTATAAGTTGTTGTCCAATAATATCCCGCAACATTGACATGTGTGAGTTCACCATCTTTAATACTATATCGAAAACCAGAAACTGGATACCAAGCGACCTCTTCATCACTTAGAGTCCATAATTGTCCTTTGTAATTAATGCTGTGAGAGACTACCACATGATCCATAGCCTTTGCCCAAATAGAGTTATCATCACCATCAGGCACTCTATAGCCTACTGGACATGGATCATAAATAGTCTTCTCACCCTCTGACCATAGAGGCTCATCTTGATAATCACTGGCGTGCCATGTAGTGGCACCAATAAAAGTCATAGGATTCTCCTCTGCAAACTGAACAGTCTGATGTTCTCCAACAGCCGACCACACACCTGTAGAAGCAGCGAGCTTACCCTCATTGATTGAGCACGCGCCCAAAAATGGATCCTTTCTACCCCACTGATAGAGTAAGCCCAATGCACCCACATCACCTGGCGTAGTCGATAATGCACCAAGGTTACGGTCCATCATCGTACCTGCGTTATTGGGATATACCTGATCAGTCCAGCCCTCCTCCGAGCACCAGATATGCCAAGACCAGAGGATGACATCCTTGGAGTTGCGAGCAGCAATCGAGGCGTTACCATTTTTGAAAGTCTCAGGTGTTGAGAAATATACATAGCCGTTCTTGTAGCCAACAGATGCAATAAGGTCGCCCACATTAGGCATTACATCAGTGCCGAAAGTCTCCCAAAGCACCTCAGTCTTCTTGACATTGCCAACCGAAGAATCCAAATTGCCTATCACAGCCCTAAATTTGTAGTCACCTGCCCCCTGGATAAGGTAGCAGTTTGCAGTACCCTCTGCCGATAGGTCGGTGTACAATGAGAGGTCAATGCCATCATCCTCGCCACCCTCAGAGCCGCCGCCTTCGCCCTCGGAGCCACCGCCGATATTGTTCCAGTCCTCAACTTCGCAACCGATCTCTACTTTGATAGCATTAGTGGAGGTATTCAACACTGCGGTATAGGTGTAGGATGTGCCTGGCTTGAAGTTAAATGAGTCCTCCAAAAGGTATGATACACTCTTTGAGTTAATCTCCAAAAGTGGCACTGTACCCTCAAGCATCTGTGGAACTACGATAGCCTCATACACCACAGCCTCGCCATCGGCAAATGTGCGAATACCGAGGTTGCGCATCTTGATTGACTTAGCACCAGCATAAGGATCCTTAACAACCGAACCAGTAGCCAATGTTACGCGAGTATCGGTAACTGTAGAGTGAAGATGTACAGTAGCGTCCTTTGGTAGAGAGCCCACATAATCCTCGCCCGCCATAATCTTTACAACCAAGCGGCTCATTGTGTGCTGCATATTGAGTGCCACTGCTCCATCATTCTGCGACACACCTGTGGCCTTTGCCCAAAGGAGGTCAGAGGTCTCGTATGCACCCTCTGCATCTTGGTCTGTAGCAATTGAGAATGGCATATCCTCGACCATCGAGATATCGGCGATATATGGATAGTAGGCATATACATCGGCCTTACCCTCGCCCCAATAGATTGGTCGCTCGGCACGCCACTCTGCACCATCAAATGCAATAGCCTCGTTATTTGCGCGGTTACCCGACACCTGGAGTGGTGCGGGGGTTTGGTCATCGACATAGTCAGTGACATACACGCCGATTCTATCCTCTGCCTCGAATGCACCATTGCTAACACGGGTATGGGCATTGGGGCTAACCACACTGAACGACATTGTGTTGTCGTGTGGCATCTCAATATTCTGCTGCTCGTGGCTACAACCTGTCAAGCCAAGTGTCAGCGCAGACAGTAAATATAAGTATTTAGTTTTCATAGTTTGCCCTACAATTAAAATTTGCTCTTATCAAACTCTGGTTTCTCGCCCATAAACTTTGGAGGCTGCTGACCAAAGCGAGATGATGCAGTAGCATTGTCTCCCGACCAAGGTGCAGAGTATGTCGAGACTGATGGCAACGACTCGTAATCCTTAGCCTTGAACGCCTCAAATGAATATGGCTCGCCCGCATACAACATAATACGCTTAACCATTGCCTCACGCGAGATAGCGTTGTAGTAGGCGATATTATTGTTCATACAGCTTGTCGCCTCCGAACGCCAAACACCACGGGTGTGCATATATGCGCCCTCGTAAACATCTACAACATTCGAGTATTGAGGATCATAGATCATATGTGACCAAGGCACCTCCTGCATACTACCTGTAAGCGAGATATTCTCATAGAAGCCGCAGCTTTTCATAATATTGATTGCATCGACATGACCACAGCAGATGCAAGAGCAAGACTGAATAAATGCATTGTGGTAGATATACTCATCTGCCAATTTTCCAAAGCCGTGACCACCTGCCTCGTGGTGTACAAGGCCACGGAAGTCGTATGGAGCGGGGTCATTGCTCATTGGAACAAGAGCCACAGCCGAGCCATCACCCCACATATAGCATAGACCGCTATACTCACTGCTATTCTCAACGAGGATTACGAGAGTCTTAGCTACATCGTCGTTGATAGCATCAACGGTACAAGCAGCAGCAAATACGGTATCAAAGTTGGGCGACACACCCTCGTTTAGAGTGTACTGCGAGCCGAAGCGTGCCTCACGGATGGTATTAACTGTTCCCATACCACTATCTGCCGACATACCGAATACCGAATATACATTGAAGTACTCCTTGTAGGTCTTGTATGGCTCGATATCGAAGAAGTAGGTATAGGCATCCTCCATAGCCTGGATATACTTACCCTCAGAGATATCCTTAGCATCGTAGCAGTCACCCATAATCACAATATTTACACCATTGCCAACTGTTGCAGTCTGATGAGTGATAATGTCGCCATCGCCGTATGTGTAGTCGTACTGCTCAACGGTCATTCTTGAGCGATAATCCTTGCCATCGAGCAAGAATACAACCTCGCCACCACGACCTGCGTGGGTAGTTTCAACAACCTTACCCGACGAGTTGAGTGTGCTTGTTGTGAATGTAGCTACATCGCCAGCAGCCATCTCATTAACAGTGATAGTTACATCAACCTTACCAACGCCACTTGATGGAGTAACGGTTACCCACTCTGGAGCATACTCTAACGACCAAGCCTCGCCAGCAGGAGCACGCATTACGAATGTCTTAGAGTGCTCGGCATTGAGCGTACGGAGCAGGTTGCGCGAAATAGAGAACTCTCGGTGTGCCTCAATACGCTTAAACTCACTCCAGCCCGAAGCAAACTGATACTTCTTAATAGACTCCTCGGGAACCTCCAAGGTAAAGTTATCTTTTGCAACACCATTAAAGCAACTTGCATCTACCACTGGAGGATTCTTTGCTTTACTAACAACCGAAGACAGATAGTAGCAGTTTGCAAATGCCGACGACTCGATAACCTCTACATCTTTATGGAGAACAACGCCCTCGATATTTTTACATCCATAAAACAAATTTGATGGAATAGATACTATATTCTCTGGAATCTCTACAACACCACTCAATCGCCAGCAGCCACTAAATGCACTTGAGCCTAAAGAAATCAAACCCTCAGGAAGAACAAGCGTACCATTAAACTCTGTATCACGAAATGCTTCATTTCCAATGATAGTTACCGTTGAAGGAATATTTAACTCACCTTTGAAATTTGTTTTTCCAAAAGCTTCCCACTTAATTTCAGTCAAACCCATTTGAAGAGTTAGATTTCCATTGAATCCAGAACAACAAAAGAAGGCCAATGACTCAACTACCTTTACTCCTTTGGGAATGGTCAATGAGCCAGTCAAACTGATACAATCTCTAAATGCAGCGCCTCCAATATACTCCAACCCATCGGGTAGCACAAGATTTCCTTTAATTGCTGACAAATAGAATGCTTGTTGACCAATTTTTTTCAAAGAGTGAGGGAAAGAAAGTTCAGTTATCAATGACTCACAACTACAAAATGCATTAGAACCAATCTCCTCCAAAGTAGATGGAAAGTGGATATTGGTAATCTTAGTATGATCGAAGCCAGAAACATATCTCAAACCTTCAGGTAGAATAATTGGACCTGTCAGAGGAGTTTCACTGAATGATGCATTCTCAATGCACTCCAACTTATCTGGAAGAACACATTTGATAAGGGTTTTCTTCTCATAAAACGCATATTCTGGAATCTTATACACGCCATCAATCAACGACTCCACTTCCTTAAGGTTAAGACGCATCAACGATGTCATCTTATCACGCATAAAGAGATAGTCATCCTTGCCAATAGAGCCAGTAAGCTTCAAATTCTTAATGGCAGTAACATCCATCTCCAAGCGGTCGACCATAGTGCGTTCCAACTGGCCAGCAACAGGGTTATGCACGACAACATACTCGCGAGCATCGTCCTGGTGCGAGGCGTTATCGGCCTCCCACTCGCTAATTGTTACGCCCTCCAACACGACCTCTATCTCGCCAGTGTGTGCGACCTTCTTAATTTTAAGGTCGTAGTTAGTAATCTTACCAGGCTCGTACACTGTTGCTACATCGCGCACATACTTGCGTGGGTGGCCATCGATAGTGATAACCAACACGGCCTCGCCAGCAGCAACAGTCTGTGGCACGACGATAGCTCTAAACTCGCCGTTATCCTCCACAGGGATAATGCCATCGAGAGGCTTCTCACCCGCAGGCGTAACCTTACCAGTAGCAAGGTCGATAGTAGACTTGCGGATGGTATTAGTGACCAAGACCTCCTTCTTAACGCTCTCGAACTCCTCGGCATCAGCCCAGCCGTCACCCATAGTGAAGCGAACACGAGCAGATGACATCTTATGCTGGAAGCGCAAGTTTACCTTCGCAGCCGTAGGCGTAACATTCTTACAAGTAGCCCACAAGAAGTCGCTCGCCTCGTAGGTACCCATCTGACCGTGCTCGGCAGGAGTACGCTGATCCTTGGCAACCTCGAAGGGATACTCCTCGATAGATGATGGAATAGCGTATGGATAGTAGCCATAGAAGTCGACATTGGTGTCGTCATCCTTATAGTAGATATCGTACTCCGACACCCAGCTACCATCCTCCTGAAGCGTGAACTTTACATTGTCGGCCTGGTTATCCTCCAACATAAGCGCACCAGGGGTGCTACCATCATAGTTAACGAGGTATATACCTACATTATCACCTGTGCAGAAGCCACTATCGTCAACACGCGTATTGTCGTGCTGGTCAATAGAGCCATCAATCTGCACCTTTTGCTGTAGTGTGACACTTGGCGCATAGTCAATGGTCACATCCTGCACGCAACCCTGCATGACAATAGCCATGAGGCAAGCTGCAAAACTAAATAACCGTCTCATATTATACATACATTTATATTAATTACACACTAAATCTCACCCTCGACATGCTCGCCATCGCCCCAGCCGCCAACGCCGACACCTGGACCATTTGTCGAGATATTAACCTCGGCAGTAGCGGTATAGGTCTCGCCTGCAACAAAGCTAATAGCATCGCCAAAGGTGATAGTCTGCTCACCGCCATAGAAGCCCGCAACGGTGAGGCTATAACCCTGCGCAAGGGTCACAGCAGGAACTGCAATGACAAACTCGGTAGCCGAGCCACTAGACGCACCAACAGTAACCTCTGTACGGCAGTTGAGCTTGACACTTGAGGTCGAGCCAACCATCTGGCACTGTGGAACACCCGTAGCACTTGGCATGATGATAGCACCTCCCGACAAGGCCTCGCCACCATTGCCACTTACAGTGATAGACTTGACAGTCTGGTCGTTACCCCAAAGGCGCACACGCAAGTATGCACATACAGGTCGGAACTCAAAGTGAGTGTTCTGCAAGTCAGCGGTTGCGGCAACCATAATATCGTTAGCCCCAGCAACACCACCAACCACATATGTCTGCTCGGGGGCAAGAGTGAGACTCACCTTACCATTAGCAAGTGACGCATTAGAGAGATATGGATATACAGCATAGTGGGCTGACGCAGCAGTAACACTACCCTTAGCCGATGAGGCAGGGATGAACGCAGAGCCATCGTAGCTGAACTTTTGATTCTTATTGTTACCCGCAAAGACCGCTATATTATCGTTGCGCTGCCAGCTACCAGAGGCTGTGAACGAGTTAAACACACCCTGCGAGATTACGAAATCGGCAGTGAGTGCGCCATCCTCAGAGATAATCTTAACAGTTGCCGAACGAGCTACAAGTGAAGTATTTGGGCTAACATTAAGCTTAGTGTTATACTCGGTCATAGCCATGCGATTTACCGCAGGAGATATCCAGCTCTGAGCCGATGCAGGAATATCCACACTCCAACCCATGTTGGTGGCGAACTTAAGCACCACCTCGCCGCCCGAAGGTGATATGGTCTGCTGGGCGTTATTGGTGATGGTCAGGCCGCTCTGCTCGAAGCCTATACTCTTCATCACCACCCTCTCGTCATTAGACACAAAGACAACCACCTTACTATACTCGTCAACCACAGCGCCTGTAGTAACCACGATGTTACCACTCTTGCCCGAAGCATCCTGAGCAACAACCTTGGCCTTGATATCCGATGATGATACAACCTCCACGGTAACACCCTCAGTAACACTTGTTACGGTGTAGCCAATCTCACGAGTGGTGTTTGGCGACATGACAACAAGGTCGCTAATATCGAAACTAATATCGAGCAACGCGCCCTTAGGCATGGTAATCATAGTGCCATCAGCAAGCGTGAAGTATACATACTGCTCATCCTGCGTTAGGCTCTCAAAGAACGCGTCGCCATCCTTGCCATCCTCGCCTACAGCCTTGCCGAGCGGTGTCCACGATGCACCGTCGTCGTATGATATGTACCAATACTCGTTCTCAATCTTTAGCTGAGGAGTGATGCCATCGATACCGTTTGTACCATCTGCACCGTCAGCACCATCGAGGCCTACAGCCTTGATTTTATTACCGTTAGCATCAGTGAGCCATGCACCATCAATAGTCCAATAGTAGATACCATCGGTGTGCTGCTTAACGCCAACCTGTGGTGAGTGACCATCGACGCCGTTAGCACCATCCTTGCCATTCTCGCCATGGTAGATAGTCACAGCACCCGACTTTGAGAAGTTGATGGTATAACCGATAGTCTTGCCATCCTCCATAACTGGAACAACAGAGGTAACATAGTCGTTGTTCTGCAACGCTGCAACAATAGTCTGCAACGAAGTGATATTGGTATTCATCTGGTTGCACAATGTCTGCAACTGCTCGAAGGCATACCAGGTAGGAACTTTTATCTCGGTGCCATCGATAAGGATCAGCACAACATAGTTCTTATCCGAGGCGTCTACGCTCTGGAAGAAGGCATCGCCATCTGCGCCATCCTCACCGTTTGCGCCATCCTTGCCATCCTCGCCTACAGCCTTGCCGAGCGGTGTCCACGATGCACCGTCGTCGTATGATATGTACCAATACTCGTTCTCAATCTTTAGCTGAGGGGTGATGCCGTCAATACCGTTTGTACCATCTGCACCGTCAGCGCCATCTGCACCGTCAGCGCCATCGAGGCCTACAGCCTTGATCTTATTACCGTTAGCATCAGTAAGCCATGCACCATCGATAGTCCAATAATAGACATCGTCAATATCCTGACGAACACCAATAATAGGCGTATGTCCATCCTTGCCGTCTGCACCATCCTGGCCATCCTTGCCGTCCTCGCCATTAGCACCATCCTTGCCATCCTCACCGTGGTAGATAGTCACAGCACCCGACTTTGAGAAATAGATGGTATAGCCGATAACCTTGCCATCCTCAACAATCTGCTGAATAGATGTCACATAGTCATTATTCATAATGGCAGCGACAAGAATCTGCAACGACGAAATATTTGTATTCATCTGGTTGCACAATATCTGCAACTGCTCGAAGGCGTACCATGTAGGCAGCTTAATCTCTGTACCATCGGCGAGAGTGAAGATTACATAGTTTCCATCCGATGTATCGACACTCTGGAAGAAGGCATCGCCATCCTCGCCATCTGCACCGTTTGCGCCGTTTGCGCCGTTTGCACCATCCTTACCATCTTCACCAGTGGCCTTGCCGAGCATATTCCATGTAGCACCATTGTCGTATGAGATATACCAGTAGTCATCCTCTATCTTTAGCTGAGGGGTGATGCCATCCTCACCGTCCTTGCCATCCTCACCATCCTTGCCATCCTTGCCATCTTCGCCATCCTGGCCATCCTTGCCGTTAGTGCCATCTTCACCATCTTGGCCGTCGATGCCCACAGCCTTAATCTTGTTGCCGTTGTCATCTGTGAGCCACTCGCCGTCGAGTGTCCAGTAGTAGATGCCATCGCTATCCTTCTCCACGCCAATCACTGGGGTGTAGCCATCCTTGCCATCGGCGCCATCCTTACCATCGGCACCATCCTTGCCATTCTGGCCATGATAGATTGTTATAGGCTCCGACTTCACGAAAGTTATGGTGTAGCCCACAATCACGCCATCCTGCTCCACAGGTGTGACACCAGTAACATAGTCATTGTTTTGCACAGCCTCTAAGATTGTCTGGATAGCCGCGATGTTGGAGTTCATCTCCTTGCACATCTTCTCGAGTGTTGTCACTCGATCCTCGAGATTTTCAACTCTGCCCACCAATGCCGTATCATCGTAGGTACAGCCCGACAAGCCTACCAAGGCTGTCGTAAGAATAGTAAAAAGTCTTTTCATTATAGTAAGTTTTTTATTGTTTGCGCTGTGAATCAGTACATAGTACTGAGTTGGTTGGTTATACAAAGATAATAAACTTTTCCCATGTTGTGCATTTTTATGTGAACTTTTTGCTATTTAATGAAATCTTTAACTTCCACCAACACACCAAAATGGGCTAAAATTGCATAACGACACCACCCACAGCCGTGGTGGCCGTGGGTGGTGCAAGCAAATTTGTGGTTGAGGAGACTACTCCCAATCGTCAATTTCGCCGTCGATGTCAATCTCAATCTTCTCCTGATCGGGCGAAGTATTGAGTGTCACTGTTATCGTATGCTGATAACCTGGGCGGAACGATGTTGAGTATGTCAAGAGGTATGCGATACCCTCCATTGTAACCTCCACAAGAGGTGTTCGGCGCTCGATATTCTGAGGCACTACTATCGCGGTGAAGGTGTCACCCGACAATTGCTTCATGGTTATCGTACCCTTCTCGCCATGGGCATAACGCTGTAGTGAACCCTTTGTGAGATCCACCTCGGCTGTTGTCACGGTGTTGTATAGGTGCACGACGATATCCTCGGGGAGCTCGCCCTCATACTTCTCGCCACGCTCAATCTTCACCACTATGCGCGACATCATATGCTTGAACTGCATATCTACCACGCCATCCTCGCGTGTCACACCCTCGGCCTTGGCCCATAATAGGTCGGCAGCCTCGTATCCCGACAGTTCACCCTCGGCAGCAGGAGTATTCTGATCGAGTGGCAAGTCGAACAGATACTCGCTCACGGTCTCGGGCTTCTGATAGGGATATACGGCGTAGAAGTCACAAGGTACCTCGCTCCAGTATAGAGGACGCTCACCCTGCCATACACCATCTACGAGTGTCATAGCCTCGTTGTTAAGGTAGTTGCCCGATGGCTGTAGGCTTGCTACCTTGTCGCCATCATACTCCACAGCATAGAGACTCATGCAGTCGCCCTCGTCGAAGGCTGTGCCTGTTACGCGCGTACCACCGCCCACCGATGCCTCTATGCGTATCTCGTTAAGGTCTACCACTGCCTGTGGCTCAACCTCCTTGCTCTCGCAACCCGCCATTAGGAGAGCTGCAAATGCTAATGTATAAATACTCTTTTTCATTGTTTTTCCTCCCTATTGACTACTTGTTAGACTTCTTGAGCTGTGGTTTGTCGCCCATATACTTTGGAGGCATCTGCTTGCCCTCGCCGCCACTTGTCACCACAAGCGAAGGCTGTACCATCATGCTCTGCGCCGATGCGCCATATATATCGAGTACATCGTTTGCGTAGAACTCCTCAAGCGAGAACTCAAGGCCCGCATAGCGCATTATACGCTCCACCATCTCCTGGCGCGATATTGCCGAGTAGTATGGTATGTTGTTGTTCATGCACGATGTTGGCTCACTGCGGAATATGCCACGCGAGTGGTAGTAGCCGCCCTCGTAGACATCCACAACATTCGAGTACTTAGGATGGAAGATAAGGTGTGACCAACCCACCTCGTTCATATCACCTGTCTCCTCAAGGTTGCGATACCAGCCGAGAGCCTTACCTTTGCGGAACCCATCGAGATGACTGCAGCAAACACAACCGCAAGACTGAATAAATGCATTGTGGTAGATATACTCGTCTGCCAACTTACCGAAGCCGTGACCACCAGCCTCATGCTGCACAATACCGCGGAAGTCGTATGGGTAGGCATCTGCCGACATAGGGCAGCATGCTATTGCCGAGCCATCACCCCACATATAGCAGATTCCGCCATACTCTGTTGTATTTTCTATCAATACTACAAGCGTCTCGCCGAGCTTATCCTCTGTTACATTATCTGCCTTCATGGCATATTCGTAGCATGTTGCATGATCGGGCGCAATACCCTCGTTTATGGTATACTGCGAGCCGAACTTTGCATCACGAATAGTGTTCACAGTACCCATACCCGAATCGTTCGACATACCGAAAATTGTGTAGACATTAAAGTAGTCACGATATGTTTTGTATGGTTCAATATCGAAGTAGTGACCTATTGCCTCGTTGACACCATTAAGGTAGTTGCCTCTGGCAATATCGCGTGCATCGAAGCAGTCACCCATAAATACGATATTCACGCCACCACCCACGGTAGCCGTCTGATTTACAATCACATCACCATCACTATACTCATAGTCATACTGCTCCACCTTGAGTGTTGAGCGGTAGTCCTTGCCATCGAGCGAGAATACCACCTCACCAGCACGACCGCTGTTTGTCTCAAACTTATGGCTGATGTATGTACCAAGGTCTATCTCAAATGTACCCACCTCGGCATCAGTCATCTCGCTCACGGTGACAACAACCTCTTCCTTGCCAACACCCGACGATGGTGTCACTGTCACCCACTCAGGACAACTCTCGACACTCCACGCCTGACCAGATGGTGCACGAACTACGAACTCTCGACTATGCTCTGCATTGAGCGTACGCATCAATCTACGCGAGATAGTAAAGTCGTGGTGAGCACCAATACGCTTAAACTCATTCCATCCCTGAGAACTCTGGTATCGATTAACCGCCGACTCAGGCACCTCCACTGTAAAGTTATCCTTGGCTACGCCATCTAACGCACCCGACTGCACAATTGGAGGTTCTGTTGAACGACATACTATCTTATTTATGCCAAAACAATCTTGAAATGCACAAGTCTTCAAAATACCCAAGTCCGAAGGCAGAATAACACCTTCAAGGGTTGAACAATCCCTGAACGCACATTCTCCAATCGATACTAACAACTCCGGGAACTCTAAGACACCTTGGAGTCGCCAATTACCATCAAAAGCATAATCACCAATTGACAACAACCCCTCGGGGAACTCTGCTATAGATGAAAATTCACACCCATGAAAACACGATTCTGGAATCTGCGTAATGTTAGCTGGCAACTTTAATTCACCTTGAAATTTACATCCGTCAAATGCAATACGACCTAACTCCTTAATTCCATCGTGCAGAATTAGCTGACCATTCAAACCAAAGCAATATTCAAAAGCTTGTTGACCAATATGAGTAATACTCTTTGGAATAATCAAATCACCACTAAAGCCGTCACAGTAAAAAAAAGCAGAACTACCCAATGTAGTTAATCCATCGGGGAGCACCAGCTGACCAGTAAAACCTCCACAATATGCAAAAGCATTACCTTCTATAGTCTTAAGCGTTGATGGAAGCTCAAGAGTACCACTAAATGACGAACATTCATAAAATGCCATATAACCAATCTCCTCAATACCATAAGGTAAAGATAACGATGTATAGTTCGAACATCTATGGAAAGCATAATCATCTATCACAACCACATCATCGGGGATAATAAGAGCTCCCGACAATAGCGAACATGCATTAAATGCGCCATGTCCAATCTTGGTAACATACTCTGGGAAAACAAATGTTGTAAGATTAGATTTATTTATTAACGCCTCTTCGGGAATCTCGTTTGCTCCAAGGCCGTAATTAGAATAAGTGCCCCAGTTATTATGCGAAATCTCCGAGTTGGGGAAACGCTCCTCCGCTTCGCGCTTAGCCTCATCCCACGATGCAGGCATATCTGTAGTGAAATAAACAGTCTGGTAAACGCCATCAATATATCCTTTCCAATACCATTTACGAATATCGCCTACAATCTCACACTCCTTAAGGTTGACAGCCTGCAAGATATCCATCTTATCACGCATAAAGTAGAAGTCAGTAGCACATATCTTACCGCTAACCTTCAAGCTCTTAATCTTAGCAGGGTCCTTGCCGTCGGCCTTAATCTTAGCCTCCAAAGTACCACCCTCCTCGCAGTGTACGACATAGTACTGGCGAGCCTCACCGCCATTGCTATCGGGGTCGGCAACCCAATCCTTAATCTCAGTGCCAACAAGTTCGAACTCATACTCACCAGTGTGCGATTTCTTATTCACCTTAAGCGTATAGGTGGTCTGCTTGCCTGACTCATAAGTGGCAACAACATCGCGCTTAAAGTGTGCGGTGATGCCATCAACAGTGATAGCAAGGAGCGCCTTGCCAGCATCGACACTCTGGGGAACAACTATAGCTCGATAGCCATCCGAGCCACTCTTCATAACGATACCCTCCATTGGTGCATCGCCCGTAGCCGTAGCAACACCTGTAGCAAGGTCTATATCTGCCGTGCGCGTGGTGTTCAGCACCAACACACCCTTATCCACACTACTCCACTCGCCAGCCTCGAAGCCATTACCCTCGGTCAACACAACATTGACACATGACAAGCGGTGCGAGAAGCGCAACTTAACCTTATTGCTCGATGGAACAACATTCTCGGTGAGGGCCCACAAAAAGTCAGACTTCGCGTAGCCATCCTCAGCATTGGCGCCACTCTGATCCTGAGCCACCTCAAACCTATAGGGCGACACGACATCTACATTTGCATAGGGATAGTAGGCATAGAGGTCGATATTGGTCTCGGCATCCTTATAGTAGACCGAGCCACTCGAGGTCCATGTCATACTCTCGGCATCGTAGGTGTAGCGGGCATTATCCACCTGGTTGCCGCTATCGAGAAGTGCTCCCTGGGCGGTGTTGTTATCGGTGTAGTTA
>JAZLBJ010000029.1:0-31204 GCA_045613645.1 Alistipes sp. | reverse complement strand
CCCCAATACCATCCCTCCCCCTCTCTTGCGGGTATTAAAAATAATACCCATGCTCGTGCGTCGCCTGTTGTTATTCTCAGCTCATAAAACAAGGAGCTCGGCGTTTGCCGAGCTCCCTTGCTTAATGCCACTGATGCGGGGGGTCGCTCCTTACGACTGATGCTCTGGACGCAACAAGTCCTGAACAACCTTAACAGGTGAGAATGTAGAGATTGGTACCTCAACAAATATTGTGTTCCAGTTGGCCATAGCACCATTCCAAAGACCTGGTAGCTCCTGAGCGCGAAGCTCACGACCACCTGCCGACTTCGAAGATATGAAGCCTGTCTTAGGGTCGGTGTACTTTGTAAGGTCATACTTAGTGCCGTCGTAGCGCATAACGCCGCAAACCAAATCTACGGGGTTGAAGTGCGTAGCCTCCTTCATAAGGTGCATATCCTCCTTGGCAATCTGGCTCGACTCGGCAATCTGCAACTGCTCGCGACCCTTGTCGTCACGCACCCAGAATGGACCACCACCAGGCTCGCCCTCGTTCTTAACCATACCGCACACACGGATAGGTCTGTCAAGGCTCTCCTCTATCAACTCGCGTGATGCGTCAGCAGGAAGCTTGCAACATAGCTCCTCGTTGAGGAATGCCGCAGCCTCCGTAACAACATCCTCGCCACGCTTGAGGGCCTGCAACAACTCGAAAGCTCGTGCCTGAAGGCGTAGAAGCTCACCGGCCAATACGCGCTTGAAGGTGATGGTGTCAGCTTTGCGGGCGTCTGTAGTAACATTGTCGATATTCTTCACGAAGATGATGTCGGCGTTGAGCTTATCGAGGTTGGTGATAAGCGCACCATGACCCGCAGGGCGGAACAATAGCTTGCCATCGTCGGTGCGGAATGGGGTGTTGTCGGGGTTAACGGCAATAGTATCTGTTGCGGGGCTCTGCACCGAGAACGATACATTATACTTAATGCCAAACTTCTGCTCGTAGTGACTCTGACGCTCGTTGAGCAACGCCTCAAAGCCAGCCTGATGTTCGGGTGATACGGTGAAGTGGATATCGGCAGTAGTACCATTAGATGCATATAGTGCAGCCTCCACAAGGTGCTCCTCTACAGGCTTGCGTGCGCCCTCCTTATAGGCGTGGAATGTTACAAGACCCTTGGGCTTTGCACCATACTCCAAGCCGTCGATGATGATGTTGCGCACCACATCCTTATCCTCAATCTGAGGCTTAAGGAATTTGGCAAGCTCGGGGAAGAATGCGAACTTTTCGAGGTTTACGATAAGTTTGTCGATGCCTGCTGTGTGCTTGTCGTCGTTAACATACTCGAATAGCTCCTTGAACATTCGTGTTGCGGCACCCGATGCTGGTACGAACTTGATGGTGCGCAACTGCTCCATGCGGCTGTTGTATAGAACCTCGGCAGCGCTAACCTCTTCGTCGCTAAGTTGTTTTACGCCATCGCCACCCGATGCTGCACGCACTATAGGAAGTGATGGAAATCCGTTGCGAAAATTTTCAATCTGTTGTGTCACCTCTTCGATGCTCACACCTCGCGCCTCAATAAGGGCAATGTCTTGTTCGGTAAACATAGCTTTATGTCGATTAGTTTGTTAATATTTTCGCTGTATAAAAGAGCTTGTTGTACTATTATTGTTGAAATTTCTCCCAAATATAGAGATTTTTTTTTAACTTTGCACTATGATTAACATATATAATGACATAAATATCGCTTCACGCACAAGTTTTGGTGTTCATCATAACGCTAAAACATTGGTGGAGTTTGAGTGTGCGGAGGAACTTCGCACCTATCTTAAAGAGTATAGACCCCAAAAGTGGTATATCCTTGGCGCTGGTAACAATACGCTTTTTACCGACGACTACGACGGAGTAATATTTACGCCCGTGTGTCGTGGTTTGGATATATTGTCCGATGAGGCTGAATATGTAGATATTCGTGTGGAGGCTGGTGCCGACTGGGACGAGCTTGTGGCATGGAGTGTCGATAAGGGGCTGTGGGGCATAGAGAATCTCTCGGCCATACCAAGCTCTGTGGGTGCTGCTCCTGTGCAGAACATTGGTGCCTATGGCGCCGAGGTCAAGGATGTGATTACAACCGTTGAGTACTTTGATATGCGTACTTTACAGCTTGTGCGACTCAGTGCCGAGGAGTGTCGTTTTGCCTATCGTGATAGCATCTTCAAAAATGAGTTGCGAGGTGTTGCTATGATCATGGCTGTTGAGATGCGTCTAAGTCGCAAGGCACAGCCAAATCTCGGCTATGGCGATGTTATGCGCGAGGTTGAGGCTTTAGGTGGTACAACACTTGCCAATATACGAGCTGCAATATGCGCTATTCGCTCAGGCAAGTTGCCTGATCCTAAGGAGTTGGGTAATGCTGGTAGCTTCTTTAAGAATCCTATTGTTGAGCGTGGTGTTGCCGAGCATTTGCTTGCCGAGTATCCATCGATGCCCCATTACGATGTGCCCAACGACCCTGCACATGTCAAGTTGGCAGCAGGATGGCTTATCGATCAGGCGGGATTGAAGGGCTACCGAGAGCATGGCGTGGGTGTGCATGAGCATCAGGCGCTTGTTTTGGTGAACTATGGCACAGCGTCGGGTTACGATGTGAAGCACTTTGCCGAGTTTGTGTGTAGTGTTGTTGAACATAAGTTTGGGGTTATAATATCTCCTGAGGTAAATATTTTGTAGCACTGCACGATATGTTTCTTCTCGAAGAATTTGATAAGTATATAGCCGAAAACCAACTATTCACCCACGACGATAAGATTCTGCTTACGGTGTCGGGTGGTGTTGACTCCATGGTGCTTATGGCGCTTACGGCTGCTGCTGGCTACCGCTTTGGTGTAGCCCATTGTAACTTTCAGCTGCGAGGCGATGAGAGCGATGAGGATGAACTTCTTGTGGAGCGTGAGGCTAAACGCTATGGTGCGGAGTTCTATAATAAACGCTTCGATACCGTGGGGGAGATGGAGCGTACGGGTGAGTCTATGGAGATGGCTGCACGCCGTCTGCGCTATGCTTGGTTTGGCGAGCTGTGCAATGAGCATGGCTATAGTGTTATCGCTATTGCCCACCATGTGAACGACTCTATTGAGACATTCTTTATTAATATGTTGCGAGGCACGGGTCTTCGTGGCCTTACGGGTATCACTACAAGAGCCGATCGTGTGGTGCGTCCCATGATGTTTGCTACGCGTAAGGAGATTCATGACTATGCCGTGGCGCATAAGATTCCTTTTAGGGAGGACTCGTCAAATCGCTCAACAAAGTACTTGCGTAATAAGGTGCGCTTGGGTGTTGTTCCTATGTTCAAGGATATCAACCCTCAGTTTACTACCATCATGCGTCGAAATATCTCGCGTCTAAGTCAGGCGCAGAGTTTCATCAACGCCGCTATGGACCTTATTAAGCGTTCGGTGTTGCGTCACGATGGCGATATTGATAGGTTGAATACTTCGGCTATCGACGCTATTTTGCCGCGCAACTTTGTGATATATGAGATTCTAAACTCGGAGTATGGCTTCAAGGGTGATGTTGTCGATGCCTTGTGTCGTGCTCTGGATAGTGGCGCTACAGGCCGTCGTTTTTACTCGCCAAGTAGGGTCGCTGTGGTCGACCGTGGCGATATATTGATAATGCCTATTGCCGAGGATGATGACTGTGAAGTGATTGTCGAGAAGGGTTGTGTTCGCTCATATATTGGTGGTAATGTCTTGTACTACGAGTATATAGATATAGACTTTGTAGATAGCCTCGACCTTGGCGAGAATGTAGCCCTGTTGGATGGTCACAAGTTGAAGTTCCCGTTGCGTCTGCGTCGCTGGCGCGATGGCGATTGGTTTGTGCCTCTGGGTATGAGTGGCAGAAAGAAGATTAGCGACTATCTCACCGATAAGAAGGTGTCGCTTGTGGAGAAGAACCGTCAGTTTGTGCTTCTCTCGGGCGACGACATTGTGTGGGTTGTGGGTCGTAGAATTGATGACCGCTACTGCGTGAAGCGCTCTACGGAGAATGTACTCAAGATAACACGCGATAGGTTGTAAAGTATATAGATAGTTATGGCTAAAACATTGGCATTCAATAGTTGCGTTGCGGCGTATAATACCATCATGTCCGATATTCAGGCGCGCCGCTTCAGCCCTATATATCTGCTTATGGGCGATGAGGGTTACTTCATCGACGCCATAGCTGAGCGCCTTGCCTCAAACATTCTCAACGAGGCGGAGCGTGCTTTCAATCAAATTGTGGTCTATGGTCTCGATAGTGATGCTGGCAAGATTGTTAACCTATGTCGCCAGATGCCCATGATGGGAGCCTATGAGGTTGTTATCGTCAAGGAGGCGCAACAGCTATCAAAGATTGAAAATCTTGTTCACTACACCTCCTCGCCCCAGTCCTCGACAATACTTATCATCTGCTATAAGAATAAGGAGCAGGGTAGAGGACTCGATAAACGCACCTCGTTCTATAAGAGTTGTGCTAAGAGTGGTGTTGTCTTCGAGTCGGTGCGTCCTCGTGACTATGAGGTTGATGGCTGGCTCACTTCGTATATCTCCTCGGTGGGTCTCTCCATTGCACCCAAGGCTATGGCCATGCTCAAGGAGCATGTGGGTATGGACCTTGGTCGCATGGCTCGTGAGATTGATAAACTCGTTGTGTCGATGCCCGAGGGTGAACGAAATGTTACCGATGCACATATCGAGCAATACATCGGTATCTCGAAGGAGTTTAATACCTTTGAACTCAACGATGCGGTCTTGAAACAGGATGTGGCGCGTGCCATGCGTATTGCCGACCACTTCGGCCATAACCCTAAGAGCTATCCTGTGACCTTGACTATTACCATTCTCTTTGGTCTCTTTCAGCAGTTGTTCCTTTATAACTACCATATTTGGCAGTCTCGTAAGCGAGGCATGGCTATGCCCTCGGATAATGAGCTGATGACAGCTATAAGGGCTAATAATCCCTATGCTCTTAGGGAGATTAAGGCCAATGTGGGTAGATGGAACAACCGTCGTGTGTTCAATATCTTGGGTTTATTGCGCGAGTACGACGCTAAGAGCAAGGGTGTTGATAGTGGTGGTCTTAGTGGTGGTGAACTGCTCAACGAGTTACTCCTAAAAATATTTGCATCGCAGTAGCGTATGAGGTGCTTGGCATGGATAGATGGTCGTGTTGTGGAGGTGTCGGAACTTCCGCAAGGTGAGCCATTTGTTATGCAGCGTATTCACACCCTAAACCACTGTGTTTATAGTGCCTATCTGCATATGTCCGTTATGCGTGATACCTCGGCCAAACTCTTTGGTTTTCAGTCGCTCGCTACGGGGATGGACATAGAGCGTATTGTAGCTAAACTGCTGGATGTTGCTAGTGCCCCTCTCTGCTGTAGTATCCCAGTCGTCATGCGTCTATATGCGAGTGGTGCGCTATCCTTTGAGGTGGAGGAGCCAATGTTTGGCGATGGTATATATCTACGCGCTAAACGCCTTACGGGTGTTGTTGTTGAGAGGTGCGCTCCCACGACAATATCTCAAACCTCGGAGAGTGTCGCTATTGATGCTATGGCCGACCGTATGGTGAGGCAGTATGGTGGTGATGTTGCTCTGTGGGTGAATGGTGTGGGCAACCTTATTAGCCGCCCTTGGCGACCAATATTCGTCTACCATAAGGGTGTGCTGTATACTCCAAAGGAGTTTTATACTGTGGAGTATCGTAGTGCCGTGGCTGCCATAGATAGGGCTGGTATAAATCTCGTTGTTAGAGATATTCCCTATGAGGCCTTGGCGCGTGTTGAGGAGGTGTTCCTTGTTGATATCATGGGTATATCGTCGCTTGGTAATGTGCAACGACATAGGCTTATGTCGGCTATTGCCCAAAGGGTTGCGGATAGAATGGAGTTATAAGAAAGGCGTATCCCAAGTAAGGAATACGCCAATCTTTTTTTTGAGGGTGTCGTTAGATGTTGTCTATAGCGTAGAGATATGCACCCAAGGCTACGGCGTTACTTGCTCCAATATCCGAAATTGTTACGCCTATGCGCTTCTCGGGGTCGTAGACAACCTCCTCATTGCTACCGTAGACTTTAATTTTGCGTGAGCTGCCCTTAGCAAACTTCTTGAACTCATCCTCGTCATCGAGGTTGTATACACTCATCTGCACGCGGTTAAGCTCGTCGCCCGACATTGTGCCAATCTTTGAGCGCATCTCCTCCAGAAGCGCTGGCATAAAGTATTTAGATGCAGCCGATAGGCCACCTCCAATCACAATAAGACCATCCATGAGGGTCACGGCTGTGGCCATAGCGTCGCCCGCCACACGGCCAAATGTTGCAAAGGCCTCCTTGGCTGCTACGGCATCACCCTCCATAGTGCCCTCTGCGATGTTGAATACATCTCTTGGCTCAAGCTCTCGCTCATCCTTCGATAGCTCTCGGTACACGCGCTTTACGGCACGAATAGCCACGCCATCCTCAACGATATATTGTGGGTAGTCGCGGTGCTTAAGGCAGAAGGTCTCTACGCATGAGTTGTCGCCAAGGTTGAGCTTGCCATCCATCACGAAGCCAAAGCCGAAGCCTGTGCCAAAGGTGTAGCCCAAGAGGTTGCGGTAGCGCTTCGATGAGCCCGCCTCCTCCAGACGCTTGTTGATGCGTGGTAGTGCACCGCCCATGGCCTCACCATAGGCGAAGAGGTCGGCGTCGTTGTTGATAAACACTGGTATGTTGAATCTCTGTTTGAGCATAGGGCCAAGGGCTACGCCATCGCGGAAGGATGGGAAGTTGGGTAGGTAGCCACCAATAACGCCATTGCGATAGTCGGCAGGGCCAGGGAAGGCGAAGCTTATGGCTACGGGTGGCTCAGGCAGCGACTCAATAACCTGCTCGAAACCCTCAACAAGTGTTTGCAGACATTTGTCAAGGTCGTGTGCAGAGGAGGGTAGTGTTAGGCTCTTGCCAATGGGCTGGCCATCACATATTGCGGCAAACACAAAGTTGGTGCCGCCAGCATCGAGTGTTACTACTATAGGCTTAGTCATGTTCTTAGGTTTTTATTTAGGCAAAGATAGTGATTATTTGTTACTAAAACAAAAAAAACACCGACGATACTCGACCGTCGGTGCTTAAGTTTGCTATCCTAATCTTAGAATATGTAGTTCAAACCGATGTTCACGCCAGGGTTATAGCGATTACGCTGCGTGAGAGGCTCGTTGAGCGAAGTGTTGGTGTATACCTTGTTGTTCAAAGGTACTGCCACCTCGGCCGAGAGGATAAAGTTGCGGTTCATAGCGAGCTTAAGGCCTATACCAGCACTCATGTGTAGCTTTTCGCTCTGGCCAGTATAGATAAGGTTGCGCTCACTTGGTGTGAGATTCTCGTTCATGGTTGCCTCCTGCATCTCTCTTAGACGGAATGGCTGAACACAGGCTCCCATATCGAAAAATGGGTTTGTTGCAAGATAGAAATTCTGCTTGATAAAGCGGAACGACACGAGCTTAAAGCGCATCTCGAAGTTTGCCCATGCAAAGCCGTTGCCCACTACGCTGTTATAGGGTACACCACGCACGGTGTTGATACTACCAAGACCGTCGGATACAATCTGTCGAAGATATAGTGTGTTGATATTTTGCAATGTGTAGTAGGGTGCCTCGCCAGCCAAAAGGCCCTGGTATGCAAGGTGGTAGGCGAATACAATCTTATCCTGCCATAGGGGCACATAGTGGCGGAAGTGGGCTGCCAACTTAAGGTAGCTGTAGCCATCCTTACCTCTACCATTGAGGATGTCGGGTGAGCCGTAGGCATATAACTCGGCCCAGATACCTCTTGTAGGGTCGGCCTCATGTTCGCGGTTGTCGAATACCAAGCCTGCCTTGAGCTCTATATGGTGGCCACCATGAGCCTCATTCTCGCGTATGATGCCAGCGCGCTGGTATAGATGCCAAAGTGAACCACTATTCACGCCTTGCTCGTTGAGATAGTTGTTCTCGCCAGCGCCTACATCGTACTTCTTCTTAAGTGTGATATCGCCAATGTCGTACCACCAGTATGATATACCTGCTGCCCAGCGGAACTTATCTGTGTAGATGTTGCCTTGGAAGTCGGCCATCACACGCAACATATTACGGCGTATGTTGTACATCGCCACGCGATTCTCCTGCTTCTTACCCGATGCCAGATACTCGTAATATGGTGCTGCATCGCCGTTGAAGCCCATGAATGGGTACATCGTAGCGAGCATGTATGTCACTGCTCCCGTAAGGCGAACTTTGGGGATAAGATACTTCGAGTCGTAGAAGAAGTGGAGCTTGATCTGTCGGCCAGTGGTCCACGATAGGTCGACATTGAACTTGTGCTTGTAGCCAGGATACATCGAGCCATCGCCGTAATCAAATATCTCGCACAATGCACCAATCTGGAAGCCAGTGTCACTATTGTAGCCAATTGATGGGAATGGGGCGAAGTTCCACCCTTTTTTGGTGACTTGCTTGCTATTTTCAGTAGTTGTGGGTGTAGCCTCTGTCTGGTTGTCGGGGGACTGAGCGTATGATGATGCAATGCCCATAAAAGAGGCTAGTAGTAGTGTTAGTATACTCTTTTTCATGTTTGGTTTGGTCGCAGCCCAGAGTGTTTGGCCGGGTCTAACATACCGCAAATGTATATAAAATCTCCTTTTTTGCAAATAATAATGCTAGTTTATAGTCTTTTATACCCTCGAAATAAGTATATTTGCGTAGTGTTATCTGGTCGTGGAGTAGTGTGGCGTGTGGATAATTATGCAGTAATTGTAAGTTGTTGATTTTTTCTTCACTCTGTAGAGATTAATTGTTGCGTAATATCTATAAGAAATAATGCATAATATTATTTTGAAGATTCAAAAATAAAACCTATATTTGTGGGAATTTTCCCGAGGCAGATTGTTTTTTTGTGAGAATGGATGTGTGGTTGCCTCGCTTAATGTTCGGAATAAAACATAAAAATATATACAAGAAAACTTAAAAAAACTAAAACTATGGAGAACAAGAAACTTCAGGAGCTTACCGATAAGCTCTATAACAAGGGCTTGGAGAAGGGTCGTTCGGAGGCTGATCGCCTAGTGGCTGAGGCTCGCGAGGAGGCAGCTAAGATTCTCGCAGATGCCAAGGCTGAGGCCGAGGTTATTGCCAAGGCTGCCGAGGCTCGTGCTGAGGATATTGCCAAGAACGCTATGACCGAGATTACATTGGCTGGTCGTCAGGCTGTGTCAAAGATTAAGGCTGAGTTGGCTGAGGCTATCATCCTCAAGACTACTGGTGAGGCTGTGAAGGCTGCATCTGTTGATGCAACTTTCGTTAAGGATATGCTTTTGGCTGTTGCCAACAATTGGTCATCATCAACTGCTGATGTATCACTCAAGGCTCTTCTTCCTGAGGAGAAGCGCGCTGAGTTGGATGCTGCAATGGCTAAGGCTTCAGCTGAGTTGCTCAAGGCAGGTATCGAGGTGGGTTACTCTAAGGATGTTAAGAGCGGCTTCAAGGTAGGCGAGAAGAGCGGTGGCTACTATATCTCGTTCACCGATGAGAGCTTCGACGCTCTGTTCAAGGAGTACTTGCGCGAGAAGGTTTCTAACATGCTTTACAAGTAAAAGCGATGTTTGCTACGGAGTATTACTATTTGGTTGCCGGTCTGCGTGAATGGACGCTCGACTCGGATACCAAGGGCTTCGATGCTCGTGAGATTATCGATGACATAGTCGGTGAGCTTACGAAGCGCGATCGTGAGGCTGTGCGTCTGTTGTACGCCTACTACGATTGCGAGAATATTATTGCTTACTATGTGAAGCGTGAGCGTCACAATCCACTGGGTAATCTCTCTAAGGAGGAGATTGCAAGTGTCATGGAGGAGCGCAACTACTCGTTGCTTCCTAAGCGCATGGCTAAGGTTGTTAAGAACTATGTGGAGGTTGATGACGATGAGCGTGACGAGGATGTTGTCCTTGTTGATAGCTTTGAACACGCACTCTTTGAGGCATACTACGAGGAGCTTGCTCGCGCCAAGAGCCGTTTCTTGCGTGGCTGGGGTGAGTTCGACCGTAACTTGCGTAACATTGCTGCTGGTGTTGCTGCCCGTGAGGCAGGTCGCGTGGTGGGCGATGTGTTGGTAGGTGGTGGTGATGTTGTCGAGCAGTTACGCCGCTCGTCAGCTGCCGACTTCGGCCTTCGTGGTGAGTTGCCATATATTGACGCTGTTATCGCGGCAATTACCGATGAGCGTAACATTGTTGAGAAGGAGCGTAAGATTGATGCTATACGCTGGGCTGAGGCGGAGGAGATTGCCGTCTTCGACTTCTTCAATGTTAACTACATCCTATCGTACCTTGTCAAGGTTAATATCGTAGCTCGCTGGATGATGCTCTCGCCCGAGGTTGGTCGTGAGATGCTCGATAGATTGATGCGCGATTTGGATGCTAAGGAGCTTGTGAATAAACAATAAAACAAAGATAAACGAATGAAAACATTAGGACGTGTAAACGGTATTATCTCGAACATTGTTATCGCCAAGGTTGACGGTGCAGTGGGTCAGAACGAGATATGCTACGTGTATTGTGGTGACACCCGTATGATGGCGGAGGTTATCAAGGTCATAGGCGATGAGGCCTATGTGCAGGTCTACGATAGCACGCGCGGTCTGAAGATTGGCGATAAGGTGGAGTTCGAGGGTCACATGCTCGAGGCTACCTTGGCACCAGGTCTTTTGTCGCGTAACTACGACGGTTTGCAGAACGATTTGGAGAAGATGGACGGTTTGTTCATCAACCGTGGCTCTATCACCGAGCCTATCGACTTCGATAAGAAGTGGGAGTTCTCACCAATTGCTAAGGTAGGCGATAAGGTTACAGCTGGCGCTTGGCTGGGTGAGGTTAAGGAGCAGTGGGTTATGCATAAGATTATGCTCCCATTCGTTATGCAGGGTACCTACACCATTAAGATTGTGGCTGCTGCTGGTGAGTATAAGGTTACAGATACTGTTGCTGTGGTTGTTGATGCCGATGGCAACGAGTATAACATTACCATGGTTCAGAAGTGGCCCGTTAAGCAGGCTATCCGCTGCTTTACCGAGAAGCCTCGTCCTTCACGCGTGATGGAGACAGGTGTTCGTGCTATCGATACCTTCAACCCATTGGCTGAGGGTGGTACTGGCTTTATCCCTGGTCCATTCGGTGCTGGTAAGACCGTGCTTCAGCACGCTATCTCTAAGCAGGCAGATGCAGATGTTATCATCATCGTAGCTTGTGGTGAGCGTGCAAATGAGGTTGTGGAGATTTTTGCTGAGTTCCCAGAGTTGGTTGACCCTCGTACTGGTCACAAACTTATGGAGCGTACTATTATTATATGTAACACCTCTAACATGCCAGTTGCTGCGCGTGAGGCGTCAGTATATACTGGTATGACCATCGGTGAGTACTACCGTTCGATGGGTCTTAAGGTGTTGGTAATGGCCGACTCTACATCGCGTTGGGCTCAGGCTTTGCGTGAGATGTCAAACCGTTTGGAGGAGCTTCCTGGTCAGGATGCCTTCCCTATGGACCTTTCGGCTATCATCTCTAACTTCTATGCTCGTGCAGGCTTGGTGAAGCTCAACAATGGTGCTACTGGTTCAGTAACCTTCCTTGGTACCGTATCACCTGCGGGTGGTAACCTCAAGGAGCCTGTTACCGAGTCTACAAAGAAGGCTGCTCGTTGCTTCTACGCTTTGTCGCAGAGCCGTGCGGACTCTAAGCGTTATCCTGCTATCGATCCACTCGACTCATACTCTAAGTATTTGGAGTATCCTGAGGTACGCTCATACCTCGACGAGCATATCGAGAAGAACTGGGTAGATGCTGTATATGAGGGTAAGACTATCGTTCAGCGTGGTAAGGAGGCCAACGACCAGATTAACATCCTTGGTGATGATGGTGTGCCTGTAGAGTATCACGAGCGTTTCTGGAAGAGCGAGTTGCTCGACTCTGTAATCTTGCAGCAGGATGCCTTCGACTCTATTGATGCTAACTGCCCAATCGAGCGTCAGCAGGTTATGTATAACATGGTATTGGATATCTGTCGCAAGTCATTCGACTTGGCCGATTTCGATGAGTGCTCTAAGTTCTTCAAGGAGCTTATCTATCTGTTCCGTCAGATGAACTACTCGGAGTGGAAGTCAGCACAGTTCGACGACTTCCGCCAGAAGATTGAGGCGTTGGTAAATGAGAAACTTGCATAATTTCAAGGAGGACAAGTTATGACAACACGAGCATTTCAGAAAGTATATACAAAGATTGATAATATCACCAAGGCTACCATCACCCTTCGTGCTACGGGTGTAGGTAACGACGAGCTTGCTACCGTAGGTGGTCGCCTTGCTCAGGTGGTAAAGATTATGGGCGAGAAGGTAACGCTTCAGGTATTTGCTGGTACTGAGGGTCTTGCAACTGACTCGGAGGTAGTATTCCATGGTGAGCCACCTGTATTGCGCGTATCTGACGCCTTGGCAGGTCGCTTCTTCAACGCCTATGGCGAGCCACTTGAGGGTGGTGAGCAGATTGAGGGTGAGGCACGCGAGATTGGTGGTCCTACTGTGAACCCATTCCGTCGTATTCAGCCTTCGGAGCTTATTGCAACAGGTATTGCGGGTATCGACCTTAACAACACCATCGTATCTGGTCAGAAGATTCCATTCTTCGCCGATCCTGATCAGCCATATAACGCCGTGATGGCAAATGTGGCTTTGCGTGCTAAGGCCGACAAGATTATCTTGGGTGGTATGGGTCTTACCAACGATGACTTCTTGTATTTCAAGCAGGTCTTCGAGAACGCTGGTGCTTTGGACCGTATCGTATCATTCGTGAACACCACTGATAACCCTCCTGTAGAGCGACTTCTTGTTCCAGATATGGCGCTTACAGCTGCTGAGTACTTTGCAGTAGATAAGGGTGAGAAGGTTTTGGTATTGTTGACTGATATGACCCTTTATGCCGATGCTTTGGCTATCGTATCTAACCGTATGGACCAGATTCCTTCTAAGGACTCTATGCCAGGTTCACTCTACTCAGACTTGGCAAAGATCTACGAGAAGGCCGTGCAGTTGCCTAACGGTGGTTCTATCACCATTATCGCTGTTACAACTCTTTCAGGTGGTGATATTACCCACGCTATTCCTGATAACACTGGTTATATCACTGAGGGTCAGTTGTTCTTGCGTAACGATACCGATACCGGTAAGGTTATCGTAGACCCATTCCGTTCGTTGTCTCGTCTTAAGCAGCTTGTTATCGGCAAGAAGACTCGTGAGGATCATCCACAGGTTATGAACGCCTGCGTTCGTTTGTATGCTGATGCTGCTAATGCTAAGACTAAGTTGGAGAACGGTTTCGACCTTTCTGACTACGACGAGCGTGCATTGAAGTTTGCTCACGACTACTCAGAGAAGTTGCTCTCTATCGATGTTAACATTGAGATTGAGCAGATGCTTGATACCGCTTGGAGCCTCTTTGCTAAGTACTTCTCTCGAGGTGAGGTTAGCATCAAGCAGGAGTTGTCTGATAAATATTGGAAAGCATAATAAAAGCCTATGGCAATCAAATTTCAATATAACAAGACCTCGCTCGGTGAGCTGAACAAACAGCTCAAAATCCGAAAGAATGCCCTGCCCACCATCAAGAGTAAGGAGAGTGCATTGCGTTCGGAGGTTAAGCGTGCGAAGGACTCCGCAATGGCTTACCGTAGGGAGTTGGACGAGTTGCGAAACGCGTACGACTACATGGTACAGCTATGGGGAGAGTTTGATTGTGATCTTATCCGCATTGTGGATGTCGAGCTATCGACACAGAAGATTGCGGGCGTGCGCATACCTATATTAGATAATATCGTCTACGAGGAGAAGTCCTACGATCTATTCTCGGCTCCTGTGTGGTATGCCGAGGGTATCAAGGTCCTAAAGCAGTTGTCTCGTCTCGGTATAGAGTTCGAGGTGTACAACCGCAAGATGGAGCTTTTGGACTATGCGCGACGCAAAACTACTCAAAAAGTAAACCTCTACGAGAAGGTGCAGATACCTGGGTATGAGGATGCTATACGAAAGATTAAGCGATTTATGGAGAACGAGGAGAACCTCAGTAAGTCGGCACAGAAGATTGTGAAAACTCGTCAAGCACAAGCCGAGGCTATGGAGGAGCCACAGTATGATTAGTAAGATGATTCGCTACGACATAGTTCTCTATGCCGATGAGCAGCAGCGTTTTATAGAGGAGCTCCGTGGTCTTGGTCTTGTTGACATAACCACCACTGGCTGGGAGCCTTCCGAGAGTGATAGAACTCTTCTATTGGAGATTGAGGCTCGTATTAAGGCTCGTGAGGCCCTTGCAGCGTTCATGTCGGGAGAGACCTTTGTTAAGGATGCTCAGGCGTATGCTACTGGTGAGGAGGCCTATGCAAGCTATTTGAGCGCTCGTGAGCGTCGCCAGCAGTTGCAGCAGGAGATTGCACGCTTGGAGAAGCTCGCCTCGGAGATTGAGCCTTGGGGTGAGTACTCTCATGAGGCACTTGCAAAGCTCTCTGAGGGTGGTGTTACCACTCGCTACTATGTAGCTCAGACTGCTACATTCAATAAGTTGCAGGCTGAGGTGAGTGACGATGTTACACTTGTTAAGATTGGCGAGACGCAGTCGAATGTATACTTTGTTGTTATCACAATGGATGGCACTGTAGTAGCTGTTGATGGTCAGGAGGTTCGCCTACCAGAGAGAGACTACCGTGGTATTGCTGAGCAGGTTGTAATGTTGCAGGAGGAGGATAAGGCACTCGATGCTACTCTCTCTCGTGTAGCTAATTCACTTGCCCTCATTGATGCCGATTGTGGTAAACTCAAGGAGCAGCTTCAGGGTTTGAAGGTTAATGCTACAGCACAGCGTGAGGCCGATGGCGAGCTTATCGTCTTGGAGGGTTGGGCTGAGGCCGATACCGCTAAGAGAGTAGATAAGATGTTGGAGGCATATCCAAATCTTGTCTATATGCGTCGTGATGCAACCATCGACGACGATGCCCCTGTGAAGCTCAAGAACAATGCGTTTGCTCGTCTCTTCGAGCTTATTGGTTCGATGTACTCACTTCCAAAGTATGGTACATTCGATCTAACGCCTATCTTTGGCCCATTCTACATGTTGTTCTTCGCTATATGCTTGTGCGATGCAGGTTATGGCTTGGTACTTCTCATGGTGGGCTTGCTTCTACTCGCTAAGGGTGGCAAGAAGATGCGTCAGGCAGCGTGGTTGTCTGTCGTATGTGCATCGGCAACAGTTCTCTTTGGTGCCTATGCCAACTCCTTCTTTGGCCTCTCTATCTCTGAAATGATTGGTTATGGACCAGGTGAGCCAACTCCATTCCTCAATTTCCAGGAGGATTTCTTCTCTATCTCACTGGCTATCGGTGTGATACAGATTTTGGTTGGTATGCTAATTAATATCATTCTCAAGTCTAAGCTCTTTGGCTTTACCTCTACCTTTGGCTTGTTGGGATGGTTTATCATCCTATTATCAGGCTCTTTGGCTGTAGGTGCACCTATGTTGAATGAGAAGTTGGCTATCCCAGGCTTTGATGCTTCATCACCAATATTCTATGGCCTACTTGGTGTGGGTGCTCTCTTGATGTTGGTACTCAATAATGTTAAGCGTAATCCGCTTATCAATATTGGTTCTGGCTTGTGGGATGCCTACAATAATATCACTGGCTTGTTGAGCGATGTGTTGAGCTACATTCGTCTGTTCGCTATCGGCTTGTCAGGAGGTGTGTTGGCACAGGTGTTCAATGAGTTGGCTATGGGTCTTTCGGGCTTGGATGCTGGTATTGATGATACGGCATGGTATATTGTTGCATTGCAGATTGTTGCAGCATCATGTATATTGCTTATTGGTCATGGTATCAACCTATTCATGTCAGCAATCTCGTCATTTGTTCACCCTATGCGTTTGACATTTGTCGAGTTTTATAAGAATGCAGGTTTCGAGATGGGTCAGCGCTCGTTCGATCCACTGCGCAAAATGGATAAATAGATAAACAAATAATAATTAACAAATTAAAACAATTAAACAATTATGAGTACAGCAATGATTTTGGCTTATGTAGGCGTTGTCCTAATGGTCGGTGTTTCAGGTTTGGCTTCAGCCGTTGCTACTGCGCGTTGCGGTATGGCTGCAGTAGGTGCATTGAAGAAGAATGGTAGTGCCTTCGGTAGCTACATGATTCTTTCAGCGCTTCCTGGTTCTCAGGGTCTTTACGGTTTCGTAGGTTACTTCATGGTAAGCGGTCTTATCTGCGAGGGTATGCCTATGATTACTGCAGTTGGTATCTTTGGTGCTGGTCTTTTGATGGCTATCGTAACCTTGTCATCAGCTTTGTTCCAGGCAAAGGTTTGTGCTAACGGTATCGCAGCTATTGGTAACGGTAACGATGTAATGGGTAAGACTCTTATCCTTGCTGCGTTCCCTGAGCTTTACGCTATCTTGGGTGTTGCTGCTACCTTCCTTATCTCTTCTGCTGTTAACCCAGAGGGTCTTGCTGGTCAGGCAGAGCTCAACGAGAACTATGCTAAGTCAACTATCGTAGTAGAGGAGGCAGATCCATTGGCTGAGCTTGCTGAGGCATTTGAGAATTATATGTAATAAGCAGTTGAAACATGCAGAAATAGAAGACCGAGTCGTGCGACTCGGTCTTCTATTGTTTTTATAGTAAGCCAAATGTTGTGTTAGAATAGCGATGGCTCGTCGTTTGTTGTGTAGGTGTATCCAAGGTGTCGGTAGGCCAGCTCCGTTGCCTCGCGACCTCGTGGTGTACGCTTGAGGAAGCCCTCCTTGATGAGGAATGGTTCGTAAACCTCCTCTACAGTTCCCGCCTCTTCGCTCACGGCTGTTGCCACGGTGTTCAAGCCTACAGGGCCGCCGTTGAACTTCTCGATGATGGTTGCAAGAATCTTGTTGTCCATCTGGTCGAGACCTCGCGAGTCGATGTTGAGTGCAGAGAGTGCCACACGAGTGATGTCAACATCTATATGTCCCTCGCCCTCGACCATTGCGAAGTCGCGCACGCGGCGCAGTAGGGCGTTGGCGATACGAGGTGTGCCGCGCGAGCGTAGAGCTATCTCAAGGGCCGCATCGTCATCAATGGAGATGTCGAGTATGGATGCCGAGCGCTTTACGATGCTCGAAAGAACTTTTGCGTCGTAGTACTCAAGGTGGCACTGTATGCCAAAGCGAGCACGCAGAGGCGATGTTAGAAGACCGCTTCGTGTGGTTGCGCCCACAAGGGTAAACGGAGCAAGCTCAATCTGTATCGAACGAGCCGCAGGGCCCTTATCTAAGACGATGTCGATTTTGTAGTCCTCCATTGCTGAGTATAGATACTCCTCGACAATGGGGCTTAGGCGGTGTATCTCGTCGATGAAGAGCACATCGCCAGGGTTAAGGTTTGTGAGCAAGCCAGCAAGGTCGCCAGGTTTGTCAAGCACAGGACCCGATGTCACCTTTAGTTGGGCACCCATCTCGTTTGCGATGATGTTTGCAAGAGTTGTCTTACCAAGTCCTGGAGGACCATGGAGTAGTACATGGTCGAGTGAGTCACCACGCATGAGCGCCGCTTTGATGAATATCTTGAGATTTGCGACAATCTTGTCCTGGCCAGCGAAGTTCTGCAACTGCTGGGGGCGTATTCTGCCCTCGAACTCCTTGTCGCTCTCAATATTTCGCATATTTCTATCTATAGCCATAACTGATGGTAATTCTTTTAAAATGCAAATATACGATTTTGTCTCCAAAAATACAATACTCCAAGTCATGGATGCTTACTAAATATTGTGAAGGATAGGTGATATTGAGTAATTTTTGTGTAATTGTTGCAATATATTTTATTATTTGCAAAATTCATTCTATCTTTGTCGTTCCCATAATATCTCTTTAGAGATATAATGGAGGTTGAGTAACGAAATATTTTTAACTTTTATTATTAACTTCTAAAAACAACACATTATGGCAAACAAGCTTTTTAAGTCATTCTTCGCCGTAGCAATGGTCTTGGGCTCAGCTCTTGGCTTTGTTGCGTGTGAGGAGAAGGGCGATGAGGTTGTAGCTAATCCTACAGTGGAGGTGTCTACAACGTCATTGAACTTCGCGATGGAGGAGAGTAGCCAGACCGTTGAGATTGCCTCTAACTCTGATTGGAAGGTGGAGGTAAATGTTGACTGGGTTACAGTTACTCCCGCTGCTGGTAATGGCAATGCTACTATTGAGGTAGCTGTCGCTGCTAACGATTCAGACGATGTGCGTGAGACAACTATCAAGGTTATCGCTATGCACAAGACCTATGGTGCATGGGATACCAAGAAGATCAAGGTCCAGCAGTCTGCATCAAACGATGCTCCTGTAACCGAGGAGTTGCTCTATAGCGACAACTTCGATGGTCAGGAGGCTACTAAGACCTATGGTTCAGGTTCGTCATGGCCTTACATCGACCAGTTCCCTGAGTTCGCTAACCCAGAGGGCCCTGCTGCTGAGAATGTAACTTACTCTGGTAGCGGCGTATCTGTTCGTGCTAACTCTACATCAAACAGCTCTTACTCTGACTACGCTGGTTCGGGCTCAAACAACATCTTCTTCGGTGGTGGTGCTTACTTCCAGGTTAACGACATCGCTTTGGATACTTCTCAGCTTAGCTATAAGATGACCTTCGGCACAGAGAAGTACACTCAGGATGGCGATAGCACATTCAAGAATGAGGAGTTCCTTGTTTACATCTCTAAGAATGGTAATGAGTGGGCTCCAGTAGAGTACACCTACGCTGGCACTGAGCCTGGTCGTTGGAATGTAGCTACTGCAAACTTCACTTTGGCTGCTGGCGTTAATAACCTCTACATCAAGTTTGAGGCAAAGGTTGCTTCAGTATACCGCCTCGACGATGTTAAGTTCTATATTGGCAATGGTGGTCAGACTATCGACCTCGACAACATCCAGGTTGTTGTTCCAGAGCCTCCTACCACCGATGCTCTCTACTTCGAGAACTTCGACGGTCAGGCAGCTCAGAAGGATGGTAACTACTGGCCTTATGTGACAGACTTCCCTGAGATGAAGAATGCTGTAGGTCCTGCTGCTGCAAATGTATCATACGATGGTCACAACGCAACCGTTCGCAACAACTCTAACTCTGATGGCTCATACTCAGACTACGCAGGTTCGGGTGTTAACAACATCTTCTTCGGCAAGGTTGAGAACCACTTCACTATCATGGGTCTTGAGTTGGAGTCTTCACAGAAGGACCTCATCTTGACTTTCGGTACTGAGAAGTATTCACAGTCTTTGGGTAGCGTGTTCACTCCATCTGAGTTCATCGTATCGCTCTCTGGCGATGGCGAGAAGTGGTCAAATGTTGAGTACACATTCGCTGGTACTGCCGAGGGTCGCTGGAATGTAGCTACTGCAAACTTCACATTGAAGGAGGTTCCTGCTAAGCTCTACATCAAGTTCTCTGCTACTGCCGAGAGTGCATACCGCCTCGATGATGTTACTTTGGATGTTGGTGAGGGTGGTCAGGTTATCGACCTTGCAGCTGGCTCGGAGAATCCTGGTGGTGGCAACGAGGGTGGCGAGAATCCCGATCAGCCAAATGTTCCATCAAATGGCATCTATGAGTCTGACTCAGCATTCGTATGCACTACTGATGACTCTACAAACTCATGCTATGGCCACAAGGATACTAAGATCGATGGTCAGGCAGTTACTGGTTTCAAGCTCGGTACAGGTAGCAAGTCTGGTTACTTCAAGTCGGGTGCTGTAAGCGTATCCGGTGACAAGTATCTCAACTTCTATGCTGTTGCTTGGAAGGGTAAGAGCGCAACGCTCTATATGCGTGTTGATGGTGGCGAGGCAATCTTATTTGAGTTGAACGCACATGTTGGTGCTACTGGTAATCCTCCATATACTGCACTTACCGCAGAGGCTCAGGATTACTACTCAGTAAAGCTTGAGGGCTTGACCGAGACATCTACAATCGAGTTCTCTACTGACGCATCATTTGCAGCAGTTTCTAACGATGCAAGTGGTCGTGCTATCGTATTTGGTATGAAGCTTACTGTCGAGGAACTTGCTCCAGGTGAGGGTGGTAGCGACGAGCCAGTAAACCCAGATCCAGATCCAGAGCCAACTCCAACCCCAGGTGAGACTATCACTATCGCTTCAGTATTGGCATTGGGTCAGGGTGCTACAATCAATGGCACTATAGAGGCTGTAGTTGTTTCGAACTATGAGTTGAACAACCTCACTTCTAAGAAGGGTATGTATGTTCAGGACGAGACTGGCGCTTTGCAGTTCTACCTTGCTGCTAACCACGAGTACGCATTCGGCACAAAGGTTCGTATCGATCTTACAGATGCAACTCTTGGCAACTACAACGGTGCTGTTCAGGTGAGCGGTCTTTCTGCTGATAAGATTACTGTAGTTTCTACTGGTAACACTGTTACTCCTAAGACCGTTACTATTGCTGACTTCCTTGCTAACAAGTACGAGGGTCAGTATGTTGCTATCGAGGGTGTTCAGGTTGCAGCTGCAGACCTCTCTAAGACATGGGTGATGGACGGTGCTCACACCTCTATCAACATGGAGGATGCTAACGGCAATAAGTTCGTAGTATTCTCATCTAAGTATGCTACTTACGGTACTTCTACTGTTGCTCAGGGCTCAGGTACTATCAAGGGTATATCTTCAATCAACAACGGTAACCTTCAGATTATCTTCGCTCAGGCGTCTGACTACGCTGGTTTGACTGGCGAGCGTTTTGGCCAGGGCGGTGGTGATGAGCCTGTAAACCCAGAGCCAGAACCAGAGCCAACCCCTAACCCAGGTGCTGGCGAGACAGCTACTATCTACTTCAACGACGTAGCTAACCGCACTGAGTTTGATACCTCACACCAGGTATGGGAGCAGAATGGTATCACTGTAACTAACAACAAGGGCGCATCTACAAGCAATGTTGCCGACTATGCTAATCCTGCTCGTTTCTACAAGAGCTCAGAAGTAATTATTGAGGCTTCTGGAAAGATTGTATCTATCTCTGTAGATTGCAATGGTTTGGATGAAAAGTATGTAAGCCCATGGGGTGGCACTGTTGAGAATGGTGTAGTTACTATTTCATTGGATGGTACATCAGAGAGCTACACTATAGCATCTCTTTCTGCACAGGCTCGTGCATACTCAATTACAGTTACTTACGCTGAGTAACACTTTTAACTCTTTCGCCAAGTATTCGGGTGGGGTAGTCCCACCCGAGAGGGCGATAGAATATTTCGAAACAACTTAGAGGACTTTTGGCGAGGAAAATATAGATGATGAGACTATTTGTTGAGATTGTTGTATGTGTGATAGCTCTTGCAATTATGGGTTGCGAGGTTGATGGCGGACATATAGAGAGTAGTGCTTATATGCAGAATAGCGAGGTTAAGGGCGAGAGTAAGAATTGCGCTGTTGTGCTTCATGCAGAACAGGGTACATCTTATACTGCAGTGGTGCAGTCCGAGGGTGACTGGGCACACTTCAGTGGTGGTGCGAATGCTGTCACTGGCGAAATGGCCTCAGATTATAAGACCATATACCTATATTTCGATAAGAATGGTTCTGACACTGTTCGTGAAGCTGTCGTGCAGGTCTCTTTCTTCGATGGTGCATCATCAACCGTGTGGTTCAAGCAACTCACCTACGATGCCTCAATAGCTTTGCAGCGCGAGTGGGCAGAGCTTCCGCTATGTAAGGTCCAGGATAACTACATCTTTAATACCCACTACGGTACTATGGGTGTGAAGAGCAATGCTCGTAACTACACCTACTGCTTCGATCCCGATGTGCGTGCTTCGTTGTGGGTGGCTTATCCGCTACATACCTCCTATACATCGGGTAGCGGTAATAGAGATAATAGCCACTTTGGCTACGACCCCGATGTTAAAGCTGAGTATCAGGCCAACCTTGGCAGTGGCTCGTATAGAGGTTGGTACGATAGAGGTCATCAGCTCCCAGCAGCTGACCGTAAGTGCTCACAGGAGATGATGGATCAGACATTCTACGCCACAAATATGACACCTCAGCAGGCTAACTTCAACCAGAAGAAGTGGGGCGTGTTGGAGGGAAGAGTGCGTAATATGGTCTGCAACGATACACTCTATGTTGTAACTGGTGCCTACTTCGATGGTCTGCACAACTCATCAATAGAGGGGCAGACAACCGATAAGTCGGGAAATATATGTCCAACGCCTACATACTACTATAAGGCCCTATTGCGCACAAAGAAGGGTAATACCGGCAAGCGCATTGACGAGATTACCGATGCCTCACAGGTGCGTGCCATAGCATTCTGGATGGAGCATGCCAATACGGGCGATGATACAACCATCACCTCTGAAGACTGCATCACAGTGGAGGAGTTGGAGCAGCTCACTGGCTTCACATTCTTCCCTATGCTTGACGATGCTATAGAGGCTGAGGTAAAGGCCAAGGCTGTACCATCGGAGTGGGGTATAAACTAATGTTGTATTTTAAGTAAACTAAATTATACTACTATGAAAAAGATGTTAATCTTATGTGTGGCGATGCTATCGTTCGCTATGGTTTATGCTCAGGATAAGCCATACATGGTAGCATTCTACAACCTCGAGAACCTCTTTGACATCTACGACGATCCGGAGACTCACGACGAGGAGTTCCTTCCCGATGGTGTCAAGCAGTGGAACGAGACAAAGTATCAGAAGAAACTATCGAACATGGAGCGTGTGTTGTTCGATATGGCAGCCATCAACAAGGAGTATCCTGTGGTTATAGGCGTGTCGGAGATTGAGAACCGCACGGTATTGGAGGACCTCGTGTCGCAGCCCAAGCTTAAAGGTGCTAACTATCGCATCTGCCACTACGACTCACCCGATGCTCGTGGCGTGGATGTAGCATTCTTGTATCGTGCCGATGTCTTCAAGCTTGAGGGCTCTGATAATATTAAGCTTGAGGTGGAGGAGTTGCCCGACTTCCGCACCCGTGACTTTGTGGTTATGTGGGGAACTATCGAGGGCGAGCCATTCTACTTCCTCGTGTCGCACTGGCCATCGCGCCTTGGTGGTAAGGAGGCTTCACAGTTCAAGCGTGATGCTTGTGCCAAGCAGATACGCCAGATTAAGGATGAGCTTTTGGCTAAGGATCCCAATACAAAGGTTATCGTCATGGGTGACTTCAACGACGATGCTACTGATGCCAGCTTAGTGAAGGTGATGGGTGCCAAGGGTAAGACTAAGGATCTTGTTGAGGGTGATTTCTTCAATCCTTACTTTGCAATGTTGCGTGCTGGTCTTGGTACCTTGGCATATCAGGACTCATGGAACCTCTTCGATAACATCTGTGTTACCGAGAACTTGGTGAATGCTCCTGAGGGTAAGTTGCGTCTTATCAAGGGTAAGAAGTTTTATGGTAATATCTTCACCCGCCCATATATGCTTCAGGCCGAGGGTCAGTACAAGGGTTACCCATTGCGTACCTTTGTTACCAACAACTTCCAGAACGGCTTTAGCGACCACTTCCCCGTATACATATACATAGGTAAGTAATCTAAAAAGAGACAATATGAAGAAATTTTTACTAACAATCGTTTGCACCATTCTGTCGCTTTCGGCCTTTGCTCAGGCTGGAGGTATGAAGGGTGTAGTCGTATCGCGTGATGATCGTGAGCCTATCAGTGGCGTGGAAATCGCAGTTGATGGCTTGGCGGTTAACACTAAGACTGATACTACCGGTGAGTTCACCATTGCTGGTTTGGAGCCAGGTCAGTATCAGCTTACACTCTCAGCAGCTGGCTATGAGGACCTTGTAATCATGGTGCGTGTTAAGGATATGATTCACGACATGCAGCAGGTGGTGATGGTGCCACTTAATATGGTTGAGGTCGATGACTCGGCATTTGCTGAGTTGGATACCGATGTGGAGAGCGCTGGTGATAGCAATGCTATGCCTTCGACACTCTCGGCATCGAAGGACATCTTCAACAACATCGCCTCATACCGCTTCTCGGAGATGCGCTTCAATGTGCGTGGCTACGACTCTCAGTATCAGGATGTGTACCTCAATGGTATCCGTTTCAACGATGCACTCACAAGCTACGGCCCATGGTCGTTGTGGAGCGGTCTTAACGACGCTACACGCAACCAGGAGATTACTGCTGGCTTGGAGATGTCGGACTTTGGCCTTGGTGGTGTTGCTGGTACTACCAATATCAATGCTCGTGCCTCTCAGTTGCGTAAGGGCTTCCGTGCAAGTGTCGTAAACTCTACACAGCTCTATCGCTTCCGTGCTATGGTAAGCTATGCATCGGGTCAGCTCGATAATGGCTGGTCGTATGGCTTCACCCTCTCTACTCGTCAGGGTGGTAACGGCTATGTTGATGGCGTCTACTACAATGCTTATGGCTACTTCTTCTCAGCTGAGAAGATTTTCAACTCTCGCCATCGTCTCTCTGCAACCATCCTCGGTGCTCCTACTCAGCGTGGTGCTCAGCAGGCATCTACACAGGAGGCCTACGACCTTTGGGGTGATAACTACTACAACCCTAATGTCGGTATGCAGAATGGTGAGGAGCGTAACGCCCGTGTGCGTCGTATGCACGAGCCTATTGCCATGCTTAACTATAACTGGCAGATTAGCGACAATACATCACTTTCGGTAGCTACCTCTGTGCGCTTTGGTAGAAATGGCTACTCGGCACTCACATGGTATAAGGGTGAGGATCCTCGTCCAGACTACTATCGTATCATGCCTTCGTATTATGGCGATCGTTTGGAGCGTCGTATGATGCTTAATAACTTCGCTGAGGCCAACGACCTTACATTGCCATTTACTGATACTGACCTTGAGACTGATAAGCTTAAGTTGCAGCAGTATCTTGCTAACTGGACAGGTTATATCGACTTCGATGGCCTTATTAGAGATAATAAGAATGGCGATAAGAATGCTATCTATGGTGAGGGTCATCGTGCCATCGCCATGATTGAGGAGCGTCATACCGACCAGATAGACTACAACTTTGCAGCGCAGCTCAACCACATCTTCCGTGGTGGTTCTAAGCTTACTGCAGGTGTTCGTGCTCGCGTAAACCGCACAGAGTACTACTCAACAGTTAAGGATCTTCTTGGTGGTGACTACTGGTTGGATGTCGATAAGTTTGCTGAGCGTGATTTCGGTAGCAATGAGATATCGTACCAGAACAATATGGCATACTATCGCGAGCATGGTCATGCTCAGGCAGTAAAGGAGGGTGACAAGTATAACTACGACTACTACGCTCATGTTCGTCAGGGTCAGCTTTGGGCTATGTATGAGGTTAAGGCTGGTGGCTTTAGCGCAAACCTTGGTGCTGAGGTAGGCTTCTCAAGCATGTGGCGTCAGGGTCTCTGGGAGAAGGGACTCTTCCTTAATGCTAATGCTGGCGACGACCATGGTAAGACATCGTTTGGTAACTCTGACAAGATTAACCACCTTACATATAAGGCTAAGGCTAACCTGGCATACCGCTTCAACGGTGCTCATAGCCTTGAGGCTAATGCTACCATCATGCAGAATGCTCCAACCTTCAACAACGCATTCGTTTCTGCTCGTACTCGTAACCAGATTACTCCAGGCCTCAGCCCCGAGAAGATTTATGGTTTCGATGTGACATACAATGTTAATACACCATGGATTCGTGCTCGTCTTTCGGCATACTACACCCAGATGATGGATCAGTCGAAGGTTATCTCGTTCTACGACGATACTCAGGGCTCGTTCACCAACTTCGCAATGTCGGGTATCGATAAGCGCTATATGGGTGTTGAGCTTGGTGTGAGCGTACCTATCGCATGGGGTCTCTCGTTGCAGGGTGCTGTAAGCTACGGTGACTATGTATATACCTCGAACCCTAAGTTCACGCAGATGATTGATAACTCGGCTACAGATGTTGTTCATAGCGTGGTTAACTGGAAGGGTATGAAGGTTGAGAGCACACCACAGACAGCTATCAATGTTGGTCTTAACTTCCGTGGTCCTAACAACTGGTATGCTACTGTTGACTTCAACTACTACGACCGCTTGTACCTCTCAATGAACCCAATGTACCGCACTCAGTATTTGGAGAATGAGCTCAAGCGTATCTACGACTGGAACAACCTTGAGACCGGTCGCCAGAAGGCATATGTTGTGGGTGTTATCGACGAGATTCGTGCTCAGGAGGAGTTGGGTAGTGCCTACACTTTGAGCGCAAGTATCGGTAAGAACTTCCGCATTAAGTATAAGTACACTTTGGGCTTCAGCCTTCAGGTGAACAATATCCTTAACTGCCAGACTATCCGCACTGGTGGTTATGAGCAGATGCGCCTAAATAAGCTCTCTGATCCTATAATCTTCCCTGATGCCGATGGTCAGATGCAGATTATTCAGAAGCCTACAACATATTCGCGCTTCGACTCTAAGTACTTCTATATGAATGGTATTAACTACTATCTCAATATTTACTTTAGATTCTAACAGCTAAACATTATATAACTATGAAACTAAGAAAACTTTTTGGGCTGATTGCCATCGCCTTCATGAGTGTCGGCTGTTATGAGACCTATACCGATGTGCCTGCACGCGAGCCTATCGCAAGCGATAAGGAGTTCGAGCAGATGTTCCCTGAGGCTGTGCACATCACCATCGCAGAGCTTAAGTATGCTTTTGGTGAGATCTCAAATACCGGTGTTAATAGTGGTTGGGGCAACACAAAGTATAAGGTTGTTGGCGAGGATATCTTTGTTGATGAGGATGTATATATCAAGGGTAAGGTTACTACAAGCGATGAGCAGGGTAATGTATATAAGTCGTTGTATATTCAGGACGAGACTTCGGGTATCGAGCTTAAGCTAAACAACAATGTTGGTGTTAAGTATAAGAAGGGTACTTGGGTATATGTTCGTTTGAATGGCTTGTACTTGGGTAACTATCGTATGATGCTCTCGTTGGGTGGTGCTCCTTCTGAGTCTTGGAATAAGGCTGGTGAGCATAAGTTCTATGCTAACTCTAATATTGAGCTTCAGTCAATCATCGACAAGCATGTCTTCCCTGGTCTTCCAGTAGATGATGGCCTTAAGGTAGGTAGCTATGAGGAGTGGCAGCGCTATGCTCCAAATGTAGATATTATCACCGTAACTCCTGAGAACTATGAGGAGGTATTCAACCCTGCTAAGATTGAGATGGATGGTAAGTTCTACGGTACTGAGAAGACCGATAGCAATGGTATCACTCGCAAGGTCTTTGAGATTTCGCAGCGTGAGATTATGTTCGGTCGCTTGATGCGCTTCGAGGATTTGGAGTGCCACTATGCTGGTGTCACCAACCAGGATGGTGTTACCAACCCTGGTTTGAAGAGCGGCTCGTTCGAGAATATCTATCCAAGCTGGTTGTACACCGACCCTCGTCCTACAGTGTCGAAGCCTTGGTATCACTGGGCATTCAAGGAGGATATCACTGGCCGTAGCCTCTATGGCTCGGTGCTATTCACCTACGACACCTCGGCTACCGTATGCTCGGCTAATGGTGTGTATGCTTTGCGTACCAGCGGCTATTCACGCTTTGCTCGTACTAATGTATGTAAGGATGGCGAGAAGGCAACAATTACAGCTATCTATGGTATCTATGCTCAGAAATCGGACTATAAGGGTAATGCCGATGACTACGCATCATACCAGCTTACTATCAGCGACTTTGAGGATATAGAGTTTGCTAATGGCATGGATGCTCTCTTGACCGACGAGCAGGTTGCAGCTATGACCACTGAGGATATGAAGACTGTACCTTGGATTGACGAGGACGGCGAGTCGGAGTATAACTAATGGTAACAATTCATAGATTAAAACGGATGGACTTGGTTTCAGGTCCATCCGTTTTTTATGTAGTTGATTATGCATACATATAATTAAATAGATAATGACATAGCAATTTTTGGCTTTTTTTCGTTATATTTGTGGAAAATAATATGTTAATATATGAAGAGACTACTACTTCTTATCGTGGCACTATGCACAACACTGGGTGCTGTGGCGCAGAGCCAAAACATAATACCTAAGCCTCGAACTTATGTGAACGGCGATAGCGGCTATACCATAACATACAACTGCAAGATATCGTGTGACGAGGAGTTGTTGCCCGCAGCATCGTATCTCGCCGATAAACTCGGCCTTAGTGTGGCCAAGGAGGGTGATATTTATCTTGGCTTGGATAGTCGTCTTTCGGAGGAGGCCTATCAGCTGAGTGTCTACAATAAGGGTATCATCATCGTTGGTGGTGGCTATGGCGGTGTTATCAATGGTATCACCACACTCTTTCAGCTTTTGCCTGCCGAGGTCTACTCCTCATCACTTGTATATCCATGCACTCTGTCGGGATGTGCCATTGAGGATGCTCCACGCTTCGAGCATCGAGGCTTTATGCTCGATGTATGTCGCACATGGATGACCAAGGAGGATATATGTGCGTTTATCGACATCTTGGCTTACCACAAGATTAACTCGTTGCGTCTGCACCTAACTGACGATGAGGCGTGGCGTTTGGAGATAAAGTCGCACCCCGAACTTGCAATGGTGGGTGGTTGGCGTGGTGGCGATAGCCCTATACACCCACGCTATGGTAAGTGGGATGAGAAGTGGGGTGGTTACTACACCCAGGAGGATATGCGTGCTATCATTGCCTATGCCGCGCAGCGCAATATAGAGATAGTACCCGAGATAGACCTCCCTGGCCATAGTCTCTGTCTTGCGACAATGCACCCCGAGGTGCTATGCGACTACGAGCCAAGCACCAGCGCTTCGCAGGGTCAGGATGTGCGCTCGGCTATATGTCCAAGCAACGAGGCCAACTACAAACTCATAGAGGATATTCTTGGTGAGGTGGCATTGCTCTTCCCATCGCAGTATATTCATGTTGGTGGCGACGAGGTGGATATGTCGTTGTGGCAACCATGCAAGAGGTGTGTCGCCTTAATGAATCGTACAGGCATGCACTCCACAGATGAGCTACGCACATATTTCATGTTGCGTCTATCTGAGATATTATCGCGTAATGGTAAATATATGGCTGTGTGGAACGATGCCATGGATGGTAGTCGTCTGCCTAAAAGCACTTTGATGTATGGCTGGGAGGGTGTTGCCGAGTGTCGCAAGGCTGCGTCGGCGGGTTATCCCACTATCGTCATGCCTGGCGACTACTTCTACTTCGACATGAAGCAGTCGCAGCGTGAGCCTGGTCACGACTGGGCTAATATCTTCGATATGGAGCATGTCTATAGCTTCTCTCCCTCGGCTGTTGGCTTCACTGCTGCTGAGCTACGCAATGTCGTTGGCTTGGAGGCTTCGTTCTTCAGCGAGGCATACGCCTCTCGTAACCCCGAGAGTCCAGCATATCTTCACTATCAGACATTCCCTCGCCTTGTGGCCTTTGCTGAGGTAGCTTGGGTGGACAGCGATAAGCGTGATGCTTTGAATTTCAAGAGTCGTGTTGTCAACCACTACAAGAGGCTCGATGCCATGGGGCTATATTATCGCCTTGAGCCTCCCGTTGTGGAGTATAGCAATGGTAAGCTCAGCGCCTATGTCGATGATGGTAGCGAGATATTCTATCGCCAGGAGGGCTCACAGCGTGTGTTGCGCTACCTTGCCCCTATTGCAACATCATCGCCTGCGCGCTACCGCTTTATTAGTCGTAGAGGTGTTGCCATGTCGACTACTGCGGCTGTAGATGCTTACTTCGAGACCATCAAGCCCAAGTTTGAACTTACATCGTCAATGAGCGCGAGTCGTAATTTCCCATTCTCCAATGTCCAGAATTATAGAAATATAGCGCGTACGGTTAAGGCTGCAGATGTCAACGATTGGATAATGTTTAATTTTGATGAGGGTGTGGAGTGTCGTAGTATGACCGTGGCTACGGGTAATATGCAGCTTCCTCGCTTTATCTTTGAGGCTGGTGATGTGTATGTCAGCTACGAGGGTGAGCAACTTGTCAAGGTAGGAGAGTTGAAGGGTGGTGCTTTCACCATCGAGAACCCCTCGCGTCCTATTACAGCCGTATGTATTGTGTGTACTAAGAGAGGTAATGGCGACAAGTGGGTATCTATTCAGCCACCTGTGATTTATCCCAAATTGAAATAGTCCTAGTCGCAACTGAGTCAACATCCCACAAATAGCAACTACGCAAACTTAACAATATGGATTTAACCCCTGGCTCTCTTCTCGAAAGAGGCAAATATCGCATTATAGATACCTTGGGTCGTGGCGGCTTCGGCATTACCTACCTTGCCGAGCAGGTCATGGCTAAGCGCAAGGTCTGCATCAAGGAGTTCTTTCCTAAGGACTACTATAAGCGCGACGAAGATACAAGCGCCCTCTCGCTCTTCTCGGAGAGCAATGCCGAAGTTATGGGTAAGTTCAAGGCAAAGTTCATCAAGGAGGCACAGACCATCGCAAGCCTCGACCACTCGAATATTATCCATATCCACGATGTCTTCGAGGAGAATGGCACCGCCTATTATGTTATGGAGTATATCGAGGGTGAGTCACTAAGCGCCCTTGTCAAGCGCTGTGGTGCTCTCGGCGAGGCTGCTGCGGTGGGCTATATCCGCCAGGTTGCTGATGCTTTGAGCTATATCCACGAGCAACGTATCATGCACCTTGATGTTAAGCCTGGCAATATCATGGTGCGTACTAAGGATAATAACGCCATACTGATAGACTTTGGCTTGTCGAAGCACTACGATGCTGATAGTGGTGAGGCAACATCTACATCTCCTGTGGGCGTGAGCCATGGCTTTGCCCCTATGGAGCAGTATAAGTCGGGCGGTGTCAAGGAGTTTTCGCCCGCTACGGATATCTATTCGCTTGGCGCTACACTGTACTATTTGGTTACGGGCTTGGTGCCTCCCGAGGCTGCGGATGTTAGTGATGATGGACTACCCGCACTCCCTGCCCCCTTGTCGCAAGGCGTGCGCACGGCTATAGAGCGCTCTATGGCCGACAAGCGCAAGGCTCGTCCACAGGATATTGCGGAGTTCTTGGCACTGCTGAGCGATGTGGATCCCTCGCCACTATCCTCTGAGGCTGTGGGTGTTGTT
>JAZLBJ010000028.1:0-21066 GCA_045613645.1 Alistipes sp. | reverse complement strand
CCAAACTTTTTGTGAATGAGGTCAATCGAATAACCTTCTTCGAGCATCCTCATATACTTGAGCAATGCTCCATAATCGTGTTTTTTACGCATAAAGAAACCCCAAAAGTTTTTTTTGTCTAAACTTTTGGGGTCACTTCACGATGGACAGCTCTTTTGTTTTAGTATGTCTACCTGTTAGAAGTTATACTGCACCATAAGGCTTACGCGGTTTGCTGAGTTTTTGTCATCTCCCATATTTTTGCGCGTACCATGTAGATACTCGACGGCCATTGTGAGATCCGATGTGACATTGCAGAAGATGTTGCCAAAGATGTAGTTGCCACGGTGATACTGGTTGTTAGCAAGATAGCCATTGTTCTTTTCGAGTGAAACCATAGAGTAACCGCCTGACACCCATGCGCGGCCTGGAAAGATGTTTACCTGGGCTGCAGCCTGAAATCCCCACATAGGTAAAGTCTCAATATCCTTGGGGTTTGATGGATTATATACAACATCGTATGGTGAGCCTGCAAGATCCTGAATATATGGGGTTATGCCCTTGCCATATACACCATTCATGTATATGTCTAACCACTGTGATGCTTTGATGTGACCACTTAGCTGAACACCCCAACCAACCTGTGTGGTGTTGGTATTTGCATCAACATTGTGAAGATACATATCGCGAATTACGGCAGATGCTCTCAGGTGGCTTGCGCGGTTCTCACCCCATGAGTACTGTAGGTAGGCTATACCATCAGGAACGCGCTGACTTATAGGTGCGAAATGCTCGCCATACTCACCATTTACTGTAGGAACCTCGACTGCGACACCCATAGTGAGGTGGTTGCGTAGGAAGTTGTGCTCATAGCGTATCATCTCGGTAAAGTTGAAGTTATACGCATTAGGGCCCTGGAAGTCGATGGTTGTAGGTGCTGCACTAAGATCGCAGAATGTGGTTACATCACGACCTATAGTGAGGCCTTTAAACTGTACATATGCAGAGCGTAGGCGTGGGATATAGCTGAAGGCCTCGCCACCACGAAAGTCCATGTCGCTATATATCACAATGCGACCAAGCATCTCATTGTTGATAACTGCCTTTACGAAGAGTCGTGAGGTAGAGGCGTCCATCATCACACGCTGACGATTTGAGTAGCTTTTTGACATAGGGATGTTGTATGGCACGAAGTCGATGTTGTTCATCACGCTGTTGAAATCGTAGCTTGTGCGCAAGTTTACCATACCGCCAATTGCAAACGAGATGCGATTATCTGGGGTGGCAAAGATGAAGTGGGGCTTATGGCTCTGCTGGAAACCATGTCGTGCAGTCTCCACATAGTCGTCAACAACGCGCACACGCAAACTCTCGTGGTCATGTTTGTGTCCGCCTTCGCGAGCAATAATGTAGACTGATGGGGTGTACTCATCAACCTCAATGAGTGTGCTTTGTGCCTCGGCTGCTGTAGTGCCCATAAATGAGATTGCAATAAAAAGAGATAAAAGTCTTAATCTTTTCATAATAAAAAAGTTTTAGTTAACTAAATGGTTTTGCACCTCCCTTCAAATCAAGGAGTATGCCAAATGTGAACGGGCAATTTTTAGGTGCTACATTGCCCCTTTGCGCGATATTTGCTATATGGTGGCCAAAACGATTTATGATGCGACACTTAATCATATTAATAGCTTCAGTTAGCGCTATACATGTAGCTAATGCACAGCGATATCTCTCATTTGATGAGGCTGTGTCTATAGCCTTTGATAGCAACCTTGCACTCAAAAGTGCTGAATACGACATCTCTGTTGCCGACTATCAACTTAAAGCTACCGAAGGCCTCTACTTTCCAAAGATTGAGATAGTGGGTGGTTATATTCTTACTCAACGCGATGTTGCAATCGATATATTAGGAGAGAATGGAATTGTTAATGGTTTGACTAATACATTAATTAACAGCGGAGTATCGTCTAGTATATTAACACCTGATGTAGTACAACTCATTGGTGGTCTACTGTCGCCACTAAACTCAATGGATCTGCAGTATGTTGTGCAAAAGCGTTCGCTTGGTATCACTGCGGCTAAGGTGACTTTGCCAATATACGCAGGTGGTAAGATTCGTTCTGCAAATAGGGCTGCAGCTATTGGTCGTAGGATGGCCGAGCAGAAGTTGATAGGGATGAAAAGCTATCTATATACTACATTAGTTGAACAATACTATGGTGTTGTTGTTCTGCAATATGCTGTAGATGTGCGAAGGTCGGTCGTAGATGTTATGCAACATCATCTGAGTGATGCTAAGGCCATGGAGGAAGCTGGTAGCGTTGCTCATAGTGTGGTACTGGGAGTAGAGTATCGTCTGGCGGAAGCTGAGCGAGAGTTGAGTAGTGAACAGCATCGACTTCATATGGCAGAACGGCTGTTAAACTCAACGCTAGATATTGATTATGATATATTAGTTGCAGATAGATTATTTGTAGATAGAGTATTGCTACCACTTGATTACTATATTGATAATGCACTTGAACTAAACCCTCTTTTATCCGAGGCAAACTTAGGTGTTGAACTTGCCAATGAGGGTGTGCGAGTAGCCAAAGCCGATCTTTTACCAGAGGTAGCTGCCATGGGGCTCGCTTCGATATATAGCCCCAACCTTTCGGATATGATTCCTAGGTGGGCCGTAGGTGTCGAGGCACGCATACCGCTATTTGATGGTCTTGGTAAAGAGAATAGGTTGCGAGCGTCAAAGGCGAAGGCTAAGAGTGTTGAAATGATAGTCGAAAAGGCTCAAAGTGATATAAGATTAGTTGTTGAAAATGAGTATTATAATGTTGTTAATGCACTAAATGATATTACTACTGCAGAGAGCTCTATGCGTCTTTCGGAGAGCTATTATCAGTCGGCAGAGGATGGTTTTAAGGCTGGCGTTACATCGTCCACAGAGTTGATGGATGCTGAACTTGGTCGCTCTGCGTCAAAGTTGTCGTATATCAACGCCGTGTATAACTATTGTCTTTCGCTTGCAAGGCTTCTTGAAGCTTCGGGTTTAAGTCACACCTTGGTTGAATACAGAGATAATGGTGTGCAAATAGATATAGAATAAGATTTAATTAGATAGTATTAAATGTATGAAGAACAAAGGTAAAGTTATTATTATCTCATCACTTTTGCTGGGCATTATTGCGGTGGTTGTTATTGTTATAAGTCGTCACTATGATGGCCGAAATGAGCGTGTGATAGAGGGGCGTATTGAGGCTGATGAGTATCATGCCTCATCAAAGATTGCTGGGCGCATAAGTGCGATGTATGTCGCCGAGGGCGATTGGGTAGATCGAGGTGAACTCCTCTATACCATATCGACTCCAGAACTTGATGCTAAACTCGCACAGGTGGAGGCATTGCGTCGTGAGGCTGAGGCTATGAATGAGCAGGTGGATATGGGAGCACGCATCGAGCAGATTGAGGCTGCGCATAGTTTACTGCAGCAAGCGAGTGCTGGTAGAGAACTTGCGGCTAAGAGTTTCAGAAGAGTGGAAGAGTTGTACTTTAAGGGCGTTGTGCCTCGACAGCAGTATGATGAAGCTAGGACAAACCTTGAGGCTATGGCTGCTACAGAGCAAGCGGCACGGGCCCAGTATGACCTTGTGTTGGCTGGTGCTACTAAGGAGCAGCGTGAGGCCGTAGCAGCAAAGGTTGCGCAAGCGCAAGGTGCTGTAGAGGAGGTTGACGCCTACATCTCCGATGCGCATATTTACGCTCCCGTGTCAGGGCGAGTGTCTGTCGTGGCAGCACACGAGGGTGAGTTGGTTGGCGCGGGCTATCCTGTGGTGACAATATTGGATGTAGCCTCGTCATGGGCCACATTCAATATCCGTGAGGATGATTTACATGGTATTGCAGTGGGTGATTGTTTTAAGGGGTATCTACCAGCCTTGGAGCGTGATTGCGAATTCGAGGTCTACTATATCGCTTCGGAGGCTGATTATGCAACATGGAACTCAACGCGTGCTAAGGGTGGTTTCGATTTGCGCAGCTTTGAGATTAGGGCTCGCCCTGCGAGTGGCGATGTTGAACCGCTGCCAGGTATGAGTGTTATAGTAAGAGGTGATAGGCTATAATATGCTGACACTAAATTCTATATATACCGTGTTCAAGCGTGAGGTTAAGGAAATTGTATACAATCGACTGTACCTCACTTCATTGGTTGTATTGCCAATTGTGATGATTGTGCTCTTTACGCTGATGTTTGGTAGAGGTAGTGTGGAGCAATTGCCTATAGCTGTGTTTGATGCAGATAAAACATCGATGTCTCGGCAACTTATTGGTATGATGGAGGCTAATCGTGGTATAGGCCAAATTAGCGAGGTGTCTTCTACGATAGTCGCAAACGATCTTGTGCAGCGTGGCGAAGTGCGCGCTATGGTTGTTGTTCCCGCCAATTTTGAGAGGGATATATTAGCTGGTGAGCCAACACGAGTGGAGGCCTTGATATCTGGAGCTAATCTGTCTACCGCTGGCGTTTTGCAGAGAGATATACAGCAAGTTGTGCGTAGCTTTTCGGCAGGTGTTGCCATATCGCGTCTACAAAGTATTGGATATAGTGAATATCAAGCTATGGTTGATGTTATGCCCATCAATGTCCAGATACACACAATATCAAATCCATATATGAATTATGGCTACTATCTTGCGCCAATGTTTATGTTTGTGGGTATGGTACTCTTTGTGGTTCTTACGACGATATACGCAATTGGTCGTGAGTTGCGATACTCTACTGCGGGTGAGTGGTTGTCGTGTGCATCTGGGTCGCTATTCGCGGCTGTTGTGGGAAAACTACTGCCAATAACGATTGTTATGCTTGCGATGATGACGCTTGTATTCTTTGTTCTCGTTGTTGTAATGGGGATGGAGTTCATGTGTAGCTGGCTAATGCTTGGCTTAAGCTCGCTATTGCTTATCGTTGCTTATCAGAGCGTTGCAATAGCTATTGTTGCTCTTACTGCAAATATGCGTCTTGCTCTATCGTTAGGAGGAGGTTATGCTGTTATGGCTTTTACATTTTCGGGTATAACATTTCCCACAATCTCGATGTATGGTATTGCCCAGATTTTGGCGAAGATCTTTCCATTGACATATTATGGTGATATATTTATCACCCAGGCGCTGCGTGGTGCAGATGTCTGCTACTCTATAGATTGCTTTTGGGGACTTGGGTTATTTACTCTATTGGGATTGCTTTCATGGCCTCGTCTAAGTAGGGTTGTGCGCAATAAAAAATATTGGAATAGAGATTAATATGAGTGTTATATCAAATATATATAGATGTGCTGTAAAGTCTGCAAGCGAGGAGGTTAAAGCTGTTTTTACCGATAGCGGCGCACTCCTTCTTGTAGTATTTGCCACGATGATATATACCGTTATTTACTCTGTGGCCTATGGTAGCGAGGTCGTGCGCGATGTTCCCATAGTTGTTGTTGATGACGATAATACTGCAATGAGTCGCAGGTTGGTTAATGGAGTGGAGGACGGTCCCGATACGCGTGTGGCATATGAGGCGGAGAGTTTAGATAGAGCACGAGGGTTGTTTTACGAGGGTAAGGTATTTGGTATTCTGCATATCCCCGATGGTTATGAACGCTCTATAGTCGCTGGCGATCAAGCTAATGTATCACTTATAATGGATGGCTCCCACTTATTGCTTTACAGCCATATAATGCAACAAGGTGTGGCTGATGCTCTGACTACGGGTGCGAATGTCGAGGTTGCCCGTTTGGTGAGCGAAGGTGTAGATACGGCACTTATACCTTCGTTTGTGGAGCCCGTAGCCTTTGATGTTACCATGCTCTATAACCCCAGTATGGGTTACGGTAGCTTTGTGATGCCTTCTATACTCATTGTTATCATTCAGCAAACTATGATAATAGGCATGGCCCTCATTGCTGCACGACGACGAGAAAGAGGTTTGTATGTCGTGATAAATCCTATCATATCTGTGCTGACTAAAATATTGGTCTACATGCTAATATATGGTGTTAGCTTAATATTGATATTAGGTGTTGTTTGGCCCGTATTCAACTTTCCTAATGCGGGATATATAGGTGATATAACATTACTCCTATTTATATATATAACATGTGTAGCATCCCTTGGACTTGCTTTATCGCGACTCTTTACAAAGCGCGAATCGCCTCTTATGCTCCTTTTGTGGAGTTCGGTGCCAGTGCTCCTTGTTGCAGGAGTATCCTATCCTTATGAAGCTCTACCTGAGTGGATCTATCTTGTTGGACGCATACTTCCAAGTAGTAGTGCGGTGAATGCCTTTATCGAGGTGAATAGCATGGGTGCAACAATAAGTGATATATCATCTGAGATTGCAACGCTTTTAATCTTAACTATCGTATATCTTACTTGCGCTATAATTGTAGAATATATGTGCAACAAATGTAAAAATATGATGTAATTATTGGGTGAAAAATAAAATTTTATTAACTTAGCATTCGTAAATAGTCGATAAATTGAGATGTCGGCTACGCAAAGTAAAAATATTAAAATATCTACAGCTATGATTATTGGAGTACCCAAGGAGATTAAGAACAATGAGAATCGCGTTGCTTTGACCCCCGCAGGTGTAATGGAGCTTGTTCGTCGTGGTCATGAAGTATATATCCAGGCAACGGCTGGTGTAAATAGTGGCTTTGCTGACGAAGAGTATGTCGAGCAGGGCGCTAAGATATTGCCAACCATCGAGGATGTCTATGCTATAGCTGAGATGATTGTTAAGGTGAAGGAGCCTATTGCACCAGAGTACAAGCTAATACGCAAGGGACAACTTGTCTTCACATATTTCCACTTTGCAAGTAGTGAACCTCTAACACACGCTATGATTGAGAGTGGCGCTGTGTGCTGTGCCTACGAGACTGTGGAGTGCAAGGATAGATCACTACCACTTCTTATTCCAATGTCGGAGGTTGCTGGCCGTATGTCAACACAGGAGGGTCGCTACTTCTTGGAGAAGCCTCGTGGAGGTAAGGGTAAGTTGTTAGGAGGTGTTCCAGGTGTTAAGCCAGCTCGCGTATTTGTCATTGGTGCAGGTGTTGTGGGTACAGCTGCGGCACGCACTGCTGCTGGTACTGGAGCCGATGTAACCATCTGCGATATTTCACTTAAACGATTAACATACTTGGCAGATGTTATGCCTAAGAATGTCAAGACATTGATGTCTTCGGGGTATAACATACGCCAGGAGTTAAAGCGTGCTGACTTGGTTATCGGTTCAGTGCTTATCCCAGGCGCTAAGGCTCCTAAGCTCGTTACACGCGACATGCTCAAGGATATGGAGCCAGGTACAGTTATGGTGGATGTGGCTATTGACCAGGGCGGTTGCTTCGAGACCTCACGCCCAACAACACATGAGGATCCTGTATACTATGTCGACGGCATCCTTCACTACTGTGTAGCTAATATCCCAGGTGCAGTGCCATACACCTCTACCTTGGCGCTTACAAATGCTACTATGCCATATGTTCTTCAGCTTGCTAATAAGGGCTGGAGACAGGCGTGTAAGGATAATGAGGAGCTCTACAAGGGTCTTAATATCGTAGAGGGTAAGGTTGTATATAAACCTGTGGCTGAGGCATGGGACTTGCCATACGAGGAGCTTACACTATAGGTTGCCTATTGATATATTGAATATGGGCATCGCACTTATACTGCGATGCCCATATATTTTTAGAACTATTTGTTCGCCTCACGAGCCATAAGCATCAGAGCCATGGGAATATGGCAATAACCTGTTGGGTGCTTGTCGAGATAGTCTTGATGATACTCTTCTGCAGGATAGAAGTTCTGCAAAGGCAATAGCTCCACTGCCAGTTTCTCGCCAACCGCCTCTGCAACAGCGTTGTAAATAGCGTTTATTGTGATAACATCATCCTCGTCAATATAGTATATTCCCGTGCGATAGCGTGTTCCGTAGTCGTTACCTTGGCGATTGAGTGATGTGGGGTCTATCGAGTGGAAGAACATCTCAATTAGTAGACGAAGCTCGACAACATCGGCATCGTAGACGATATGCACCGTCTCGGCATACCCAGTAGTATCGGTGTACACCTCCTCGTATGTTGGGTTTGGTGTTGCACCATTTGCATATCCAACCTCAGTTGATATAACACCGCGTATCTGCTTGAAGTAGTGCTCTATTCCCCAGAAACACCCACCTGCTAAATAAATCTCTTTAACCATTAGTATTCGATATTATTCATTACCTCTTGCAGTCTGTTTAAAAAGCCCGTAGATATTGGACCGTCCATCTGCGTATGGTGAAACTGGAACGACAATGATAGGGTAGTCTTAAACCATCCCTGGCGGTATTTACTCCATACAACAAAAGGGTTGTTCCAACAACCAGCATATACATTTACCACTGCATCGAGTTCACATTTAGTAAGCGCCGATGTGCCAATTACCATATAGTTATCATCGAGTGTGACATCACCCTCGCTACGGCTCGCCTCGTCTGTAAGTCTTAGATAGTCTGCTTCAAAACGGTGTACATCCTCCGAAAAGGGTATATCACAGGTATTGATGCCGCCATCCTTGGTCATCACAATGGTGTTTATGGCAAGGTTGTCGAATGCCATCAGCTTGTCGCCTACGGGTAGCATATAGAACTCCTTGAACGACGACGCTGCCTTGACTATCGCATAACACATAAGCATGTTTAGCTTCACACCCTTGCGCTTTGATAGGCGGCGTAGGCGTGTTATATCGAATCGCTTTGTCATTGTCACCATGGGCATTGGCGCCTTCATCCATAGGTCAAACGCCTTAGCCCTCGATGTAGTCTTGGGATCTACCTCTCTCATAGCATTGTAATTTTATGCAAAGATAATCATTAAAATATATAAATGCCCCGTGGGTAGTATTGACTACTTATTAAATAGGTGGCGTATTGCTGCCACGGGGTCGTAGATCAGCATACGGGGGCCTGCCCAGCGCATGACATTACGAATCTTCTCGCGCATATCGGGCTTGTAGCAATGTATGGTACAGCGCTTGCATGCTGGCTTCTCATCGCCGAACTTGCAACCATCGAGGCGTTTATGAGCATAGGCTATTAAGTCGACATACTCCTGGGGTAGCTCCTTTGCTCCCAGCTTATGACGGCAATAGAGTCGTATCATACGCTCGACAACAGCCTTTTCGCGTGCTATTTTATTTTTCGACATATCAATTATTTTGCTGCAAAAATAACACTTCACACACAATATACCAACTTTTATTGTCCAATATTGGCAAATAATCGCTATATTTGTTCTACGAATTCATACTCACTATTATGGAACACCTATTAACACTCCTCATCATTGCATTTGCCGTATCTGCTGTAGGATGGATATACTTTATCTACTTCTTCAGCATTGGTTACGGTTTATCAATTTCGGCCCTCTCGGTGGCCACGCTCATAATATTTGGTAATGTGCTTACTGCTCCAGCCATTGTGCTATGCTGCGTACTATTTATCTACGGCATACGCCTTGCGTTATATCTGCTAATACGCGAACGCAGGTCGGCATCCTACAAGAAGATATTATATCAGCCCGACAACACGACACGCAAGCCCTTCTTCGCCATGGTGATGATATGGGTGTCGTGCGCACTACTATATGTGGGGCAGATAAGCCCCGTGACCTTCTATCTCAACAATCTCAAATTGGGAGCTCCAGTGAGCGACACATGGGCATGGATAGGAGCTATTGTTGCGGCACTGGGCGTTATTATCGAAGCTGTTGCCGACGCTCAGAAGAGTGCTTCTAAGCGCAAGAATGCATCACGCTTTGTGGACACAGGCCTCTATCGCATTGTGCGTTGTCCAAACTACTTTGGCGAGGTGCTTATGTGGACTGGTAGCTTCCTTATATGCGTTGGTAGCTGCTGCACACCAGGTCAGTGGGTTGTGGCATCACTGGGTTATGCGGGCATTGTCTATGTTATGTTCAGCGGAGCACGCCGCATTGAGCTGCGCCAGGCTGAGGTGTATGGCAAGGACCCCGAATTTCAAACCTATATCAAGCGAACACCGCTAATGATTCCTATTGTGCCTATATACAGCGTTGCCAAGCACAAATGGCTTAAGGGATGATATATGTAACTAGGTATAAACTATTGGGGCTATGCAACATAATCGCTGCATAGCCCCAATAGTTTATCTCTATAATAGCTTTAATATATACCACCAGCTGCGCTGCGTTTATCCATCATAGCATAGTCACCATCATAGGTTACCACATATAGATTCTCCTCGTCCTCGAACTTAATCTCCAACTTTACAAGATCGTCAGTAACGGTTAACACGCCCTCAGAATATGGGTGCTCGGCTATCTCCATGCCAGAGTTATCATACTCCTTGTAGATGCTGAACGACTCAAGGAAGGTGCCTGCCTGGCCGTCGTTATTCACATTGAATGTGTATACACCATTAGGCACGCGAATATTGTTATAATCTGCGGGACACTCCTCCGAGTAGATATCGAGGAAATATTTATAACCCTCGCTATTGAACTCATCATTGGCTGCGTAGTCGCTCTCAGAGAAAACAAGGTAGTAGTTGTAGTTATATCCAGCATAGTCGCCATAGTAGTGACCAAGTAGATATGGTGCCTCGATGTTTACCTCCTCGGGGCGCTTCTTGCCAGCCTGCTTGAGTGTGAGTATTGCCACCTCCTTGCCATCATAGCTGACGGTAATATTTGCGTGGCGCTCGTCGTATGTTTGATTAGCATCTACCTTATAGCCAATCTTACCCATCTGTGAGTAGTCGAACGAATGAACCCACTCCTTATCCGATGTAACCTCTACTGAAGCACCCATCACTGGGTTGTCGAGGGTGTAGGTGATGATACCCATTACAGAGCCGCTGCTTACAGAAATTTCGCGATTTGAGGTGATTGTCAATGCCGCAGATGTGGTGTGGTCATCACCACCCGATGTGATAGGCTCACACGCCGTAACTACAAGGGCGCAGAGCGCAAAGAGCATAAATAGTCTTTTCATGTCAAATAGTCTATGGTTAATATTTTGCGACAAAGGTACATCTTTTCGGCAGTATATGGTAATAATAACCCAACTTTTTGCATCTTTGCATAAAATAATTGTAATTATGCTACGACTCATAACCCTCGCTCTTGTGGTAGTGACATACGCCACCGCTTCAGCTCAGCAAAATGCTTCGTACTTCGATGCTAATATGCGCAACTATAATCTTGTAGATATTACCACATTGGATGGTGGTGAGGACATACTTGTAGAACTCAAGTATTCGACGGAGGATAACTTCGTTGGTGAGGATATGTATGGCGAACTAAATATCGCATACTTAGAAGCCTCTTTCGCTGCGAGAGTGGTGCGAGCACATCTATACCTTAAAGATATACACCCAGAATACCGCCTACTAATCTACGATGCGGCACGCCCCATTAGCGTACAGCGATATATGCGTAGCGTGGTCGAGGGTACGGAGTTCGAGAGCTTTGTGGCCGATGGAAGCAAGGGCGGCAGACATAACTACGGAGTTGCTGTAGACCTTACCATAGCAACAACCGACGGCACACCTCTTGATATGGGAGCTCCATTCGATGACTTTTCAGCAGTTGCCTCGGTCAAGGGCACGCCTGACAATAGCGATCCTACAACACGAACACTTGCAATATATCGCGCCTATGCCGAGGAGCAGGTGCGCAGGGGTGTTCTTTCGCAAGAGGCCGCCAACAATAGACTTCTTCTCATTGAGTGTATGGCAAGCGTTGGCCTTGTACCATACCGCCGTGAGTGGTGGCACTTCGAGGAACTTATGTCGATGAGCGATACACGCGCAAAATACAAGTTGCTCGATTTTTAAATATCTCTATCTATATTTAATTGTCATTATACACATGCTTGTTGGAACTGAATCGTCATAGAAAAGAGAGGTTATTGCATTTCCTTTATCATCGTATTGATGAACTTCTCTGATATATATCGAGCCATCTTTTTTGTGCCCCATCCATGTTGTTAAATTTCCATCTAAATCTCGTATAAAACTATCTCCATCCCTTAACACGCCATCTATGTCGTACTCGTTATATGCAATTTTATTGCTTGCAGAATCATACATTTTAATTGTATAACCATGACTATCCCCATAATTTAAGACTTCTGCTATTAGAACGCCCTCTGAGTTATACTTATAAACATTCACCCAATCCAAGATGATATCCGTTGATTCAGAATAGTGGGCCTCCTCTATCTTATTCCCTGCAGAATCGTATTTATATATTGTCTTTGTACGCATGTGATAGTTTGAATATATATCGGCATAAGAATTAAATGAGCGATATTCAATCTTTTCTATAATATCACCATTAGAGTTGTACGCGTATGTATATGCCCATGTGTCGTGCGAATCATATCTCTCCTCGGTAATTAGTCGCCCTGCTGCGTCATACTTATAAATATAGTTGCCAATACACCTGCCATCGGAATTATAATGCTTTTCCTCTATTTTATTACCCGAAGAGTCATACTTATAGCAACACTTCTCATTTGAACTGATATCTGAATGATTCCAACTATTCTCCTCTATTAAATTTCCAACTGAGTCATATTTGTATGTTTTTCTATAGTTGTTCTGTGATGCATCAGAATAGTAACACTCATCTGTTAATATATTACCAGCCTCGTCATATTCACAAACTCGCTTTCGGGTAACCGCACCATCAGAATCGTAGCTACACTCTTCGACAATATTTCCATTAGAGTCATATTTAGATGTATTATTACGCTTCAACACACCACCTTCTGCATAGTATGAGAATTCAACCTCTCTTCCTGCTGAATCATATTCAAACACCCTCTTCCAATTTATTGTACCATCTGTATTATAGCTACTATTATCTGTCACATCACCTGCCTCATTGAAATGGTAGGTCTCATAGTAGTCCATTTTGCATGGGACCAATATCCCTGATTCTTCATTCAAATTGTAGTGTTCAACAACTACGCTCTCAACATCTCCATACAAATCAAAGCCAGGCATGCCGTGGCGCTCAGGTGCGTCTAACTTCTTTTTTTGTGTACAGCTTATTGCGATTAATGCAATGATTAGAATAGATAATGGGCGGTTCATAATGGATAGTTTTTATTTCTAAACAAAGATAGCAACTCTATCTCGCTTATACAAATATTTTCAATAAATATAAATGAAAGTCTCCCTCTGTTCCTACCCTTTTGCAACATGAGGGAGACCTCTTAATTTAGAGATAGGGTAGCGCATAGCTCACCCTATCAATTACTTCGTCTTAATGACTATATCATAGGTTGATGATGGTGCAAACTCAACATCATACATAAGCATGAAGTTCTCGTCGACAACCACCTTACCCCATTTGTCACCGGCAATCTTAGGCTCATTCAATCGCTCGGGGAAGATATAACTAAATGGTAAGTCGAGAACATGTTCCTGCTTAAACTTATCACCACGCATCTTCTCCATATCGAAGTTCTCACCAGTGGTGATTGTCACGATATAGCGCTTCCCCTTGCGCTTAGATGTCACGGTGTAATCCTGCTCGCCAGCGCTCTGTAAGCGTATCTCCCACTTGGGGTCTCCATAGTAGACCAAAACATCACGATCGTGCCAGAAACCCATCATATCCCAGTCCTGGGCATTGTCGAAGTCAACTTCGTGACCCACAACCTCCGAAATGCGATTAGCTGCCGTTGTTAGCTCCTCCATAAATTCATCGCAGAAATCGTATCTCTCATCCACAAGTATTGGTGTCCACTTATGATGCTGATGCACAAGGTCTTGCTGGTTGATATATACAGCTTCTGCTAAGGTGTATCGCTCAGGGTTCGATACCCAATATTTGAGTGCACCCCAGCCATTGCGCCCATGCCATGTAGTCACCACATATCCAATCATGGTTGACGCATTCGAGCTATTCATCCATGCTGCAGCCATGCTCTCCTTGGTATTATTCATATCACCAATCAAGCAGTTGCCCACAGCTGTATATACTCGACGCTTTCCCGACTCCTTCAAGTCCCATGTGTCGCCAGTAAACTTATCCTCGGCATATAGCTTACCTTCACGAGGTTTTAAGTTACCCAGCGAGTAGGGCATCTCAAGATTCTTCTGTGTGGCGTGTGCCGCAGTTACGATAAGATCGGGGTCATATTCGGCATATAGCTCTGTAAACTTAGCCAAAACCTTCTCAGGTGCAACCATGCCTGTTGTAATCTCGCCATTGAAACCACGCTTCTGGCCCCATAGACCCTTGGTATGGTCATCAATCCATGCGTAGTTGTCGAACCACTTTGCCGAGTTGAGCTCCATGATTGTGGCTACAGCATCCTTCACAACAAGTGGCTCGGTGCTATTATTCACCATGCGCATTGCAGCCTCGGCATCGTAGCCGGTGATAATGCCCCACATGAAGTCGGCATATATATCGCTATCTATATCACGACTTACATGGTGAAACTCTATAACATAGTCACGACCGATATTCACGGGCATATCAACAATAGCCACATAGCGAGGATTTATCTCCTTTAGGCTCTTCATCGCCTCGCATGGCGAGTTGTCAAAGAGCACTATCGCTGCATCATGCTTCTGAGCCAAGACATCGACAACATCACGCCACGCCTTGTTTTGGTCAACGCTCTTAGAAGCAAGGACCACATATTCTGGATTGGCAGCATAAGTGTAGCATACTGCCGACAATATTATAAGTAGGGTAGTGAGCACCTTCTTCATACTACTTATTATCTATGAGTGAGCGAATATTCTGAATAAGCATACCTACAGCCACCGAGTTGAAACCACCCTCGGGGATGATAACATCGGCATGGCGCTTCGATGGCTCCACGAACTCCTCGTGCATAGGCTTTACGGTTGTGAGGTATTGATCAACCACCGACTGCATGGTACGACCACGCTCAATAACATCCCTGAGTATACGACGAGCCAGACGGACATCGGCGTCAGTATCGACGAAAACCTTTATATCCATAAGGTCGCGAAGTTCCTTATGCTCAAATATTAGGATGCCATCAACTATAATAACCCTTGAGGGTTTTACAAGTACACGCTCCTCGGTGCGATTATGGTCGACAAACGAGTACACGGGATGCTCGATAGGTACATTATTTTTGAGTGTACGGATGTGTTCTACAAGCATGTCGGTGTCGAATGCTGCGGGATGGTCGTAGTTGAGTTTTGTACGCTCCTCATATGTTAGTTCGGGGTGTGCCTTATAATAGTAGTCGTGACATAGTGTTGCCACATCATCATTTTTGAAGGCCTCCTGGAGGCGCTTGACCAATGTAGACTTGCCAGAGCCAGTACCTCCAGCAACACCAATGATAGTTACATTCATAGTAGTCGTAGTTTGTGGCCGATTAACATTTAGTCCATTTTGGTTATGAGTCGGCCAACTCTTACCTATGGGTAGTAAAAAGGGGCTGTGCAAAGCACAACCCCTCGATATTATTAAGCGTCGATATTAGCATAGTGTGCATTCTTCTCGATGAACTCACGACGGGGTGGCACCTCGTCGCCCATGAGCATTGAGAATATTCTATCTGCCTCTGCCGCATTCTCCACAGTCACCTGGCGCAAGATACGAGTCTCAGGATTCATGGTAGTATCCCATAGCTGCTGCTCGTTCATCTCACCAAGACCTTTGTATCGCTGAATGTGAACACCCTTGCCGAACTCTGCGCTGATAGCATCACGCTCCTTGTCGGTCCAGCAGTCACGCTCCTGCTTACCCTTCTTAACAAGATATAGAGGTGGGGTAGCGATGTAGATATGACCATTTTCGATAAGAGCCTTCATCTTACGGAAGAAGAAGGTAAGCATAAGTGTTGCGATGTGTGAACCATCGACATCGGCATCGGTCATGATGATAATCTTGTCGTAACGCAACTTCTCAAGGTTCAAAGCCTTGCTGTCCTCAGCAGTACCTATTGATACACCCAAAGCTGTGAACATATTCTTGATCTCCTCGTTCTCCCACATGCGGTGCTCCTGAGCCTTCTCTACATTGAGAATCTTACCACGAAGAGGCATGATAGCCTGGAAATTACGGTCGCGACCCTGCTTTGCAGTACCACCCGCAGAGTCACCCTCGACGAAGAAGATCTCGGCGATAGAGCGATCGCGGCTTGTACAATCGGCGAGCTTACCAGGAAGACCTGCGCCTGACAATACGGTCTTGCGCTGTACGGCCTCACGAGCGTTGCGTGCTGCATGGCGAGCCTGAGCAGCAAGGATGACCTTCTGTACTATGGCTTTAGCATCCTTAGGATTCTCCTCAAGGTAGTTGCTCAATGCTGCAGACATGGCGCGGTTGACGGCACCAGCAATCTCGTCGTTACCGAGCTTTGTCTTTGTCTGACCCTCGAACTGAGGTTCAGCAACCTTCACTCACACTACGGCTGTGAGACCCTCTCGGAAGTCGACACCCGAGATGTCGAACTTCAATTTTGCAAGCATACCACTCTCCTCTGCATACTTCTTAAGAGTACGAGTGAGTGCTGAGCGGAAACCAGTGAGGTGAGTACCACCCTCTATGGTATTGATATTATTTACATACGAGTGTACATTCTCTGAGTATGAGTCGTTGTACTGCATAGCAACCTCCACGGGAACACCACTCTCCTCAGTATCGAGATAGATGATGTTCTCGATAATCTTCTGGCCGCGTGTCGCATCCAAATACTCCACGAACTCCGAAAGACCATGCTCTGAGTAGAAGTGATCCGAGAGTGAGTTACCCTCCTCGTCCTTCACGCGGTGGTCAGTGAGTGTTAGGTGAATGCCCTTGTTAAGGAATGCAAGCTCACGAAGACGGTTTGCCAAGATAGCATACTTATACTCCTGTGTAAGTGAGAAGATCTCAGCGTCGGGCTTAAAGGTGATTGTTGTACCACGATCCTCGCAATCGCCAACAATCTCAACCTGTGATGTAGGTGTACCTTTAGAGTATGTCTGCTTATAGATCTTGCCACCACGATGAATCTCAGCTATGAGGAGTGTTGAGAGTGCATTAACACACGATACACCCACACCGTGAAGACCACCCGACACCTTATAGCTACCCTTGTCGAACTTACCACCAGCATGGAGTACTGTGAGTACAACCTCCAAAGCCGACTTTCCCTCCTTCTCGTGGAAGTCAGTTGGAATACCTCGACCATTATCCTTAACCGAGATAGAGTTATCCTCGTTGATGGTTACATAGATGTCAGTACAGTAGCCTGCAAGAGCCTCGTCGATAGAGTTATCCACAACCTCGTAAACAAGGTGGTGAAGACCCTTCTCGCCAATATCGCCGATGTACATGGCGGGGCGCTTACGCACGGCCTCTAATCCTTCGAGGACTTGGATATTCGATGCCGAATACTCCTCCTCGTGTTTCATCACTTTTTCCTGTTCGGTACTCATATATTTATTTTATTTATATATTCTATATAAAACGCACAAAGATACAAATAATAAATCGTATTTCAAAGCCTTTTGCATGGAATTATTTGCCCATTAGAGCAATTAAACACTCTTTAATGAGTGCAACTATAGCCCGGAGGGTGAAAGCGGCTCAAATAGTGCTTAAACTCGTATCTGAATAAACAATCTACTCCTCGGTCGCAGTCGCCCATTCGTCACCCGAGGATAACCTTTCGTCAAAAAAAGTAAGGTCCTTGTTTGCACAATTCATGCAAAATGCCTACATTTGTACTATTATGAGCAACTATAAGAGTATCGTTTTTGATCTTGGCGGCGTTGTCTTTGCGCGCGACCCCAAGAAGTTTGAACCCGAATTTATCGAGTTTTTCTCCTACATTCTTCTACCCCAAATGCCACATTTTTGGGAGGAATACGACCGCGGTGTGGTGAGCTACGACGAGGTAGTCAAAGCCCTCGCCGAGTACAACCATTGCGATGTGGAGTTAGCCGAGAAAAATCTTCGTCGCTCAATACTCACCCAAGAGGTAATACCCGCAACAGAGAGATTGATTCAAGCACTTAAGGAATCTCAATATAAACTTTATGTACTCTCTAATATGTCGTTGGAGTTCATAGAGTTTCTCCGCAAGCAGTCTGTCTATAAGTATTTCGATGGTGAGGTGGTTTCGTGTGAGGAACATGTGGTAAAACCCGATGCTAAAATCTACGATATTCTCACTTCACGCTACTCGTTAGATCCTGCGGAAACACTCTTTATCGACGACCGCAAAGCCAATGTTGAAGCGGCCATAGATAGAGGTTGGCATGGCTACCATTTCAATGCCCGCAATCCACAGCAGAGCTGCCAGGAACTGAGCGATATGTTGTTGAAGTGATAGTAGCAAACGAATGCAAACAATAACTATATATAATAATAAGGTATGACACTAAACCTACGATTAGAGTATCAGACCGCGTATGGCGAGGAGCTGTATGTGGTTATTGGCACGACTAAGGAGAAGGCCTATCCTATGAGCTACATCAGCGATGGTCTATGGTCTGCCAACATCAAGCTCAATGCCGAGCAGGAGCTTGTATATCGCTATGAGGTGCGCTACGGCACAACCACAATACGCCGTGAGTGGGGCGCTAAGCATGTTATTGCCCTCGATAAGAAGGCAACCAATGTCCGCATTGCTGACCGCTGGGCAGATATGCCATCTGACCGTTCATTCCACTCATCGATGTTCACCGATGGTGTCTTCGCACGCCCAGCTCGCAAGAAGGCACAGGGTGCTGCTGATGGCTACCTAACTATTCGTGCTGACATCGCTGTTGTGCGTCCTAATGAGAGTGTAGTTCTTGTTGGTGACGACAAGGCTGTTGGCAACTGGGATGTTAAGAAGGGTGTTGTGATGAACGACGCTTTGGCTCCTATGTGGAGTGCACGCATCAAGGCTCCTAAGCGCCCATTTGCCTATAAGTTTGTCATCGTCGATACAGCATCGGGTGATGTTATTGCATGGCAGGCAGGCGAGAACTACTACTTCAACGATTGCGTAGAGGCTGACGAGGCACTTGTTATCGAGGGCTTGCGTCCACACTTTGATCGTGCTCCATGGCGTGGTGCGGGTGTGGCTATCCCAGTATTCTCTTTGCGCTCTAACACCAGCTTCGGTGTTGGTGAGTTCAACGATATCCGCCTTATGGTTGATTGGGCTAAGGCTACAGGCCAGTCTATCATCCAGATTTTGCCAATCAACGATACTACAATGACTGGTACATGGCAGGACTCATACCCATACAATGCTAACTCAACATTCGCTCTCCACCCACAGTTCTTGCACCTTCCAGCCGTTGGTAAGCTCAAGAGCAAGAAGGAGATGGAGCGCTTTGAGGCTCTTGGCCGTGAGCTTAACTCACTGCCAGATGTAGACTACGAGCGTGTTAACAACGCCAAGCGTGAGTATCTCCATCTTATTTTCGAGCAGGATGGCGCTAAGACTCTTGCAAGTAAGGAGTTCAAGGCCTTTATGGAGGCTAACGAGGAGTGGTTGCGCCCATATGCTATCTTCTGCGCATTGCGCGACGAGAAAGGTACACCAAACTTTGGTGAGTGGGGTAGCATGGCTAAGTACACCAAGGCTAAGGCTACAAAGTACGAGAAGGAGCATAGCGAGGCTGTCGCATATAACTACTTCGTGCAGTACCATTTGTCTAAGCAGTTGCGCGAGGTACGCGACTATGCACATGCTAATGGCGTAGTTCTCAAGGGCGATATTCCAATCGGTATCTCACGCACAAGCGTTGATGCTTGGGTCTACCCAGAGTTGTTCAACATGGACTCTTCAGCGGGTGCTCCACCCGATGACTTCTCTGTTATGGGTCAGAACTGGGGCTTCCCAACATACAACTGGGCTAAGATGTCAGAGGATGGTTACGCATGGTGGAAGGCTCGCTTTGTGAAGATGGCAGAGTACTTCGATGCATACCGCATCGACCACATCTTGGGCTTCTTCCGTATCTGGGAGATTCCATTGGATGCTGTAAACGCACTACTCGGTCGCTTCAACCCAGCATTGCCATATAGCTACGATGAGATTGCAAGCTACGGCTTCCGTTTCGAGAGCTGGCATGTGGGCAATATCGCTGAGACTGACAATGTGCTCTTCGTGGAGGATAAGCTCGAGAAGGGTAAGTTCCACCCACGCATCTCAGCATACTCTACCGACTGCTATCGTTGGCTTGCCGATGACCAGAAGGAGGCATACAACCGTTTGTATGACGACTTCTTCTATCGCCGCCATAACAACTTCTGGCAGTGGGAGGCTATGAAGAAGTTACCACCTCTTACCGAGGCTACATCTATGCTCGTATGTGGCGAGGATCTTGGTATGATTCCAGACTGCGTACCTTCAGTGATGTCTGGTGAGCAGATACTCTCTTTGGAGATTCAGCGTATGCCTAAGGATCCCAAGATTGAGTTTGGCTCAACATATGACTACCCATATCTCTCTATCTGCACAACAGGTACACATGATATGAATCCATTGCGTGCATGGTGGGAGGAGGATAGAGGTGTTACACAGCGCTTCTACAACCATGTGCTTGGCGCATGGGGCGAGGCTCCATACTTCTGCGAGCCATGGATTGCTGAGCAGGTAGTGGCTATGCACCTAAAGTCACCAGCAATGCTCACAGTATTGCCTTTGCAGGACTGGATGGCTATGGATGGTGGCTTGCGTAGAGAGAACCCACACGACGAGCGTATCAATGTGCCAGCTAACTCACGCCACTACTGGCGCTATCGTATGCATATCACATTGGAGGAGCTCCTCGCATCGGAGAATCTTAATAATATGATAATGCAGAAGATTGCTGAGTCAGGCCGATAGGGGTACTATATGCATAAAAAGGACAACTCGTGAACACTCATGAGTTGTCCTTTTATTATTCAATTGTCCTGTCCTGAAATAGCGTTACACAAAAGAGAGTAAAGCTATGGAAGAAAAGAGTAAATGCTTGTATGTCAAGCATACGCAACGCGACTATCCGATGAGTTTTAAGTTGGCGGTAGTCCGAGAAGTAGAAAGTGGTGC